>CAZSRS010000054.1:0-21761 GCA_964609625.1 uncultured Desulfovibrionaceae bacterium
CCCGCCCCGCGAGGACCCGGACTTTACATACACGCTTCTGGCTTGCTACAGGCGGCATCATTGTCCATCGCGGAAAGCGGCCTCCTTCACGAGGCTACTCGGTGGCACGTGGGACCACGTTTGTGGCGAGGGGCAGGTCACTTCATGGGAATATCCTCGCGCAGGACTTTAACAAGAATATCGTCCAAAATCTTGCCTTTTGATAGCTCACTTTCTTTTTTTGAATAGTAAAATTCAATATGCGATTCTAAGTTGTCAATATTTTGTCGCATGTTCTTCATGAACCCATTTTTCAAGTCACCGTACTCGTCTTTTAAAAGTTTGATTTTTGACTTCACGAGATCAGGGTCGTAATTTCCAATCTCCTGAAGCTTCATTTTATAGAAGTTGAGTATCCCATTGATGGCGGCTATAAAATTGCTCTGCAACTCGCGGAACTGTAGTATTGTATCCTCATGGAACTGACACATTTCACTTTCGGTATCGCCTGTCTCCTTTAACTGAGCGAGTTTGGCTTTTGCATCCTCGATCTGTTTTACGGCCATTGAATTTCTCACGGCATAGCTGCGCAACGCTTCGATAATGTAAACTGCGGTGCGTACAAAGTTTTCAACAGTTTCACTCTCCTTCATTTCCAACCGAACTTGATTGTCCTTGATGATCGACCGCAGTTTCAACAGGTTTTGCTTGAGGTCAGGATCAACAACGGTCTCAAGAAGCTTGTCCAATTCCTGAAGGGTGTTTTCGCCAGTGACGAGGACGGTCCCGCGTTCACCGAGCTGCTCCCATTCAGCCATGAGTTCTTGTTTTCTCCCCCCGTCGGGGGTGTTGATACCCGAGAGGACAAGTCGAAATCCCATATCCCTGGAAGCAGTGGCGCCGCGGATACTGAAGAAGGGAATCTCCTCGCGTCGCCCAGGCATGATTTCACCTTCAGAACTCATGAATCCGCCGCCTTTGCGAAGGAAACCGCCAGCCGAACCATGCAGACGCCCCCCGACTGAAAACTGAAAGGGACTCATGACCATTTCGGCGACGTTTCCCGCGGTATCGTACAGTCCAATGGGATTGGGCTTTCGTGAGCCGATTTGCAGTGGATTATTGAATATGCGTGCGATACCTTCCGCACGATAGACGGAATAATCAGCCAAGGTAGTGTTCTGCTCAAGCGGAAAGAAGTCCTCTTGATTCAGGGTTTCTGTTGGAACCTTGTTTCCACCGCGCGCGGCATATTCCCACTCGGCTTCGGTGGGAAGCCTCATGTATCCGACATTCTTTGGGTCATCTCTATACCGAGGGAGACTGTCTGGTTCATTTTCAAGAAGCCACTCAGTATAGCGTTTTGTGAAGTCAAGAGCGTCATACCATGATATTTCCGTTTTTGGTGCGACATCGACGTCAGTAATCGTGTCAGAAGGACATATGCCGGTCATCATGACCTGCCATTGCAAAGCACTCACCTCATACTTGCCAATCAAATAATAATGGTATTTCACTTCTTGTTGTTGTGGGAGGATGTCGTTCCATTGTGAAGGCAAGTCAGCCCTTGTGAATGGGCCCGCTATGGATGAGGGATACTTTCGATCGTAGTACTCCATGCCTTGTCTGTCGCAGTTCTCGCATCCAAGGGTAATGCCGCGATCCCAGAGCAGCCCCTGAGTTGGAATTTCAACTGTCTTGAAAACCATTTGCAGACCGCAGGGCATGGGAAGAATGACATCATCGGAAGTTGGATGTGGATTGAAGGAATTTTCCAGGCTGACTTGCGTTCTGCTTTTCAGGCCGCTTGACTGAGCCGGACTGGGGAGGAGCAAAACGAGGAACAGCAATAGCAGGACAGGACTCGTGGACATGTAGCTTGTCTCCCTGATGTGCTGCACTTCAAATCTCGCGAAGGACCTCCGAAGGGTCAATGCGTGCGGCGCGCAGTGAGGCCGCGATGGACGAAACAAAGGAAAGCAACAGGACAATACCGAATGCGAGCGCAAGATGTGGCAACGGAAGGTGACAGACAGACTGTTCATGCAAGGCCTCGGAAAACAGGGCATCAATACACAAGGCGATTCCCGAATAAGCGGCAAATGCTACCAACATCCCAAGAACTGCTGTCAACAAGGTCTGGACAAGGGGAAACATCCGGATGGCCATACTTGAAAAACCCATGAGTCTGACCATGGCTAGATGCTTGTCCTTGCGGCGTACCGAGGCCAAGACACTGCTCGATGTGGAAGCCACGAAACCTATGCCCGCGCTGGAGGCGATGAGGGCGAAGATCAAGGTCAGGGAGCGGTCCAGGCTTTGGACGGCCATAATCTCTCGGGCCCGAGTCAGGACTTCGACTTGCTGTCCCGTCAAATAGTCTCGCAGAATCGCCACGCCTTCGAGGTTCTTGGCGTAGAGGCGAAAACCTCCGTACCTGCGTTTGGCGTTGGCGGGTGGGTCTCCAGCGAATCCTCGTTCCGGCACCGCAATGCAGTCACGATAATTCTCCGCATCCTCCAGCAGGGCCAGCTGCACGAAAGCCACATCCTTGTCCTCGGCCTCCACCGGCAAGACACCGGCAATAGTCAACGGTATCGCGGCAGACTCCATTTTTCCGTTGGCGAGTCTTCGTCCAAGCCGACCGATGATACTGTCGCCCGCGGACGCTCCCAGCTTTCTCGCCGCGGAAGCGGAAAGGACGAGCTGTTCAGTTTCCGGAAGTCGAACGCCATATCTTTGTAGCAAGGGGTCTCCCACATCGGTGGGTTCCATGTCCACAGGAACACGTCTTGTTCCGGATTGCTGTTGGCGCTCCAATTGGATGTTGGCGGCAATATCCCGTGTCCGAGGAACGATGAAAGCCACATCAGGATGATCTCGCAACTCCATGATCCAGTCCAAATCATAACCGCCGCTGCTTCCGGCAGGCAGCACTGTCATTATGGCGGGATCGCTGAGCAGACGCTCCTCGAGGACGCTGACAATGCCATAGCGGGTACCTGCCAGAACCAGCAACGGGGCCAGAATACTGGCCAATGACAACACGGCGCACAGGGACATCAACCGTTCATGAAGGAAATCCAGTACCGCCAGGTGAGCTGCAATGAGCACGCCCCGTATCACTGGCCACTCTCCAAAACCGCGGTAACGCCGCCCTGTTTCCGAGTGTGGATCTGCATAGGTAATTCCTTGAGGCCATAGTCTCTAACAATTTTACGTGAATGGGTCACGAGTATCAGCGTGGCGGAGTAGTCCGAAGCCGCCTCGAGTAAAAGCTCCATCACCGTGCCGGCATGTGCGGGATCAAGGGAGGCTGTGGGTTCGTCGGCAAGAATGACCGCCGGCCTGCATGCCAGTGCCCGCCCGATGGCAACCCGTTGCCGTTCACCGATGGACAGTCTTTGTGGCAGGCATCGAAAAAGTTCCTGGATTCCAAGACGCCGTGCGATCTGCTTTACATGCCCTTTCCTGTCTGGTTGCGCGAGAACCCTTGCGGACAGTTCCATGTTTTCGGATACGGTAAGGAACGGCAGAAGCCCACCTGTTTGGAGAATATAGCTGATATGGCGCTGTCGAAGTCCCGCGAGTCGGTCTCGCTGCCCCCGCATCCAGCACTTGGCGACATCGACGCCTTCATGCTCGTTGGGAACGAAGACGAAGTTCTCCACGTGACTCGGCGTGAGCACCATCCCGAGCAAATCCAGTGCGGTACTCTTGCCGCAGCCGCTTGGGCCGGTGATCGCCAGCTTTTCACCAGCACGGATCTCCAGGCGGGGAATGGACAGTGTATATCCCGGTCCCATGGTCCTTTCCAGAGACAGGTCACGTATGGAGTATTGTTTTGAGGGACTAAAGGGCATGCCTCTCCCCTTTGCGATGGTATGGCTGTGTGGAGCTTCATACTTTCCAGTCAGTCCGAAACGCGCACATGATCAGGGCAGGGCTGTCAGGGGAACCCGATACACCCAATCGCCGGGATTGGGTGAACCGAAGCTCTCCCATCCGGATCTGTCCATGTCATACTCATCGTATCGTGCGATGCGTGAACGCAATCTGTTGATGAATTGCGTCTGTTCACCCACGCTTTTATTGTACCAGTCGGATTCCGTCATTGCCATGACATCGCTGACATAGGGCAAATCGTCAAGATACTCGCCGAGCACTCCTGTCTGGACAAGGTTGAGTCCTGGGGAATTGCTGAATTGACTGGGGTCTCTGGTGAGTTGTGCCGCGGCGGAGACGATATTCTGAAAGAAGCCCGTCCCGCCAAGGCGTTGCGATTTCGTGGCTTCATCAAGAACTATCTTGAGACGCTTGGACAAGTCGCTGAGTTGGTTTTTCGTCAGCAATACTGCTGGTTGCATTGCCAGGGGTGGGTTGGGGTGGTTCTGTGCAAGGGCAATGAGGTCGGTGTCGGATATCCAGGCGTTGACCACGCTGGGAGCCTGGTTCTGGCGCTTCGCCCCCAGAAATTCCAATTGCATGGCATAGCCGCTGATTTCAGCCAATCTTCGTGCCTGTTCCTCGGGTGTCTCAGGCTTCACTTCTTGAACGGGTTTCTGAAGCACCCTGCCTTCTGCCGTGGCAGTGACCAAGTCGAGATACCCCTGCGCCATGGTCCGACCGAGAAGATGAAATTGTGTCGCCCCTTTTTGGTTACTAGCGGCATCAATGGCCAGGTAGCTGACAGTGCCGTCACTCATGCGGGCCAAATCCCGGTATGCCTTCTCGGCATGCTGATGATTCTTCGTGCCGCTTGGCGATTTCACATGCAACGCTGTCAGCCAGATGTTATGCACCCGAAGGTAGTCCGCCATCTCGGCCGGGTCCAACAGTGTGGAGGAATACTTGTCCGAACCAGTGATCGGGCCTGCATCGGTCACGAGCAGCATAACCCGGGAGGCATAGTTCTGCCATGAGAGTTTATCGACCGCGGTCTTGACTCCCGCCAGTGAATCCTCGTCAAAGGTGTGGCTGGATATCGTCGCCTCGTGGACTTCCCCCAGGGCTATTTCGAGATTCCGCCTGTCAGTGACGGTCTTGAAGTCGCTGACAACAGTGCTGACATACTCGAGCCCTGGAGTCGCAATTGTGCTGCTGCGGAAGGCAACCACGGCAAAGGCGACCTTCTCCTTGTGCGGGCTCTGTTCAAGGTAGTCGTAAATCTGGCGGACGAGTTCCAGGGTCTGTTCGATATACGGGCGCATGGAGATGGTGGTGTCAATGACAATGGCGATCCCGGTGCTCAACTCCTGGGGAAGAGGGGGGGCGGTTTCGGCTGGTTTTTGACTCCCGCTTGCACCTGTTGCGCCAGGATCGAGAGAGGCCACTTCGATCAATTGCGTTCCTTGGAACTGCGTATCCATGTTCATCACCGGCACCAGATAGAATCTGTCGCGCGAAACAGCGCCCACTTCATCGGCAGGCTCCGCCGCGATCACAGGAAGTTCCGCGGAAGCTGGACCACCAGCTTTTACGTTTGAAATGGCAGCCAAATAGTCCTCGACCTTTGCCATGAGGTTGTCGCTGGTACATGTATCCACGATGGCTGCATGATCCTTGAAGAACAGGACAGGACTGCGATTGGCCCGTTCGGTGAAGACCATGGTGATCGCCTGGGGCCAAGGTGTCGTCATGGCTTCATCGAGCCAGCCTTCAGCCGCGTTGCTGGACACCCCTACCTCCAGGCGATTGCCCTGTCTTGCGTAAATATACATCACCGTGAAGGTTTTGATGTCGGTTCTGAGTACGTTCGCCCCCTGCTCGGGACCGGAATAGAGTTGCGCACCGGGATGGGTGACCACCCGTTGAAAGAGTGTTTTCTTGCCTTCCTGCAAAAGAGGCTGTCTATCCGCGGCAAGAACGGTACATACCGGGGACAGAATGACAAAAAGCAACATAACGATACGTATGAATGAGAACATGCTTACCTCCACGGTGAACTGCACGATTTTACTAGAGTGGATATGTATGCAAAGATCATGAAGCAGCGCATAAACGAGTCTCAGCTGCAGATGCAATGTGGCATGAAATGTATGTCAATGTTGCGTATACATCAGCAGCACCAAGGCATTAGCACATGAAATTCCCGACGTGGCACGCGTATCGAAAAACAAGACCAGAGCGAAAATACGAGGTGAAAGCCTACCGCATACGTGAAAGGAGTTCACGCGCTTGGGTGTTTCCCTGATTCGCTTGCTGATTGAGCCAGTTCCGCAGCGCCTCCAGACGCTTGCCAGCCTCGGGATGTCCGAATACCTTGGCTTGGTCGTACAACCGGACCGCCTGCTCGGGATCCTTTTGGATGGTGCCGCTTGGAGCCGTATCGAGGGGGTCGTAATACCCTCCCAGCAAGAGCATGGCTTCGCTCATCCCGCCATCCGCGGCGGCCTCGAGCACCAGAAACGCCGCATCCCGCCCCTCAGGGGTATCAGGGAAGGTTTTGCCCAACTCCAAGGCTTGTTCCGGGCGGCCCATATCACGGAGAAAGGCACGGGCCATTTGCATGGGCGTCAGCTCGGGAGCCGCGGGTGCTTCAGGGCGTTGTTCAGTTTCCTCTTTGGAAGGCGCCTGTTCCTGCCCTGCATATTCAGGTTCCTGATCCACGGGAGAAGGTTCCTGATCCAACTCCGGTGCCGGCGTCACATCCGCCCCTAAAACCTCGGGGGGGGCTTGTTCTTCCGCCGGCGAAGCATCCGTGGACACGACAGCAGGTTGCTCCTCCCGTGTTGCGGTTTCCTCCCCTGTGGCAGCGGGGCTTGTATCGTCTCCAGCAGGGGGCGCCACGGTCTCGTCAGGAGATTCCGACAAATCAGCCGGGCTATCCGGCGGATTGCCGGAATCCGACATCTGATCCCCAATTGGTTCTTCTGCCTCGAAGGCGGAATCAGCTTCCTGGGTTTCAGTTGGTTCTTCAGCTATGCTGGTGGAATTCGACCCCAATGCTTCATCGGGTTTTATCGCTTCACTGTCGGAATCCGAGACTTGGGCCGCGACAGGTTCTTCTGCTACGCTGGTGGGGTCAGCAACCTGGGTTGCGGTCGAGGTTTTGTTCTGCTCCCAGAGGTACCAGGCCGCAGCCCCCGCTCCAAGGAGAAGGAGGAGCAAGGCACCAGCCAGAAGCCATCCCGGAAAGCGCTTATGTACCTGCTGGGGCGGCGGTGATACCCTTGTTTCCGGGGCGCGCTCCGTTTTGTCTTCACGTGTGCTCTGCTCATTGTCGTGGGAATTCATCGAGTCCGAGCCGGGTTTCTCAGGAATACCCGAGACCAACCCGCCACCGCGCATGGGAGAATAAACGACTCCTTTGAGTCCCTGCACGATGCCTGAATCTCGGCTTCCGTCCGTTGCAATGACGGTCAGGCGATACCCCTCGAGTTCGTCGAGGTGGTCAACGATGTCGTTACGTACGCACAGCTTCAAATCATTGTTCTGTTGTTGCGCTGCTGCAGGGCGCAAAAGCATCTCGGCTTCCTGCCAGCCGCCTGGAGCAAGGTAGTTTTGATCGCTGGAGCGACGGATGGTGAACCGGCACCCCTCTGGAGAAAGGGCATTCGCTGGTTGTTGCAGTATGAAGATGCCGTTACCCGCACCCTTGCTTGTATCGTTTTCGTATCTGACTATCACTTCAATCCCCTATTGTTGCTGCGAAAAAGTCTTGATGATAGATCCAATAATGATGTTCTGTTCGATATTCAGCAGGCCCTTTCCGTCAAAATCGACGTTGGCCATGATGTTGTAGATCAAGGCCATCAGCCAGTCATGGTACCATTGCTTCTCCAGAACTCCCATCTCGTCGCTGAGTTGCGGATAATGCTGCACTGCGGGGGGGGGATTGAAAAGGGAAACCGTTTTGCTATTCACGGTAACTGTTCTTTCAGCTTCGGACTTGGTACGTGGATTATGCCCGAGCCAGTCGATAAACGCATTGATGCGCCTAGCGGCTAGGCAAGATTGTTTCCAAACCACCCGTTCCATATCGACATCAGCGAATGCGGCTGCCTTGCGCATGGCTTCTTCCATCTCCTGACGCAGATTCACACGCGCAGCTCCCAGAATGAGTTCACCCACGAAATCACCAAACATTTTCTGCGACAGACCGAAGTACTGCTGCATTACCGGGTCGTCGGATATGTCACGAAGGCGCCTGCACCAATACCCTTCGATGCGCGCAGCAAAAGCCGCGGTTTCGTCCTGGAACGATGTGGCCAGGGGTGCGGGCGTTTCCTTCTGGGCAGGCTCGTCATCAAAGATGTTCAGTTCCTCGAGCAGCGAGTTGGCATCCACGGTCTTGCCGACAACCAAGGCATGGTCCATCGCCTGACTTTCAGACTCTTCCCGCCGCAATTCGCGTCGGACGTCATAGTACAGGGTGTGCAGTTCGTGATCGTGCACGCAGAGACGGCAGAGAAACTCTCCGAAACGCTGTCCCTGGATCATGACAGCCATGATGCGTGCCAGTTGACGTGCAAGGTCCTGCTTCTGTTTACGCATCTCCTCGCGATCGTCGCTTTGCCAATACGACTTGAGACGAGAGAGGAGGCGTTCCTGGCATCCAGCAATGGAAATCTCGATCTGCTTGCGTTTGAGTACGGGATTGCATGCGGGGCGCAGTCTGTCACGTATGAGCCCGATGCCCCCGTCGTTGAAACGCATCATGGCTTCCCAGGCAGCAACCTGATCAACGAAATGGTCCCTGACAAGATCGCTCCCGAGAAATGCCGCCTTGAGGTTCGAGACAAAACCCTGCTTGTCCTCCCGTACCGAGGATTCGCGGTTATTTTCGTAGTTCAGCATAGCATCGAAGCGGAAGTTTGGATTCCGGAGAAGAAACAGGTTGTTGAATTTCGATGTCCCGTCCCAATTGTGCGGCCAGTCGTATTGCCTGCCGAAGAAATCCAACAAGGATGCGTGCAGCCTGATGTCCCAGCGATCCTTAACATCAGGCTGGCCCTTTTTTTCTTCAAATTCCAGGTCGCATTTGGTCAGGATGAAGAACAAGGATACAGGATTGCCCTTGCGACGTTCAGGAGTCTCACCGTGGGTGGAAAGGATCCACTCATTGATCACACCCGGAAGGTCCTGCACTTCCTGATTGCTAGTACTGATGCATAGAAGCATACTGGTCAACTCACGCTCCGTGCAGTAGCGCTGAAATAAATAGGCGACTTTTCCTCGCAGAAACAGCTCCTTGAGCATCTCCGGCTTCTTCAATTCATGCCGCAAGTCACGGAGGGCATACCTTGCCCTGTAGCCCGGAAAGTCCAGCAGGTCAGTGTGCTCATAGTAATCATCCGGTCTGGTGCGCATATGGATCGTCAGCTCCGCCGTCAACGCGGCAAGAACGGGGCGTGACAATGAAATGCGCGCACCCTGGGCTGATGCAATCTCGATGACGTCCTTCTGGTCATTGTCTGCGAGTCCGAGGAGCATGGCGACGTCAATGATGCTTTTCTCCCTGGGGATCAGTGCTTCCAGGGAACAGAAGATCGAGTCGGGGTGGCCCAGACTGTCCAGGGCGCTGACCAATACAGCCAAGGTTCTGTCAAACACCTCGACGTTATCCCAGATGAGACCGTACAATTTGAGGCGATCTCTTGTTTCCAGGAGCGGTCCGATTTCGAGGGCCCGGGGCCAGAAGACTCTAAACAACTCTTGAACCCTGGATTTGGACTTGAAATTCTTGGCCAGATATTCCTGCAACTCTTCGAAATCATCCAAGGTGATGCGTCCAGGCGACTGCTGCGCCCTCTTTTCCAGCACGTCCAGTGCCTCGGAGATGGCAGCGGCATCGGGTTCGTCCTCATGTTCGCAATCCGCGTAATAAGTGTTGGCAAATATCTTGACCAGGTCTGTTTCGGACAGAAGCCTGACTTGCACTGGAAAGCCCTCGGGAAGTTGCGGCGGTGGAGTCATGGTAAAGCGGGTCACCAGCCCTGTAGACTCCTTTCCTCCGCTGGGGTTGATCTCGCTGACGAAATCGTGTGCTTTCCCGTTGAAGTCCGCCATCAACCCTCCCTGGGCGTCACTGGCCAGGGCGGATATCAGGTAGGACTTTCCGGCTTGACTTGGTCCGAAAACACCCACGCACATTTTACGCATCGCAGCGGTCCTGCAGCGGCGGAAAAAACGCGTGCTGCGGCGCAGTTCCGCCAGCAATCCGTCATGCTCCCCCCGAACGAGTTCTCTGTTTTTCCGAACCCAGCCGGCAGCCTCTTGAGCGACTTCTGCAAGTGCAGCGCAACGATCGGCCAGCTTGGCATTCTGTTCAACATCCATGGGGCTCTCCGCGGTATTTGAGCTTAACAGGGTGTTGAAAAAGTCCGTCCAGACTTTTTCGATTCGAGTTGGCAAAAACGCGGTTTTGCCAATTATCACATACTGTTCTCGTCACAAAAAATAGTTATGAAATGCAGGCTGTTTTAAAGCCGGTCAAAAGGCGTGATAAACGATGCCTGTGTCGAACCAATATCCTTCGTCAAGGGGCAAGGTTTGCAGACGCACCTCGAGGTCACGGCGACTCACTCCGGCACCGGATTTATCCGCTATCTCCATTATCTCCATTTCACCCTCATCCCGCTGTGCGTCCGCCGCATCCTCCAGCTCGGCCAGTCTGTAGCGCAGGGTGAGCGTGTAAGGCAGCCGTCCGGCCGCTTTGCGTCTGGCGTCCTCGGTTGCGAAATCGATCACGTAAAACCGTGTCGTTGTCCATCGCTCAACTTCCAATTGTCGGAAGCCAACCGTGATTGGACCTCCGAACTGAATCTCACGTGTCTGCTCCTGTTCCTTGGCGTCCTCGACATTGACCGCGAACCAGACCTTGTCTCTTTTGAGTTGGCCTGTAAGCATCTCCATCTCACCAATAAACCGTGCCGTGGATTGGAGGGAAAGGCGTGTCGTGTCGAACGAAAAGCCTTCGAGATGTCCTTCTGACAATGCACAGAGGATAGCACCCACGACGACGGTCGTCTTGGGATCCGATATGATTCCAAATGGATCAGCAAACGGATACCATGGACCGACACGGTACTTGCACATGGGAATGACTTTGGAAGGCGGCACAGGCAGCTTTGCATAGACCGTCGAGATGATCGCCGGCCAGATGCTCGGCCGTCCGGACAGCAGCAGGACATCGCAATTGTAGACCTGAATGACCTCGCAAAGATTGGCAAGAGGCCTACCTATGGACTCTCTGATCGTGCGGTCGATTTGGCGAGGTTCGATCCTGATTTCCACATCCATCAGACTGAACGAGCGGTCAGGGACCAGGCGGTCCACGCCGCTTTCGACATAGTCGATGACCGTGGGACTGGGCCAGGGATGCTGCCGCAGGTATGGGGCAGTGTCGGCGGAGGCCTCCTCCGCGGCGTCCTCGATATGCGGTTTGAAAAAATCGCGCAATCTGTGGGTTACACCGCCGGAACCAGACAGAAGATCGGTCTTTTCGTAAATGGAGAGCAGGGACAACGCCAGAGGTACGGTGACCTGCCGGACAAAAAGCGCCCTGAGATTGCGCTCCCTGTGGGAGATGTCCATCACCTCCCGGCCGAACAGCTTCGCCAAGATCGTCTTCCCCTGCCTGCTGTCGCCGCCGGAAGCCGCATTGCCAATGGCAGTCAGTACGTGCTGGATCACGATATCCCGGAGGATGTCATCCCCGGCGATGCTGAAGCCGTCGCGGAAATTGATCCTGGGGCGGATGCGGTTGCTGGAACCCACGTCGCTTTCCAGAAGAAAGGTGGTAATGGACAAATCCGTTGTGCCGCCTCCGATATCTATCGCGGCCACTCGCATGGAAGGACACGTCCCCTCCTCGGGGCGGACCTTTCCCATCAGATCGAAGAGATAGTGCGCATCGCCATGGAACTTACGGGTCAATTCATTGAACAGATAGACAAGCTGCGTGCAGGTGGCTTCATCCCAGTTGCACTTGACTTGTGGATTCTGTCTGTAGTCCGGTCGGGCCGACCCCTGTTTTTGGCGTTCCTCGATGTAGAAGTCTTGCCAGCCCAAGGCATCCCAGAGCACGCGGACAGCCCAAGAAACCCAGCGCCGATAGATACGCTGTTCGGCGATCGGCATGCCCGAGGGGACCGTGAAGATCACACGGCGCAATCGCCGCGGCACGTTCGGCAGGTTTCTACGTGAACGCTGGGTGGGGGAATTGATGGTCATCAAGGCGTGCGTCAGGATCTCCACCAGCATGAACATCATCAATGAACTGCGCGTGAACAGGGACTCGAAAGCCATTTCCATGGTCTGGGCGCGCAAGCTGGGGTTCCTCTTGAAGAGCGGGTCGTCGGCGCACAACAACGGTGTTCCTTCCTGATTGACCCGCCTGGGGAGCAACCCCTTGGTCACCATGGGCTCCGGCCCTCCACCGGTGTTGTAACGCCAGGTCTGCAACCAGGGGCGTTCATCCCAAAGATAACGTTTGGGGCTGGACATGCCTGTGGTGCCTTCCGCACATACCGCCGCGGTGGACAATCGGCAGGCTTCAGGACCGACTCGTACCGGAGACGGCCAGCTGAAGGCCGGTGATCTTCTGCCGGATCGTCGGGACAAGACATCGTTGCCGAATTCAGCTTCCGTGAACTCGACTCGTGTTTCAAACGGCTCGGAGTACACATGCTGTGGTTCGCTGAGATCACGCAGTTGGAGCAGATAGCTGTCATTGAGATTGGTGATCTTCTGGGGGAAGGTCTCGACAAGAATTCCACTGGTGCGGGAGTTGCCGATGTCCAGAATGAAGTCCACATCCACGGGATTCTCGTGCTTTGGATTGATTACCTGTACGGCGATATCCCGCATGGCGATGCGGATCACTTCCAGAAACGTCAAGTAGCTGGCCAGGTACTCCAGGAAAAAGTCGGATTCCTGATTTCGCTTTCTGGTTTTCTCCTGCCATCCAGACCAAACGCCATACACCCATTCATCGACCCAGGGGCTGTTCAGGAACCAGGCATTGTCGCGCACGTGCCAGGCTATGCGAAAGGTGGCGTGGGCCTCCACATCCTTGGCTGACAGCGCGAAGTACTGCTCCCCGGTGTCCGGGGGCATTTCCACTCCCATGTCGAAAACAACCATGAGCCGCAACTGTCCCGGAGAGTCGATGGAGCGCATCAATTTGCAGCGGGCCCAGTTGCTCGGTCCCAATTCGAAACGACACCCACCATCGGGCCATTTTTGATCGCGGGTACGAAGCATCGGGATAGGCAGCCACTTGTCAAGCCAGACGTCGATGCATTTGACGGCTTTTACTTCGTAGTCATAGTCGCAGGCTTTTCCTGTGCTCATGTCCACAAAGCAGCCGTCTTCATCTTTTGCCAGGTTGAACAATACATTTCGATGTCTGCCTTGCTCTTGCGCATCCTGCTTCTGCTCTTCACGAAAAAAGCGCGTGAGTTTGTCTAGCTGTGACAGGCTTACTGAAAAATCAAGATACTGAAGACAGCCTCCAGGTATGAGGCTGACTGGTGATTTGTATGCAGGAATTTCTTTCATGCGCCCCTCTTGTTTCTGTATGCACAGCAAAAGATATGCAAGAACATGAAGTAAGATTTAAGCGGCTACTCCCGGGTCATTTCGAAATTGGTCTTTCCTGTCATTCTATCGTTGCTGTACTCTGTGCCCATGCATCTTGTTGTCTCGCCGCAGCCCTCGCAGACAATAGGGATATCTGTGCGTTGTTCACCATTAGAGCAGTAGAGTTCCTTGAACGTGAAGGAAAGTTGATTGGCTCCCCAGCGCGCCTTTGACGCTCCGGAGCATGTTAAACCCCGCCTCAAGTACTCAGTTGTTCTCTTTCCGTTCCCGTTGGTGTCATAGCACAATCGAATCACAACTTCTTGACCGCCTGTCAGGGTTACGAGCCCCCTCCAGCAGCCTGCCAGGAAATCCAAAGTCCGATTGTCGCAGGCCTCCTGGGGGATCTCGAATCTCTCTCCGGACTTTGATTTGGTTTTTTGTGCAGGGACGGGCGGCTCTTTCTCCTGCTTTTGTTTCCGAGGTGCCTCGGGTCGCGGTGTCTTTTTTGGGATGTCCTTGCCCTGCTTTTCCTTTGGTGGAGCAGGTTGCTCGGGAGGAGCTTCCTTCGCGGCTTTAGGCAAGAAATCTCCGGGAGTCAGCGGCCGCTTGGGCAGCTGCACCCGTCCCCCCGGCTGCACAACGATCACACGCCCCTGTTCGTCGACGATGCGACCGCCATCGGGCAACACTGTCGCGCCATCGGGTTGGATGGCCACGGGGTTGCCCGTCGCATCGTAAACCGTGGCTCCCTGTGGGATGGTCAGTGGCTCGGTAGACTGGGGCGCGATCTCATTCTGCCCCACCGCCGGTCCTGGTACGCTGTCTTTGATCAACAAATCAGGCGATTTCTCTTCAGTGGGAAGAACGGACAATGGCGGTGCATGGGAATCAGGAATCAGCTGGGGATCCACGAGGAGGACAGCGTCCCCAGGGTCGGGGAGCGTAGCATTGCCTGGGGGCGCTCCCTGCACCTCCACGGGGGGGAAAAGCACGTCCGGCGCCACGTTTGTCTCCGCGGGAAGTACGGTCTCTGGAAGTTCGGGCAGAAGCTGTTCATCAGGGGTGACCAGCGCATCCGTCAAAGGCCCTGGTACGCTCTCTTCAGTAGGAAGAACGGACAGGGGCGGTGCATCGGTATCAGGAGTCGGCTGGGGATCCACGAGAAGGACTTGGTCCTCGGGGGTGGGGATCGTGGCATTGCCTGGAATCGCTCCCTGTTCCTCCAGCGGAGGCAAGAGCACGTCCGGCGCCACGTTTGTCTCCGAGGGAAGAACGGCCTCTGGAAGCTCGAGTGGGAGTTGCTCGCCTGGCGCGATGCTCTCATGCGGCGCGGATGCATCTGGTATTTCAGTAGTCTTGCCTACTCTCACGCCAGGGGCGCCAAGGGGAGGGACAACCACCACTCCGGGAGGAGATTCGGGCATCGTACCAGTTCGTGGCGGGCGTTCCGGGCGATTCAACAGTGGCTCAGGGGTCTCGCTGCAAAGGCCCGGTATCGGGAAAAGACTCAGACACACCAAGGCCGCTGTAAATACGGAGTGACGGCGGAATAAGCGGATGCGGAGTATCATGGTGTTCCTCATGAGCCAGAAAGTTTAGAATTTTACGAACCTTGCTGCCCACTGTTGCCTAGACGTGACATTGAGTCCAGTGCATCTTGTCGAGCTGCCCGTACCGACGCATTCGACGCGTTGTCCGTCGATCGGAGCGCCTGAGGAGCATGGGATCGTCGTATCGGACTCTATGAGCAGGATACCTGCTTCCCCAATCGATGCGCTCACCGGTGCCGAGCATGTTTTATGGGCTGTCGTTACGGTAATGGTTCCCTTCCCAAGGGCATCAAAAACATATTCAACAACGACATTGTCAGAAGGCGTTGCAAGATCGGAGTCACCACGCCACCGCCCTTCAATGAAGTCGAGATGTCCTCCTTGTTGAACATCTTCCGGGACCTGCAACTCCTCTTCCACGGGAGGGAGTACGGGATTATCGGCAGGCTGTTGGGAACATTCCGCGGCCTTGTCGGCCAAGGCAGCCAACAGGGCGGCGCGTTCCTCGCGCAATTCCTCGCCTCGCTGCGTCGCTGCGTCGAGCGGTCCCGCGGGATCGGACGGTGGTTGGCCGGCAGGCATCGCGGGCGCTTTCGGCACAGCGAGGGGGGCGGAGGAAAACATCTCGGACAGCCGAGGCATGGAAAAAGAGAAAGGCCATTTGAGCTGCCCACCGAATAGATTCCAGAGAAGAAGCAAGAGCAATCCTATGCCCAAGGGAAAGAGCAACCACCGCAAACTTGATGCGAAGTAGTAGAGAAGGACACACAACAATACACCCAACGCGGCCCAGAGAAGCCACTTCAAGGAAACTGGACTGCCCAGCCGTTGCGAGAGAGAGTTGAGGGATTCAGGCCACAACAGCAGCAACAGCAAGAGCAAGCCAAGCAAGGCAACCAACAGCCACAACCAGAACCTTCTGCCGCTCCGGGGTGATTCAGGGCGTTCTTCGGATACCGTGGGGGGAGCAGGAGGAGGGTCGGCCTGCACCGTTTTCGCCTGAGGAGGCGTTTCCGTCGTTGGAACGACGTCATGCTCCGGGCGTGGCTTGAATGCGCCGAGGCGCGACAAGTCTTGCGGTTTTGCTCCCGAAGTTGAAGGGCCGAATCCCCAGCAGATGAGCACGGGCTGTTCGCCGACGAGATAGATGCATTCCTCGTCCGGATATTGCAATGCCAACTCGAGGATGTTTCCCGCCAAGACACGCTTGTTGTCGCCGGTGTTCTTCAACTCCTGGACATGTTGCATGATTTCGTTGGCCATCTTGAGGAGCGAAGGACGGATCTGTTCCTGCCTGTCCGTCGGTAGATCGACAAGTTTGATGGGGGTGCCTTGAACAGGGGAATACCAGTCGACGATATCCTGGCCAGCGTCGTATGCCGGCTCGGCAAAGAGCAGGACATGGGTGTCGCCGAGGCGGCTTCGTAGGATACTGACGAGTTGATGATGACAATCTGTGGAAAAGATGCCCTGATACGCCAATGGATGCATGCTTCCACGCGAGGTGGATGCTATCAGTGTCCCATTCATAAACGACCACTCTCTTCCTTGCGTGCTGTCTATTCGTACAACAAAGGATGAATCCCCTGGGAGCGAAGAAACGCTGCAAGATCGCCCGCGCCGAGGGATATGCTTGTTTGTCGGTATGACCGGCCATCCTCCTGTATATAGGTATTGATGCCGACCACACAGCCCCGTGCGTTGACCAACGGTCCACCGCTGTTGCCATGGGAAGTTACCGCGGTATGCAGGATCTCGACAGGGGGGGGCTCGCGAACCACATTGACCACTCCCTCACTGTAGACCGCCTCCGGAACCGATAAAAGATCGCCGTTGAGGAGGTCTTTGAACTTGGGATCATCGAGGCTTATCACACCGGGAAAACCCCAGGTTCCGACCTGTTCGGTCTTGCGGACGGTCGCGCATAAGGGCAATGGCGCTACAGTCGCTTCCTGTGGTTCGATCCGAATGATGGCGTAGTCCCTTCCGCCCGCATCCGTGGAGGCGATGACCTCTCCGACAAGCGGCCGCTTGAGCCCCTTGCTGAATATCCCGACATAAGGTGCCCCAGCGACCACATGACTGCTGGTGACAACTATGTCCTTGGCCACGAAGAATCCCGTACCCATGGCAAAGCTGGGTTCAAGAACCAGGATCATGACGGTGGCGGCTTCTATTTGCGTCGGGTCGATGGGAGTTAGGGTAGCTTCATCCGCGAAACTCCACCCCTCCCGTACGTTCGCCGCGATGAAGGGTAATGCGTTACGTATGACGCACGGCTCTTCCTGCAGTAGCTCCTTGAGTTTCCTGTTTTCCGCTTCCAACAAGGCATTCTCTGCCAGTATGGTATCCAATGACTGCGTTTCGCATCGTGCATGCTCTGCAAGCGATAAACACAGAAAGAAGATAGAAACGCAAACCAGAAGAGTTATGTGAAGGTTGGAGCAGGGAAATACTGACAAGGCATGCCTTGAGAGCGATAAGATCGAGAGACGGCACTGGGTTGTCGACATGATCTTTCCATATCTCCATGACCGCATTAGATTGCGGTAGTCGTCTGATACCTTGTTCTAGGTATCGAGAGCGAGAGGCGTGATGCCACGCCGCGAGCGGAGCCAGCGTATGGCTGGCGAAAACAAGGTTTCGCGCAAGCCGCTGCAATCATAATGCAGAACGTGTTTTGATCGCACCTTGGTATGCCGAGTCACAATGACTCCCCGGCCAAGTGTCACACAAGGCCGGGGAGAGAAGGTGAGCGGTCATGAATGCGAAAACATCCCTTGAAGTCAATATAACCTCTGTAGAGAGTTAACCTGTCAGCTGAGCCACAAGCTTCTCGCGATCCGCCTGCACTTCGTCGAGAAGCGCCTTCTGGTCCTTTGCGTTGGTTACCTTGTGGGAGTAAATAGCTTGGCGGGTGCTCATGTCGGTCAGTTGGTCTCCGGTTTCAGCAATCCGGACCTTGGGGGACTCGGTAGCAGCCTGCTTTGGCTTTGGAGCTGCCGGTTTTTCACTCTTCGCGATGTTTCGGCTTGCTGCGGGCTGTTCAGCTGTCTTGGGTTTCTCGCCCTGCACCGGCTTGGCGCTCGGTTCAGTCTGCTTTGTCTCAGCCTGCCGTACTTTGGGCACAGAGGGCTTGGCCTTCGTATTCGTTTTGGGAGCCATGGCTTGAGCAACTTTTTGTTGCAGGGCGGTCTTGCCTGGGGCGGAAGAGTTGGAAACACCGCTTTTTTTGTCTTGCGGGGATTTGGCACTTGCCGTTGGTTCATGCTGCTGACGAGTGGAAGTATGTGCGGCAACCACCGACGCCACGGGCTTTGGAACTGCACGTTTCGCTTTCTCGGATTCTTTCTTGAGTGCATCCTGGAATGCTAGGTCCCTGCTGGAGGCGGAATCAATGATTACGCCAAGTATCTGCCCCGCTTCCATGCTTCCATTCTTGATCTCGGTGTATCGTCTGTTAAAATCTTCTCTGGACATTTTGCCTGCCTTGAAAGCATCAAGGGCGATATAAAACTGCTCGTCATAGCAGATTCTGGCCGTCTGTGCCGCTGCCGTGACCCGGTCCAAGCCGGAGATGTCGCCATCGAGGTCCTTGATGTAACTCGCGAGACGTTTGTTGTCATCCTGGAATTCCATCTGCTTTGCAAGGGCGTACCCGGCGACAGTACCCGCAGCGAGACCTACTCCAATACCGATTAAAGCCGCATGTGGTCTACCTGTCAGTGCGCCGGCAATACCTCCCAATACCGCGCCGGCGATGATCGTTCCCGCGACGGTGTTGTTGAAGGCCTTTTCCGCATCGCGCAAATCCTGAATCGGCTGGTAACACTTCTGATAGAATTCGACAGTAGTGATCTGTGCGCCATACTTGCTCGCACATCCTCCAAGGAGCAATACTGCGATTAGAGTGTGGATACCAAGTCTGAACAGTCTATCCTTTTTGAAAACCATCATTTTAACCCCCGTTTGCAATGTGAGAACAGATAATAACCATGAAGCATGACGGGCACAGCAAAAGAGTAAGGTCTCGTGAGATCGAGTAGCCTTTTCTCGATGCTGCGTACAATGTATATGAAAATCCCCCCAGTCGTTTTGATCAATCATGAAAGAAGATACGTGTGAAAAGTTCTCTCGAGTCGCGCCAATCTGTGCATGGCACTCCATGCCGAGACCTTCGGGCCTCGGCAAGACAGTGGGAAACGTCAATGCCTTCGCCACGTCGTGACAAGCCTTGACAAGTGCCAAGTCCTGCAACTGCTCGTTGTGCACGTGAGGAACGCCTTGTGCAATGTGTGAAGCTGCAATTTGCCCAGGACTAATCCAGACAGAACCAAGCTGCGGGGTAAGCATGCGCACAAGCCATGGGCAGGAAGGGAATGACAGAGCGGCAATCAGTGGCAACGTGCGGGAGGGGCCACTTGTTCCGTTGAACAAGGTGGTTTGGCACACCTGAGATTTCGGCGTGTAGTTGCGCTCCAATAACGGGATTCTGGCTTGAATTGCAGCCGGAGATCGGAAAGGCTTGGTCGAGGTTACGACCTCTTCGAAGTTGCAGGGAGTGGGAGACAAACTCACTTGGGCAGTACCTGTCTTGTTTATCGAAAGCCCTGCGGTCGGTAAGAAACGTTTCCACTAGAGACCCAGAGGGCAGAAGCTACAAGCAGCATGATCTTATGCGTGTTCCTCACACAGAGAAGCTACTATCCCGCACCGCGCGGATGTACTAGTTAAAAACAGGTGGAGTCCGCCAAGAATATAGACTTTCTCAATATAATGTTGATAAAACTCCCTGCATGATAGCAAGTATGTACATTAAACGTTTATGTCAACGTTCTACTCGTCTCTTACCTAACAACGGCACGCAATGCAAGCACGGCATTAAACATAGGTTCTCAGACGCCGACAGCAGGATATCTCGGGTCTTCGCCCGACAGGTCATCCTCTCTCTAGAAGAAGTATCTTGCGTTCCGGCGATATCCATGTCTTGAGTATGTGGCCGGCATCGCCCTGGATCTCCTGCCGCGGCCAAGAAACACGTAAGACACGTCAAGTTCAAGTGCATCGGCCTGGCGAAAACGTGGTTTTGAAGTGGTTGCTGTCCTGCGGACAACCAAACAGCTGACGGGGTGATTCTGCTTCAAATTCCAGGGAAAAACGCTTCAAGAAGATGGCTACGTTTCAGAAATACCCGAGGCTGCGTAACTGCTCCAGAAGACGTTCCTTGTCCGAGGCCCGACCGGCACGCTCTCCCTCGCCTTGGACCGCTCCCGGAGGAGTGGTGCATGGAACGCACCCCAGGGAGCGGTACCCCTGGTCGTAAAGCTCGCAATAGGGCAGTCCGCGCTCCATGATGTAGGCCCAGACGTCCATTTCGCTCCACTCCAGGATGGGGTTGCATTGCACATGGGGCGGGTCCTGTCGCTGCTCCTGCCAGGGGCGCCCGGCCCGGCTGGGGTGTTCGTCGCGGCGCAGACCGGTGAGCAGTACAGCCACGTCGCGCTCCTGGATGGAGCGTTTGAGGGGCGCGATCTTGAGTTCGGCGCAGCAGCGCGCTACGTCCTTGGCCAGGGGATAGGCGGTGATATCCACCTCGGGGCGGGCGATGTGGCAGTCGAGCCCCCACGCGGCAATCAGGTGATCGCGCAGGGCCAGGACTTCGGGGAACTTGACGCCGGTGTCGATGTTTACTGCGCACACCGGAGCGTTCAGCCCGCGTCGGTGCAGGAACTCCTGCCAGAGATGCAGCACGGTGGTGGAGTCCTTGCCCCCGGTCCAGGCCACGTGGATGGACTCTGGAGTCGCGGTTTCCAGCAGTTGTACGAATCGTTCTTCGGCAATACGGATTTTGTCTTGGAGGGAGAGCGGTGTGTTCATGAGGGCGGTGGGAAGTCGAAGAGGTGTATCACGAGCTGCCCGGTGGTCAGATCAGCTCCTTGAAGATCAGGGTGTAGACCTTGCGGATGTGCAGGGAGAGTTTGAGCACGAGGCTCTGCCGGGGCTCCTTGCGCTTGGAAATGGTGGTCAGGAGCTTGGAAGCGACATCCGTGAAGTTCTGCTCCTTGGTGGGGTTGAGCAGGGTGTCATAGACGGCGATGCGGCGTTTGAGGAAGGCTGAGGCGTTGTCGTTGAGCTTGAAATTTTGGGCCAGGGAGTCGAGGAAGCGTTGGAAAATGTCGTCGGCTTGATCAGGCAAGGATTTGTCCAAGGCGATTTTCCAGAGAGCGACGTAGAGCGCCTTGAGTTCTCTCAGGGCGTTCCTTTTCTTGACGATATGCAGCTTGCCGATTTCCAGGACGCGAAATTCATCTTCAAAATCGAAGGATTGCACCAGCGAGGCGAAGCGCTGGACGACATTTTCAGGTGAGATGCTGTCGTACATGTTTTGTCGTTCTCTGTTTGTTTCAGAGCTTGTTGGGCCGGGCACCGCTAGTCGTTGCGAGGCAAGTGCACGTATCCCTTTGTGATTAGCTGAAGACGGGGGTGCCGTCAAACAATTCTTGGTGGAAGAGAGTGGAATTGGGTGTCTGGATTCGAGGCCCAAGTGTAAAATTTTTTATCAATGATAATTGGATCTTATATGTTAAGAAGTGATGATCTGAAAAAAAGCAGTTGACACCCTGGTCGAGTTTTCGTAATTTAACCTTTCGCGACGAGGAACGGAATCGGAAGCGTCGCGAAGCCAAGCTCTTTGACAATTAA
>CAZSRS010000055.1:0-21605 GCA_964609625.1 uncultured Desulfovibrionaceae bacterium
CCGAGGACTTCGAGGACATCAAGAAGCACCAGACCATGGTGGGTGCGGGCTTCCCCTACATCAAGCAGGTCCCCGACAACATGGAGATCTTCTATGTGGAAACCCCCCGGCCTGACGGCCCGCACGGCGCCACGGGCGTGGGCGAGCTGCCCCTGACCTGCCCCCACGCGGCTATCATCAACGCCATCAACAACGCCTGCGGTGTGCGCATCACCAGACTGCCCGCGCTGCCGGAAAAGGTGTTGGCCGCGCTCAAGGCCAAGCAATAATCAACGAGATCCGGGATGACCACGGCCAGCGGGGCTGCCACGCTCCGCCGGCCGTACCCAAAACGACAATCCTTTTTTCCACCCACGGGGCGAAGACCATGGAACAACACGAACTGCGGGCCTGGGAAAGCCGATGCAGCCAGGAGGAACCGCCCCTCTGCCAGGCTGTCTGCCCCCTGCATGTGGACGTGAGGGCCTTCATGGCCGCCATGGGCAAGGGGCGCTTTGGCGAGGCCCGGAAGATCCTGGAGCGGACCATGCCCTTGCCGGACGTTCTGGGGCGCATCTGCGAACACCCATGCGAGACGGTTTGCCACCGCAAGGACGCCGGGGAGTCCCTGGCCATTGGCGCTTTGGAGCGGATCTGCCTGGAGCAGAGCACTCCGGGCAAAATCACGCGCCTGCCCGGCAGGGGGCGCGCGGCAGCCATTCTCGGCGCCGGGCTTGCGGGCCTCGGCGCAGCCTGGGACCTGGCGAAAAAGGGCTATCACCCCACCGTGTTTCATCCTCCTGGTTTGCTGGGGGGCATGTTGTTGGAGCTGCCTCCCGACGTATTGCCTCCCGCTGTCCTGAAACAGGAGATGGCGCGGTTGCAGGGCCTCGGTGCGGCGTTTCAGCCCCTGGAGCGGGCCATGCCCGACCCCGCCCTGCTGGAGGAACTGGCTGCACGTTTCCCCGTGGCCTGCGTCGATTTCTCCGCCTTCGAGGCCGACACGGTGACACTGCTGCGGGCCGCTTGCGGCCTGAGCGCCGGGGAGTTGCCGGACCCCGTTACCCTGACCCTGTCGCGGACAGGCTGGTTCGCCGCCGGAGTGGCCGGAGCCGAACCTCCTGGTCCCATGGCCCTTGCTAGCAGCGGCAGACGCGCCGCCGTATCCATGGACCGCTTTCTACAGGGTGCCTCCCTCACAGCCTCGCGGGAGCGCGAAGGCGCCTTTGCCACTCGGCTCTTCACCAGCGTGGCCGACGTGGAGTCCCTGCCCCGGGTGCAGCCCGCTGCGGAGTACTACACCCCGGAGGAGGCGACGGCCGAGGCCGCGCGCTGCCTGAACTGCCAGTGCCTGGAGTGCGTGAAAGTCTGCGTCTATCTGGAGCATTTCAAGGGGTACCCCAAGAAGTACACGCGGGAAATCTACAACAACGAATCCATTGTCAAAGGGCTGCACCAGGCCAACAAACTCATCAACTCCTGCTCGTTGTGCGGGCTCTGCGCCAAGGTCTGCCCCCACGGGTTCCACATGGGCGAGCTTTGTGCCGGGGTGCGGGCCGAGAAGGTGCGTAAGGGCACCATGCCCCCGTCGGCCCACGCCTTTGCCTTGGCGGACCTGGCCGCGAGCGTTGCGCCGGACGCTTCTCTGGCCTGCTGCGAGCCGGGCCTGGAGCGCAGCGATTACCTCTTTTTTCCCGGCTGCCAGCTCGCCGGGTCCGCGCCGGAGCAGGTGCGCGCGGTGTACGCCTGGTTGCGCGAGACGCTCCCGGGCGGGGTGGGGCTGATGCTCCACTGCTGCGGCGCCCCCGCGGACTGGGCAGGTCGCAAAGAGTTGCGGGATGCCAGCGTGGCGCGGATTCGTTCCGCCTGGGAAGAGCAGGGGCGCCCCCGCATCGTGGCTGCCTGCCCCACCTGTCTGGAAGAGTTGCGCCGTGCGGCCCCGGACCTGCCCGCCACGTCCCTGTGGGAGCTCATGGCCGCCCACCGCTTGCCCGAGGGCGCCGCCGGTCCTGGCCTTGCCCCCCTGGCCGTGCACGACCCCTGCACCACCCGGGAGACCCCGGCCCTGCGACACAGCGTGCGCGAACTCCTGGCCGGGCTGGATTGCGGGGTGGAGGAGCTTGCCTTGGGCGGGGAGCTGACCGAATGCTGCGGCTATGGCGGTCTGCAGGAGGCGGCCAACCCGGCTCTGGGGCGGGAGACCGCCCTGCGCCGGGCAGGACGCAGCAGCGCCCCTTATGTGACCTACTGCGCCATGTGTCGTGACAGCCTGGCCCGGGACGGCAAGCCGGTGCTGCACCTCTTGGACCTGCTCTTCCCGGGCAGCGCGCCTCACGCTGCAAGGCCCGCTGGCGAAGGCGCGGCGGTTATCGAGGCGGAACCCCTGGTGCGCCGGGTTCCGGGCCTGGCCGACCGCAGAGAGAACCGCAGGCGCTTGCGGCGGGAGCTCCTGCAGGAGCTTTGGCAGGGGGCGGTGGCGGCGCGCGAACCCTGGGAGGAACTGGAGCTCGTCCTTGAGCCGGAACTCCAGGCCCTGCTCGACCGTCGCCGAATTCTCATGGCCGATCTGCAAAAGACGATCTGGCAGGCAGAGCGCAAGGGCCGCAAGGCCGTCGCCCCGGACAAGTCGCGTTATCTCGCCCCCGTGCGGGAAGGGGCCGTCACCTGGTGGGTGGCCTACACCCCCCTGACCCAGGAGACCAGACAGGGAGCCTGCTTCAGGATCCACGCGGCCTGGAGCCACCGCATGCACATCGTGACAGGAGGGGAGTGATGCAGCGGTTTCCGGAACTCATTGCCCCCTACGCGGGGTGGAGCTGCGCAGCCTGTGGCGAGGTTCTCGTGCCCGGCCCCGTGCGGGTGACGTACATGGGGAGCGAGTTCGTCATCGAGCTGCCCCAGTGCGCCCGTTGCGGTTTGGCCATTGTGCCGGAGGAGTTGGCCACGGGCAAGATGCTCGAAGTGGAGCAGATTCTGGAGGACAAGTGAGCAGGGGAGGGGCTGCACAGCAGCCGCTCTACGAGTCGCCGCTCTTCCGGGAGACCACCGGGGGAGCCTTGCGGCCCGGAGGCCTGGCCCTCACGGACAGCCTGCTGGCGCACTGCGACCTCCCATCCGGAGCCCTGGTGCTGGACGCAGGCTGCGGTACCGGGACCACGGTGCGGCACCTGCGAATTGAGCGGGGGCTCAGGGCCATCGGGGTGGATCTTTCCGACCTGCTGCTCCGGCAGGGGCAAAACGACGAAACGCCATTGTGTCGGGGGGACCTTGGGCAACTACCCCTGCGTGACACCACCTGCGCGGCCGTGCTCTGCGAATGCGTGCTCTCCCTGCTGGAGCGCCCGGAACAGGCCCTGGCGGAGTTTCGTCGGGTCCTCGCCCCCGACGGCTATCTGCTGCTCTCGGACATCTATCTGCGGAGCGGAACCTCGGCCCCGGCCGTGGAGGAAGGACTGAAGCACTGCTGCCTGGTTGGGGCCGTGGGCTGGGAACAACTGGTGGAGCGGGTTTGCGCCGCGGGCTTTCGGGTGCTGCATACGGAAGACCGGACACGGCAGTTGCTCGAACTTGCGGCCAGATTGGCCTTTGCCGGGCTTACGCCCCTGGAGGGGGTGCTGCTGGCAGGGGAGCAGTGCGGCGGTACGGTTCGAAACCGCTGGGGTTACGGCCTGCTGGTGGCGTGCAAGGACAACAAGGGGGGTGTGGCGCATGAATGACCTTTCTCTGCCGTTGTTGGAAATGGCGGCCCAGGGCTACTGCTGCAGCCAAATGATCGTTCTGCTGGGGCTGGAGTTGCAGGGGCGCGAGAATCCCGAACTGGTGCGGGCCACGGCCGGATTGGGACACGGACTGGGGCAGAGCGGCGAACTCTGCGGCGCTCTGCTCGGCGGTATCTGTCTGCTGGGCCTGTACACCGGCAAGGGGGGCCCAAAGGAGCAGGAGCACGAACGCCTGCAGCTCATGGTGGCCGATCTGGTTGACTGGTTTCGGGGCACAGCCTGCGCCGAATGCGCGGGCATTCGCTGCGCCGACATCCTGGGCGACGCGCCCCCGGATCCCTCGCGCTGCGGCGGCCTGGTCATGGGTGTCTACACCCGGGTGCTGGAAATCCTGCAGGAGCAGGGCATCGACCCCACCGTGCCCAAGGATGCGAGCCTGTGAAGCATGCGGCCAGCTACTCCACCCAGACCTTGAGCCTGTGCCCGGAATGCCTGCGACGGCTCCCGGCGGAGCGTGTACGTCAGGGCGATGTGGTTTCTCTGGTCAAGACCTGCCCCGAGCACGGCAGCTTCCGGACCCCCATCTGGCGGGGCGAGCCGGGGTTCGACTCCTGGCTGCGGCCCAAGACGCCGTCCGCCCCTTTGCGGGCCTTCCATGCGGTGCGGGATGGCTGCCCCTATGACTGCGGGCTCTGTCCGGAGCACGGCCAGCACACCTGCACGGCCCTCTTGGAAGTCACCCAGCGTTGCAACCTGGGCTGCGCGGTCTGTTTTGCCCGGGCCGGTGAAGCAGCTGGCGTGCAGGACGATCCCACCCCCGCCCAGGTCGGCTTCTGGTACGACCGGGTGCTGGAGGCCTCGGGGCCGTGCAATATCCAACTTTCCGGTGGTGAACCCACCCTGCGCGACGACCTGCCGGACCTGGTGGCCATGGGGCGCGGCAAGGGCTTCGACTTCATCCAGCTCAACACCAACGGCCTCCGTCTGGCCCAGGACCCGGACTTCGGCCTGGCTCTGCGCGAGGCCGGGCTGGCCTCGGTTTTCCTGCAGTTCGACGGAACGGACGACACGGTGTACGTCTGCCTGCGGGGGCGCCCGCTGCTGGACCTCAAGCGCCGGGCCGTGGAGCGCTGCGGCGAACTCGGCCTGGGCGTGGTGCTGGTGCCCACGGTGGTGCCGGGGGTCAACGACCGGCAGCTGGGTGCGATTCTGGACTTCGCGCTCCAGGCCGGTCCCCATGTGCGCGGGGTCCACTTCCAGCCCGTGAGCTATTTCGGCCGCTATCCCGCAACCCCGGACGACAGGGGTCGCCTGACCCTGCCGGAGCTCATGCGCGGCCTGGAGCAGCAGACCGCCGGGCTGGTGCGAGCCAGGCACTGCGCCCCCCCGGGCTGTGAACACGCCCTGTGCTCCTTCCATGCCCGTTATCGGTGCACGGCTGCGGGAGGGCTGGAGGTCCTGCAAGGGCGAAGCTCCGGGGGCTGCTGCCCGCAGAACGCCCCCGAGCCATTGGTGGCGGCGGAGGGCGCCCGCAAGTCCAAGACCTACACGGCCATGCAGTGGGCCGGTGTTTCCCGTTCCGAGAGTTCGGAGACCGGAGGCGATTTCGACCGCTTCCTGCAGGAGCTGCGACCGGCCTTGTTCTCGGTATCGGCCATGGCCTTTCAGGATGCCTGGACCCTCGATCTCGAACGCCTCCAGGGCTGTTGCATCCACTGCGTGGCCCCGGACGGCCGCCTGGTTCCTTTCTGCGCCTACAATCTCACGGCCAGGGACGGCACGCCACTCTATCGGGGGCGCTCATGACCATCTCCCTCATCCCCCGTACCCCTCTGGACGCCTGGATCGCGGGCCTGATCGGCGAGCCACGCTCCGAAGCCGTGTCGCTGGATTCCGAGACCCTGACTGCCTGGCAACTGGCTGCGCTCAACGAAACCCTGGGTCTGGTGCGCAGGCACAGTCCCTTCTATCGGGAGCGCCTGGCCGGGGTGCCCCAAAGACCTCGGGAATCACTGGCGGAGTTGTCCCGACTGCCCTGCACCAGCCCGGAGGATTTGCGCGACGACCCGTTACGCTTCCTCTGCGGCTCCCAGGCCCAGGTAGCCCATGTGGTCACTTTGCAGACATCGGGCACCAGCAGCGGGGGTGCTCCCAAACGCCTGTTCTTCGGCGCCAGAGATCTGGAGCGCACCGTGGATTTCTTCCGGCACGGCATGCGCGCCCTGGTGGAGCCGGGGCAGCGCGTTATGACACTCATGCCCGGTCCGGCGCCGGGCAGCGTCGGCGGTCTGCTCACCAGGGCCCTGGCCTCCCTGGACGTGATCAACCACGTGCATGGACTGGTCCTTGACCCCGAGGCTGCTGTACTGGACATCCGCAAGCAGGGAAGCCACTGTCTGGTGGGGCTGCCTTCCCAGGTCCTGGCCCTGGGCCGGTACCTGGCGGCCAAAGGACGACGCGCCCCTTCCGTATCCAGGGTGCTGCTCTCGGGCGAATACGCACCGGAACCTCTGTGCCGCGAGGTCGAGAGTCTGTTCGGTTGTCAGGTTTTCAGGCATTATGGGCTCACGGAAACCGGATTCGGGGGCGGGGTTGAATGTGCGGCCCGCCGGGGCTATCACCTGCGCGAGGCCGATCTCCTGTTGGAAATCGTGGACCCGGCCGGGGTGGAACCGGTAGCCGAAGGCCAGTGGGGCGAGGTGGTGATCACCACCCTGCAACGTGAAGTCATGCCGCTCCTGCGCTACCGTACCGGCGATCTGGCGCGTTTCATCCCGGAGCCATGCCCCTGTGGCAGCAAACTGCGGCGCCTGGACAGCGTTGTCGGCCGTCTGGACGAGGCAGTACCGTTGCCCGGCGGGGGAGTGCTCCGGTTACACGATCTGCTTCCGCCCTTGCTTGCCGTGCCGGAGCTGCTGCACATGCAGGCCACCCTGCACAGTGGGGCGAAAGGAGCCAGGCTTGAACTCACGGGCTGCATCACGCCTGTGGGAGATGCAAGGAAACTGGCCGGTCAGTTGCGTGCCGAGTTGACGGCCGTGCCGCCCTTGAGCGCGGCTTCAGACAGGGGGCTGGCACTGGACCTGGAGCTGCACGCCGCCTGGCCCTGGAGCGGCTCCCGCCCTGCCAAGCCCCGCATCATCGTCAACCACGACTAGACTCATGGGGTTGCGTCATGAAGTCACTTCCGGCCATTGCCCTCCAACGCCTGTGCCAAGAGGAGCCCTGCGCCCTCGTCACCGTGGTCAACCAGGACGGCTCGGCCCCACGAGGTGCGGGCAGCGTGATGCTCGTCACCCAGGACGGCGCCGTGCACGGCAGTATCGGCGGGGGCGTCGTGGAGGGACAGTCCACGGCCCTGGCCCTGGAGACCCTGCGTACGGGCAAGAGCCTGCTGCAACGCTTCGAGCTGAACTCGCCATACAGCGAAGGCATGGACATGATCTGTGGGGGGCGCATGGAAGTGCTCTGCGAACCTTTTCTTCCCACAGCGGAACACCTCGCTTTGTTTCAGACTCTGGCAGACCCGGGCTCAGCCCGTCGCCGGGCTTTCAGCTTGGTGCTTCTGGAGACGGGAAGCCTGGAGGCGCCGCTCCACGGCCGTTGCCTGGTCTTGCCCGCCGAGGGCACGGAACCCCAGCAGGTACGTGGTATCTGGACGCCCCCCAGCGACCTGCTGGACGCCACAGTCCCCAAGGTCCGGCGCGGCCAGCCTCCCTTTCTGCTGGAGCACCATGGGGCCTTGCTCCTGGTGGAGCCCCTGCTTCTGCCGGCCACGCTCTACCTTTGCGGCGGGGGGCATATCTCCCTGGAGCTGGCCATCATGGGCGCGCGTCTGGGTTTGCGCCTGGTGGTGTTGGACGACCGCCCCGAATATGCCAACCCCCGGCGTTTCCCCATGGCGGAGCGGGTGTTGGTGCCGCCCGTGCTGGACGGCACGGGCAGCCTGGACACCCTGCTGGGCGAGACCTTGGACGAGGACAGCCTCGTGATCCTGGTCACCAGGGGGCACCAGCACGACAAGAGCCTCTTGGGGCAGGCCCTGCGCTCCCAGGCGGGGTATATCGGCATGATCGGCAGCCTGAGCAAGCGGGCTGGAGTATACCACGCCCTCCGTCAGGAGGGATTCACGGATGCCGACCTGACCCGCGTGAGCTGCCCCATTGGCCTGGACATCCGTGCGCGGACCCCGGCGGAG
The DNA here is from genome assembly GCA_964609625.1 of uncultured Desulfovibrionaceae bacterium. GTDB lineage: Bacteria > Desulfobacterota > Desulfovibrionia > Desulfovibrionales > Desulfovibrionaceae. The sequence continues at coordinate 7,897 of CAZSRS010000055.1, forward strand.
ATCGCGGTGAGCATCCTGGCCGAGATCATCCAGGTACGGGCCGAACGCGGCAAGGAGTGATGCAGCATGAAAGTTGCCGGACTAGTCCTGGCCGCAGGGCGCGGCTCGCGCATGGGCGCATTCAAACCGCTGCTGCCCCTGGGCGGAAGCACGCTGCTGGAACGCTGCGTGACGCTCTTCCGGCAGGCGGGAGTGATGCGAATCGGTGTTGTCAGCGGCGACCGCGCCGCGTTGCTGCGACCGGAGCTCCAACGCCTGGAAGTGGCGGAGATCCACAACCCGGAGCACCACCGGGGCATGTTCAGCTCCGTGCAGGCCGGAGTGGCGGCCTGGTCGGACTGGGCGGCAGAGGCGGAAGCGTTCCTGCTCTTGCCGGTGGATATACCCCTGGTGCGTTCCAGAACGCTCCAGGCACTGCTCACGGCCTGGGGCAAAGAGGAACCGTGGCAGTTGCACCCGACCTGGCGAGGGGAGCGAGGGCACCCCCCCCTGCTGCACCGGAGCCTGACCCCGGCGATCCTGTCCTGGAACGGGGAGCAGGGTCTGGAAGGCTGCCTGGCGCGGGATGCGGTTCGGAATCCAAGCCTTGTCAAGGAATTGGGCGTGTCCGATCCCATGATACTGGTGGATTTGGACACGCCTGAAGCCCTGCGCTGGGCCGAAAACCGGCTGGCCGGGTTCGTGCCCCGAGGCGGCGTGAAGAGCGGAGGCGCAGTGAAAGCCTGATGCGGTGCCTGGTGCCGCATGGGGAGCCCATCAGGGCGGTGTTGCGTGGAATACTGGGCTCGATGTGGACAACAATCTCCGCTTCAAGGTGGCGCATGTCTCCCGGTACGGCATCGCCCCGCAGCACCTCTTGGTCCTTGGGTATTGCCAAAACAGTTGCAACGTCGCGCTCCATCACGGGGCGTCCACCTGAAGGAGGGTCTGACATGACACCACGGCTCAAGAAGCTCGACCGGAATGATGGTACGTCCAACGACATGGTACAGGGGAAATCCATGGCTTTCCCCCCGGAAGAGCTTACGTCGCTCCTGGAGCAACAGCTGTCGGCATTGGGCGATCCGGGCTTGCATACCCGTGAAATGGCCATTGGCGCCGTGGTGCGTCTGGGCGTCGAAGTGACGCCGTTCTTGTGGCCTCTCCTTGATGCTCCTACTTGGGGGCACCGGGAAATCGCCGTGGTGGAGGCGCTAAAACGCCTTGGCGATCCCCGCACCGTTGCCGTGCTGGAAGGCTGGCTGGTGCGTGGTGACCCTGTGCAACGGCTGCATGCCATCAGAGGGCTACGTTCGCACCATTGCGGTCATGAGCCCTTTGCGGCTGCTCTGGAGGATGGTGATTGGCAGGTGAGGCTAGAGGCGGTTTTCGCCCTGAGCGACATTGGTCGTGTAACCTTCATGCCCCTGTTCGCCGCACGGCTCAAGGACGAACACTACCGGGTGCGTGCGGCCGCGGCCAATGCCCTGGGCCGCCTCAGGGACCCCGCGGCAGCCAAACACCTGGCACAGGCCCTGCGAGACGAGGACAGCAGGGTACAGGCCATGGCACTCTGGTCCGTACAGCACATCGGTTGCGCGGAGAACCTGCAGGAGGTTTTGACCGCGCTGGGTAGCACCGACTTCGAGGTCCGTAGCCGGGCCATCCAGGCCCTGAGCAAGCTCAGGGCTGGATCCGGAGTCGGCCCCCTGGTGGCGATGCTGGATCAGGTCCCCCACGCACAACAGATTGACATTGTAGACGCCTTGGGATGCATCGGTAGCACCGAGGCGGTTCCCACCCTGGTGGGACTGGTGGAATCGGCCCATCCGACACTCAAACACCATGCCGCCTGGTCCCTGGCCGCCATCGGCAAGGCTGCCGTGCCCTACCTGCAGGATTTGGCGAGACATCAGGACCCCCTGGTCCGCTACCATGCGGTCTTTGCCCTAGGGTACATGGGGTTGGCCCAGGTGGCGGAAACCGTCTATGCGGCGCGCAAGGACGAAAGCACCTTGGTCAGAAGCGAAGCCACGGACGCCCTGGAACGGCTGAAGCAGGCGTGCGGGGAGCGGGATTAACTGCCGTTGCCGGCTCCCCGCAGCAGTGTTTCCAACATGGCATAGGCCGAAGAGTGGTTGGGGCGCTCTTGTCGGTAGTCCAGGCACTGGGTGACGCGCCCCTTGTGCATGAGCACCAGGGTGTCGGCAAAGGCCTCGGCGTCTTCGGGGTCATGGCTGATGATCAGTGCCGGGAGGTCCAGCCGGGCCAGGGTCTCGCGCAGTTCTAGGCGTACCCTGCGGCGCAGCAAGGGATCAAGGGCCGAGAGAGGTTCGTCCAGGAGCAATGCGACCGGTTCGGGTGCCAGAGCACGGGCCAGGGCCACGCGTTGGCGCTGCCCCCCGGAAATGCGCCACGGCAGGGAGCCTGCCAGATGGGCGATCTCGAAGCGCTCTAACAGGCGGTCCACACGGGAGCGTCTGCCGCTGCCGGAGTGAAAGGACCAAAACGGCGCTAGGCCGAAGCCCACGTTTTGGCGCACCGTGAGGTGCGGGAACAGCCCGTAATCCTGGAACAGATAACCCATGCCGCGTTTGCGGGCCGGGATGTTCAGGCCGGTTGCGGCATCGAACAAGGCCCGCCCCCCCACGGCAATGCGCCCTTGGTCGGGTGTGAGCAGCCCTCCCAAGGCCTTGAGTGTCAGGGTTTTGCCCGAACCCGAGGCCCCAAAAACCACCACCTTACGGGAGTCCGTGGCAAAGAGGACCCGGAGATGGAAACCACCCTGACGCAACGGGAAGTGTTTTTCGATATCCACTTCGAACATCAGTTCCTCCGTGCCCTGCCCAGAAGCCAGTCCGCACCGAGCAGGATGCCGAGGCAGAGCAGGGAGGTGATGGCCACCAACAGGGCGGCTTCGGCGTCCCGACCGGCGGAAAAGGCGTCGTAGATGGCCAGGGCCAGGGTTTGAGTGCGGCCAGGGATGTTGCCCGCCACCATGAGCGTGGCACCGAATTCGCCCATGCCCCGCGCAAAGGCGAGCATGGTTCCTGCCATAATCCCCCGTTTGGCCAACGGCAGGGATATCCTGAAGAACACGGTTACTTCATGTGCTCCCAAGCTGCGGGCCGCGTGCTCCAGATTCTGATCCACGCCCTCGAAGGCCGCACGGGCGGTCTTGTAGATCAGGGGGGAGATCACGGCCGTTGAAGCCAGCACCGCACCGTGCCAAGAAAAGATCAATTGGATGCCCTGTTCAGCCAGCCAGGCGCCGAACAGACCTTTGCGCCCCACCAGGATCAGCAGATAGTAGCCGATGACAGTGGGGGGCAGGACCATGGGCAGGGTGCAAAGGGCGTCAATGAACCCGCGGCCGGGAAAGTTGCGCCGAGACATGAGATAGGCCAAGCCCACACAAAATACGAAGGACACCGCCGTGGCGATGGACGCCACCCTGAGGGTCAACAGAATGGCGTCCAAGCGCGGCAAACCGGGCCCGAAGAGGGCCTGGAGGAGATCGGACATATGTGGTCCTAGGGCTTGGAAAAGCCGTACTTGGCCAGAACGGCCTGGGCCTCGGCCTCCAGGAGAAACCGCACGAACCGGTGGGCAGTGTCCTTGTGCGTCGAGGCAGCCACAACCGCCGCGGGATAGGTCACGGGCTCATGACCTGCCATGGTCTCCAGCACGGAAATCTTGTCCCCGGCAATGCTCGCATCCGTCATGTAGACAAACCCCGCGTCTACCTCGCCGCGCCCTACATAGTCCAGGACTTGACGCACACTTTCGGCCTGGATGAACTTGGGCTGCAGGGTGTCCCAAAGCCCTGCGGCAATGAGTGCGGCCTTGGCGTATCGCCCAGCCGGGACGCTTTCCGGATTGCCCACGGCGATGCGCCGCACCTTCTCGCCCGTGAGTTCCGCGGTATGCTTCAGCCCCAGACCGGAATCGGCGGGCACGATGAGCACCAGGCTGTTGGTCGCGAAATTCACTCGGGTTGCTGGATCCATGAGTTTCTGCTCCTCGGCCTGGTCCATGGTCTTCTGGTCTGCGGAGGCAAACACGTCCACCGGTGCTCCTTCGGCGATCTGCCGCAACAGGGGGCCGGAGGCTGCAAAGTTCAAGACCAAGGTCTGGCCGGAGTGCGTCGCTTCGTAGAGCGGTTTCAGTTCCTGAAAAGCGTTGGTCAGGCTTGCGGCTGCGGACACGGTGAGTTCTTCGCCCCTGGCTGGGGCGCTCCAGCACAGGGGGACAGCCAACAGCAACGCGACAACACATAAGAATGGGCGAGGCAGGGGAATCATGATAAATCCTCACTGGTTCGGGTTGAAGGGGCGACCCGGCCCCTGAGGCATAGCCGGTCTGCTCCCTTTGGTACACGCCCAGACAAATCCCGCCAAGTAGGACACGAAAACGTAGTGAAGCGTGACTGCTTGGACAGCTGGTCCCCCCGACTGATACAGCCTCCACTCAGGAGAACGGTACCATGCGCGACAAGCTTCTAGCCTTTCTGCAATCTCTCAAGGAGAATGACTTGCGGTTTCTCGTGGACACCATGCACGAGGGGCGCAAGATCTCCAACAACCCGGACCGCCCATACGCACAGGCGGGGAGAAGAAAGAAGATTCCCGACGCGCTCTGCCCTGCCAAGACCTTTGCAGTACCAGACACTGTGAAGCACCTGGATACGGCACGGTTGGAAGCCTTGACCGAAGCCTTCCGGATCTGGAGTCAAGCCGGAACCCAGGCTACACAGCACCGCTCCCGCTGCCGTATCTGGCTGGTCTACCTGCTGGTGCGCTACGGCGCACTCAAACTGGGCGAGGTACTGGCCCTGGATGACTGCAGAGACTTCGATCCGCGGAGCGGACTGGTGCGTGTTTCCGGGGAGCATGTCCGGGAAGTGAAGTTGCCCCCAGATATAATGCTGGAACTGATGGCATTGCTGGACACTCCCAAGCTGGCATCGCTGCGGGGAACTGTCTTTCGGATGGACCAGGGCTTTGTGCGCCGCAAGTTTTACGAGCGGGCCTCGGAAGCGGGTATCCCCCGCGTCCTGGCCAATCCCAGCGTAGTCCGGCACTCCCGCGCCGTGGAATTGTTGCGTGAGGGTGTGCCCCTTGCCGTGGTGCAGTCCTTTCTTGGGCACCAGACCCTGAATCTGACCGCGCAATACGTGAGCTTCTCACCCGAGGATATTGCTCGGATCGTGAACTACTACATCATGAAGGAATCCGGGGCGAAGACCAGTGCCCGCAACAGCTTTACCGGCAGTGTCACCCACATCCGTCAGGGCAATATCCTGGCCGAGGTGGAGTTGGCCACGCCCACCGGGGTGACCGTGGTCTCGGTGATCACCCAGGACAGTCTCAAGTCCCTGGGTTTGGCTGAAGGCAGCCTTGTGACCGCCACCATCAAGGCACCCTGGGTTGTGTTGGTCAAAGAGGAGCAGAAAATCCTGGCCAGCGCCCGGAACAAGTTCTGCGGCGTCATCACCAGCGTCACTCAGGGGCAGATTTCCGCCGAAGTGCTAGTAAAGTTGCAGGACGGCACCACTCTCTGCGCCCTGGTTACGGACGAGTCCGTCAAACTACTCGATCTGAAAGTGGGTGATCCCATCTGTGCCTTGGTCAATGCGTTCGCGGTGATCCTCAACGTGGACTGAGTTGAGAACGCCTTTCTCCTCTTCCTTTGCTGGCATGGGTGGACTCATGCCACGGAGCATGTTCAGAACCAACGGCCATGGCGTTGGTCACTCGCCGTGTTTGAGTCACCTGCTTGAATTAGCATAATAAATATAAGGTTGACTTGGCTATTTTCTTGTGTCATCTTTGACATAAGAAACTGTTTGTCCTTAACATCGCGATGAGGAGGAGAATTATGCATGCGAGCAAGCCACGGCACCAGCTCCTGGACCAGGGTCTCCCATTTTTCGGATTGGGCTTCACGATGCACCAGGTAGAGCGTCGCTCCAAGGAAATCCGGCTGACTTGTTCGCCGCCACCTGTTCCTGAACACCGCGAAGAGGCGCGATCCACCAGCTGATGCATCGCTCATCCCGTCCTAGGAATCACGTCCTGCCGTACTGCTCCTTAACTGGCAGTGTCAGGCTTTTCCGCATGGCCTGCCGGTGCATGTGCTCCGAAATGCCAACTATCTGATATAGTCCTCTCCGCCTCCTGACTCTCCAGCCACGCACAGTCCTCATCCTGTTTTTTTTAGCATTTCATTATGCCTATTTTGACATGTTAAAATTAACATATTAAAATACTTGGTTTTTATTGACCTGGGTTGTATTTCGTGGAATAGGATGAATCTATGCCAAGTACGTCACAAAGGTTGGATATCTCAATATCCTGTTCCATGTCCCTGCCGCGAGGAGCATCCGCGGCGCAAGCTCTAGTAAATGGAGGAAGCAGATTATGGATTGCAACCGAAGAGAATTCCTGAAGCTGACAGGAGCGGGAGTCGCCGGCCTGACTCTGACGCAGCTGGGATTCGATCTCTCGCCCATGCGGGCCTATGCCGCGGGTTTGAAGATCGAAGGCGCGAAGGAAGTGGTCACGGTCTGCCCCTTCTGCTCCGTGAGCTGCCATATCCTGGCCTACGTCAAGGATGGGCAGTTGGTGAGCACCGAAGGGGACCCTGACTACCCCATCAACCAGGGAGCATTGTGCGCCAAGGGTGCGTCCATGCTTTCCATGACCCGCAACGAGCATCGCCTGGCCAAACCCTTGTACCGCGCGCCGAATTCGGACAAGTGGGAAGAGAAGAGCTGGGACTGGACCCTGCAGGAGATCTCGAAGCGCGTGAAAAAGACCCGCGACTCCAAGTTCATCCCGCAGAACGACAAAGGACAGACCGCCAATCGCGTCGAATCCATGTTCTTACTGGGAACCTCTCATGCCGACAACGAGGAATGCGCCCTGGCCCATCAGGCGGCACGCGCCCTCGGCATTGTCTACATGGATCACCAGGCACGCGTCTGACACAGCCCCACTGTAGCGGCTCTGGGAGAGTCGTTCGGACGTGGCGCGATGACGAATCACTACATCGACATCAAAAATGCCGATGCCATCCTGATCATGGGCAGCAACGCTGCCGAACACCACCCCATTTCCTTCAAATGGGTTCTGGAAGCCAAATCCAAGGGTGCCACGGTCATGCACGTGGATCCCAAATTCTCGCGGACATCCGCGCGCTCGGACTTCCATGTCCCCCTGCGCTCGGGCACGGACATCGCCTTCCTCGGCGGTATGATCACTTACATTCTTGAAAACAACAAATATTTCGCGGAGTACGTGAGCGAGTACACCAATGCCTCGTTCGTCGTGGGTCCAGATTTCGATTTCAAGGACGGCCTGTTCAGCGGATATGACCCAAAGACCCGCAAGTACGACAAGTCCAAGTGGGCCTATGTCCTGGACGAGAACAAGGTGCCCAAGCGCGACAAGACATTGCAGGATCCGCGTTGCGTCTTCCAACTCATGAAAAAGCACTACTCCCGCTACACCCTGGACACGGTCTCCTCGGTCACGGGTGTGAGCAAGGACAACCTGTTGCGGGTCTACGAGGCCTATTCCGCCACCGGCAAGCCGGACAAGGCCGGCTGCGTCATGTACGCCCTGGGCTGGACCCAGCATACCGTGGGCGTGCAGAACATCCGCTCGGCCGCCATTATCCAGTTGCTGCTGGGCAACATCGGCATTCCCGGAGGCGGCATCAACGCCCTGCGTGGTGAACCCAACGTCCAGGGTTCCACGGACCACGCGATCCTGTACCACATCCTGCCGGGGTACATGGCCACGCCCATGGTGGATTGGGAAACCCTCGAGGACTACAACAAGGCCAACACTCCGGTGAGCAACGACCCCCTGAGCGCCAACTGGTGGCAGAACAAGCCCAAGTACATGGTGAGCCTGCTCAAGGGGTGGTACGGCGACAAGGGAACCCCGGAAAACGGATTCGGCTACGCCTATCTGCCCAGGCTGGAAAAGGGCGTGGACTACTCCTACATGCAGCTGTTCGACCGTATGTACCGCGGCGAGATCGAAGGCGGCTTCATCTTGGGGCTCAACCTCATGCAGACCCTGCCCAACTCCAACAAGATGCGCAAGGCCCTGGACAACCTGGACTGGCTCGTGGTCTCCGAGTTGCACCATTCAGAGACCTCCGACAACTGGCGTCGCCCAGGCGTGGACCCCAAGAACGTGAAGACCGAGGTCTTCCTGCTGCCCTCGGCACACCGCATCGAGAAGGAAGGCACCGTCTCCAACTCGGGGCGCTGGCTGCTCTGGCACTACAAGGCCATCGAGCCGGCGGGCGAGGCCAGGACCTTCGGCGAGATGCTCGTTGGCATCATGAACAACCTCAAGGGGATGTACGCCAAGGAAGGCGGTGCTCTGCCCGAGGCCGTCACGAACCTCGATTATCCCGAGAAGTACGATGCCGAGGAGATGACCCGACGGATCAATGGCTACTTCACCAAGGACGTGAAAGTGGGGGAAACCGTCTACAAGAAGGGGCAATTCGTGCCTTCCTTCGCCGCGCTGCAGGCTGACGGCTCCACCTCCTCCCTGTGCTGGCTCTACTGCGGCAGTTACGATGAAAAATCCGGCAACAAGTCACAGCGCCGCGATCCCAGTCAGACTCCGATGCAGGAGAAAATCGGCCTGTATCCCAACTGGTCTTGGTGCTGGCCGGTGAACCGCCGCGTCCTCTACAACCGCGCCTCCGTGGATCTCAACGGCAAGCCCTACAACCCGGCCAAGGCCGTCATCGAATGGGACGGCGAGAAATGGGTGGGCGATGTGCCCGACGGCGGCTGGCCACCGCTGGCCACCGGCAAGGGCAAGCTGCCCTTCATCATGCAGGTGCACGGATGTGGACAGCCATACGGTCCCGGCCGCGAGGACGGTCCCTTCTCCGAGCATTACGAGCCGGTGGAGACGCCCCTGGCCTCGCACCCCTTCTCCAAGCAACTCAGCAGCCCCTGCTACAAGTTCACGAAAAGCGACATGGATCTGCTGGCCAAGCCGGCCGACCCCGCCTACCCCTTCGTATTGACTACCTACAGCCTCACCGAACACTGGTGCGGCGGCGGTGAGACGCGCAACGTGCCCAACCTCCTGGAGGCCGAACCGCAACTCTACATAGAAATGAGTCCCGAGCTGGCCGAGGTGAAGGGTATCAAGAACGGCGACGGCGTGATTATCGAAAGCGTCCGTGGTAAGGTCGAGGCCATCGCCATGGTCACGGTGCGCATCAGGCCCTTTACCGTGGAAGGCAAGACGGTCCACCTCGTGGGCATGCCCTTCTGCTTCGGTTGGACAACACCCAAATGCGGCGACTCCACCAACAGGCTCACGCCCTTTGTCGGCGATCCCAACACCAGCATCCCGGAATACAAGGCTTGTCTGGTCAACCTCCGCAAGGCTGAAGAACTAAAGGAAATCGCCTGACGCGCCACCCCGGGCAGGGGAATACCTGCCCGGGCCTCTTAAGGAGAACAGCATATGCCCAAGGCCTTTCTCATAGACACATCACGCTGCACCGCCTGCCGCGGCTGTCAGGTGGCGTGCAAGGAATGGTACGAACTCGAGCCCAACATTACGAAACAGCAGGGTTCGCACCAGAATCCGCCGGATCTGAACCCCAACAACTACAAGATCGTCCGCTTCAGTGAACACATGGACGCGCAGGGCGTTGTTCGTTGGAACTTCTTCCCGGACCAGTGCCGCCACTGTCAGGTGCCCCCGTGCAAGGACATGGCCGACCTCGTGCTCGAGGGCGCCGTGCTCCAGGATCAGGTAACCGGTGCGGTGCTTTTCACGGAAAAGACCAAGGAGATCTCCAAGGACGATTTCGAGGGCATACGTGATGCCTGTCCGTATAACATCCCGCGGCGTAACGAGACCACGGGCCTAATGTCCAAATGCACCATGTGCTTTGATCGTGTGCAGGCTGGCATGGTGCCTGCTTGTGTGAAGGTGTGCCCCACCGGGACCATGAACTTCGGCGAGCGGGACGAAATGCTGCAACTGGCTGAGCAACGTCTGGCCATCGCAAAGCAGACCTTTCCCAAGGCCATGCTTGCTGATGCCGCGGATGTCAACGTCATCTACCTGCTCACCGACGATCCGGAAAACTACCATGAACACAGCGTGGCAAGCCTCTCGCCCGCTGGAATGGGTCGCAAGCAGTTTCTTGCCGGCTTCACGGCGCCACTGCGTAGAGTCCTGGCGTCGCAAGGATAGCAGTTACTGACCATACGAATCCATCCTCTACTATATGGGTTAGGGGGCCGTGGGGTGGCGACGCCCTGCGGCTCCCGCATAACAAACTATCACCCGAGGCGAAAAGCACGATGGCACAATCCAGCATCGTATCCACACGTACAGCGGCTATCCGTGAAACAATACACAGTTATTGTCAGCAACGCCCCCAGTCCGAGGACATTTTGCGGGCCTTCCAGCCCCTGTTGGAGGGGCGCGCATGGCTCATGGAACATATTTCCGAACAGCCGATTCCATTACATGATCTGGATTTGAAGCGGCTGGATGACGGCAACCACGGTGTACCTCTTCTGGCTGCGGTTCCCCTCGACTTTCTTGCCCCGTGGATCGAACTTGCGGCAAAGGAAGTCATGCCCTTGCTGCAGATCGCACTGCCCGACACGCAGGGTATCGAAGACATCGTCGTTGCCTTGCAGGATGAACGTTTGAATCTGCTGCATTGCTGCACCGCACACATCGCCAAGGACAACAACACGGTGTGTGAAGCGGCGCTTCGAGCCGGAGTGGCTCCCGAACTGTTGCAGTTCACGCTGGGGCAGATCCTCGGCCCTCCACTGGGTGGACTGGCGAAAATCCTCCACAACAAGGAATTCGTAAAGGACTGGAGGCACGGCTTCTGCCCAGTGTGCGGAGCTTTCCCCTCCATCGCGACACTTGCCAGACCCGAACCCATCGACCTCGAATCCCTGGTGGGGGGCGGCGGCCAAAAGACACTCCACTGCTCGCTGTGCGGCAATGCTTGGCGTTTTCGGCGCGATGCCTGTCCTGCCTGCGAAAATGCTAATCCCGGTACAAGGGAAATGATCCATGTGACCAAAACCAAGCAGGAACGCATCGAGGCTTGCACCAAATGCAAGGCCTGGTCTCCATGTATCGACCTCAGGGAGTATTCCTTTGATCCAGACCCCACGGTAGCGCCCCTCGGACTGATACACTTGGCCATCATCGCGGGGGAAAAGGGTTACCTGCCGCTCGCTCCCGCCCCTTGGAACACATTCTCTACAGCCGAGGCACTCTCATGAGCGGCATCTGCAAACGCCCTGTTCTGCGTCACCTCCGGAATGTCATTGAGCTTGTGGAGGATTACCTGGCCGAAGAGCAGTGTCTGACCATCCACCTCGATGGACAAGAACGAGGCAGGACCATGTGCACCCCGGGACACGACATCCAGCTTGTTATGGGATATCTCTATACAGAGAGGGTGATCGAGTCTCTGGATGATGTGGGCAGAATAGACTTCTACGAAACAAGGAAAGGATACATTGATGCCAATATTCTCCTGTCCAAAAAAGTATCGGACAGGCTCCCTAGAACCAAAGCCGCCACATTGCCTCGCCTCTGGCTGCAGGCCGAACGGATCTTTACCTTCATGCAGCGCATGGAGTCGGCCCAGGCTGTATTTCAGCGTACCGGCGCCACCCATAGCGCCGCTATCTTCGACAAGAGCGGCAATCTTCTTGGTCTCGCAGAGGATATTGGCCGGCATAACGCTCTGGACAAGGTAATAGGCATGGCACTGCAGAATGGCACGTTGCGGCGCGCCGCAGTGGCCACCATGACGTCGCGCTTGAGCTGTGAACTTGTCAACAAGGCTGCTGCTGCCGGACTTACCTTCCTCTGCGGCATCTCCGTGGCCACCAATCTGGCTGTAGAATTGGCCGAAAAGCACGAGATTACACTGGTTGGGCGTGTTCGGGGCGGACGCATGAACATCTACACCCACAGGGAGCGGATCATTCACGAACCGTTCGATACTGCGGATCAAGCCCACCAACGTATCTCTGCCTGATAGAACTTGCTCCGTTGCGCTATATAAAGGTGCACCTTACTACAAAGATGAAATACATCACGATGGCAAGGCGAAAGTAGCAGTCTAGAGAGCTTTATGCCAAGGTCGCGCTAGACACGCTCCGAGGCTAGGAGACCATGGTCCGGCTTGTGACCAGGTATGACCTGCATGCCAACATGGTAGCCCCTTGGAAGGCCAAATCCCATGAGAACGAAGTCAGGGAGTTGCATGCCATAATCGGCAGTTACGGTGGAGTGTACTTATTACCTTCATGACTTTAGCAGGTTATCGATGGCTTCAGAACTACCGACAAGAAGTTGTTCATTTCCAACGCCAAGTCGCCACTCATGCAATTGGCCGTTCTAGGTCGCTGGTCGGGAATGATTCCGTTCCACGCCCCTGTTTTGTCAGGTGCCTCAACGCTTTAGGCGTCAGGTGCCCTTGCCCGGGTAACGGATACTCCCGCTCTGGCTGGTATCGTAGCCTGAAATGTCCTGACCAAGGGCTTTGAACTCGCCGCTGTGCAGCATATTCAAAAAGACCTGGAACGGCTTTTCAAAGAAACTAGTGCGATAGAGCAGGAGGTCAAAACGCTCCCACCTGAGAGGCACGAAGTCCAGGGGCAAGAGGGAGCACACAGCGCGAATGGCCAGCCCTGCATCGGCCCTCCCGGCCAGGATTTCGAGTCCTACGTCGATGTGGCGGTTTACCTCCTGGGTGTAGCCGATGACTGCCTGGGCCTGCAGCCCAGCTTTTTGCAGTTCGCGGTCCAGCAAGAGCCGGGTGCCGGTGCCCAAGGGGCGGTTCACCATTCGCAAGCGTTTGGCCACGATGTCCGCAACGCACCGGACGTCCTTGCGGTTACCCCGCAGCACCAACAGCCCCTGTTCACGGGAGCAGAAACTGACGATAACAGGCGTCTGCTCCAGTTCCCCGGCTGCAAAAGCAAAATTGTAATCATGCTCGTCCTCCTGCAGAAGGTGGCTGCAGGCCACATGACACAGCCCCTGCCGCAGGGCCTTGAGACCGCCCAGGCTGCCCAGATTGGCAAAGGCAGCCAGAAACCCTGGGTTCTGTCGGGAAAACAGACTACAGCAGCGCTCCAACAGGATGTCGTTGCTGCCCGCCAGGATCAGGACGTTGCTCTGGGAGGCGGCCAGGGCCTCTCCCGCAGGATGATGCATGGTGTTGTTGTCGAGCCACTGCTCCACCAGGTGCTGGGGAAACAGCCATTTGCCCGTGACCTTGGTGGCGGGCAGGCGCTTGTCGGTGATCAGGACGTAGACCTGCTTCTCGGTCACGCCCAGGAATTTGGCCACTTCCTTGGTCGAGAGCAGCCGCATCACAGCATGAGCATTTTGCATGACAAGAGAGTCCAATTGGGAGATTATTGCGGATGTTGAGCAATAATGCCTTAGAACGTTTCGGATTGCTACCGAAATAATGGGTTGTTCGCAATTGCTTCTTTGCTGGTTCATGAATGAGCTGTCGTTTTGAAGTCGTTTTTCGCTACAATGTTGGTGCCGTATCGATGTTATATTTCGAGGACAGATTTGTTGGTTGCTTGATTGTTGCGGTGGCAAGTGATTGTGGGTAAGCGATCACGGGGTCTAGACTTTCTCTAAATAGTGCACATTTTTTGTCTA
>CAZSRS010000056.1:0-21024 GCA_964609625.1 uncultured Desulfovibrionaceae bacterium
ATAGACAAAAAATGTGCACTATTTAGAGAAAGTCTAGACCCCGTGATCGCTTACAGCGGTTCAAATCTTTCAAGCCACCGGCTTTGCCGGTGGTAACTGACCTGTTTAAAAACAGCACAGGTTGAACATTGTAAATCCCATTGGCCACTTTCTCTATTCCCATGTGTTCTTGCAATCGATGCTTCTGTTTGTCAGGGGTTTACTATCATGCTATGATTTTTCGCTCTTATCGAACATGGCGTGTTGTTTTCGGGCACCCATTCACCCTGCTGTTCAGTAACGCGAATCGAACCACTTCCGAGGCAAGCAATGAAGCGCCACCCGACATCGCCACAAGCGTTCCGTTTTGGTACGCTGCCGCTGGTCATGCTCCTTGCCTGCGCAGTGCTGGCCGCTCCCCTCTGGGCCGGTCAGAAAGCGGTGGTGTTCATTGTCCATAGTTACGAAATGGGGGACGTCTGCGGGCAGCCTCAGGCCGACGGCGTGATCGAGGCTCTTCGGAAGGCGGGTCTGTATCCGGGGCGGGTGGAGGTGAAAGAGTTTTACATGGATACCAGAAGCAGCCACACCACGCCCGAGGACATCGCGGTTCGGGGAATACTCGTCCTGGAGCAGGTGAATTCGCTCCAGCCCAAGGTGGTAGTCACCCTGGACGACAGTGCCTTCCGCCACGTCGGTTTGCCCCTGCTGGATCGTCCCGACGTCGCGGTAGTCTTCAGCGGCATGAACGGCCAGCCCGAGGACTACGACCTGGAGTCCGATTTCATGGAGACCCGCAAACACCCAGGCCACAACATCACCGGCGTGTACGAGAAGCTGCACCTGCAACACGCCCTGAAGGTGATCCACACCACCTTGCCGGAGGTGCGCAAGGTAGTGGGCGTCACGGATGTCTCTCCCACGGGGCATGCCCTGATGCGCCAGTTCGCGCTGGAAGCGTCGGAAGGCATGCCAATGGCCTGGGAGGTACGCCAGGTCGAGACGTTCGAATCATATAAGAAATTGATCCTGCACCTCAACGACGACCCTGAAACCGGGGCCATCTATCCGGTGGCCCTGACCCTGGCCCATGGCGACAAGCGCATCACGGCGCCGGAGATATTCCGCTGGACCCTGGAGCACTCACGCAAGCCGGAAATCGCCCTGAATTATCATTTCTGCAAACTCGGGCTGTTCGGGGGAGCATCGGTGGATTTCACAAGCATGGGACGCCACGCCGGAGTTCAGGTCGCAGCGATCCTCGAAGGCACCCCTGCCGGAAGCATCCCCATCATCGAAACACCGGATTACGCCATCGTGTTCAACGTCAAACGCGCGGAGATGCTGGGCCTGGTAATCCCCGAAGACATCCTGCTGGCCTCCGACGCTGTCTTCGACTCGATCGTGCTGTTCCAGGAATAGCGCATCGTTCCTGCACCGCGGTATCGCTTGCTGTGGAGCGATCCCCATGGTCATGCATCCCTGCTCACCCTCAACGCCGCACGATACTCTAGATGACAGTATTGAAAATAACATCCATTCGCTCCAGATTTCACATGGCAATGGGCCTGGCCCTGGTGCTTGGTCTCATGCTGCTGTTGTTCTTTTTCTTCTTCAGTTCGCGGATGATCAGTAAAATCCTCACCGAGGACATGACCCAGATGGCCGCCCTTCTGGGAAACGATCTGAGCCGCGAGATGCACTCCAGGGCTGAACAGGTCAATCAGATCGCCCAGGACAACGCCTTGCACGTACTTCTGCACCTGGACCTGACGTCCCAGGCCAGGCGATTCCTGACGCAACGCTTGCAAGACGGCACATTTCGGGGATTCTGGCTTCTGAGACCTGACGGCTCCCTTCTCGCCACCACAAACGGGCAGGATGATGAAGCTCCCTCGCCCATGGAGCTGGAAGGGCCGGACAAAACGTTCCTGGTCCTGGACGCAAGACTGGTTCTGGCCGTGCGATGTCCCGTGGCGTCGACCGAAGGAGTAAAGGGGTACCTCGTGGCGGTGATCGACTATCCCAGCCAGGCCCTGCTGCAGGGAATCTCCCTCGACAGGACCATAGGGTTGGCCCTTTGGAACGAGGATCGCATCGTCGCCGCCTCTCCTTGGCTCGTCGACTCCACCCTCATGGAGAAGCTGCGACTGGAAGATACAGAAGTCGCCGACAACCAGGGGTCCTATCTGGTTTGTACCTTTTCCAAGGGCATTCTCCCGCAGACCAGCCTGCCCGTGCAAATCCAGCTGCTGCGCAATAAATTCGAGGCAGAAGGCCGGTTGCGCCAACTACTCTCGGTGTTCATCGCCAGCTGGTTTCTCATGCTGTTCATCTTCCTCGTCTTCGGTCGCCACCTCAACCAAAAATTGGTCAACCCCATTCTAAAGCTGGCACGCATGGCCTACCATGTGAGCAACCACAAAACCCTGCCGGACCGCTTCTGCCACTTCGACCCCGCGACGCCCCGCGACGAGATCAACGACCTCTATCGCTCGTTCTACGAGATGTTCACCAATCTGAACAAGGCGCGACTGGACGCGGAGGCCGCGGACACAGCCAAATCCAACTTTCTTTCCATGGTTTCCCACGAGTTGCGTACACCCCTGACCTCGGTGATGGGCTTTGCCAAAATCATCAGACGAAAACTCAATACCAACGTGGCCCCGGCCGTCCTCGACCCCGCGGACAAGGCGCGTAAGGCCCTGGATCAGATAAACGTCAACCTCGAGATCATCGTTGCCGAGAGCGAGCGCCTCACCGAGCTGATCAACGACGTGTTGGATCTTGCCAAGCTGGAATCCGGACGCATGGAATGGGCGATGGACGTGTTGGACATGCGGGAGGTCATCAATCGGGCCGTGACGGCAACATCGGTCCTGTTCCAGCAGAAGGGGCTTCCCTGTGTCGTGGAAATGCAACCCGACCTGCCTCTCGTGGTCGGAGACCGCGACCGCCTGGTGCAGGTTATGGTCAACCTGCTTTCCAACGCCGTGAAGTTCACCGAGCAGGGCCGGGTGCTCTGCAGCGCGGCACGGCAGAATAACCACCTGGTGGTCAGCGTGGCCGATACCGGCATCGGCATCCCCACGCGGGATCAAGCCCTGATTTTCGAACGATTCAGGCAGATCGGCGAAACACTCACCGGCAAACCCAAGGGCACGGGACTCGGCCTGTCCATCTGCAAGCAGATCGTGGAGTACCACAACGGAACCATCTGGTTCGAGAGCGAACCCGGAAAGGGCAGCCACTTCCACTTTTCCCTGCCCCTGCCCGAGATGGACTGATCTGGGTATGAACACCCTGTACCGAGGCATCCTCCTCAAGGGGCTCGGTCAAGGCCGCTGTCTTCCCCCCCGGTTGTCCTTGACTTTTCCCTCGCCTCCGGTCACCAGAATGGAAAAAGCGCCCTACAATGATCCATACCGATACCCGCCCGGAGGATGCATGGAGCCCATAGACTACTCCATCTTCGAGCTTTTCAAGATCGGCCCGGGCCCTTCAAGCTCGCACACCATCGGCCCCATGCGCGCCGGGTACGACTTCCTTCTGGCGGTGCGTGCCCTTCCTAAAGATGTCCTCGCCCAGGCGGAGCGTTTCGACGCGGAACTCATGGGCTCCCTCGCGGCCACGGGCCAGGGACACGGCACCAATCGTGCCGTGCTTGCCGGATTGCTCGGCTTCGCGCCGGAGCACTGCCCGCCAGGGCTCATGGACGCCCTGTCCCATGCCCCCTCCAGCGACCACCGTGTCGACCTGGGCCCCAAGCTGCTGCCCCTGTCCAAGGCACATGTCCGCAACGCCCCGCTCTCTCCGCCCCTGGAACATCCCAACACCTTGGTCCTGCGGCTGCTGGACGTCACGGGGCGTATTCTCTTCACCCGTGAATACCACTCCATCGGCGGCGGGTTCATCCGCTGGAAGGGTGAAACGCCGGCACCCCGAGGCGCTCCCGTACACCCTTACAATGACGCCCACTCCCTGTCGGTGCGGCTCCACGACAAGGAAATCGACCTCGACCGCCTGGTGCTGGAAAATGAAATGGCCATAACAGGGGCGGATGAACAGAAAATCCGACAGGGATTGGACAGGATCCTGCGGACCATGGAGGCCAGCGTGGACCGAGGCCTACAGGAACGCGGCGTGCTGCCCGGCCCCATCGGTCTGCACCGCAAGGCCGCCGGTGTGTACGAGCGCGCCAACCACCTGCGCTCCCCGGTGAAACGCTTCCTGGCCCTTCTCAACGCCTACGCCTTTGCCGCCAGCGAAGAAAACGCCGCGGGTCAGCCCTCGGTTACCGCTCCCACGTTGGGCTCGTGCGGAGTGGTGCCCGCCGCGAATCACGCCCTGAAGCACCATATGCGAGCCGGTCTGGCCGCGCGACGACGAGGATTGCTCGCTGCCGGGGCCATCGGCTTCCTGGTGATGAAGAACGCCAGCATAGCCGGCGCCGAGGTGGGCTGCCAGGGCGAGGTGGGCGTGGCTTCGAGCATGGCGGCGGCCATGTTCGCCCAAACCATGGGGCTGCCCATCCGTTGCGTGCTCAATGCCGCCGAGTCTGCCCTGGAGCACCATCTCGGTCTGACCTGCGACCCCGTGGCCGGCTACGTCCAGGTCCCATGCGTGGAGCGCAACGTCATGGGCGTGGTCAAGGCCTTCAACGCCTACCTGCTCAGCGAGTTGGTCATGCCGGAATGGCACAAGGTGGACCTGGACAAGACCATCCGCGCCATGGCCATGACAGGTAGGGATATGTGTTCAAAATACAAGGAAACTTCCGAGGGTGGGCTGGCCGTCATCGTTAACTGCTGACGCCAAGTTGCCATCACCATTGAAGAGCGAGACTTGGCGTCAGTCCTGCGGTTCCGGATTCATGAGCACACCCCGCCAGCCGATGCACTCCCCCTTGTGCTGGATGGGGCGCATGCGAACCCGCAAAGGCAGCTGTTCACCATCCGCGTTTCTGATCGACACCTCTAGCTCGAACTCTCTTTTCACCACTTCCGAACACGACTTGTCCTGCACCGCCAGCAGCCGTTCCGCGCTCTCCGGGGTCAACAGGTCGTGCAGGCGCACGTTCCTCACCAGGGTCTGGGGTTCCAGGCCCAGCTGATTGCGTACGTTCTGACTGACGAATTGCACCACCCCCTGGAAATCGGTCTCGAACAACGTATGCGGCAGGAAGTCAGCCAGCTCGCGGTAACGCTGCTCGTTCCGCCTAAACAGCCTGTAGAGTTCGAAGCTCTCCAGGGCATTGGCGCAATTCTTCAGGATGATGGACAACAACGAGATCACCAGGCCCGAGACCGTTCTCTCGGTGCGGCCGAGAAGGCCGACGAACATGCCCCTGGTGCGCGAACTGGTGGCAAGGGAGTGCAGCACCAGGCGCTGCTTGCCGTTTTGGGAATGCACATGGATGGGGCGGTTCTCGCGCAACGCCAATGAAAAGATGCCGTTTTCGATCAGATGGTTCACTTCGTGTTCGATAAAGGTCTGTTGCTCCTTGGGAAGGCAAAGGGCGAGGATGAAATCCTGGGTGTTTTCATCCACCAGGTAATACGCCGTGGTCAAAAAAGGAATGAACCCCTGAATGCGGGCAGTGGTCTCGCGAAGGATGTCATCCGGCTCCTGGAGCTGGTTGATGTTGGTCTGGAAATCTCCCAAGGTGGAGGCCATTTCAAGCACGTCGTAGGTAAAACGCGCCTGACGCTCCAGGTTTTTGAGTCTCTTTTCCAGCTCATCGCGCTGGTTGGTGGGGCGATCCTTTTCATCCATTGGTGAAAAACCGCAATATGTCTTCAAGTTGGAGGTCAATTTGATCGGCTACCTGAGCGATGGCACTGGGCGGCACGCCCACCACCTCCCAGAGTTCACATGGAGCGCGAGGCACATAGCGCTCCCCGCTGGTACCCAGCTCCAAGGCGTTGACCAGGGCGTCGGCCAGTTGCAGCAAGGCGGCGTCCTGCCTGTTCTGCCCGCTATCATAGTCGTGATGGCTGGCAACATTGTTCTCCAGGGAGAGAGGAAGCTTCCAGCTTTCCAGTAATACGCTCCCCAGCCTGCAGTGGTCCAGGCCCAGGTCAAGCCTTTCTTGATCTACAAGTAACCGTCCGGCACCCCTGGCGTTTTCCAGGACTTCCCTGGCCTTTTTCGGGCTCTGGGAGAAAAAGGCCAGACGCCCCACATCGTGCAACAGACCGGAAACGAAAAAGCGTTCGGTATTGGGGGCCTTGCGGAATCCAGCCAAAAGCCTGGCAGCGATGCCGCAGGCGACGCTATGCCGCCAGAACGCCTCCATGTCCACCATGTCCGCCGGAATGCCGCTGAAGGCGCTGACCACACTCAGTCCCATGGCCAGGGAGAGCAACTGGTTGCCACCGATGATGGCCACGGCGCGTGAGACGCTGTCCACCTCCATGCGCATGCCGTAGAAGGTGCTGTTGACCACCTTGAGCAGCCTGACCGAAAGCTGCGGGTCGTAACTGATGACCTCGGCCGCGTCCAGAGCCGAACTCCGCGGGTCATTGACCACATCCACAAGCTTGTGAAAGACCATGGGCAACGTGCCCAGACCCTTGTCCAGCCGCAACAGTTCTTCGGGGCTGCAAGCCTCTCCTCCCTTACCCGCCTCCTCCAGACGCTCCTGCGTCGTCAACAGGCCCAAGCTTCTGCCTTCGACAATCTGAGGGGACAATCCCTGCTGCACACTCAACCGAACGTAGCGCTCCACGCAGATACGATAGAGTTCGGCACAGGCCGGATGCGAAAGGTCATTATAAACGAAACGCGCCTTCTGATAGCGCTGTACTGCGGACAGCAACGCATCGTCCCCGCGCTCGACCCGTGGCTCTTCCTCCTCCTCGGCTTCTTCCAGGTCACGCACCGCCACATCCACGACACTCCAGATCTTGAAAATCCGGAGATGGCGCTCACTGATCTGTTTGCCGGCATCAAGCAACAGACGTCCGTTGCGATCGCGCACCTCTGCATCCAGGACCATGCCCGGTTTGAGCGCGCTTACTGGTATGCGCCCCATATCCTTGCCTCTTTCCCCATCCTGTTGGACGACACGGAAAACAGTGTCATTTCCTGCGCCAAACGCCCGAGGGGCCCTGAATCAGGTATCCACTGGGAGCCTTGGACTGCAATTCCGTGGCAAATATCCGTTGCACTTCCTCGATCTGGCTCGCAGGCACGGAAAGCGCGACCGCCACTTCCCGATACAACTGCTGGCGAGCCTGATTGTCCTCTGCCACCAATCGCTTGAGTTTGGCCACCTCGGCCATGGACAATCCCTTGGTCTCACGGATGTCCAGAAGGTCCTTGTTGGTGATTCCGATGCTCCCCTGTTCGGAGTATGCTTTGAGCTGACCGTGATTCCTGGTTGTCTGCTCCTTGAGGTCGCGGATAGCTGCGTTGGAGACGGTACTCGCGCTCTTCGCCCAGGCTGCCCTGGGCCCCAGCCAAGCCAACAACACCTCGAGGCTTGTCTTGTCGTCCTGCGGAGGTGCCTCCATTTTCTTCGGACTTCCCAAACCGCCCCCATACACGTCTTCCACTATGGTTCCCGCGACCTACCTCACATCCGCGGCCGGGAAATAAATATTCACCGTGACACAGGCCACCACACAGAGCAGTACTGCTCCTACCAAAGTGATCCATGTCAGGCGCGGAACTGATAAGGATCCGCGACATTCATTCATAAACAAAGCTCCTATGCCAATTATGTGCCAAAATCACGTTCGCTCACCTGGGCTGTCTCGGGCGAAAGCGCCCTTTCCAGACGCTTCTGCATGCCAGAGGAGCTTATCCGATTGTCCGGATTATCGTTGATAACGTTGATACCGAACACAGGCGGCTTCTGAATCAAATACTCGACTCCACCTTCCCTTATCAAGCCCCGGATTTGAAAAACATCGTTGCGGAGGGAACAGGAAAAACCAATGCACTTGTAGACATAAGACATGAACAACGAAGTGAACAGCCCCACACCCACTTCGGTGAGCCCCTGGCCGGGGCGGATACGGCCCAACCCTGCAGGACGCTACGTTACCTATTCTCAAAGTCACGTGGTTGAAATCCCAGCCGTCTCGGGAGGGCAACCTCCTTCCCTTACCCGAAAGGCTAGGGGCAATTTCTTCCCTTTGTCTTGCGGAAGCAACACCCGGAGCAATCGATCCGAAGCTCGCACTCCGGGTAGCGCATTCTGCGCCCGCGCATCTGCCGTGGTACAGGGTACCGCCGCAAGCAGCAACGCATGAAATGTCATGGACGCGCGTGACATTCTCGCTTTCCCTCTGACCCTTTTTTTGCTATGGCCTTCATACCTCATGGGGGTGGGGTGCGGCTGTCTGTCAACGCAGTTTTCTCAGGAACCACATTGTTCGTCAAAGGGCACGAGGCAAAGCCCGACAAGCGATGGTCGACCTCAACCTGCTGGACATCGTTTTCTGCATCATTGCGGGGTATTTCCTTGTTCGTGGTCTATTCAGGGGCTTCATTGTCGAGGCGGCGGCCATTGCCGGAGTGGTCCTGGCCTTTGTTCTGGCCAACAAATACCACAGCTCCCTGACCCCTTACCTGCATCGCTATGTCACCACCTCGGGCTGGGGAGACACACTCGCCTACCTCATCGTCTTTCTCGGCGTCATGGTGGCCGCCACATTGATCGGCCGTCTGCTGCACAACCTCCTGGCCGCGCCGGAGAACTTCCTCAACACAGTCAGCGGCGGCTTCGTCGGTTTGACCAAGGGCGCCGCCATCTGTCTGATCCTGTTCATGCTCCTGAATACGTACCTCCCACAGGCCGAGTTCATCAAGGGGTCCTTTTTCGCCCCCCATCTCCAACACATGGCCGACAGCCTGCGTCCTTATATGCCCGATCACCTGGACATCCGGCAACTCCCACTGCCTGAACAGGTCCGCAACGGGCTCTGAACTTCCCCGACGTGCGTTTCCGCAACTCTTGCAACGCACCCATGCCGGAAGTAGATTTTTTGGCCCGAACATAACCGCACACAGCATGAAGGAGGAATCATGAGTCAGGGATATGAACGCGTGCGCGACATCATCGACAGGCTGCTCGCTCCCGGAGGATGCCCGTGGGATCGCAAGCAGACGCCGCTGAGCCTCTGCGACTATGTGCTCGAAGAGGCCTTCGAGTTGGTGGAAGCCATTCGCGGGGGCACTGTCGCGGAGGCCATGGAAGAACTCGGTGACCTGGCCTTCCTGCTGCTGTTCATAGGCAAGCTCTATGAACGCGGCGGCGAATTCAGTACCGAGGAAGCACTGCAAGCCAATGCAGCCAAGATGATCCGCCGCCACCCCCATGTCTTCGGCGACCTGAAGATCGATACGCAGGATCAGCTCCTACGCAACTGGGAACGCATCAAACACGAGGAGAAGCAGGAAAATAATGCCGCTCAAGGCTGGTTCGACAGCCTCCCCAAGGGGCTTCCCCCCCTGCTCAAAGCCTATCGCATCCACTCCAAGGCCGCGCGCCTGGGCTTCACCTGGCCCGACGACACCGCCGTGGAGGAACAGCTCGCCTCGGAATGGCACGAATTCCAGCATGCCCTGGCAGAAGAAGACCGTACCCGACAGGAGCAGGAATTCGGCGACTACCTCTTCACCCTTGTGGAATTGGGACGACGCAAAGGCATCAAGGCCAATGCCGCTCTGCAACAAACTAACCTCCGCTTCCTCAGCCGCTTCGAGACCATGGAACGGCTGGCAGCCGAACGCGGCTTGGATCTCCAGGCCCTGGACCTCGATGCCCTGAACGCGCTCTGGGAGCAAGCCAAGGATGGTGAGTGAAATACATCCAGGATTTGGAAAAAATTAAACAAAAATATTTTCCGTTTGCAAAAAAATACTGTTGACTTTTTTTTAAAGCGCCATTATCTCCCCGTTCTCTTCTGAAGACGTGCCGCTGCCCCCGGCCCTCCCGCCAGGAGCGGCACAAACACCCGGATTCCGGGAAAGTCGGGAATGAAAATGATCGGCTCCTACATCCTGCTTGGCGTGATCATCGCCGCCTCCATTCTGCTGTTCCGTCACATCGAAAAGATCTCCAAGTTCAACTCCAAATAGCGCAGCTTCTGGGAACACACCCAGCAGGCCCTGAACGGGATCCGCTTTGCGGGTCCCGTTTTTCATGTGCTTATTCCAGGCGCTCCGCCATATTGCCTGGAAGAGACACGATCGATTCCGGCTTTCCATCGGCCAATAGGCTCGAAACGTGCGGCTTGCTTCCCTGTATGGTGGAGAATGAATCCAGGCGCGACAACCGTATAAAACATGCTGGCTAGTGTCTTGGTTTTGGGCTATAGTACTCCAGACAAAGCGGCATATTCTTCCATTTTCAACAAGGCAGATACAGCCCGTGTTATCAGTGTCCCACCATCCGCTCAGCCCATCGGTCCAGTTACAGTTTCCACACGTACTCGTATTGTGTTTCACCCTGTTGTTCCTGGCCGGCTGCCCTCAGGCCGACAAGGAACGGGATGACAACAGTCGGAGCGTCCCCGGTGTCACCCCCACCGAAATACGTGTGGGCTCGTCCCTGGCCCTGAGCGGTCATGCGGGCTATCTCGGCACCGAGACCCTGCGCGGCGCTCAAACCTACATTCAATATGTCAACGAATCCGGTGGAATACACGGAAGGACCATCTCGATCATCGCCCTTGACGACCGTTACGACCCCCCACTGTGCATCTCCAACACACAGCGCCTCATCGTGGAGGAAAACGTCTTCTGCCTGTTCTGCTATGTGGGCACTCCCACGGCCGTGAAAATCCTCCCCCTGGTGGAAAAAGCCGGCATCCCGCTCATCGGCATGTTCACGGGCGCCAATGCCCTGCGTGAGCCGCACAACCCCATGATCATCAACGTCCGCGCCTCCTACTACCAGGAAACCGGCGCGGCCGTGAAACACCTTGTCGAAGACCTGGGCCTGACCAAGATCGCGGTCTTGTACCAGTACGACGCCTACGGTCTGGATGGCCTGCGGGGTTCTGAATTCGCCCTGCAGAAATACGACTTGGCCCCGGTGGCCAAGGGATCGTACATCCGCGGCACCCTTGACGTGGAGGAAGGCCTGGAGGCCATCATGGCCTCCGACGCCCAAGCCGTGGTCATGATCGGCACCTACGAACCCTGCGCAAAATTCATCCGGTTGGCCAAGGAGCAGCAGGATTCCCTGATCTTCTACAACGTCTCCTTCGTGGGCGCCGAGGAACTGGCACGATTGCTGGGACCCGAAGGTGACGGCGTCATCGTCAGCCAGGTCGTGCCGCCCCCCGAACTGGCGGAGACGCAGGAAATGCTCTCCACGGTGCGGCAATACCTCCGCCTGCTGCGGCGCTATTTCCCCGGGGAAAAGCCCAACTCCGTCAGCCTGGAAGGCTACTACAACGCCCTGGTGCTGGTGGAGGGGCTCAGGCGCGCTGGCAGGCACCCCACCCGAGAGGGTCTGATCAGTGCCATCGAGACCATTCAAAACTACCCCCTGGGCACGGACACCTCCCTGAACTTCGGTCCCACCGACCATCAAGGCATGGACCGGGTCTACTTCACACGCATCCACAAGGGCCGTCTCTTGCTCATCACGGACTGGCAACAACTCGCTGCCATGTACGGCCTCACTCCGCCCACTGACAAAGTTCCCGAAGCGACAGAGGACACGACCGAAGCGGTCCAATAAGGAGGTGCGCACGTGGCTCTGCGGGATATGATCAAGTGGAATCTCAAAAACAAAATCCTGTTTTCCATCCTGGCGGTCATCATGCTCGTGAGCATTTTCATCGCCCTGCTCGCACGCTACATCCTTATTTCGAGCCTGACCCGGGAACTGGAAGTCCGCGGCTTGAGCATCGCCCACTCCATTGCCGAGCGCAGCACCGGCCCCATCCTGACCAAGGACAAGCCCACCCTCATCAGCATGGTCTTCGAGGAATCCCAGGTCGGTGAACGCAAGACCCTGGTCGGCTACATCTTCATCCTGGACACCGAACAGGAAGTGCTGGCCAGCACCTTCATCCGCCCCTTTCCCGAACCCCTGCGCTACGCCAACATCATTCCTACCGGAAAAAAACACAGCATCAAACTGCTGGAGTTCGAGGACCAGTCAGCCTATGACGTAGCCGTTCCAGTCCTCGAGGGCATCTACGACGTGGGCAGCGTCCACGTGGGACTTTCCAAGGAGCACATCGACAGCGTCGTGGGCAAGCTGCGCATGACCTTTCTCTCCTTCATCGCCCTGATCATCCTGATTATGACCTTCATCACGGACAGGCTCTCGCGGAACATCACCCGCCCCATAACGCAACTCATCAGGATGTCTGAAGAAATCAGTCGCGACAACCTGGACTTCCGCATCGAGATCCATGGCCGGGCTGGCGACGAGGTGCTGCAACTGGCCAACTCCTTCACCCGCATGGTGCAGCACATCAAGGAGTACCGCGACGAGATCAAGCGCTCGCAACAGAAATACCGCTCCCTGTTCCACAGCGGCCCGGACCCCATCTTTGTCCTGGACATCGACACCATGAAAATCCTCGACGCCAACCCCATGGCCGCCGAGGTTTACGGGTACCCGCGCAAGGAGCTGGTGGGCATGTCCTTTTCCGTCCTGGCCGGCGAAGAGGCCTCCAAGATCTCCTCGGCCTTTTCCAGCAAAGACGAGGAAGCACTTGCCAAATGCATTTTCTCCCCGCGCGCCATCCACTATAAAAAGGGCAATTTTCCCTTCAATGTCAACATGCACGTTTGCGGCACCATTTACGAAGACAAACCCGCCATCATCACCTCCACCAACGACATCACCGACTTGGTGGAAAAGGACGCGCAGCTGATTCAGGCCAGCAAGATGAAGACCCTGGGCGAGATGAGCGCCGGCATCGCCCATGAAATCAACCAGCCCCTCAATGCCATCAAGTTGGGCTGCGAGTACCTCTCCATGCTCATCGAACGCGGTGAATCCCCCCCCACGAACAAATTGCACCAAGTGTCCAAAGAACTCAGCGCCCAGGTGGACCGCGCTTCGGAAATCATCACCACCTTGCGGGAATTCGGGCGAAAGGCCGACCTGACCAAGGACAAGTTCGACATCTGCAAACCCCTGAAAGGCGTGATGCAGATCCTCAGCCAGCAGCTCAAGCTGGAGAATATCGAACTTCACCTGGAGTGTGCGGAAAACCTGCCACGTATCCTGGCCCACAAGAACCGCCTCGAGCAGGTGCTTTTCAATCTGGTGACCAATGCCAGGGATGCCATCAACATGCGTGACGAGAAGGACAACGGTTCCATGCCGCGCCGCATCGACATCACGACCTCGCTGCACAACGGACGCCCCACCATCACGCTGAGCGACACCGGCATCGGTATCCCCGAATCCAAGCTGGATAAAATCTTCGAGCCGTTCTACACTACCAAGGAAATCGGCAAGGGAATGGGGCTCGGCTTGGCCATATCTTACGGCATCGTCAAGGATTATCAGGGCGATATCAAGGTCAATAGCGTTGTCGGCAAAGGTACGACCTTCACGCTCAGTTTCCCCCCGGCTGATTGAACTTCCCAGAGGTGTCACGAATGTATACCATCCTGCTCATCGACGACGAACGTCCCTCCCTGGAAATGCTCAGCCTGTTCCTCAGTGCCTATGGGTATATCCCCCTGACCGCTGAAAACGGTGAACAAGGCATTGCCATCTTCAAGGAGTCACGGCCCGAGATCGTGATGACGGACATCAAGATGCCAGGCATGGACGGCATTGAGGTGCTCAAGCAAATCAAGGCCATTGACCCGGCTACCGAGGTCATCATGGTCACGGGGCACGGCGACATGGATCTGGCCATCCAGGCCCTGAACCTCAGCGCGACCGACTTCATCAACAAGCCCGTGCAGAAGGAATCCCTGGAAGCCGCGCTGCGCCGCGCCGAAGAGCGCCTCAGCGCCAGCGCCAAGGGCGAAAACGACATCAGGATAGTTTCCCGCAACGGCGTCGCAGTCATGGAAATACACGGCAACATCACTTCCAGATCCGAACCCTTTCTCCAGGAAGCCTGCAACCGCCTGGTAGAGCAGGAACACAACCGCATCATCCTGCGTTTCGACGAAAACGCCACCATCAACGGCGCGGGCATCGCGCTCCTGACTCAACTGCTGCTGGAAGGCACCAGAAAAGGCCAAAAGCTGGCCATCACCGGTGTCTCGGACAACTTCCGGAAGGTCTTCGACATCGTGGGCATCAGCAAATTCGCCATCCTCTGTGAAACAGAGGAACAGGCCTTTGCGGCGTTGCTGAAAAAGACCTGACAGGTATTGCCATGGGCTCGACTCCCCTGACGCACAGCCTGAGCCGCCGGCAACTGGCCGACAACCTGGAGCAGGCCAAGGCATCTCACGACGAACTGGACAAGCGGGTCTTCCAACTCAACATCCTCTACCAGTCCGCCAAGGAACTCGCCGACCTCGCCGATCCCAGGGAACTCGCCAAGGCCTTCCTCCTCAACTGCATGGGGGGCGTCGGTGCCGGCTTGGGTTTCCTGGTACTCAAGGCCCCTGCCTGGGAAGGGGGCATGGTCACCACCCTTGGACTGACCACGGAAGCACGAGAGCGCCTCGAGGCCGTGCTCTCTACCGGCGACTTTCCCATTCCCGACGAGGCCTCACCGCAATCGGCGCAAGTATTGATGCGTGACGCCCCCGGCGCGGATGAATCCTTTCCCAGGGAGACCGCCATCGTCTTCGGCTGGAAATCCGAATCCGGCATGGCCGGCCTGCTGGGCCTGGGCCCCCGAATCTCCGGGCTCCCCTACGACGCGGAAGTCACCAACTTCCTGCAAAACCTCCTGCATACATTCTCCCAGGCCCTGAACAACGCCGTGGCCGGCGAAACCATCTCCCTACTCAACCGTGACCTCCTGGATAAAAACCTCCAGCTGGAGCTGGCACTGCACCAAGCCAAAGAAGCCCAGGCCCACCTCGACCGTCGCATCTTTCACCTCCACACCCTGTACGACACCAGCCTCGAACTCTCCCTGCTGCACGACGTGAAGGCCATGCTCGACACCTTCAGCCTGCTGCTCCAGGGCGCCTTCAGCCTCGAGGGAGATTGCATCCTGCTCTACGACCAGCGCAACGAGGAACTGCTCCAAACCTTGCGCGGCGACGTGACCTACACTCCCGGCTTCACAGTGGAACAGGCCAAGGCCTTGCTCTTCAAAAGCATCAGCGCCTCCGCGTTCGAACGACTCCAACCCCTGAGCGCCCAGTTCCTCACCCCGGAGACCTTTGCAGACGACCCGCCCACCCTGCCCTTTTCCCTCCACCGTACCCTGCTCTTCCGCGTGGATGAACACTGCCTGGGCCTGTTTTTCCTCGGTGCCAAACTCACCCAGGAAGAAATGAGCGAGGAAGAGGCCGGCGTGCTGCTCACACTCGTCCACAACTTCCTGGTTTTTCTTGAAAAAGCCCGCTCCTTCGAGATCATCCAGCGACTGAACCAAGACCTCAACGCTCGCAACGTCGAACTCCAGAACACCCTCGACGAACTCACGGCCAGCCGAGGACGCGTCGAGATGCTGGAGCGTGCCGGAGCCAGACTGCGCTCCATGCTGCAACGCGAGGCCGAACGCATCGGCCGCGTCTCCAAATGGGACTTCATCTGGCTCCTTGCCGCCAGCCTGCTTCTGGGAGTGCTCTTCAACGCCAACAATCCCAATGGCGTGGAACTTATTCCAGAGGTCATGCGCCACACCACCCC
The DNA here is from genome assembly GCA_964609625.1 of uncultured Desulfovibrionaceae bacterium. GTDB lineage: Bacteria > Desulfobacterota > Desulfovibrionia > Desulfovibrionales > Desulfovibrionaceae. The sequence goes on from CAZSRS010000056.1 coordinate 15,746, forward strand.
CCCCATGATCAGCCCGGACCAGGCCAAGGAACTCCTCAAGCGCGGCGCGGTGCTGGTCGATGCGAGGCCGGCGGCCTTTTACGAGCAAGGACATGCCGAAGGGAGCATAAATATGCCCCCCACCCTCTTCGATTTCATCTACTCCATGCGCTTCGGAGAACTGGACCTGGATGCGCCCATCGTTGTTTACGGCCGCACCATCTCACGGCTGTACGATGCCGAAGTGGCGCAACGTCTCAGAGCCCAGGGCCACGAGAACATCCTCATCCTCGAGTCATGGGCGGGAGAGCGGTTTTAACCCTTGTTTTCTTCCCTGGCGGGCCTACGCCTCACGGAATTGCATCAAGCCTCCTCTGGTTCTGCATCCGGTAAGGAATCAACGCCCTGGCACATCGCACCCCCCAGGGGGTCGTTGCGGTAGGAAACCACCCTGCCGTCCGGAAGATTGACCCGCAGCAGCTCGCCACGGCTGGAGTACTGGAATGACGCCGCCTCCCCGGTTCCGCTGTCTGTCCTGGAGGTGAGAAAACCGTCCGCGTCGAAGGAATAGTGCACATCCCCGGCGCTGCGCAACGAATGGTCGGGGTGGTAGGCGTAGCCACGCCCGGCAATGCCGCGCAAGGCGTTGGTCTCCAGACTGCGGGCGCCGTTGGTGCCGTAGGTATAGGATTCGCCCATCGCACCGCATACTATTACACTGTGCAAAAGCGTATACAATTGCATGATATATAGTGATGCTACAAAATATATCTGTTGTATTTTTCTATAGAATCGCTAGCACTTTTCTCTAATTCAGGAAATTGTTTGAATATAGGGTTGATCAATTCCAATGAAATATCTGCAGAAATCGAAGCAACTTTTTTTCCAAAACTTGTATACTCCTCTTCAGTGCAATGTTCTTTTATGAATGGGATTAACTCGCAAAGTGCGTTAGAGGAAGCAAAAAAACTATGCAGCAAATATTTAGCAATTTTAATATCCATTATCGACTCCTAAAGGCAATCGTGTTCTTGGAGACAATCGTTTACGCATTTAAGAAAATCCCATGTATTTCTGTCAAATGCGCTTGGCTTGATAGGGCGATTAAGAATCGGGTAGCATTCATCGATACAGAAATCTCGAATTGCAGCACAGTCAGGTGAAGAAGGGGGAGATAAACGGGGGCAAGGTATTTCATCAGTCTTTTTAGGAGGGACATCTTCACTGGTATCAGGAGAAGCCCACCATCCAAGCAGTCCTCCCAGGATCGCTCCTGAAATTGCTCCACCTCCCCCTCCGCTAGAACCTACTTGGTGAGACGGATGCGAAAGTGTGGCACTATCACTATAAAGACCTGTGAAGTCAGTAAGGTTAATAGGATCCCCGCCACAATACCCATACAGATCGCTATCACCCCCACCAAAGCCAATCGGATCCTTGGCCGTCCAGCGCCCCACCTCCGGGGCGTAGTCGCGGTAACCAAACCGCACCAAGCCGGTGTCCGCGTCATGCAAGCCGCCGGCAAAGCCGAAGGGGACGTCCAGGGCCGGGTTGGAGTCCTCGAGCACATTGCCGAAGGAGTCGTAGGTCACGGTCTTGACGATGGCGCCGCCGGCATCGGTCACGGCGCGCAGGCTGCCGACCTGGTCATACATCAGGTAATAGGTCTGGCCGCCGGCCGTCATGGCCACCGGGGTGCGGTCGTCCGCGTATTCGAAGCGGTATTTCAAAGAGCCGTCGGCGTGGAGCACGGCCAGAAGGCGCGTGCGCCCCAGCTAGAGATACTTCTCGACGATGGTGCCGTCAATTCTCTTGGCGACGCGGCGGCCAATGGCGTCGTTGTCGTACTCCACCAGGCGGCCGTCCGGAAGACTGACCTGCAGCAGCTCGCCGGTGGAGGCGTAGGCATACTGCGTGACTTCCGCGCCACGGGTCCTGCGCAGGAGGAAGCCGTCGGCGTCGTATACGTAGCTCGTGTCGCCCGCGCTCAGGAGCCGGTGGTCCGCGGCGTAGGCGTAGGCCTTGTCCGCCACCCCGCGCAGGGTGTTGGTCTCCAGGGTGCGGGCATGTCTCGGAGATTATGAAAAGAACATGAAGTTGACGCAGTCATGGTGTCATCATCGGCGGTTGGGGGATCGCCACTATACGGTAAAAACCCTTAAAATCAACCTCCTCTGTGGGCAAGGGCATTTGACACAATATCCTTCTTAAAAATTATCCTGCCGAACATAAATGTTCTCGATTCATCACTTAAATGTTTACAATCATGTAACGCAGAATCATACTCACCCATTTCATTATATGCAATTGCACGATATATATATGCAGTTCCAGACCACTTATGCCTACAGGGCTCATCAAACTCCAAAATTTTAGTAAAGTCTGCAACAGCAGCATGGTACATACGTAAACATAAATATGATTCTCCGCGTAACAATAATTCATATGGATGCAATGCATCAAATGTCTCTATATGATTTACAGTACTAATTGCAATTTTATATTGATTTTCACGTAAATATAAATAAGCTAGATTAGCGTAGCCATCATGACATCTCGGATTTTCTATAATATATTTGTCGCAGATAGATAGTGCTTCCTGTATCCGCTTTTCTTTTGCCAATTTGACAATGCACTTATAGCTCATGTCGTTACACTTGAATTCACTCAACAGGATTACCTCCGCAGCGTTCGCTAACCAGCCCCCTGGCGCAGTCTTCAACAGTGCTATAGCCACCTGTTATCCCAGGACATGGATTCGGCTTATCCAATTCCTCCCGACATATTCGTTCTGCATCTCTCCATTCCTCAGCGCAGTCAGTTTCATCTTTGGAAAACAAATTATCCCAAACTGCCTGGCCAATTACAGCACCAGCGACGCTACCGAGTACTGCTCCAATTACGCCGCCAACAGGTCCACCGAGCAAAGTCCCAAGTTTCGCTCCTGCCCAGGTAGTAGCACCTGCGTTCACAAGCCCCAACGAATCCACTGAGTTGACCGGATCCCCACCACAATACCCATACAAATCCGAATCCCTGCCCTTAAACCCGATCGGATCCTTGGCCGTCCAGCGCCCCACCTCCGGGGCGTAGTCGCGAAAGCCGAAGCGCACCAGGCCGGTGTCGGCATCATGGAGGCCGCCGGCGAAGCCAAAGGGCAGGTCCAGGGCCGGGTTGGAGTCCTCCAGCACAGTGCCGAAGGAGTCGTAGGTCACGGCCTTGACCATGGCGCCGCTGGCATCGGTCACCGCGCGCAGGCTGCCGACCTGGTCATAGGCCAGGTAGAAGCGCTGCCCCGCATGGGTCATGGCCACCGGGGTGCGGTCGTCCGCGTACTCGAAGCGGTATTTCAAAGAACCATCGGCGTGGAGCACGGCCAGGAGGCGCGTGCGCCCCAACCAGAGATACTTCTCGACGATGGCGCCGTCAATTCTCTTGGCGACGCGGCGGCCAATGGCGTCGTTGTCGTACTCCACCAGGCGGCCGTCCGGGAGGAGCACGGAGCGCAGTTCTCCGGTGGAGGCGTAGGCGTACTCCGTGACTTCCGCGCCACGGGTCCTGCGCAGGAGGAAGCCGTCGGCGTCGTACGTGTAGCTCGTGTCGCCCGCGCTCAGGAGCCGGTGGTCCGCGGCGTAGGTGTAGGCCTTGTCCGCCACCCCGCGCAGGGTGTTGGTCTCCAGGCTATGCGAATCTTCCTGGACTTATGGAAACGTCTCGAATTACGTTTCGATAATTTGCCTCGTCGGCACTCCTATTGGCGACAACATCAGTGGTTGGAAAAATTCACATGTAACGACGTAGAACGGCCTGTTACAAATTGTACAGCGAATTACCTGACAAACAATAAGTGAATTTTGCCTCCAAAGCATCAATATAAATAAAAGAATTCAATGTTGTAATATAAAACCAATAGAAAGATTTTTCTTGGACAATAACAGGCAATAAGTCTTGTTGCTGTTTTGGCAAATCGTCATAAGTCCCACCATCAAGTAAAATGTCTTTTTTCTGTGTATTTCGCGAAAGAAAGACTGTTGGATCAACCGAAAAAAACCTAAGACTATTAAGATGCAATAACCCTCCTCGGTAAGCGACAGCTCCCCGTCGACGTTCTTCTTCAATTGTACCGACCCAAATAGCTAGTGTAAATATTGCACAAGCCTGATCATAGTCTACCATAATTGAACGTAGAATAGCATCATGGAAACCATTGGGCAAAGACAACGCGATGTTACTAATATACATAGCAAACTTTACGGTATAAATGGTAGAGGTAAAGGTAAAGGAAGCGGTCCAGGCATTGCAGGAGGAATCTCATCAGGAATTATCCGTTCCATGTAGTCATTGAATCTATCCCAAAATTCTTTGAGCATATTGCTTTCTTCACTGTCTTCTGGACATGGGGTTGCATCAATAACCTCACCAGGTCTAAGATGCCCTTTTCCTCCGTTATAATGCCAATGATCGATACTTCTATTACCAGGCACACCTCCTCTCCCTTCGTGGAATTCTAAAGTCTCACCAACGTGATTATGCCACATAGAACCATATGGATTTTTATGACTTAAATCTCTTTTCCAGCAAGAAGGAAGGCCACTCGGATTCACTGGAAGGATTAGTGGCGCAAGCCCATCCGCATCAACAAAATTCACCGGATCCCCGCCACAATACCCATACAGATCGCTGTCCCCCCCGGCAAATCCAATCGGATCCTTGGCCGTCCAGCGCCCCACCTCTGGGGCGTAGTCGCGGTAGCCGAAGCGCACCAAGCCGGTGTCCGCGTCATGGAGCCCGCCGGCAAAGCCAAAGGGGACATCCAGGGCCGGATTGGAGTCCGTGAGCACGTTGCCGAAGGAATCGTAGGTCACGGCCTTGACGATGGCGCCGCTGGCATCGGTCGCCGCGCGCAGGCTGCCGACCTGGTCGTACATCAGGTAATATGTCTGGCCGCCGGTGGTCATGGCCACCGGGGTGCGGTCGTCCGCGTATTCGAAGCGGTATTTCAAAGAGCCGTCGGCGTGGAGCACGGCCAGGAGGCGCGTGCGCCCCAACCAGAGATACTTCTCGACGATGGCGCCGTCAATTCTCTTGGCGACGCGACGGCCAATGGCGTCGTTGTCGTACTCCACCAGGCGGCCGTCCGGGAGGAGCACGGAGCGCAGCTCCCCGGTGGAGGCGTAGACGTACTGCGTGACGTCCGCGCCACGGGCCTTGCGCAGGAGGAAGCCGTCGGCGTCGTATACGTAGTTCGTGTCGCCCGCGCTCAGGAGCCGGTGGTCCGCGGCGTAGGCGTAGGCCTTCGG
>CAZSRS010000057.1:0-20074 GCA_964609625.1 uncultured Desulfovibrionaceae bacterium
GGGAAGCCCGCACCCACCATGGTCTGGTGCTTCTTGATGTCCTCGAAGTCCTCGGACAGGGCCAGGCCGATGCCCTGGGCCAGACCGCCATAGATCTGCCCATCCACCACCAGCCGGTTGTTGATCTTGCCAATATCCGCGGCCAGGCTCATCTTTTCCACGACCACATTGCCGGTGGCCAGTTCCACGGCCACCTCGGCCAGGAACACGCCGTACATGTACGAGCCGAAGGGCTTGCCCTGCCCCTTGTCATCGCAGTGGGTGCCGGGCGCGGTCCAGTTGCCCACATACTTGGTGGGCAGCTTCTCGGCCACCAGCTCGGCGTAGGTCCGGTACCCGCCGCCGGGCTTCTGCAGCCCCTTGAGCAGGTTTTCGCAGGCCACGCGGATTGCGTTACCGGTGACGTACTGCTGGCGGCTGCCGCCGGAAGGACCGGAGTTGGGGGTCTTTTCGGTGTCGGGCCAGGTGAAGCGGATCTTGTCCGGGCTGATGCCCATGGGCCGCAGGGCCTCGTGAGCCGTGCCCACGGCGCCCATGTCCGCGCCCTGACCGTGGTCTTCCCAGGAGCTGGCGATGGTCACGGTGCCGTCCTCGTTCATGATGGCCCAGGCCTCGGAGGCGTCCGGACCGTCCAGACCGCAACCGTACACGCCCAAGGAGATGCCCACGCCCTTCTTCACGGCGGCGGTGGATTCCTTCTTGGCCCGCTCCAGGGCGGCCTTGTACTTGGGCCGGATGGTGTCCAGCAGCTCGGGCAGGGAGTAAACCTCGGGCTCCTGACCCGTGGGGGTGGTGGCGCCGGGGCGGTAGACGTTCTTGTAACGCAGTTCCAGTGGATCCATGCCCAGCTTTTCGGCCAGTTCATCCATGAGCACTTCGGAAGAGAACTCGCTCTGCGGAGAGCCGTAGGCCCGGAAGGCCGAACCCCAGGCGTGGTTGGTGCAGACCGTGCGCCCCTCGCCACGAATGGCGGGGATGTCATAGCCCGCGCCGATGAACTGCACGCCGCGCAGGGTCAGCAGGTCGCCGAACTCGGAATAGGGGCCGTGGTCCACGCTCCAGTCGCTCTCCATGGCCAGCAGCTTGCCGTCCTTGGTGGCGGCGTATTTCAGGTTCACGAAGAACGGGGAGCGCTTGCCGGTGTAGATCTGATGCTGACGCCAGGTGTAGTTCAGGAAGCAGGGCTTGCCCGTGGCCAGGGAGGCCGCGCCCACCAGGGCTTCCATGGTGGGGCTGAACTTGTAGCCGAAGGTCCCACCCATGGGGTTGGAGGCCAGCACCAGTTGATCGGGCTCCAGGCCCAGGCCGGGGGCGATCATGTATAGGTGCAGGTGCACGCCGATGGACTTGGAGTGAATGATCAGCTTGCCGTCATCACGGATGTAGGCAAAGCCGGTGTCGGGCTCGATGGGCATGTGCGGCTGGCGCCCCACGTAGAAGTCGTCTTCCACCACCACGTCGGCCTTGGCGAAGATGGGCGCGGTGTCAGCTCCCTTCTCCAGGTTGACGGTGTAGTAGATGTTGGGGGTGCCGGGATGGATCTCGATGGCGTCCTCGGCCATGGCCGCGGGGGCGCTCATGTAGGCAGGCAGCTCTTCCAGGTCCACCTTGACCTTGCTCACGGCCGCCTTGGCATGCTCCTCGGTGTCGGCGCAAACAATGGCGATGGCGTCGCCGTACTGGAAGACCTTCTCATCGCATAGGATGGGGCGGTCCCAGCCGTCCCCCTTGTTGGCAGGGAAGGTAATCAGGCCCGTGATGCGGTTCTTGCCCTTCACGTCCTTGTGGGTCACCACCTTGTACACGCCGGGCATCTTCTCGGCTTCGGAGGTGTCGATGCCCTTGATGTTGGCATGGGAGACCTCGGCCTGCACCAGGGCGCAGTAGAGCGCGCCTTCAGGCAGCTTGATGCCCAGGTCAGCGCCGTAGTCCAGGGTGCCCGTGACCTTGGCCACGGCGGTGGGGCGCGGGTACCTGGTGCCCCAAATGCGGCCGTCCGCCGGGATCTTGAAGTTCAGGTCGTCTTTTTGCAGTTCGCCGCGCAGGACCTTGGCGGCGTCCATCACCGCATCGGTCAGTTGCTTGTAGCCCGTGCAACGGCAGGCGTTGCGGTGCTTCTGGAACCAGTCACGGACCTCTTCGCGGCTGGGCTTGTCGTTCTCGTCCAACAGGGCCTTGGCAGAGACGATGAAGCCCGGAGTGCAAAAACCGCACTGGGCGCCGCCGTGAGCCATCCAGGACACCTGCACGGGGTGCAGATCTTCGGGGGTGCCCACACCCTCGATGGTGGTGACCTGGGCACCGTCGGCAACACGCTTCATCTTGGTGGCGCAGGAACGCACCACCTTGCCATCCATGATCACACTGCAGGCGCCGCACTGACCTTCGCCGCAACCCACCTTGGTACCCGTGAGCTTGAGCTGCTTACGAAGGACGTCGGCCAGGGAACTCTCGGAGTTCACGATCAGGTTGCGTTCCACGCCATTTACAAAGAACCGTTTTTGCATCATTGTCGCCCAACTCCTTACTTTACGGGTGAATGAGGCGAGGCGAGTCAGCCTGCCCCGCGCGACCCTCCGCAGAGCGCATGCTCCCGCGCTGCGGTCCGCCACGCACTCCAGAAACTACACTGCATCAGGCGCCCTTGCCGAACCCGCACACGGGGAAGTGGCAAGTTTCACAACTCTCGCAATAGCCACCGTGCCCCAGAGCCAGGATGTCGTCCCTGGAGACTTCCTCCCCGGCCACGATGCGCGGTACCACCAGATCGAAAATACTGACGCGGGCATACATCACACAGCCCGGCAGCCCCACCACGGACACATCCCCGATGCGCGCCAGCATGAACATGGCTCCGGGAAAGGTGGGCGCCCCGTAGGTCACCACCTCGCCTCCAGCCGCACGGATGCTCGTGGGCGTACGGTCGTCCGGATCCACGGACATACCACCGGTCACGGCCACCAACTCCGCACCGTCCGCGATGAGTTCCAGAATGGCGTCCCTGGTCATGGCCACGTCGTCGGAGACCAAGTCCTGGCGTAGCACGGTGCAGCCCAGCACCCCGAATTTGTTCCGCAGCACCGGACCGAACGCGTCCTTGATGCGTCCGTGGTAGACCTCGCTGCCCGTGGTCACGATGCCTACCCGCATGGCGCGAAAGGGTTTGATGTTGACCAGGGAACGACTTTCTCGGCAAATGGCCTCCACCTGCCGCAACCGCTCTTCCGGAACGACCAGAGGGATGATGCGTGTGCCTGCCACGGCACGCCCTGCCTTGACCTGCTGGTTGGTGTGCAGCGTGGCCAGTACTACATCCGGCAACGCGTTCACGGCCGCCAGGCCGGGAACGTGTACCTTGAGCAGACCGGACACCGTGGCGTGCAGGTTCACGCGCCCCTCGCAGGGGATGGTCAACCGCAAGCCCTCACCGGCGGCGGCCTGGGCAATGCGCAGGGCCGCCGTATCCTCGTGCACCAGGCCTTCTTCAGGGTCGAAAATGTAGATGTGCTCCTTGCCCAGGGTCAGGAGCTTGGGCACGTCCTCGCTCCGGATCACGTGCCCCTTCTTGAAGGCCCGGCCCTTGAAGCTGCCGGGAATGATCTGGGTGATATCGTGGACCAGTACTTTTCCGACCGCCTGTTCCACAGCGATCATTTTCATGACCAGACCCTTCCGTTTTGGTTAGTATGCCTGCCTGCTCAGGCGTTTGATGACGTCTTCCGAACAACTCGACTTATTCCGACGATTTTGATATGTCCCTTCTGGCATAAAAGCCGGCGTGGGAAAAGGGCATCATGACAAGATCAGGTTTGTGCATTTCGAAGAAACTTCCACGAAAACGAAAAGATGCCATGCATATCCCGGCATGTGAAAAAAGGTGCACGGAAATCATAACGCTCAAGAACCGCTATGCACGGCGGTCCAAGCTCTCGGAGAAGGCGTTGCTTGGCTTGGTGTGCCTATTCGCCATGGATCTGGATGCCGCGGCCATCGCCGCGACTCTTGGAATTTCCAGAAATACCGTGAACAGTTACGTACACAAACTGCGCTTGCGGATGGCAGAGGATGCGCTGGCGGTCTTGCCGCAATCCGAAGGACTGGGGGCCGGGGAGGCGTACTTTCAGCTCAGCCCGTTGTGGCGGAATAAAATCCTGCCCCCTATGCTCTTTGGAGTGATCAACAACCAGGAACGTATTTATATTGAGCTTCAGCCCGGAGCTGCCAAGACTGTCCTCCAGATGTTCCAGCGGGGGCGTTTCCATATGTTCGGGAGCGTCCGCCTGGAACAATGGGAGGATTTTCGGGCCACTCTGGATCTGGAGTATGGGGCGCCCCCCCAGGGGGGAGACAGGGGCTCCCACCCAGCAGGTGGGCAGGCCAGGAACCTGGTCTACGAGTTTTTCCTCCATACACACAGTCGGTTGTCCAAGTTCCGCGGCCTGCGCGAGGAGAGCGTCCGCCTGTTTCTCAAGGAAAGCGCCTTTCGCTTCAATGCCAAGGGCATCACGACCTTTACCGCCCTGAAGCAACTCCTGCGGGCGGCCCCCTTGGAGTGAGGCTGTCCCAAGCGGAGAAAACAATGAGGCAGATATATGTTGCTTTTCCTCCTTTTTCATCCGTCTTCATCTTTTTATGCCCCGCTTGGCATTAATATCTTGGCAAGACCTCCATTCTCCGTATAATGCTTAGACACGAGACTGCCGTACCGCGCACACCGAACCTCTACCAGGAGCTGAATCATGGTTGCCAAACGCTTGCTGATCGCACTTCTGCTGGTCCTGTCCACTAGTCTGCCGGTCTTTGGGGCGGACTGCACCGAGTCCTATGGCACGGGCTCCCACGTCTTTTCCCTGGCTACCGGCAGCCCCGGCGAATTGGGACTGCTCAAGGCCCTGACCGAGGCCTTCCTGCCGGAGCACGATGCCACGCTTTGCTGGGTCAAGGCCGGTTCCGGCGCGTCACTCAAGTTGCTCAAGGAAAAGGCAGTGGACATGATCATGGTCCATGCTCCTGCCGCGGAGAAGAAGGCCGTGGAAGAAGGCTGGGCCATCGACAGAACCCTGCTGGGATCCAACGAGTTCTTCATCGTCGGTCCGGTAGCCGATCCAGCCAGGATCGCGGACGCAAAGGACGCAGCCGAGGCCTACAAGAAGATCGCCGAAGCCAAGGCCCTGTTTTTTTCCAGAGGCGACAATTCCGGCACCCACAAGAAGGAGTTGGACGCCTGGAAAAACGCCGGTATCGAGCCTGCTGGAGACTGGTACGTGGTGACCAACGACTTCATGATGGCGACTCTCCAGCGTACCGACAAGGAACAGGGATACTTCATGACCGATTCCAGCACCTGGGTGGCGGCCAAGAAAGAACTGGCCAACCTGCACGTGCTCTTCAAGGGCGATCGCTTCCTGGTGAACACCTACCACGCGCTGGCACAGCCCGAGGGCGCCACTCCGGGCCAACCACTGGCTGTCAGGTTCATCACCTTCGTGGCCTCGGACAAGGGGCAGGCCATCTTCGCCGACTACGGCAAGGATATGTACGGCGAAGGATTGTATAACGACGCCGCCTACGCGAAGCAGTACGACCATTAGGCTCCCTGACCGGGAATGTGCGTGGTTTCCAAGGCCCGCGGCCAAGACCCTCAGCCGCGGGCCTCTTGCAGTGAACGGGGGCAGAGGAAAAGCCATGCTCATCTATGTCGGATTCGACGATACAGATACCCTGGACGCACCACACGGCACCGGCAAGGTGGCCCGCTGGTTCGAGGATGTCCTGCCACGGGGGTGCTCCATGCTCGGAGTGGTGCGCCAGCAGCTGTTGGTGCACGAAGACGTGCCCTACACCTCGCACAACAGCGCGGCCTGTGTCGTGATCGAGGCCGAGGACCCGGATCTCCGCCACGAACTGCACAGCGCCGCCGTGCGGCACCTGGCCGACAATTATCTGGAAGGCAGCGACCCCGGCCTCTGCATCGCTACTTCCAGCGATCCTGGTCTGCCCGCGTTGATCCCCTTTGGGAAGCTGTGTACCGAACAGGTGGTGAAGCAAGACGACGCGTTGCAGCTGGCCCGGGAGGCCGGGGTGTATCTCTCGGCCCACGGCGGAACGGGCGACGGGGTCATAGGCGCACTGGCCGGGGTGGGTTTGACAGCCTGGGGGTGGGCCGGTCGCTGGATCGAGTTCGGCAACCTGCGTCAGTTGCCGGACACATGCACTGTGGAGCGCTTGCAGGAGCACGGCATGCACGTCTCCTCCATCGACCGCGACGCACCCAATCCGGGGCAGCGGGATATCGTGCGGACCAACGGCTGGTGCCGCCCCCGTCTTATGGGCGGAAGGCCGGTACTGCTAGTCCAGCACGCCGAAGACGGACACTGGACCGCTCTCGGGGGAAAACGTCACAAGCGGCACGGTTCCGCTGCGAGCTGAGCCTCACAGGACTGTAGACAGCACAGCACAGCGAGCCGACTCCTGTTCAGGGCGTCGGCTTCAGTTGTTTGTAGCGCGCCACAAAGCGGCTGAGATTATCGGCTTGTTGCGCCATGAAGGCCACCCACCCGTTCAGGGCGTCCTCGCCGTCTGGTGTAATGGCGTAGACGCGTTTGGCTGGGCCGCTGTCTTCCGTATTCCAGGTGGAATGTACGAACCCTTCCTCTTCCAGCTGTCGCAGATGTCGGTAGACCATGCCCGGGGGTGCCTGCCCCTGTATGAAACCGAAGTCCTGAATGGCCGTGAGCAGTTCGTAGCCGTACCCAGCCTGCCCCTCGCGCAAAGCTAGCAGTAGGGAAGGTTTCATGTACCGCTCCATCTTTCCTTGGCCGGTCTGTCTTTTTTGGACACTTCTTTTTTCGCTCATGACGCGCAGTCCCTCTTGACATATGAACTATGAGGATATATGACTTTAGTCACCATGAGTTGCGGATAGACCCATGGCCTCAAGACATATAAAACTACAGGAGGATGTCATGGCCGGCAAGATTTTCATTCGGGAACGGCGCAAGGTGGAGCAAGGCGAAAGAAAGCCCCGGTTTCGGGTCATTGCGGTGAGCGGCGAGAATGTGAAGTTCAAGGCGAAACACGTGCGCAAGCAAGAAATCGACGAGATCGCCCGGGCGGTGGGAGCCGAAGTGGTACTTCTCAAGCCCGAAAAGGGGAAGTACAAGGCTGAAAGTGAGCGGCACCGCGAGGCGAGAGCCTAGTCCGACGCATTTCATCCACATGAGCGGGGCATTATCGACAGAGGGGCTCCGGGCACAGGCCGGGAACCCCTCTTGCGTTCACGTCCAAGGCTACCCTTTGTAGATGATGGTGCCTACATGTTCCCCGGCCAAAGCCTTGGCGATGTGTTCGGGGTGGTTCAGGGCGTCGATGATCTGCAACTCGCTTATGCACTTGGCATTCTGCAACATGGCTAAAATCGGGCGTTCGACGATCAGATCATCCAGATCCAACGCCAGAAGCTCGCTGGACGATATTCGATCGAAATATTTCAATTTATTGCGATCCGCTGCCGCGACTTTTTTCGGGTCCTTTTCAAAAAGCCCTTGCTCGTCCTTCAGAAAAATCAAGGAACGCGCTCCGATGTTTTCCGCAAGCAGAAAAGCGCCGCAATCGGTGCGATGGGGAGGGATCGAGCCGAACTCTGCTGGATGCTCGAAGAATCCGTAGGGTGGGATTCCGTAGGTAATGGGCAGATAACCAAGGCGGCAGAACATGGTCAGCTGTTCCAGGTTGTCGCCGTGTCCGATCTTTACCCCACCGTGCTTGGCCAACAATACTGAAAGCATTTCGGCGTTCTGCCAGGAGACCTTGTCGCCCAGCTTGGAAAGCACGCCAGTGGGCATGCCCAGATCCACGCCGATGCTGTAGACGTGACGGGCTCGCGTTCCGCCCCCAGTCATGATGAGAATCTTGTATTCATCCTTGAGTCGGACCAATGCATCGAGGATTGGAAACAGCGCTTTTCCCCCCCTGTCGATGATGCTCTGCCCGCCGATCTTGAGTACGTTGATCTCGGGCTGCATGCGAAAATAATCCTTTGATTCTGTTTGCTTTAAGAACTCCTTGCTTACCAGCGATTCCCCCATGAGGGGCGTTTCAATATGCAACCTCCCAGAGTCAGATTCTTCCTTGATCAGTTTTGCCATGAATCAATCTCCATTGCTGTTGTAGTGTGCAGTTCATGCCCAACAGAAGAATCAAAAGTCAAAGACGCATACGTTTATGAATGCGCAACGCAAGCCAACCAAGACATGCGCCGCATAAGCTCAGCAGCGTTCCAAAAAATACATCCGCGGGTAAATAACTCATTCCCACGGCGAGGAGCAAGAGGGAGCCCGTGCCACATAACGCCTCGAACCTTGGCAAGGTCTCTCTTGGGCTTTCCTGGTTTCCGAAATGCAGGTAAGGTAAAAAGTCGCTGGATGAGCGCCCGAGGGTAGAGTCGAGCAGCACTCCCAGGGCGAGAACAAGGACGAGGAGGAACACCTCGGCAATACCCATAGCTGTCCCCTTGTGTTTTGACGAATTCCGTGTGTACATGCATTTTAGCTGATCGTTCCTGGTTGGTCAATCTTGGCGCATTTCTCACGAATATGGTGGAAAAGATACCAATAGTGACTAGAAACGCCCCTTGCGCGTCTGTTGGAGGAAAGAACATGTCATATCGCTTCACACGCATGGAACTGGCCGGGGCACTGGGGAATCTCGGGACCATCCTGCCCATCGCCGTTGCCCTCATTACAGTGAACCACCTCAATCCACAGGGAGTGTTCCTCTGCCTGGGGCTCTACACCATTGTGTCGGGAATCTATTTCAGGGTGACAACCCCGGTGGAACCCATGAAGGTCATTAGTGCCTATGCCATTGCCCGCAGCCTGCCCCAGGAGCAGGTCATGGCCGCGGGACTGATCATCGGTGCGGTACTGCTGGTTATCGGCCTTTCCGGGGCCATGTGCCGCCTCGCCAAGTATGTGCCCAAGCCCGCCATCCGCGGAGTCCAGCTTTCAACGGGCATCTTGCTCATGGCCCAAGGGGTGCGCTTCGTGTTGGGGACTTCCTCGCTCCAGACCCAGGCCGCGGCTGGAGAACCCTATTTGATGATCCAGGCCTTGGGGCCGCTCCCTCTGAACTGGCTGTTGGGCGGACTGGCCTTTGTGTCAGTCATGTTTCTATTGCACAGTCGGCGTTTTCCAGCAGCCTTGGCTGTGGTCTTGGCGGGAGTTTTGGTGGGAATTTTTCTGGGGCAGGACTTCGGAACAGCCTGGGGAGCCCAATTTCCAGTTCTGATGCCCTTTGCGTTCCCTGAATGGGCATCCCTTGTCACTGCGGGAGTGGTCCTGGTCCTGCCCCAACTGCCCATGACTTTGGGCAATGCCGTGATTGCCAACACCGACCTGGCCAAGGAGTATTTCGGCGAGCAGGCCACGCGTACAACAAACAAAGCCCTCTGCGTGAGCATGGGGCTGGCCAACGTCGGTGCGTTTTTCCTCGGAGGCATGGCCATGTGCCACGGTGCCGGGGGTCTGGCCGCGCACTACCGCTTCGGCGCTCGTACCGCCGGGGCCAACATCATGATTGGGGGGTTGTTCGCGGCCTTGGCCCTGCTCCTTGGCAACGGGGTACTGGAAGTGGTCCGGCTCATCCCCCTCTCCGTGCTCGGAGTCCTGCTGCTTTTTGCCGGCGCCCAACTGGCCATGACCATCGGTGATATGCGCGAGCGAAAAGATCTGTTCGTGCCCCTGTTGATCCTGGGCATCACCCTGGCTGCGAACTTGGCCTTGGGATTCATCATCGGCTTGGTCATTTGCTGGTTGCTTCAACAGGAGCGATTCAGCGTATAGGAAACGGCCCTTTTCACCGCTTACTCCTGAATTTCGGCACTGCCCCCAGATCATCCGGGAGCAGTGCCTTTCTAATCGGCCTGCCAAGCCGAACCCCGGCAGTCTCTTGCGCTCCAGGCGTGTGCTCTGCGCCAGACTCGCCTGCATCGGCTCTTCGCTTTGAGTGGCCCCGGCTAGGAGGGATCTACTCATTATTATTCGACGAGACCTGCTTTCTTGCCGAGCAGCGCATGCCTTCGCCCGATATATAGATATATTAAATCAAACATATTGACAAAATCTATCGCTGCTCACAAACACTGGAGGTAAATGCGCCAAGCCGACGGTCGGCACCATGCGCAGTGCATTCTTCACACCTACAACCAGTGGAGGCAATCATGGAATTGTCACGTCGAGGGTTCCTCAAGGTGACCAGCGCGGGAGTCACCGGCCTGGCTCTCAGTCAACTGGGCTTCAATCTCGGCCCGGCCAAGGTCCATGCGGCAGGCATCAAGATTGAAGGGACCAAGGAGGTCATTTCCATTTGTCCGTTTTGCTCCTGCGGATGCAATGTCGTTGTGCATGTCAAGGACGGAAAGATCATCAACATCGAGGGCGATCCCGACTTCCCCATCAGTGGCGGCGGATTGTGCTCCAAGGGAGCTTCGCTGAAATCCTTGCACAACAGCCCTGCCCGACTGACAAAGCCGTTGTACCGCGCTCCGGGCAGCGACAAGTGGGAAGAAAAGGACTGGGACTGGATGATGGAGCAAATCGCCCGTCGCATCAAGGACCAACGCGACAAGGACTTCAAGGTGACAAACGTCGCTGGGCAGCCTGTCAATCGCCTGGACAGCGTGTTCCACCTTGGTTCCTCGCAGGTGACCAACGAAGAGGCGGCGGTACTGCATCAGATGATCCGTGCCTTCGGCATCGTCCATTTTGACCATCAGGCGCGCATCTGCCACAGTCCTTCGGTTCCGGCCCTGGCCGAATGCTTTGGCCGTGGCGCGATGACCAACCACTATAACGATATCGCCAACGCTGACGCTATCCTGATCATGGGCAGCAACGCGGCGGAACATCACCCCATGTCCTTCAAATGGTGCCTCGAAGCCAAACAGAAGGGCGCCGTGGTCATGCATGTGGACCCGAAATTCTCTCGCACATCGGCCCGCTGCAACTTCCACGTGCCGATCCGCCCCGGAACGGATATCGCCTTTTTAGGGGGGATGGTGAAGTACATCCTCGAAAACAAGAAGTATTTCGCCGACTATGTCGTCGACTACACCAACGCCTCATTTATGGTCGGAGAAGAATACTCCTTCAAAGAAGGTATGTTCTCCGGCTTTGACGCGGAAAAGGGCAAGTATGACAAGAAAGCCTGGGCCTTTGAAAAGGACGAAAAGGGCATGGTCAAGCGCGACAAAACGCTCAAGCACCCCCGCTGCGTCATCAACATCATGCGCGACCATTACGACCGCTATACTCTGGACCGAGTCTCCAGCGTGACGGGCGTATCCAAGGAAGACCTGCTCAAGGTTTATGAAATCTTCTCCGCGACAGGCACTCCCAAAAAGGCTGGCACCGTCCTCTATGCCCTGGGCTGGACCCAACACAGCGTGGGCGTGCAGAATATCCGCCTCTCTGGCCTGGTGCAACAACTCCTGGGCAACATCGGCATCGCGGGGGGCGGTATTAACGCCATGCGCGGTGAACCCAACGTCCAGGGGACCACGGACCACGCCCTCCTGTACGGTTACCTTCCCGGCTACCACAGCACGCCGACATCAAACTTCCAGAAGCTGGACGACTACCTGAAGGCCTATACCCCGAGCACGGCCGATCCTATGAGCGTCAATTGGTGGGGTAATCGACCCAAGTACGTCGTCAGCTTGCTCAAATCCTGGTACGGCGACAACGCCACCAAGGAAAATGATTACTGCTTCAACTACGTGCCCAAGATGGAACCGGGTGAGGATTACTCGCACATGTACATATTTGACCGCATGTACAAGGACGAAATCAAGGGCGGGCTCTGCTTCGGGCACAACCCCTGCCAGAGCGTGCCGAACAGCAACAAGGTCCGCAAGGCCTGGGACAAGCTCGACTGGCTGGTCATGGGCGAAGTGTTTCACAACGAGAGCACGGACAACTGGCGCCGTCCAGGAGTGGACCCCAAGACTGTTAAGACCGAAGTCTTCCTGCTTCCGTCGGCCTATCGAGCTGAGAAGGACGGCACCATCTCCAATTCAGGACGCTGGCAGATGTGGCACTACAAGGCTGTTGAACCCCTGGGGCAGAGCCGGGACATGGGCACGATCTTTGTCGAGATGATGAACCGCGTGCGCGCACTCTATGCCAAGGAAGGAGGGGCGTTTCCAGACCCCATAACCAAGGCGGATTATCCTGAAAAATTCGACGCCGAGACCATCACCAAGCGCATCAACGGTTTCTTCACCCGCGACACAGAGATCAATGGCAAGCAGTACAAGAAAGGTCAGCTCGTGCCAGGCTTCCCGAGTCTCCAGAGCGACGGATCCACTACCAGCATGTGCTGGTTGTACTGCGGCGGCTATACGGAAGACGGCGGCAATCTCTCCAAACGGCGTGACCTGAGCCAGACCCCCATGCAGGCCAAGATCGGCCTTTATCCAGGGTTTTCCTGGGCCTGGCCCATGAATCGGCGCATCCTCTACAACCGTGCATCCGTGGACAAGAATGGCGTACCCTACAATCCGGACAAGACCGTCATCGCCTGGAAAGACGGCAAGTGGGTCGGGGATGTGCCGGACGGCGGCTATCCGCCCATGGCCCAGGAAGGCGGTAAATACCCCTTCATCATGACCACGGAGGGACACTCCCAACTCTTCGGCCCTGGCCGGGAGGACGGACCATTCCCGGAACACTATGAGCCGGCCGAGACGCCGCTGACAGAGAACCCCTTCTCCAAGCAAATGCACAATCCGGTCATGAAGATCATCAAGAGCGACATGGATCAACTGGCCGAGCACGGCGATCCGCGCTTTCCCATAGTGCTGACCACATACAGCTTGGTGGATCACTGGTGCTCCGGCTCGGAGACTCGCAACGCGGTGCCTCTTCTCGAGGCGGAGCCACAGCAGTACATTGAGATGAGCCACGAACTCGCCAAGGAAAAGGGAATCAATAACGGCGATGTGGTGATTGTGGAAAGTCTGCGCGGCAAGACCGAGGCCGTCGCCATGGTCACGGTGCGTGTCCAGCCCTTCAAGGTCATGGGCAAGACCTTGCACCTGGTGGGCATGCCGTTCTGTTTCGGTTGGTCCAAACCGAAGTGCGGTGATACGACAAATCGCGTCACGGTGTCCATCGGTGATCCCAACACGAGCATTCCGGAATACAAGGCCTGTCTGGTCAATGTGTACAAGGCCGACAAGGTCACCGAACTCTAAGCCCACAAGGAGACGATAATGTCAAAAGCTATATTCGTTGATACGTCACGTTGCACGGCTTGCCGAGGTTGTCAGGCAGGCTGCAAGGAGTGGAAGGAACTGCCCGCGGTGCCCACCAAACAGTGGGGCAGTCACCAGAATCCGCCCGACCTCAATCCCTACAACTTCAAGCTGGTGCGCTTCAGCGAGCACCTGACCGACGGCAAGGTAGCCTGGTACTTTTTCCCGGACCAATGCCGCCACTGTCTGGTGCCTCCGTGCAAGGACATGGCCAACATGGTCCTGGACGGAGCGGTGGCCCAGGATGAGGCTACCGGCGCTGTGCTGTTCACGGAAAAGACCAAGGAGCTGTCCGCGGAAGACTTCGAGGTGGTGCGTGAAGCATGTCCCTATAACATTCCGCGTAGGGACGAACAGACCGGGCGGATGGTCAAATGCGACATGTGTATCGACCGAATCCAAGCCGGCATGCAGCCCATGTGTGTGAAAAGCTGCGCCATGGGGGCCATGCATTTCGGCGATAGGGACAACATCCTGGCCATGGCCAAAAATAGACTCTCCTCGGTGCAAAAGGAGTTCCCCAAGGCCCGGATTCTCGATGCAGACTCCTTGTCGGTAATTTATCTCGTGCTCGATGACCCTGCCATGTACCATGATACCGCAGTGGCCAAGGCTCCTACGCCTCTCAATCGTGCGGAATTCCTGGCAAAACTGAGCAGGCCCTTGCGCACCATCCTGGGCTGATCCATCCAGTAACACGGCCCGCCGGGTTTCCGGCGGGCCATATCACAAGGAGTAGACATGACCTCCACCGGAAGTAAGAGCAGGGAGGCATATTTGAGTGAGTTGGCTGGGCGCCGCACACCGTATCGGGAGATCATCGACCGCTTCGGGTTGGTTCTTTCCCGCCAGGCGGACTTGCGAAGCGAATTGCCCATGGCGGATGACACGGCCCCGCGGGTTGACGAGGAGCGTTTCCTGAGTGGAGCCCCCCTGGTCAGCTTTGTGCCTGCCCTTGCTTTCAAGCCAGCCTTCCTTCAGGCAGCTTCGCGTATCTGGCCAGTGCTCGGTGATGTTTTCCCGCCCCTGGTCGAGAGTCTTTCCGGGCTGAGCAGTATGCTCGAGGAGGACGAAGAATGGGTGGAGTTGTGCCTGCGAGCCGTTGTCCATGGCGAGGCCGACGCATTGGACATGGCAGCGGCCAAATCCGACGTGACTCCCGCGTTCCTGCTCATGGCGTTGCGTGCGGCCTACGGTCCGTGCATCGCGGCGCGGAAGGACTCTCTGCTCGCTCGGGTGCAGGCTGCATTGTGGCGTAAACCCCATTGCCCTGTCTGCGGCTCGGATGCGGATCTGGGGGTCTTGGAATGCCATCCCGCACCGTCCGACTATCTAATCTCTAAAAGTGGTGAAGTCTGGCATCATTGCCCGGTCTGCACCCATCGGTGGCGCTTCGTGCGCTTGATTTGTCCGGGCTGCGGCAACCAGGATCACAAGTCCTTGACCAGATTTTCTTCCCCCGACAGCCTTTTTGAGCACTTTCAGGCCTGTGAAAAATGCCTCCAATATCTGCCCGGTCTGGATCTGACGGAAAACAGTCGGTACGTCGATCATGATCTGGCTGCATTGGGGCTGGTCCATCTCGACGCAGTGGCGCAAAGCCGCGGTTATGTTCCCTTGTCCCCGGCCCCATGGACGGCCCTGGCTTTCGAGGCTGCATCCCGATAGTCTCCTCTCCTCCCTCCTGAGGGCCGTCTGCGGAATGAGCATCCGTTGGCGGCCCTGTTCGTTTCATGGCTTGCCCCTTGCGAGGGACTGTGGCCGCGGCACCAGGGCGCACAGTATTTGGGCCAGGACTGAAATCAGATCCTTATCCCGTGTGTTGTAGCGCAATTCGCATTCCTTCAGATACAGCGGAAAATGCGAGGCCGGTATTCCGCGCAGTTGGCGCAAGCGCTGCTTGGTGAAGACCCAAAACGGCGAGCCCTCCGCGGGCAGGCGCTTGTCGTTGTGCCTGACGTATCGGGCGGGCCACAGTCCGGGGCCGCAGGAGATCAGGGCTTGGTATTGCTTGTAGGGAGCCGTGTAGACAACTTGACCCAGGCTGGCCGTTTTGAGGTAAAAGCTCAGCTTGAAGTGTAGGATGCTCTCCACGCTCAGATCCGGCAGCAAGTCACAGATGGCCAAGCCTCCCACCTCGATGAGTCCAAACACCGGCGAGTCCACTATGTTGGTCACTGGGGGGGGATTACCCGGGCCAGGCCAGATGCCGGACTCATACAATTGGGGCGCATCCAGGGCCTGGGCCAAAATTGCCCGCCGGACCGTATCCACCGCCTTCAAGATGGTCGCGTAGCAGATTCCCATTTCCTCGGCCATGATTGCAGGCGGCACATCCAAAGCGAAAAGCTTCAGGAACCAGAGCCACTGCCTGGAGGTGAAGGCGCAACGATTCAAGAAGCGGCGGCTGAAGTCGTGAAAGGTGTAGCCGCAACGACCGCATCGCCGTCTGCCGTCGCCCAAGCGGTACAATCTGCGGTTTTTGCAGTCCGGACAGTAGCGCTGGTGGTTTTTCCAACAAAAACCCACAAGGAATTTGTGGGCCTTTTGTTCGGAAATAGTCAGGGTACTCAGTTCGAATATGCCAATTCTCTTCATTTTCGACCGTGCCAGAACGTATACATGTCCGTGCGGGACAGCTGCCTCGCAACGCAGAGTGGCACAGTTTATTATATCAATCAAGGCATAATAATTTATTCGAGCCTTGGCGCTGCAACCCACAACAGGGTATGCTCAAAGTCGACGTTAATATTTATATATTTCAAGATCTTGTCTGATGAAAACGTGGTCCAAAATGTTGGGTTGTGCCTGGAGGGGGCGTTGTCAGAGAGCAGCCCCATGCTATGAAGGTGGAGTGCTTGTAACATTCAGAAACGGAGCCTTCATGTCGACACCTGATGCAGCCAACGCCACAAGTCTTGCCAGCCTTGTCATCGGCCCCTACACCGTGGACGAATTCATCGAAGCCGCAACCCGTTTCCACGGATACGCCGCACCAGGCCTTGTGCTGGGCGGATTCATGGTCCAGGCGGCCACGACCCTCCTGCCCGAGGGCATCTTGTTCGACGCCATTTCTGAAACCCCCTGGTGCCTGCCCGACGCTGTCCAGATGCTCACCCCCTGCACCGTGGGCAATGGCTGGCTACGGATCTTCAATCTGGGATTGTATGCCCTGGCCCTCTACGACAAGAAAACTGGCCAGGGTGTCCGCGTGGCCGTGGATGCGGACAAGTTGCAGGCATACCCATGCATTCGTGAATGGCTCCTCAAGCTGAAGCCCAAGAAGGAGCAGGACAGCGACTGTCTGCGCGAAGAGATAATCAGTGCCGGTGCCACCATCTGCTCCATCAGGGCAATGGCCATCCGTCCGGAATACATGGGTGGGCGGGGTAAAGGCGCTGTTGCCCTCTGTCCATCCTGCGGTCAAGCCTACCCGGCACGCGATGGCTCTGTGTGTCGCTCCTGCAATGGCGAATCACCCTACGCCGGGTGGACCGGTGGTCACCATCGGCGCGAACTCGGTTTTGACGGTCCGAAGCTGCGTGTTGTGAGCGTCGAGGACGCTGTGGGGCGGAGCGCACTGCACGATATGACCGCCATAGAACCGGGGCAAAGCAAGGATGCGGCTTTTTATCGCGGCCAGAAGCTTGATGTGGGTGACGTCTGCCGCCTGCAGCGAATGGGGCGGTTCGAAATATTTGTCGATGAAGGTGATACCGGCGAAGAGTGGGTACACGAAGACGAGGCGGCGCGGCATTTTGCTCGATCCTTGGCCGGAGATGGTGTTGATGCCGAAGGCGCGCCCCGTGAGGGCAAGGTCACCATGACCGCCCTCCGGAACGGCCTGCTGACCGTCAACGAAACTATCCTGGAGCGCTTCAACGCCATCCCCGGCATCATGTGTGCCACACGTCACAGCTTCAGCGTGGTCAAGAAAGGGCAGCAGGTCGCGGCCACCCGAGCCATTCCGCTCTACCTGGGCCGTGCGGTCATGGCCGAAGCTCTGTCGGTTCTCGACGCCGGACCCGTGCTCCAGGTCCGTCCCCTATCTCCACGAAAGGTCGGTATCCTGGTCACCGGCACGGAAGTCTTTCAAGGAATCATCGAAGATAAGTTCATACCCATCATCAGGGCCAAGGTTAAAGCATACGGCTGTCAGGTCATCGCTGCTGACATCGTGCCCGACGATCGGGAACGCATCAGCACCGCAGTGCGAACGATGCTCGCCCAAGGCGTGGAACTGCTTATCACCACCGCTGGTCTTTCCGTCGATCCCGGCGACCTGACCCGGCAAGGTTTGACCGACGCGGGCATGGATTGCGTACGCTATGGCGCACCTATTCTGCCTGGGGCAATGAGTCTGGTTGCCGCAATCGGATCGACTGACGTCATCGGCGTGCCCGCCTGCGCTCTGTACTTCAGAACCACGAGTCTGGACATTATCTTGCCCAGGGTGTTGGCAGGCATGCCCCCAACGCGCCAGGATCTGGCCCGTCTTGGCCACGGTGGAATGTGTGTGCAGTGCAAGCGCTGCACTTTTCCCAAATGCCCATTTTGCAAATGAACTCGAGGAGATTGTAATGGACAAGCCCACCGTTCGCTTACATTTATGGTTGGAATCCGGAGGAAACGTCTATTTTGGCATGGGCCGTGCCATGCTCTTGGATCGGATCGACCAGCACGGGTCTTTACGCAACGCAGCGAAATCGCTAGGCATGTCCTACCGCGCCGCATGGGGTAAACTGCGTGCCACGGAGGACGCACTTGGGTTGGAACTGGTCGAAATCGTTGGTACCAAACGCGGTGGCTATCGTCTCACGCCCCTGGGGCGCAAGCTGCGCGACAAATTCATGGCTTGGTTCAGCGCCGTGGAAGAAATGGCCGTGGACCAGGCTCGGCAGATCATCGCCGAAGATATTCAGAGTTATGCGGAGAAACGTGCACATGTGCGCCCGGCAGCGTCGTTTGCTGCCAGGAGGGAGTGCCACACTCCGATCAAGGGGACGATGCATCCTTGATACTTCGCTGGACTCTGCACGCATTACCCCAGAGCGCTTGCCCCCGCAGCGGGCACGGACAGGCTTTCCCTTCAACTGGAATCCTTGCTGCCTCAGTCCAGGTTTTGATGGCCCTGTACTGAATGAGGCAGCTGTTCAGCTGGTCGGCCAAGTGGAATTTGGCACCATGGCAGATCAGTCTCTCATGAACGAGATAGTATCGGAGAAATACATTCCAGGAGGATAAAGAGACCATCGGGTTAGCGCCCCACCTCCCCTCGCCCCGGCTCCAACTTCCTGGCCTCCCGCTCCACTCGCTCCTTGATCATCGACAGCCCCTTGTCGCCGCGTGCTTGGTGCAGGTCATTGAAGTCAGTCAGACCCTTCGCCTTTTCGTCCGCCGTGAACGTGGGCGCCAGGACCTTTGCGCCGACGGCCTTGGCTGCCTGCCGCGCCTTTTCCAGGCCCACGTTGGGGGCAAGGGCGTGGTCGTCATCGGCCAGGATGAGCATGGACGCCTCCGGGAACTTCTCACGCAGGACCGTGGCCACGGGCTCCAGGTTGCCAGCATCGAAGGCCGCCACTACCGGCAAGCCGGTGGCCATGTGCACGCTGGCGGCGGTGGCGAAGCCTTCTGCGATGAGGACCGGTTCCTGGCCGAGCTTGTTATCCGGGTCGATGGCGTGGAAGCAGCCGGTCTTGCGGCTGCCGGGCTCGAAGCGTTTGCCTTCCGGAGTGATGGTTTGCAGGGTGTGGATGTGGCCGGTGATGTCCTGCCCCGCAATGAGGAGGTTGCCGTTTTCATCTTCCCGCGCCCCGCAGGGGGCGATGCTCTTGGCCTTGAGGTACGCTTGCTCTGGCGTGGCTTCCTTGGCGTTGACGAATTTCGCGAAGGCACGCCTTGACGCCCTTTTCTGCTCGCGGGCGAGTTCGAGCTGGCGCTGGGCGCTGCGTTGCGCGGCCTCGGCCTTCAATGTCTCCTTCTGCTCCTCTGTGAGCACGTGCCCCGTGGCTTTCCAGGTGATTTTCTCGCCGGTCTTGTGGTTCTGGATGAAACCGGCCGGTACGCCGTCCGCGTAGCCGAGATAGGCGCCGTCGAGCTTGCCCGGTTTGCCGTCCAGCAGAGGCACGCGGTGGATCTTGCCATCCATGATCGGGGGCTGCTCGCTGAGATCGAGACCTGAAGCCTGGATGGCGCGTGAGAATTCTTCCTGCACGTCCATGCTCTTGAACGGCTCGGGCGCTTTTTCCGGCAGCCAGGATTCCAGCTTGGCCAGGTCCGCCCCTTTGGGGGCATACCAGAGCTTGGCCTCCCGGTCCCACTTGGCGCCTGCGGCCTTGGCCTGACTGCGTTGGCGATAGGGGACCGCCAGATAGACCTTTTCCGCTGCCTGCCGGGTCGGGGCTTCTGCTTGCGGCACTCGCTCCCGGAGCGGCTCCCGCGCCGCTTCCTGCGTTGTTTGCATTGTGACATGCTCCTCGCGTTCTTGTGCGCGCTCCATGGCGAGCACGTAGTTCTTGATCTGCTCCGCATCGCGGCAGGCGCGTACGATCTCGTAGGGGTCCTTTTCCAGGACCGTGATCCACGAATCCACGTAGGCCAGGTGCTGGCCGGGATCGTGCCCCACGCCGAGGTCCTGGCCGAGCATCCAGGAGGCTACTTCCGCGCGCAGTTCCTCGCGCGCGTAGACCTCGGAGCCGAAGGGGCCGAACTCACGGTTCAGGCGCGAGCCATGCCCGGTCCAGTGCCCGAGTTCGTGCA
>CAZSRS010000058.1:0-19845 GCA_964609625.1 uncultured Desulfovibrionaceae bacterium
GTGGCGGTCCTTGCAGACGAGGCCATTGGCGTGGGGCTTGATCTCCAGGCCGAGCGGCGCCAGGGAGCCGTGCAGGTCTTCCCAGGTTTCGCACGTGACCAGCGCTTCAAGGATGGTCGCGCGCTGCCCCTTGGCGTAGCCCTCAAAGGATTGTTGGCCTGTATGCGCTTCCACCGTGGCCGCGGTATCGCGCAGGCGCGTGAGCTCGCGTGGGACTTGCTCGCGGCCGTTGTCCACAGCGAGGCCGAAGCGCTGCTCCAGCTCTCGGCAAACGCGGTCGCGCGTGTGGAAGTCGCGGAAGGGCTCGTGGCGCGCCATCCGCTCGGGGTGGATCATGTTGTAGGCCACGTGCATGTGCAGGTTGGCTGTGTTCCTGTGCACGCCGCAATGGCGCTGGTGCTCCTCGAAGCCCAGGGCCTTGGCAAAGGCCTCCTCGATGGCCTTGAACGTGTCGGGCGTGAGTTTGGCTTCATCCTCGGGGCGGAAGCTGACCATGAGGTGGTAGGTCTTCTCCCTGGTCGTGCGCGTGTTCAGGGCCTGCGTGTCCGCGACCTCCTTGACGGCCAGGTCGTAGTCGTCGCCGGCCCAGCAGCCCGCGCACCAGGCCAGCAGGCACTTCTCGCCCCCATGCTCCCCGTGCCCGGCAGCGGCAATGTAAGCGGCCAGGCGGCGGTAATTGTCGTTGGTAGGCTTGCGGGCAATGCGTCTGCTGATCATGTCGGCCTCACAATCTGGCGACCGCGTCCTTGAGTTCGCGCTGCCGCGCCTCGATCTGCCACAAGAGCTGCCGCACCTCGCGGTGCAGCCCCCGCCACTGTGCATCGGAGCTGCCAAGGCAGAGCTTGAACAACCCGCCAAGCCTGCCGAGGTCGGCGTTGATGCGCAGCAGCTCGCGCCGGAAGCGCTCCAATTCGCGGCTGGGCGTGGGCTGCCCCAGGCAGACACACTTGGCAAAGGTGGAAAGGGAGAGTCCAGCCCTGTCCGCGCTCTGGATGATCTGGTCGTACTCCTCCGGCGTCAGGTAGGTCTTCATGGCGATCTTCTTGGAGGGCATGCGCTGTTCCTGTGTAGCAGCGTTGAGCCAAAGGCGAATAAGCACGCTCCCGGCAGGGCCACATCGCCGGGCAAGGCGTGAAGGAGCACACCGCACGGTGGGCCTACTTCACCTGTCCTGCCTTCAGACTTCGTTGCACCATACGACACAGTATGGAACTCGTCGATCCCATTCGCATATGATTGCAGATGATTGCATACGATTGAACATTGCTTATTATGCTTGGCTATGATGTACTACAGCTCTGTAATGTGGGCATAGCGTTGCACAAAATCACATAGGGGAATCATCGTAGCAAAGGAAGCGGGCTTTCGACCACAGTCAGATCTTGATACGGTTTGACTCCAGACACAGCATGAGGCGATCGGATCGAGGTGCAGACAATGCAGACTTGCCTCAGGCAATGTCTGCACGCTGCAGGGCACGTGGTTTCTCAGGTTACAGACAATGCAGACAATACAGACATGAAAAACGCATGGGAAATCGAAAGGGAAACCGGAAATCAAAAACTGTGCCAAACGCTCTGTTCTCGTCATGGGGTGGTTACAAACGCGGTTACAAAACAGGATGTCGCAGGGTGCCGTTCAATGCCGGCTGGTGCAAGGCAACTGGCTGAAATACAGGAAAGATGTGGAAGTCATGTCCCCCTTTCACGCCGGCGACAGGGGTTCAAATCCCCTTGGGGACGCCAAATGATTCTAAGAGGTTACATGTACGTGGACCTCTGACATACAGAGTGGATATACCCAGTGGATATACCGCTCAATTTTCAGCCCTCGGCGACCTGCACATCGCCGGGGCTTTGCTGTTCGTGAACTCCAGCACCTTGCCCTTGCCGCGCTGCGAGAAGGTCTCCACAGCGGTGCGCAGGCCGTCCAGGTCGAACCCCAGCCTGTGCAGGTAGCGTTCCGTCGTGTTCTCGCTCTCGTGGCGTAGCATCTGCTGGATCGTGGCCACAGGGTAGCCTGCTTTGCCCAGTGTCTTGGCTGCGAGGTGCCGGTAATGGGCGGTATCGCTGCATGTTATGTGAGAATTCTCATGGAGAACCTGCTTTAGATCCGGAGGGTTGCGACAGTGGAGGAGCTGCGCCAGACCCTTCTGGAATTCAAGGAAACGTACAACCGGGGGTGGATCGTGGTTCGACATAGCTCCCGAACCTCGCCCAGGTACGAGAAGCGCAGTTCCTGCCTCTCAAGGTCGCGGCGTGAGTTGCTTGACATGTACCCAGAAAAACATAGACCGCTACAAGGGTACGCTCCAAGCACGCTGCTCAAGACAGTCTTGCTTGCAGGACCAGGCGCCACGTCAATACAACCAGATATGATCCAGTTCGTCGCCGCGGTGACCTTCTGTATTGCGTTCGCGTAGGACTCTGGCCGGGATGCCGGCGACTACGGTCTTTTCTGGCACGTCGTGCGTGACCAGTGCGTGGGAGGCCACAATGGCCTCGCGGCCTATGGTGATGCCTGGCATGATGGTCACGTGGCTAAAAATCTTGGCGTAGTCGTGCACGATCACAGGGGCATAACTGCGTTCGATGTGCGAAGCCTCGGAGTGCGAGTGTGTGAAGATGCAGACATTCTCGGCCAAAGCCACGTAGTGTCCGAGACTGACCCCTCCCTTGCTGTCGATGAACACGCCGCGGTTGAAGAAGACATTGTCCCCGAGTTCGATGAGCTGGGCGAAGTTGAAGCGCACATTTTCCTCGGCGATGAAGGCCTTGCCGCAGCGTTTGAAAAGTCGCCGCCCAAGCAGTCGGCGGAAAGGGATGGAAAAGGGGACGAGCAGGCTCAGCGGCAGTCTGTCAAAAGCGTCCCAAAGGAAATGCAGGTGTCTCTGCTCGGGCGTGAAGGGTGTTTCATGCCCTTTGGGCAGGGTTTCACTGTACAGTTTCCCTTGCGCCAGCATGTTCGCATCGAGGCCAACGCCCCCCAAGAGTTCATGGATGCGTACCGCGACCACGGGGTCACCACATCGGTCCAGCATTGCTTCGATTTCAGCGAGCTTGTCCTCAAAAACCGTTTTCATGAATGCAATTCCCCTGGACTGCGTCGTTCTGCTCCCTGCGGAAGTCGTGTGCGTCTTCCTTACCAAGACCCTTCACTGACTATGGCATTGGATGCTTCGCAAAGCAATCCACCTGTACGGAGTCTGCCAATGAAAACGAGACACTCCGTTGCCTGCTTCAATTCCCATACGCTCATCGCACAATGCTGACCGGCGTTTCAAGAGGACTTCGTGTTCCACGTGTTTGGCGGTCCAGCCCTGCTCGATTCGCCGCGCCATGACTGGGGGCATTCGACTCCCGTCCCGGTCTGACGAGCCGGATTTCATGAGGGTGACTTGCCGGCTGTATTCACCTAATTTTCTGGTCTGCTGACGGTATTCTGCCATACTGAGGGAGGCCTCATACCTGAACACAATGAATCCGCCTGTAAGGACGGTCGGAGTGGGGACCATTTCTCTACAGGCACCAAACCGAACAGCATGAATTACTCTTGCGTGATTGAGTCCATGGAAGTAAAGTACCTGGCATCTGTGCGGAGAAGCTATCAACTTTACTTTTAATTTTCAACACTTGCAATTTACGGAAAGATCAAGGCTCATACATGGCATTTATGCATTGCATTGACAACGAGAATGGACAGCACGGCATATGACCCGGTTATCATTAGTTCTTGCCATCCATCTATTGGTTATTGTCGCTGCGTCTGTTTGGCTGCATCCTGTTCTACCCAGTGCAATGGCAGACTCCTTATATGTTGATGCCGCAAAACAGGAGAATCTTCCGCCTCCAGATACAGTAGATTCCAGCACGTCCGACAACACGCCCATCGTATTCCTGGGGAATCACGCCCTCCCACCAATGAACTACTTGAAGAACGACACACCTACGGGTGTCGTTGTGGACTTGGCCAATGCCCTTGCCCGTCGAATGCCCTACCCGGTTGAAATTCGGCTCATGGACTGGAGCGAAGCCCAGAGACAGGTTCTCGAGGGCGAGGCGGATGCATTGTTGCAGATAAACGCAAATCCTGAACGGTTGAAGATACTTGATTTTTCCGAACCTCTTCTCGCATCGGAATTCACCATATTTACCTCTGCTGCTCGCCAAGACGTCGTCACCAAACGCGATCTCCGGGGGCTGAAGGTCGGGGTGGAGCAAAAAGGGCAGCCGATTCTATTGCTAAAGGACGATCCTGATATCATTATTGAAATTGTTCCAGACTTTGTCCAAGGATTCCGGATGCTGGCGGAGGGTGCCATTGACGCGGTGGTCGTGGATCGCTGGGTAGGGTGTTATGTGCTTGCCGAAAACAATATTCGGTATATAAAAATGATCGAGGAGCCTATAAGCCGCAGTTATTCCTCAATCGCAGTAAAGAAGGGAAATGCAAAACTGCTTGAGGATATTAACAGAGCATTGTTAGATATTAAAAGTGATGGGACATACGATAGAATCATCACGAGCTGGAAAGGCAAGGAAGTCATTTTCAAGACCAGGGAGCAGCTTCACAGACAAACGTTGTTTTGGCTGCTTGCTTGCATTTCGTTGGTACTGCTGGTCGCATTTTTTGGAATTGTCGTGCAAGCCAGAGAAATCCGTAGACGCAAGAAGTCGGAACAAGCGCTACGTCAGAGCCAAACCATGCTCAACATGGTGCTGAATGCCGTTCCACAGGCAATTTTCTGGAAGGACCCGGAAGGTCGCTACCTTGGATGCAATCGTGTCTTTGCCGCTACCGCCGGATTGGATTCCACCGAGAAGGTCATCGACAAGACTGATCTCGATCTCCCTTGGTCTCAAGAGGCGGCCAGGGCGTATCGGGCCCATGATCGAGCGGTGGTGGAAAGCTCCCTTCCGGTGCGCGGTATCGTTGAGCTGGTGCGAAAGGCGGATGGTTCCAGCATCTGGATTGACACCACCAAGATACCATTGGTGGATGAAAACGGTCTGCCTATTGCCGTGTTGGGCGTCTGTGAAGACATCACCGAGCGCAAAAACGCCGACGAAGCCCTCAAGGTCACTGTCGCATTCCTGGAGAATCTTGCACGCCTTGACGAGGTTATTCGCAAATCGTCGGACATGGAACAGATGATGCGGGAGGTCTTGGACGTGGTCCTCGATGTCTTGAAGGCAGACAGGGCATGGCTCACCTACCCCTGTGATATCGAGACGGAATTCTGGAGTGTCCCCATGGAGCGCACCCGGCCGGAATGGCCAGGCGGCGGCGCCTCCAGCAATCAATTCCCCCTGACACCGCAGAACCGTGACGCGTGGGAACACTTCCTCGCCTCGTCGGAACCGACCTCCTGCGGACCGGGTGGGGATCTGCCCCTTGAACGGGCCTTGACAGAAGAGTTTGGCGTCAAATCGTTCTTGGCCATGGTACTGTATCCGACAAGCGACAAACCGTGGTTGTTCGGAGTCCACCAGTGCTCCTGGGATCGTGTCTGGTCCACGACGGACAAAAGGTTGCTCAAGGCCATGGGCGGCCGCATCCAGGACGCCCTGAACAACCTGCTGTTACTGC
Source organism: uncultured Desulfovibrionaceae bacterium (assembly GCA_964609625.1). GTDB lineage: Bacteria > Desulfobacterota > Desulfovibrionia > Desulfovibrionales > Desulfovibrionaceae. The sequence goes on from CAZSRS010000058.1 coordinate 5,590, forward strand.
GCGATCTGCGGGAGAGCGAGGAACGCTTCCGCGCCCTGGTGGAGCAAGCCTCGGACGCCATCTTCGTGCACGACCTCACGGGCCGTTTTCTCCTGGTCAACCAACGGGCCTGCGATGTCCTGGGGTACAGTCGGGAGGAATTGTCGACCCTGTCCGTGCCGGACGTGGACCCGGATTTCGTCGCCTGCAATGATTCCCGCGCGATCTGGAATTCCCTGCCCCAGACTTTTGAATCTTGCCATAGAACAAAGAACGGCGAGATGATACCGGTGGAAATCCGGCTGTCCCGAATCACCTTCGGGGATCAGCAGGTGGTTCACGCCGCCGTGAGGAACATCTCGGAGCGGAAGATGGCGCAGCAGGCCTTGGCCGCGAGCGAAGAGAGATTCCGCACCGTGGCCGACTTCACCTATGACTGGGAGTATTGGATCGATCCCGACAATCGCCTGATCTGGGTCTCGCCTTCCTGCGAACGGGTGACCGGATACCAAGTCGAGGAGTTCATGGCCTCTCCTGACCTTCTGTATCGGATCGTGCACCCCGAGGACGTCGCGCTCTACGAGAAGCATCTTTGCGCCGTGAAGCAGGACAGCTCGCAGCCCTGCACCATGGACTTCCGCATCATGCACAAGTCGGGCATGATCATATGGCTCAATCACACCTGTGTGAACATCACCCGAGCCGACGGCACGACGCTGGGCCGGCGCTCCTGCAACCGGGACATCACCGACCGCCTGCACGCCGAGCAGACCCTCGCCACGGAACTGGCCATCAACAAGGCCATGTCCGAACTGTCCGGTGCATTGATCACCCAGGCATCCAGCATCGACGACATCGCGTGCATCACCCTGAGCTTCTCCAAACAGTTGACCGACAGCGAGCACGGATACGCCGGTGTGATCAACCCGACGACAAAGGATTTCGTCAGCTCCACCCACTCGGCGATGATGGAGGTGGATTGCCGGATGGAGGAAAGTGAAAGACGTATCGCCTTCCCCATGGGACCGGACGGACGCTATCCAAAGCTGTGGGGCCACGTCCTCAACACGCGTCTTCCTTTCTACACCAATGAGCCCGCGACGCACCCATCTTCCGGTGGTTTGCCGGCCGGTCATATCCCTGTAAAGAACTTTCTCAGCGTTCCAGCGATGATCGGCAACAGAGTCATTGGTCTCATCGGGCTCGCCAATACACCCGGGGGATACACCGACAAGGATCTGGACGTCGTCAGCCGCCTGGCCAGCCTGTATGCCGTGGCCATCGACCGCCAATGGGCAATGGATGCCCTTTGGACCAGCGAGCAACGTATCCGGGCGTTGTTCAATGCCACCACGGATTCGGTCATGCTCCTGGATGCTTCGGCCACAATCCTGGCCATCAACGAATGGGGGGCGCAACGACGCGGTCTGGAGCCCCATGAAATGATCGGCAAACGGATGGATGCGTACGTTACCCAGGACATCGCAGCAGGCCGTGAAGAAGGCATGAGGGAGTGCGCCAATACGAGGCACTGGGTCGACATTGACGAACGGATCGACGGCAAGTGCTATCAGCTGCGCCTGTTCCCGATTCTTGATGAAGAAGGCAATGCCATCCAGTTCGCCGTTTTCTCGCGTGACGTCACACAGCGGATCATTGCCGAGCAGGCGCTACGGGGAGCCTTGACCCACGCCGAAGCACTCGCTGTCAAGGCCGAGGCGGCGAACAAGGCAAAAAGCGAATTCTTGGCCAACATGAGCCATGAAATACGCACACCGCTCAACGGCATCATAGGGATGCTCAACATCTTGCAACATTCTTCGACCAGCGAGGAGCAAAACGAATTCCTGAACCACGCCATCAATTCCGCAAAACGATTGACGCGCCTTCTCAGTGACATCTTGGACCTCTCTGTCATCGAGTCAGGTAAACTTTCAGTTCTTTCAACACCGTTCGGCATCGATGAGGTATGCGCCTCCATACAGGACATCTTCGCCCAGGAAGCTGCACAAAAAGAGCTGCGCCTCTGTTGTTATATCGATGACCGCATGCCACCCCAGCTCATTGGTGACGAACTCAGATTGCGGCAACTCCTTTTCAATCTGGTTGGAAATGCGCTGAAGTTCACTTCCAAGGGCGGCGTCGAAATCGAGATTACGCTGCTCTCGCAGCCCGACGCTCGCCACTGTCGTTTGCTCTTCACCATCGTCGACACCGGGATCGGCATTCCGGATACTAAACTTGTGGACATCTTCGAGCCCTTCACCCAGGTGGAAGGCTCATATGTCCGGGCCTATCAAGGCGCTGGATTGGGTCTGGCCATTGTCCGTCGTCTGACCCGTCTGATGGGCGGTGAAGTGTGCATCGAGAGTGAACAGGGAGTGGGGACTTCGGTGTATCTCGCCTTGCCGTTCGCCACGGCCGAGCAAATCCCCATCGAGAGTGCGTGGACTCTGCCCGGTGAGCCAGGACATGCCAAGAGCGGGGGCAAGATGCGAATTCTGCTTGTCGAGGATGAAGCCTTCAATTCCTTGGCCATGAAGGTGCAGCTTGAGATTGCCGGATATGACGTCGTGACTGCGGGGAATGGTCTGCAAGCCCTGGAATGCATGCGTCGGGGTGAATTCGACGCGATCGTCATGGATATTCAGATGCCGGTGATGGACGGTATCGAGGCCACACGGATCATCCGAGGCAGTCCGGAATTCCAGCACAAGTCGAACGTACCGATTATCGCCCTTACAGCCTATGCCATGCCTGGCGACCGTGAAAAATTCCTTGCCGCGGGTGTGGATGGCTACTTGGCCAAGCCGATTGTGCTTGAACAACTCACAACGATGCTGTCCCGACTGCTGGAGCCGCCAACACCATGAACGGACGCCGTACTCGCCGTGGGTTCGGATAATCGGTGCATCCGCGCTTCTCCTCTGCTCTTCGTGTCAATGACAGTGACAGGGGTTTCGCCCGACAACCGCAATCCGCTCCCAACACCTCGAATTGTATTATTTTTCAGTTTGAAATGCCCAAGAGCCATGCAGGGCTCGGCAGCGTGTACGGCGGATCACTCCCACCAACGCGAGAAGACCTGATCCGCCCCATCGAGATAAACCACCTCCCCGATCTTTGGTGTGACCGGCCGATAGGATTTGTCCTTGCTCGCCTCGAGGAAGCGTTTGAAGGGGTCGTCCCAGGAGTGGAAGGCGATGCTGAACCGACCGGCATGTGACGGCAGTACGGCCCTTGCGCGCAAATCGACTGCCGCCTGGGCCGCCTGCTCGGGAATCATGTGCACATATTGCCAGCTTTCGTCGTACTGCCCGCTGTCAAGCAGCACCAAATCAAACTCGCCGAATCGTTCGCCGATCTCCTTGAAGTGGGGGCCATACCCACTGTCCCCGCTGTAGAAGATACGTCGAGATGGGGTTTCCAGCGCGAACGCGACCCACAAGGTCCGATTTCTGTCCAGCCAACGCCCAGAGAAGTGGCGCGCGGTCAAGACGTGGACGGTGATGCCGTCCAGCTGGATCGCCGTATCCCAATCCGCCTCGCGGATCATGCTGTCCGGAAACCCCCAGTGGGTGAAGTGTTCACCCACGCCGAGCCCGGTAATCACGCTCCCGATTTTTTGCCTGAGGGTCGTCACCGTAGCATGGTCCAGATGATCCCAATGGTCGTGGGATATCAGCAGGTAGTCGATGCGCGGCATATCCTCCGCCGCATGGATGGTTGTCCCGGCAAAGGCCCTGGTGCTGAAGATGAAGGGGGACGCATAGGGGCTGAAGACCGGGTCGATCAGGATGGTCTTGCCCCCGAGTTGGATGAAGTACGATGAGTGACCGAGCCAGACAACCAGATCCTGGTTTCTGTCGAGGCTCTTCAGGTCAGTTCTGGCCACGGGCACGGGACTGGGCGGCTTGGGGTTGTCACGTTCATGAAACAGGAACTTAAGGAACACGGCGATGGAGGCGCCGCCCTTGGTCATTTCCGGAATGGGCACCTGATTGTGAAAGATGCCGTCGCGATGGTTAGGCGACTGCTCAAGGAAAGCAAGTCGCTCGCCATCGGGGAGTCTTCCGAATTTGTCGTGGCTCAGGTAGAGACAGCCTGAAACAACCACGAGCACGATACATGCGACAAGGGCCGATAGCAGCATTGTGGTTTTCTTCATAGTGCACTCGGAGTTTCGGCTGGCGGCTGATGACTGTGTCTGGAATCACCAGACGCGAACGAGTCGCGGTCTCCGTCCGCTACCGGCACCTACCAGACCGCCCCTTGTTCAGGGTGGACATCCAGGGCCGGGTGGCCGAATGTGTTGCCCTTGACCGCGCCATGCCCATGTTTCACATCTGTCAATCGGCTGGGGGGGCGGCCAATTCTCTCGAGCGGGGTTCCTGTTTGAACTTTCCCCATGCCCGTCAGTTTCCTCTGCCGCCGGTGACGAGCAGTATCCCCCCGCGGGATGGTGCCAGGTGTTGGAGCCGGACGAGCAGGTCAGGTTGGCAATGGCAACGCTGCATGGCCTGGCAGCGGCATGTTGTCCCAGACACTGCCGTTGCATGTGTCTCCGGCTCATTTCTCTCCGCTGGGGCAGGTTGTTGTACTTTCGTTCAATACCGGCATGGCGTTCTCTTGGCAATACTCCACCATCATAAGGACAGAGCCGGAACGGCCATCACTCGAGCCTCCCGATTCTGATTTCGCAGGAACGCTCCAGCGCGCCGAGCTATTCCACGTCGCCTGCAAAGCGCCCCAGACGGACAAGGCCCTCCGCATAATGGATCACGTTCGCCTTCGCGGGGTTCGGACTCCTGGTGTTTTCCCTGATCTCCGTGGCCTGTCTGGTGTAGGAAAACGCCTTGACTCTGTGACCCGCGCCATGCACTCGCAACTCTCGCAGATTCCAGCAGCCGCCAACCCCGAGGCTCGGTGGGACGTTGTGGGGCACACGCCGCCAGAACTGCTGACCTGGGGCAAATCGTGACTGATTGCACTTCTGTCGTACGCACGATCTTGGATGGTTCCGTCTATCCCCGTCATACGTCCGAAAACCATGGAATATGACCGTACCGCGACAGGGGCGCTGTGCCGAGGGAAGAGTACTCGGACGATGCCGTTGTCCAACAACCGTGGTCCACTTCCAGCCCAAGGGGGAAGAAGCTCATGTGAAAAGGGTGGCCCGCTCTGATATCATGGTCTTCCCTTTGCGGAGGAAAAGTCATGTCGATGCACTCACTGAACGGCTGAAGCGTCACGGCGCCTGATTGTCCAATTGCCTTTCCGAGGACCGCTGCGCCGGTTATCAAATGAAGGGGGCCTCCTCTTCTCGGCATCATACGTTACCCCGGCACTCTCGCGTGGAGTGCCGGGGCGGGTTATGGCGAGGTATTGCTATAACTTCCCGGGATCCGCGGGCGCAAAGCATCCGAAGGTTCGGAAGAGCTTCATGTCGACCGGTTGCGGGTCATTCCCTCCAAAGGTGTCACTGGGTCTCGTGGAAGCTGGAGGCGATCCTCGCCCTGGTGGTCTCGGCCTGATTCGCGTCCAGTGAGGGTTCCGTGCTGAAGGCCACGACCATGCCACCACCCCCGGATAGTGGAACGTAATAGACCTCCAGGTCCGCGGGTTTTGGGATGCTCAGGCCTTGGGCCTCACCAGCCACGGGCGCTCCCTGGAAGGTACGCTCCACCGTGCGTTCGGCGGGCTTGGCCGTGGCCAGGAAGCTGGATTTGACATAGGCCAGCACTTCCGCGGGATTGTTACCAAAGCTCTCCAGCATGTCCGGGGGCACGGCTGCCAAGGTGATTTCAAAAAGAGCCTGACCAGGAGCACTCTCGGGCGGGTTGGTCAAGACAACGGCATCCATGCCGATATCCTGGGGGGCGGAGAACGGGATATCCGTGCTGAACGCTACGCCCTGCCACTGGTGCTGGAAATCCTCGGCATAAGCCAGCGGTGCAAAGCAGACGGTCAAAGCCAGAATCAGTGTCATGGTGGGAGTGGCATGCTTCATGGTGCAATTCCTCCAGGTTCAATCCGCGGGGAGCAGGTACCCGCTCCGTTGCGGGGCGATGATCAATAGATCGGATAGGACTTGTCCAGGACGCCGCCGGGCTTGACTACCATGATTCTCCAGGCCGTAGTGGCGCCATATGCCGTGCCGTCCGGGCCTACGGCAAAACCCTTGAAGTATTCTGGCCAACTGGGCAGCTTGTCCGGCTTGAAGGTGGCCTTGTTCAGGCCGTCGAGCACCGTGTACGTGCCTTCGGACAGTCCTCCGCTCATGACGATTGTCTGGTCCGGTGAAAAGCCCAAGCCATAGTTGAAGCTGTTATCGAGTCGGAACAAGGTGGCCTGTTCACCTGGAGGGATCAAGGCATTGAGGTTGGAATAGTTGACCACCACCGCGGCTTCGCCCTTGAAAGCCAGCCTGGCTCCGGTAGAGGATGGCGAGTACGCCAGTTTGGTCTCTGAAAGCAAGTTCGCGCCGGGGACGTCGTACAGCAGGTACACGGAGGTCTTCCCGTCATTGTTCGTGCGGAATTCCTCCAGAGCGATGTCCTTGAGGTCGGCAGGAGTGGAACTCGCCTTGGGTTCTGATTCGTCGGCAACGGCATCGAGCAGGATGCCCAGGCGCGTCGCTGCGGCGTCGATACCAAAGGCTCCGACCTTCTGTTCCTTGGTCAGTGCCACGCGGCCCTTTTCACCGAGGTCGGTCATGGACAGGAAACGGATGATGTGGCCATTATAGTCTGGATTGAGGCAGGCCATGATGTCCTGAGCGCGGGCCGGACTCATGCGCTCGGCCTTGGGTTCCTGCTTGAGCACGGCCCAAGTGCTGGTGTCCATCAGATGCAGGGTTCCAGAGGTGTCCTCGACAACAAGCCGGGTCCCGTCGACGTTGAACTCCATGTTCACTACGCTGACGCCGAGCCAGACACGGTTTTGCACCTGCATGTCTGTTGGGCTCGTGATATAGAGTACCCGGCTGTCGCCCGCGGCAACAAGGACGGATCCCTCCGGGTTCAGGGCCACGGTCAATCCACCCAGGGGGGTTGCGGCGTGCACCTGGCCGCACACGACGATGAGCAAGAGTAGAAGGAGCAGTAAAGAAGAGAGTAAGCGCTTCATGGGGTATCCTCACGATAAAGATCTCGGTTTCCGTGGATTTCTTCCAGTGCGGTGAGACACCATTTCTTTCTGCTTGCCTGTATCCTCCCCTGGGGAAAATTTTGTCACGGGCGCCTGCATGTGTTGAAGACGCGAACCGTCAGTTGATCCAGCGGGCCCATGCCTCCCGTGTTTGCAGTGCACTGCCGAAGGAAACTTCGTGTTGGGCTGCCTCACTCAAGAGGCGTGCAATTCACGGTACCGAAGAGCCATGCACTTCACCTGGCCGTAATTCTGCTTTGCTCCATACATGAATACAAGACCAGCGTAAACTTCCCCACACGCAATTTGTCACTGCTACGTGGCCAAGAACCAGATACGACCTCAAACGGTCGGGAATACCTCCCCGTGGGAAAGGGACAAAACTCCAGGACAAGGTGCCACGCATTGTTCCGGACGAGGTTTCGGCGTTTCGCCTGCTTGGAGCTTTGTCGGCCGAGCAGCATGAGGCATGGTCTACTGCCTGAATCATTTGAATATGGACGAGTACTGACAGTGGAGCCGGCGGACGCGGGAGGAACACAAGCAGTTGCCCGTGCCCAAGTAGCTCTTTGAGTCCGAGTTGAGGACGTCGCCCCTCTCCCCGCCACCTCCTTGCAAGGCAGCAGGAGCAAGGCTGGGCTGTCAAGGCCGAGCGTGGCGAAGCGGACCGAGCCGAAGGGAAGCCTTGACTGGCCGGCCGCTCATGCTACCAGCGACCTCGCCGGCGATGGGCGTCTGACGGGAAGTGGAATTTCACGGCGGATCGTGGACTTGATCGGAGCCCGAATCACGCCGAAGCGGCTTTATCCGAAGATTATAAGGCTCTTCGACATTTGATGTGGATTTTTCATGGAACCAGTAGCTTTTTGACAGGGGAGTCGAGCATTGGGGAAAACGTGGTTTTCCCCAATGCTTCGTTCATCATTTCAAGGATACAATGCCCTATCTGCGGTCGCCGCCACCGCCACGTCGATCACCGCCTCCGCCGCCCCGACGCTCGCCGCCCCGGTCGCCCCGGTCGCCGCGTGGTCCACGGCTACCACCGTCACGCTTGGGACCGCGGCCACCCTTGGGCGGGTTGTCCTGGAACTCGATGCCCTGCTCCTCCGCCAACACGGCGGCGCGGGAGAGCCGCATCTTGCCGTCCGGAAAGACCTCCAGGCACTTGACCTTGAGGGTGTCGCCCAGGCCGCAGACATCGGAGACCTTTTCCACGCGCCCCAGATCGAGCTGGGATATGTGCACCAGGCCTTCCACACCGGGGAGGATTTCCACGATGCAACCGATCTCCAGAACTTTCCGTACCGGCCCCTCGTAGACCTTGCCCACCTCGGGCTTCTGGTCGTATCGCAGGATGCGCTCCCTGGCGAGTTGCATGGCCTCCTCGTTGGGCGCGAAGATGTGCACCACACCGGTGTCCTCGATGTCGATGGAGGCGCCGGTTTCGGCGGTGAGGGCCTTGATGTTCTTGCCTCCGGGGCCGATGATCACGCGGATGATCTCGGGACTGACCTTGACGGCCTCGAACTTGGGTGCGTGCGGGGAGAGTTCCGTGCGGTGGGTGCCGAGCACGGCGTTCATCTTCTCCAGGATGTGCAGCCTGGCGTCACGCGCCTGGGCAAGGGCCCTGGCCATGACCTCGCCAGGGATACCGGAGACTTTTATGTCCATCTGAAAGGCAGTGATACCCTGGGCCGTCCCCGCGATCTTGAAGTCCATGTCGCCCAGGGCGTCCTCGTCGCCGATGATGTCCGTGAGCACAAAGTACTCGTCGCCTTCCTTGATCAGGCCCATGGCGATGCCGGCCACGGCGTCCGAGATGGGCACGCCCGCGTCCATGAAGGCCAGGCTGGCGCCGCAGACCGAGGCCATGGACGAGGAGCCGTTGGACTCCATGACCTCGGAGACGATGCGCAGGGTGTACGGAAAGCTCTCCTGGGGTGGGAGCACCGGCACCAGGGCGCGCTCGGCCAGGGCACCGTGCCCGATCTCGCGCCGGGAGACACGCATCATCTTGATCTCGCCCACGCAATAGGGGGGGAAGTTGTAGTGCAGCATGAAGCGCTTGCTCTCCTCGCCGCCCAGACCCTCGATGCGCTGCTCGTCGCGACCGCTGCCAAGGGTGCAAACCACCAGGGCCTTGGTCTCGCCGCGGGCGAACAGGGTGGAGCCGTGGGTGCGCGGCAGCAGTCCGAGGTCGATGGAGATGGGGCGCACCGTGGTCAGGTCGCGGCCATCCAGGCGCACGCCTCGTTCCTTGATACGCTTGCGTACCATGCTCTTTTCCAGGGAGGAGAATATCTCCCCCACCATGCCCGCAGTCACGATCTCGGCAAAGCGCTCATCGGCGACCACCGCCGCGATCACCTTTTCCCTGACCTGTTTCCTGGCCTCGCGGCGGGCCAACTTCTCCTGGATGGAAAGAGCCTGATCCAGCTCCGGCGTGGCCAACTCGAATACGACCTGCTCCAGCACGGGATCCGGTTGCGGAGGGGTGAACTCCATTTTCGCCTTGCCGGCCTTTTCCCGCAGTTCTTCCTGGACGTCGAGCATGGGCTGCAGGGCGGCGCGCCCCCATTCGAGGGCCTCGGCCATCAGGTCATGGGGCAGGAACTTGGCGCTGCCCTCGACCATGACAACTGCGTCGCGCGAGGCCGTGAGCACCATGTCCAGGGTGCTGTTTACCATCATCGAGGCTGTGGGATTGATGACGAACTGGTTGTCCACGTAGCCTATGCGCGCACCGGCGATGGGGCCTCCAAAGGGGATCTTGGAGATGTGCAGGGCCGCCGAGGCGCCGGTGATGGCCAGGACATCGGGGTTGATCTCCGCGTCCGAGGAAAGCACCGTGGCGATGACCTGGACCTCTTCACGGAAGCCCTTGGGAAACAGAGGGCGGATGGGGCGGTCGATGAGCCTGGAACACAGGGTCTCTCGCTCGCTGGGCCGGCCGATCTCGCGGCGGAAAAAGCTTCCCGGCACGCGCCCCGCGGCGTACATCTTCTCGACATAATCCACGGTGAGGGGGAAAAAATCCACCTCGCGCATCATGGGTTGGGTGACCACGGTGACGAGTACCACGGTGCCGCCGCACTGCACCCAGACCGCGCCGTCGGCTTGGTTGGCCAGGCGGCCTGTCTCGAAAATGACCTCCTGACCACCGATGGTGCGTGAAATTCTGGTAAAATCGAACGCTGTATTCATATCTGCTTGTCCTTCATGGGTTTCCCCGTGAGGTCTCAAGTCCCGCAATCTGGTGCGGCGTCGACAACTCGTTGTCGATGCGGCGCCAGATTGCGCGAGAGAGAGCCCTGGGGCGCCCCGGCGCCTTGTGTGACGCCGGGGCGAGGGTTGCATGCCGCTTTGCGCTACTTGCGCAGGTTGAGGCGGCCGATGAGGTCCCTGTACCGCTGTATGTCTTTCTTCTTCAGGTAGTTGAGCAGCTTGCGCCGCTGTCCCACCAGCTTCAGCAGACCGGTGCGGGAGTGGAAGTCTTTGGCGTGCGTCTTGAAGTGTTCGGTGAGGTAGGTAATGCGCGAGGTGAGCAACGCCACCTGCACCTCTGGCGACCCGGTGTCGCCTTCGTGCGTCTTGTACTCCTCGATGATGCGAGCCTTGTCTTCAGGCGTCATGACCACAGCGGTATCCTCCTTGGATTCCTGGTTGCATGAATGGCCGTCCATTTCCGGTTGCGGTCTTCTGGCTGTCTCTTCCTGAAGGAAGACAGGCCGTGGACGGTTGGGCTGTCACATAAACCGGGGGTTCTCCTCAGGACTGCCAGAGTCCTCTGAGCACCGCCCAAACGGGTTTGCCATCGGCCAGCTTCGCTTCGGCCAGGGCCAGGGATCCGCCCCCCGGCGCCACGAGCACGACGCGGTTCCCCGATGCAAAGGGCAACGTCCGCGCCATTTCCAGCGAATAGTCGATGCTCACGCCGTTTTTCACCATCCGGGCCTGGTATTCGTCCACCTCCATGCGGGGCCAATGCGGCAGGGCGTCCGCCAGAGGCAGCACCTTGCCTGGCAGGGCCTCGGGTTCCCGAAGCACCGCCTCCAGGGGGTGGGCCTGATCCAGACCGAATGGATGGCTGTATTCCCGGGTCAGGTCGGTCAGCACCGCGCCGCAACCAAGCCGAATCCCCAGGCTGTGGACCAGGGACCGGATATAGGTGCCGGCCGCGCACTGCACCCGGAAGTGGACCCTGGGGAGCTCCATGGACAGGAGTTCGACCAGGGTGACACGCAAGGGTTTGATGATCTCGGGAGTTTCCTTACCCTCCCGCGACAGCTTGTACAAGGGCTTGCCCTTGTGCTTTGCCGCGGAGTACGGCGGAATCGCCTGGGTCGTCATCTCCCGCCACTGGAGCACCGCCTCCCGTACCACGTCGGGCCGCAGATGTTCCCAGGCCTGACGTTGCGTGACCTGGCCTTCCAGGTCGTAGGTGTCGGTGGAGACGCCGAGTTCCAGCACACCGGAGTAAATTTTATCGCCTTCGGTGAGATAGCCGGCGATCTTGGTGGCCTGCCCCAGAAGCACCAGGAGCACGCCGGTGGCCATGGGGTCCAGGGTTCCGGCATGGCCGATCCTTTTCTGCTTCAGGCCGCGCTTGATCTTCTCCAGACATCCTGCCGAGGTTGGCCCCTTTGGTTTGTCCAGGACCAGAAGACCATGCTGCTGCGTCGGTTCAGTCACGCCTTCCATCCTTTCCCACCGGGCTGGAGTTGAAATGCATCATCAGGGAGATGGCTTCCAGCAACTGACTCTCCGCAAGGTCCAGACCTCCCGCGATGCTGCCCCCCGCCGCGTTGCGGTGGCCGCCACCGTCGAAATGCAGGGCCACCTGCTGCACGTCGTCCTTGCCCTGGGAGCGCAGGGAGAACTTCACCAGCCCATCCTTGTCCTCGCGCAGGGCCATGGACACCCGCACCGTTTTCACCTTGCGCACGAACTCCACAAGGCCGTCGCAGTCCTCGTTGCCCGCGCCGTGACGCGAGAGGGTGGCGCGTGGTATCCTGACCACGCCGACCCGGTCTTCCAGATGCAGCCGCACCTCCCCCAGCACCTCGGACCAAAGCTTGAGGCGCCTGAAGGGCCACTGGTGCATGTACTTGGCGTTGAACGCCTCCACGTCGAGACCCAGCCGCAGGATCTCCGCGGCAAGTTCCAGCACCTCGGGTTTGGTGTTGCCGTAGGAAAAGTTCCCGGTGTCCGAGACGATGGCCAAATACACGGCTTCGCCCAGGCCGCCCTCCAGGGGGATGTTCATGCTCCGCGCCAGCAGGGCCACCATCTCACCCACGGCCGACATGTTCGTATCGACCCAGTTCAGGGCGCCGAACATGGGATTGTTCACGTGATGGTCGATGTTGATGATGGTCTTGGGCTCCACGGCCTTGAGCAGCTCCTTGCCCATGCGGAAGGGATCGCCACAGTCACAGACGATTACCCACTCCGGTGTGAAGTCCATGTCGTGCAACGAAGCATACACGGGGGCGGGCAAGGGCAACCAGGAAAAATGCTCCGGGACGCCGCTGCCATTGTAGATCCGGAAGTTCCTGCCCAGGCGTTGCAACAGAAACCCCAGAGCCACGCTGGATCCCAAGGCGTCACCGTCAGGGTGCTCATGGCTGGAGACAAGGAAGTTATCCCGAGTTTCCAGGACGTTGCGTATGGCATGCATGGATTGGGACATATCGCGTAGGTCCGGCACGGGCGCCTGGAATACGAAAGCGCGTGTCATGCGGGCTGAAAGATCTCCATGTCGCTGTCCGTCAGTTCCTCTGGGCTTATGGCTTCCACCATGAGCAGCGCCTTGGTCAGCTTGCTCTCGATGTGCGTGTAGTCACTGCCCACCATCACCGCCGCCAGCACGAGCCGGGTATGGCTCTCCTGCGATTCCACCTCGGCCACGCTGCAGTTGAACTTGTTGCGCAGCTTGCGCTTGAGGCTTTGGGCCACGTTGCGTTTGCCCTTGAGCGAGTCGTTCCCGTGCAGGGTGAACTCCATTCGCAGAACGCCTATGAGCATGGGCCTCCCCGAACCGCCGTTGTCGGCGGTTCAGGCCGAGCGAAATGCGCGCGCATCAATCGAGGGATCGGGCTTCCTGCACTTCCTCGAAGGCCTCGATGACGTCGCCCACCTTGATATCGTTATATTTTTCCAAGCCGATGCCGCACTCGTACCCCTTGAGCACTTCCTTGACGTCATCCTTGAAGCGCCTGAGCGAAGCGATCTGGCCGGTAAAAATCACCACGCCCTCGCGCAGCAGGCGCACGCAAGCGTTGCGGGTGATCTTGCCATCGGCCACGGCACTGCCGGCCACCGTTCCCACCCTGGGCACGTTGAAGGTCTCGCGTACCTCGGCCTGCCCCAGGTAGACCTCCCTGGTCACCGGGGAGAGCATGCCAGACAGGGCGTCCTTGATCTCGCTCACCAGCTTGTAGATGATGTCGTAGAAGCGGATGTCCACGTTCTCTTTTTCGGCCACGTCCTTGACCTTGGCGGTGGGGCGCACGTTGAAGCCGATGATGACGGCATGGGAGGCCGAGGCCAGCATGACGTCGGTCTCCGTGATGGCGCCCGTGCCGCCGTGGATCAGGTTGACCTTGACCTCGTCGGTGGAGAGCTTGGTGAGGGCGTCGTTCACTGCCTCCAGCGAACCCTGCACGTCGGCCTTGACCACGAGGTTGAGAATCTGGGCCTCCGCCTGCCCCGCCCGGGAGGAGAGGAAGGTCTCAAGGGTGACCCTGGATTCCTTGGCCAGAGTCTTCTCGCGATCCTTGAGCTGCCGTGCCTCGGCGATGCGGCGCGCGACCTTGTCGTCTTCCACCACGGCAAACTCGTCACCGGCCTCGGGCACACCCTCGAAGCCCTGCACCTCCACGGGCATGGTCGGCCCCGCTTCCTTGACCTTCTTGCCCTGGTCGTTGAACAGGGCGCGCACCCGGCCGTTGTAAAGGCCGCAGACGAAGTTGTCGCCCTGCTTGAGAGTGCCCTCCTGCACGAGCAGTGTGGCTACGGCGCCGCGCCCCTTGTCCAGGCGGGCTTCCACGATGCGGCCGCGGGCAGCCTTGTCCGGGTTGGCCTTGAGTTCCATGACCTCGGCCTGCAGGAGAATCAACTCCAGGA
>CAZSRS010000059.1:0-19548 GCA_964609625.1 uncultured Desulfovibrionaceae bacterium
ATACGGTTAGCAATAGGCATTTTCAAGAGAAAGTCTAGACCCGTGAGCGCGTACCCCGGATTTTTATCTCTGAAAGTGGCACGAAATATGCCTTCTCCCGCCCGGCATTCATGGGCGAGATCGCATCCTAAAAGGCGCTCCAGGGGCGGGTTGCCCTGGCCCCTGGGCATGTTTCCAGGAAGGGGAGGCTACCGGCGGAGCCGGTCAGCGCTCCGTTTGCTGCAATGCTGCAGCCCGGGCGGACATCCCGGCCGGCAGATCCAGGCCGCAGGCCAAGGCGCAGGAGGGCATGCATTGTTCCGCTGCAATGTCCGCGCCGCCGCACTGCACGATGCAGGCCTGGCACAGGTCATAGGGTAGGGCAACGCAGTGGGTGCTGCTTGGCGCCGCCGCATGCGCTCCCAGGTAGCGGGCGCGGAACAGGAGTTCCGCATCCGTGGCGGCCGCGGGCAGGTCCAGAGGCGCGGGAGAGCGATCACGCAAGGGTTCCGCCTGGGTTCCGAAGACGCCCCCAGCTCCGGCGAGCGCGCCGCAGAGGATCAATGCCGCAAGCATATTGCCGATCATCGGTGACATGTCTCCCTCCGTTGTCCAAGGTTGCACGACTCGAAACAGGTTTCTTTCCATGTTCCTGGGGGCGGTTTCCTGCTCCCAATCCAGAGCCGGGATGGTGCCCACTGTAGGTTCTGGCGTAGTGTCCAGTCGTGCCCGACGTAGTGCCCAATCGTCTCCGCCGTGGCGCCCCGCTATGCCGCAAGCTGGTCCGCGCCCCGTATCAGGGCGTCATCCTATCCCAGGAGCAGCCGCAGCAAGGCCACGCTGCCCATGCCCACGGCCACGGCGCCGAAAAAGCTCTTCAGCCGCCAGGCAACCAGGAACGTGGGCAGGGCGGCCAGCAGGAAGATGTTGCCCAGGCTCACATCCACGCCGCCCTCGGAGAGCAGCACGCCGGGCGCCAGCAGGGCCGCGAGCACGGTGCAGGGGATGAAGCCCAGCCAGCGCGAGACCAGAGGCGGCATGCCGCGTTTGGACAGGATCAGGGCCGGCAGCATCCGCGGCAGATAGGTCACCAGGGCCATGCCCAGGATGGTCAGCAGGATCAGATTCTGGTTCATGACGCACCTCGCGAACGCGCCAGCAGGAGGCCGAGGGTCGCGGCCACCAGGGTGGCCAGGATCACGTTCCACTGCGCCGAGACAAGAAGGTGGAAGACAATGGAGAGCGCGGCCGCGGCCAGGGCGGCCACGAGATGCAGCCGGCTGTGCACCTGCCAGACCAGCAGCACCAAGAACATGGCCGGCAGGGCGAAGTCCAGACCCAGGGGGCGCACGTCGCCGATGAGCCCGCTGGCCAGGATGCCCAGAACGCTCCCGGAGATCCAGGCGAGGTGGGCGATGACGTTGATGCCGAAGGTCTCCTGCTTGTCTGTCTCCTTCCTGGCGAAGCGCGCGGCGTGCAGGGCAAAGGTCTCGTCCGTGAGCTGGGCGGTCATGGCCGCCACCTCGCGGGGGCGCCAGGAGCCGAGATGCGGCGCCAGGGCCGCGGACATCAGAAGGTGCCGCAGGTTGACGATGAAGGTGGTGACGATCACGGCCAGGGGCGCGGCGCCGGCCGCGAACATGGCCACGGCGATGAGCTGCGCGCTGCCGGCATAGACCAGCACCGACATGAGCACGGTATTCAGGACGGAGAGCCCGGCCTTCTGGGCCAGGACGCCGTAGGCGAAACCCACGGGCAGGTAGCCGAGGATCACGGGCGCGGACTGCTGCAGGGCCACGGCCAGGGGGCCGGACGGCATGCGCCGCAGGGTGGCTTGCATGGTTTGCATGAGGATGCTCCCTCGCTGTTTGTTCACGGACGAATCCTTGTCTTCTGGTTGCATTGGAGCAGAAAAACTGTCAGTGTGACAGACACAGTTTTTGAAAATGTCATATAACAGATTCACGGAGTACGCATGCAGTCACTACCCGAGACCGAGACCTTCCGCTATCGCCTGGTGGAGCGCCGGGTGATGGAGCTTGTGGAGAGCGGGGAGTTGCATCCGGGGGCGCGCGTCCCCTCCATCCGCCAGATGAGCGCGCGCCTGGGCGTGGGCTTCGCCACGGTGAACCACGCCTATCTGGAGCTGGAGCGCAAGGGCGTGCTCGAGGCCAGGCCCCGCTCCGGCTTTTATCTGCGGCGCGGCAGTACGGACCTCAAGGTGCCGGTCTTCCACGAGGCCAGGCCCAGTGCTCCCAGGCCGAGCAACAGGTCGGGGCTCATTGCCACGGTCCTGGAGAGCGTGGGCGACGAGAAGCTCATGCCCTTCGGCGTGGTCTGCCCCCAGGAGGAACTGTTGCCGGTGAAGGCATTGGGCCGCATCGCCGGGCGCATGGCCAGGGAGCGCGGCGGCGAGATGCTGCGCTACCCGCCGGTGCAGGGGAGTCTGCATCTGCGGCGGCAGTTGGCCTTCCGCATGCACGACCAGGGCATGGACCTGGAGGCCAAGGATTTGTTGATCACCAACGGCTGCATGGAGGCGCTGTGCATCGCCTTGCGCTGCCTGACCCGCCCCGGCGACGCAGTGTGCATCCAGTCCCCCACCTACTACTGCTTTTTGCAGCTGCTGGAGACCCTGGGGCTGCGGGCCATCGAGCTGCCCAGTCATCCGGACAGGGGCCAGGATCCGGCGGACCTCCGGGCCGCGGTGGGGCAGTACGACGTGCGCGCGGTCATCTTCTCGGCCAATTTCAACAACCCGGACGGCGCCCTGACTCCGGACGAGGCCAAGGCGGAGATCGTGGAGATCCTGGCCCAGCGGAACATCCCCCTGGTGGAGGACGACGTCTCCGGGGATTTGTACTTCGAGGAAATGCGCCCCAGTTGTTTGAAGCAGTACGACGAAGCCGGTCTGGTGCTGTACTGCTCGTCCCTGTCCAAGACCGTGGCGCCGGGCTATCGGATTGGCTGGATGGCGGCGGGGCGGTTCCTGGAAAAGGCCCTGGAACTCAAGGCCACAACGAGCGTCTGCTCCGCGGGGCTGCCCCAGGAGGCCGTGGCCGAGTATCTCGCCGGAGGGCGTTTCGAACGGCACCTGACTGGTCTGCGGCACACGGTGCAACAGGTGATGGAGGCCATGCGGCATCACATCGCGTCGTCGTTTCCGGCCGGGACGCGCGTTACCCGCCCCTTGGGGGGGCTGGTGCTCTGGGTGGAGCTGCCGGGGAGCGTCGACGGGGTTGAGCTATTCTTCAAGGCCAGGGAGGCGGGCATCGGCATCGCGCCGGGGTCCATCTTCACCACGCAGGAGCGCTACGGCAACTACATCCGGCTGAGCTGCGGGGTGACCTGGAGCCCGGAGACCGCCCAGGGACTGGCGCGCCTCGGAGAGTTGGCCGGCAGGGTGGCAAGGTAGGGGGGCGGGAGGGGCGGTTCAGTCCGACGACACGGATGAATTGGGGTCCCGGTGTTGCAGGCCCGCCACGAAGGCCAGGACCAGTTCGTCGTTGTCGACCCAGACAGCCTGACAGGGCACTGCCCCGGTCTCCACGTCAAGGATATCGATGCGGATGTTGAAGAGGAAGATGTCGCCCACGGCGGGTGGGCAAATCAGGTGACTGCCGTGGAGCAACTTGACATGCGCACCCCCGCGGGGAAAGTCGATGAGCGAGGCTGCGAGTTCCCTGCCCATGTGTTGCCGCTGGTCACCATGGCCGTGGGCCAAGGTCTCGAGCACGATGCGGGTGTTGTCACGCCTTTCGTTGGGTGCTGCTTGCCATATCATGCCGGTCACCTCCCCAGACGCAGGGCCTTGCCTGGTGGGGTGTTTGTCAACGGTATTCCAGGAAGTCCCCTGCCGGTCCCACCGCGGGGTTGAGGTCCACGTTGTAGTATTGGTCGATCAGCAAGCGTCGGCAGAGGCGGAAGCCGTCGGGCTGTTCGCAATAGCGGGCGATCAGGGACTTTACGTAGTCGTTTCGGGTGTCCTTGTGTTTGATGTAGAAGGCACACCGCTCGGTCTGTATGCACATTGCCTCACCTCCTCTGAAAGGACTGTCCATCTTGTACATGAACAACCAAACCATGTCTGTCAGGCAAACCTTACGATTTGAGAAAAGAGGGAATGTGATCGGAAAGGGTACTTCGCTTCCCCCGAGCCAGGGGCACGAGAATGGCCGAGCCCTCCTTGCCAAGGGGCTGTTCTGCCGTATATGCAAGCGAAGTGAGGCAATTCCATGATACCGTTGCGCGACAGCATCCCCCGGGTGCACCCATCCTTTGCGGTGTGGGGCCTTATCGCCCTGAATGCATTGGTGTTCATATTCGAGCTGGGCCTCCCCCCCGAAGGTCTTTACGACCTGTTCCATCTGTTCGGCCTGGTGCCGGCGCGGTATTCGCGACCGGAATGGGCCATGGCCATGGGCTATCCGCCCGCGGGATATCTGCCCTTCGTGAGCTACATGTTCCTGCACGCCGGCTGGCTGCATTTCCTGATCAACATGTGGATGTTGTGGATTTTCGCCGACAACATCGAAGACGTCATGGGTAGTTTGCGGTTTTTGGCATTCTACCTGCTCTGCGGCGTGGCTGCGGTACTCGCGCACATGCTCAGCGATTCCACATCTCCCGAGCCCGTGATAGGGGCGTCGGGCGCCGTCGCCGGAGTCATGGGCGCCTATTTCCTGCTCTACCCCCATTCCAAGGTCCTGACCCTGATTCCCATCCTGATCATCCCGTTTTTCGTGGAGATACCGGCAGTGTTGTTTCTGGGGTTGTGGTTCGTCAGTCAGTTTTTTTCCGGTGTACTCAGCCTGGGACAAGGGGGCGGCGGCGTGGCCTTCTGGGCCCACGCCGGTGGATTCGTGGCCGGCATGCTCCTGCTGCCCCTGTTCCGCGTGAAGAGCCGCTGTTATTATTGCTACCGTGCGGACGGCCGGCGCATCCCCTACCGGGAGCGCGGTCTCCGCTGAACCGGCCTCGAGCCGCCGCAGGAGAAGACCGGTATGAACATGGAAGGAGAAGGTTTCAACCAGGTTGTGTTGATCAACGGCGTGGAATGCGATTACGACCCGGTGCGGCATCTTGCCCGGATCTACTGTAACAGCTGTTCCGCGCTCAATGAGGTGGAAGTCTACATCGAGGATGGTGAGGTGATCTTCCAGGGCTTTGTCTGTGAAAAGTGCGGTGCATGGAATCCGCCTGAGGAATGAGCATGGCCGGCGCGAAATGGAAACCCGCCACGACCGGGGGGTAGAACCGGGTCGTCCGTGCCGCGCACGGGCCAGGTGGATGCAATCAAGACAAAGGACGTGTTTTGACTGTATCGTGGCAAGAAAGGGGCGCATGGGGGCCGGCGCCCCATGCAGGATGCGCGCGTCCATCGGGCGTGCGGCAGGGAGTGGTGAATGTTCAGGCAGTTGACGCGACTGTTGTACCCGAAGCTTGAGTGGGTGCAGGTGGACATGGGGTCGGGATTCCTCAAGGAGGGGCGTTTCTCCCTGCACCGCGCGTACAGGAAGCTCTGGATAGACCGGCACATGCCCGTGGAGGTCCTGGAGCAGGCCATGCCGGGGCTCATGCGGGTGCGGTTGCTGCACCTCCAGGGCTGGGGGGAACCGCTGCTCAACCCCGAGTTTTTCACCCTGTCCCAGATGGCCAAAAGCACAAGGGCGTCGCTGACCACATCCTTTTCCGACCCCGATCTGATGGACCAGAAGACCCTGGACCTGCTCGTGGATATGGGCTTTGTCTCGATAACCCTGGGTCTCAGCTCCATCAAGGAAGAACGAAACCTCGACCGTTGCGGAGTGAGCGTGCACGCCTGTTTCCGCGTTCTGGAACGCCTGGCCGCGATCAAACAGCGTCTGGGAGTGCCTTTTCCCCAGCTCGTGGTGCGCTACTCGCTGCATCGCTCCAGCCTGGATGAGCTGGCGCATGTGCCCGCACTGCTGCAGAACCTCGACGTGCGGGTGCTGCTGGTGAAGCCCTTGACCGAGGTGCCGGAACCGGAACTGGTGCACGACACCGTGGTGCCCCGAAGCGAGGAGGAGTATCGGGAGTTGGAGGAGATTCTGGGGCAGACGGCCCACGACGCCCACAAACGCTCCATGGAGATGCACAGTTTTCTCCTGCATGGGGAAAAGACCCCCCTGCAGTGCGTCGTGAGCGTGAACCGTGGTTTTTATCTGGGCGCCATGGGCGATGTTTCGCCCTGCGTGTTTTCCCAGTTTCCGGCGCGGGGGGCGGCGCGGTACTATTTTCCGGATTCGTCACGGGAATTCAGGCGGATCGTTTTCGGCAACGTCCTGGAGAAGCCGCTGAAATCCATCTGGCACACCCAGGACTACGAGGAGTTTCGCAGACAGTCCATGCTGCACGAGGGCGCGGATCAGTGCGACGGGTGCTGGCGGCGCTATCTCGTGACCATGTAATGGGCAGCGGTGCAGAGCGCCAAGCTCGTGAGGTCAGATCCACTCCACGGCGAGCTTGGTGCGACGGTCCGTTACGTCGCCGGTGTTCACGGTGGTCTTGGGCTCCACGAGCATGATCTGTACTTCCTCGGCGGCCACGGGCATATGCTCCACCCCCTTGGGGATGACGCAGAGTTCTCCTGGCTCCAGGGTCAGTTCGGAGTCCCGGAATCTGATGACCAGCGTGCCCTTGACCACGAAGAACAACTCGTCCTCGTTGTCGTGCTTGTGCCAGACGAACTCGCCCTTGATCTTGGCCAGCTTGATGTAGTTCTCGTTGAGTTCGGCCACGACCTTGGGATCCCAATGGGTCTGGAAAAGTGCGAATTTCTGTTTCAGATTGATTTTGTCCATGGCTCGAGTCCTTGTCGTCGTGTCGGAATATGGCATCAGGGGCATGCAGCCTAAACAGGGGAGGACATGTCCATCGTTTCGGCCGGGGCCTCGGTCAGGACGAGCAGCATGCGGCTTTGGTCGGGCAGGTCCGCGGCGTAGAGCAGCGCATCACCGGGACCGATGCCGGCCAGGGTGTGGGGCAGGCGCACCCGCTCCCTTAGCAGTGAGCGCCGTTCCAGGACCATGTCGGCGAGTTCGCGCCCCAGTAGCGCTTGCAGGTCGTTTTCGGCATTGCCATAGTCCAGGGTGGCGAATCCGAGCATGACGCCGGTGCTGGCCAGTTGCATGTTGCCCTTGTGGTCGCAGATGATCACCGGCACGGGGATAGCGGCCAGGGCCGAGCGGATGCGCTGGACATCGTTCTCGAGCCCGGCCAGACGTCGGGCCGCGGCATGGGCCCAGGCCCCGCCTTCCCCAAGTTCCTGAATCTCGTCCAGGGTGATGTCCGTGTCCCCGACTCCCAAGCGGTGGAACAGCTTTCTGGCAAAGCGAAGCCGTACGGCAAACATGTAGGCCGTCAAGACACAGGCCACCACGGCGAGACCAACGGCCGCCAGGCTCGCATGATAGGGGGCTTCCGCGAACACGTACAGGCTCAAGGCAAAAACAGCGGCCAAGGCGAAAAGCCAGACGGTCAATTCCGCAGTCGCGGCCAATCTGCCGGGCATACGTCCCTCCCTGACAGGGTGCGGTTATTCATCAGCCTGCCAAGCCGGCTCGAAAATGCCACGAAGCAACAGATGCAAGGACATTCCCAGCAGGCCGCCATAGAGATAAACTACGCCACTTGCCGGAAAAGGGCAACGTCGGGAAACGCCAAGCATCGTGGAGCACCGTTTCCGCCCCGGACTATAAAGATTCTTTTCGAGTGGCCGAAAAGTTAGGCAATCCACGCGGGATACCACGTCGCACGGATACGTTTTTCTTGCCGCAGGCAACCTACTCAGGGGAGCAACACCAAGGAGCAGGTTGCCTGCTCTTTCTATAACGGGCTGCAATCATATCCTGTTTCATGATGTTGCCGTGCGCCCCTAATGTTGCAGGCCTTGCCTGCCGATAAGAAAGGCAAGGGAAACATGGGGAGGTCATTGCCATGGAAATCACCAGCCTGCTTACTGGACTTGCTCCGGAGCGCGCCAGGGCTGGACAAACAGGACAGGAGACAAAGAAGCCGAAAGGGCTCACAGCCTCCAGGCGCGACCGGGTCAGTGTATCGGCCGAGGCCAAGCTCCGCGCCGCGGAGCTTGGATCCAGGGAGGATCTTGAAATCCGGCGTGAAAAGGTTGACGAGATCAAGGCCCTGATCGACAACGGCGAGTATAGGATAGACACCGCCAAGATCGCCAAACGCATCGTCGAGGAAGAACCGGAGTTCTTCCTCCCCCGCCGCAAGGCGTAATTCCAAGCCGCAAGCATTTCCCTCTTGCGGCTTCGCCTTTTTCTTACTTCCTGCAGGATAGCATACTCGTATTCCATTGCGAACCGTGGAACGTCCCATCCTTGGTGTGGCGCTCGCATCAGGGGGGTGCCGCCAGGATACGAGAGCCCGTCCCTGGGCGTTTTGGCTTGATTGTTCACGCTCCGCGCTATAGATGATCGTAAGGCAAGGTTTTACTGGGGATGTTCGAAACGCCCCAGGTGAATGATGCCCGTGATCTCGGTTTTCTCTCCACAACAGCGATGGGGGCGCCGTGTCGCCTGGCTATGGAACCAATCCCCGCACGGTCGCCCGGATACCGGGCTTGGTGGCCTGGCAACGTTATTTCCTGGCTTGGTGTCTGGGTCTTCTGGCCTGGGATACGCCGGCGGCAGCCTTCGTCGCCGCAGTCTGCCTGGCGTTCATGCTCTGGCCGGTTCTGTCGCCGGCCTGGATCCAGGGGCGTGTGCAATGCGTGGGCCTGGTCCTGGCTTTTGGTCTGGGCCTTGCCCTGGCAGCGGTGAAAGCGCCTCCACCACTGCCGGAGGCCCGCCCCTGGATGGTGCAGGGAGGCAGGCTCCAGCTGACGGGCAGGGTGGTTGAGACCGAAACACGGATCGAAAATCGGCTCCTGGTCGTGCTGCGGGACGTGCGGGTCACTCTGCCTGGGGGTGTCACGGACGATCTGGACGATAAGCTCGCCTGGACCTGGCAGGACCCGCTGTTCCGGCCCGCGCCCGGTGACCTGCTGCAAGCCGTGCTGGCGGTCAAGCCCATCCACGGCATGGCCAACCCCGGGGGCGGAGACTTCGAGAGCTACCAGACCCGCAAGGGGCACCGCCATCGCGCTTGGAGCAAGGGAGACGCCGCCGGGGCCAGTGTCCTGGAATCGGCGCCCGGCTATTGGTGGCAGTGCAGGGAGTCCCTGCGCCAGCGGGTGGAGACCCTGCTACGGCCGGGCGATTCCCAGGGCAGGGCGATGATCATGGCCCTGCTCTTCGGCGACCGCTTCTGGCTCGAGCAGGAGAGTATGGAACTCGTGCGCAAGGGCGGTGTGGCCCACACCTTGGCGCTGTCCGGACTGCACGTCGGTTTTGTGGCCTTGTTCGGCTTCATCCTGGCCCGGACTGTCGGCCTTGTGGCGCCCAGGGTCTTTCTGGAACTGCCCCGCCAGAAGCTGGGAGCCCTGGCCGCTGTTGTGGCCGCCCTGGTGTATCTCTGGCTCGGCGGTTTTTCTCCTTCGCTGCTGCGTGCTTCCCTGATGTTCACCATCTGGGGGGTGCTCTTGGTGCGGGGACGGCAGGGCGTACTCTTGGATGGGCTGCTCCTGGCCTTGGCCTGCATCCTGCTTGTTTCTCCGGAACTGATCCATGACCTGCGCCTGCAACTGTCGGCCGCGGCCGTGGCCGGCATCGCCGCCTGGCTGGATCTGCGCGGCCGCTGGATTCTCTGGCGACGGGAAGTGATGGAGCGGACCCGCTCCCAGTTGGTGGTACGCGAGCGGGGGCGCCTGGGCGCCGTTCTCTGGCATGTCTGGCAGGGCATGGTGGGGATACCCGTGGTGGGAGCGTTGTTCCGGCCACTGGCAAGAGGCATGGACTGGTGCATGCGTCGCTCCCTGGACCTGCTCTGTGTCAGCCTGGCCGCGCAACTGGCCGTGCTGCCGCTCCTGGTCTGGAACTTCGGACTCGTTTCGTTCGGCGTGTTCATCAATCTGCTTTGGATACCGCTGTTGGCACTGGTGGTCATGCCCCTTAGCCTGGCTGGTTTGGTTGCGGCACCACTGCCCTGGAGCGCGCCGGCCGGATTGCTGTTCCTGGGGGCGTCCGGGGTGGGACAGTGGTTCCTGGACGTGTTGCACTGGCTGGAGGCCCAGGGCTGGTTGCACGAGATCCTGATCTTGCGGCCGGAGTGGCCTGGCCGGCTGGGATACTGGCTGATTATGCTCTGCTTCTGGCTCTGGGCACGGCAAAGGCTGGAGCGCCACGGACGCCCCCAACCTCCAGCCTGGAGCGCGGCGGCTTGTCTGAGCTTGGCGCTGCTCGTCCTGCCCACGGCAGCGTTACCACTGCTGCAACGCGGCACGGTACGACTCACGCTGCTTGACGTGGGGCAGGGGCAGTCCATTCTCGTGCAGGGGCAGCACGGCCGGAGGCTGCTGCTGGACGGGGGCGGCTTCTTTTCCCGAACCTTTGATGTGGGGCGGGCCGTCGTGGCACGGGTATGCAGCCTGGAACACCCCCCGAAGTTGTGGGCCGTGGCCCTCTCCCATGCGGACATGGACCACATGAGGGGGCTGGTGTTTCCCGTGCGACATTTTACGCCACGCTTTTTTGCCTGCAACGGCGCGCCCATGGGCGGGTTCACCGGAGAGGAACTGGAGACCGCGCTGCTGGAGAGCGGGACGTCGCGAAAGGTGTTGCGCGCGGGGGACAGTATACCGCTCGGTGCGGAGCTGGAACTCGAAGTCCTTCACCCCGCGCGTGAGTTCCTGCCGGGCTCAGGAGGTCTCGACGCAAATAACGCCTCCCTGGTGCTGCGGCTGGTGTGGCAGGGGCAGGGGCTCGCGCTGCTGCCCGGAGATCTGGAGGGGCCGGGTCTTGGGAAGCTGTTGGATTCCAGGGCGGATCTGCGCGCCCAGGTGCTGGTGGCGCCGCATCACGGATCAGGCAGCAGTGTGGTACGCGACTTCCATGAGCGCGTGGACCCCGAGGTGGTCCTCGCCAGTGCGGGCTATCTGAATCAGTGGGGCTTTCCTGCGGCCGTGCTGCGCGAGAAGTTGGCCCTGCGGGGCGTCCCAATGCTGGCGACCTCGGAGTGCGGCGCAATCGAGGTCGTTTGGAGCGATCCAAACTCTCTGCCCGAGGTCTCATGTTTCAGAGTCGGCAAGGCGGGTAACCCTCAAGACGTCGTGGGCAGGGCCTTGAGTTCCAGGATCTCGAGGTAATAGGTGAGGGGCGGGGGTGCGTCTTCGGCCTGCAGAATCCTGGCCCTGACCCAAACACGCCTATCGAGGCGTTTCTCCGGTTGTCCAACGTCGGGGGGAAGGGAAAGGATGACGTAGCGCACGGGGATGTCCGCGACCTCGGGCAGCAGCACGTAGTATTCTTCGTTCGGGCGTTCCTCGCGCACGATGGTCCCCACCAGCTCCATCTCCCTGCCTGTCTGACGCTGCAGGCGTTGACGCAGGTCGACCACGGCCTTCCGGGCCTGGGCCATGGTCTCCAGACCCTGGAGCGCCCGGGCATAGTCCGGTGCCCCCAGCCATTTCGGGCCGGTTTGGGTGTCGCGGCTGCAGTAGAGAGTGTTCGGGAAACGGGCTGTACCCTGGGCCATGGGGTTCTCCAGCATGACGATGAAGTCGGGCAATCCGTCGAGGTTGACGTCCTGGACAGCGATGGCGCGGACTTGGCTCCCAGGTCCGGGCTGGGGCGCGGGCGTGTCCAGGATGCCCCCCTGGGTGGTCAGGGTCAGGCGGTTGCTCAGGCCGTCCGACAGTGTCGCCAGGCAGGCCTGAAGCGTCTCCCCGTTGTGCAGGGGCAGTGCAAGGGCGAAGGTCTGCTCCCGCACCAGGAAGTGGTCCGGAAAGTGTCGGTCCAGGAATTCCGAGGACAGGGAGCGGCACTGGCCATGCTCTGCAAGCAGAAAACCCGGACCTTGCCGTGGGGTGCGCAATTCCATGCCGGCGAGCATGTCTCCGAAGGTTTTGCGCCACTGTTCAGCCAAGCCGTGCATCCCGCCGCGCTCCAGGGTTTGGTGGAAGGCTGCGTCCATGTCTGGCCGCCACTGCCAGCCCTGAGCCTGGTCGCATGCCTGGGCCTGGAAATAGCCGGGATTCTCGGCGATGATCGGCTCCGGCGAAGCGCTCAGGCCCAGCTGTACCACCCACTCCCGATGGAAAAACACGGCCATGCGGCGGAAGACCACGCCGCAGGGCTGCCCCGTGTCCAGAACGGTGTACGTCTTGACCGGCGTGTCGCCGGCTTTGAACAGGCTGTTTGCAGCCGGCAGGCTTTGCGGCGGTGGGACGCCGAAGTCGCCGATGGCGAGCGCGGCGCGATCCCGCAGGGCGTCGATTCGGGTGAACGGATACTGCCTCTTGCCTTCGAGATCGGCCAGGGGCGCGGCCTGGTACCAGAAGCGCAGGCCCGGCCCGGTGGCTGCGGAGGGAGTGACCAGCCGCACGCTCCTGGGCAGGCGCAGATGTACTCCGGCTTCCGGAATTTCCACGTCGCGCGACTCAGGGGGCTGCTCTCCGGCCTTGAGCATGAACAGGAACACGCCCTTGTGCAGGAGCACGAAACGTCCGTCCGGCAACGCCAAAAGCGTCTGCAACCCCGGTATGTCGCAGCCCGTGCGCACCAGGTCCATGGACTCGGCCTCAATGCCGACCTCACCGGGCGAGGTCTGCATGCTGGCAAGGTACACACCGGTCTCCACCTTCTCGATCTCCGGCGTCACGCGGCAACTGCGCCCCTCGAAGGTCATGCCGTTCTGGGTGATGCGTATGGTCTTGCCCAGCCAGGAGCCGGCCTCGGTCTCGTCCATGGTCGCTCCAGGGGTAAAGACCAAACCCGCGATACGCCAAAGGGCGCCGGGCTCAGGGCTGTCCACTGCCCACGGCAGGGGCGGGGAAATCCCTGTTAACGCCAGGCACATAACCAAGAGCAAGGCTGTGCGGCGCGTGTTCATCGGCTGAAATGGTCGAATCCGGCGGTGGGCAGGAGCGCGTCATTGACAAGGAGTTCGGGGGCCTCGGTGACCTCCCCCAGGGGGAAGAATCCGGGGAGGGAGTCGCGCAATGCATCAGCCGCCGCCGTGGTGCAAGTCCCCAGCAGGCAGTAATCCTCCCCGCCGAGCACGGCTTGCTCCAAGGGCGTTGCCTGGTCCTGGAAACAGCGCAAAACCTCGGGGTGCAGGCGTTGCGGCGGTATCTGCAAGCGCGCTCCGGGCACGGTGCGCATGCCCTCGCCGGGGGCGAGCTCCGCTCCCAGCAAACGGGGCAGGTCGCGGACAAGTCCGTCGGACACGTCCATCAAGCTGTGCACGCCGGGGTGGGCAGCCAGGATGCGCCCCTCGGTCAACAGCGGCTGGGGGCGCAGATGCGCGGCCGTGGCCAGGGGGTAATCACTTCGGGCCACACTCCCCAGGTTTTGGGGGCTCTTTTCCAGTTGCGTCAGGCCGGTGCGCGCCAACCCCAGGGGCAGATAACCGGCCAAGGTCGCGGAGCCGCAGCAGAACAGAACATCCCCGGGCTGGGCCTGTCCTCGGGGCAGGGGACGCTCGGCATGCCCCCAGACGGTAACGGCCACGCCGAGCTGTTCGCTTTTGCTCAGGTCGCCGCCGATACAGGGAGTGCCCCATTCATTGGCGAGATCGGCCATGCCCGCGAAGAATTCCTCCCAGAAACTGTCTTCCAGCCCAAGCGGGGCTTGCAGTCCCATGCAGAAGCCGAGAGGAACGGCACCCATGGCGGCGAGATCCGAGAGATTCACGGCCAGGGCCTTGTGGCCTATCTCTCCTGGAGTGAAGTAGGTGCGTCTGAAATGGCTGTGCTCCAGAAACAGATCCAGGCTCACGCAGACTCGCTCGGGCCAGGTCACCACGGCGCAGTCGTCGCCACGGGGCAACACGAGCGAGGCATGCTCACGTGGAAAATGGCGATCCAGCATCGCGAGGAAGGCGAATTCGGAATCAGGCACTGGAGCCGCCAGGGTTAGAACTTGATGTCGGCCACTTTCAGTCCCAGAAAATCGGCCAGTTGGCTGATGATGTGCACGTCGGCGAAGTACATGGCCAAGCCGTAAATGAACAGAATGGCCGCGGCGTACAGAATGCCGCCGATGATGTTGGGGATGGCCCAGGCCACGGTCTCGGCGATGAGCGCCGTGGGGCTCAGGAGTTGGTCCTTGAGCACGCTTTCGTGCTCCTTGGGCATGACGATGACGCGAACCTTGTCCAGCACCGAGAAGACAATGGGGGGAACCAAGAACCAGATCAGCCACTTGTAGGGGAGATCGCCGGGGATTGGGGTCCGGAGGTCGAAAAAATTATAGATGTTGGAGAGCATGCTCACACCCAGGGCTGCGTAGATCACCCCGTGGGCGGCGTGAATGATGTTGATTCTCATGAGACCCCCGAGCGGTTGAATGGCGAAGGGGCGAGCGAACTGGAACATCGCTCCCCGTGAGATGTCGCGATGTTGTATACCGGGCTTTGCACGCGGATGCAAATGCCTTACAACAACGGCATGGAACTGTATCGCCAGAATCGTGCCCTGCCCGACTGTTTGCCCGGCCACGTGCTCGACCTGTGCCGGCTGCGGCCGCGTTCACCCCATGGTCCTGATCCGGCGCACCCCGAGGATGCACCGGGCGTGGACCCCGCGCGCCTGGAACCCGGGGCGGGGCGCGTGTTGCGCTGCGTGCAATGCCGCCACGTCGTCACCAGCAAGGATGCACGCACCGAGAAGGGCGGCAGCCACCACAACGTGTTCTGCAATCCGCACGGCATTGTCTTCGAGCTGGGGTGTTTTGCCGTAGCCCCTGGCTGCGTATTGGTGGGGGGCGCCAGCACCGAGTTTTCTTGGTTTCCGGGCCATGCCTGGCGCGTGGCCGTCTGCGGCCGCTGTCATCTGCACCTGGGCTGGCGCTTCCAGAACCTGGAAGGCACGGGCGCGTTCTTCGGACTCATCCTGCCCCACCTGGTGGAAGAGGACGATGCCCAGGGACCGGATGTCTGAGCCGTGAGTAGCGACTCACGCCTTCGAATACACCAGCCGGCGTACCTGCCTTCCGCGCAGATTTTTGCTGACAAGCGCCGAACACTCCAATAATCCGGAATCATTGTGTACATCTTGAACATATTTGTTGCCAACAAGGGTGTTGGCTCTTGACAATGACCTGTTTCCAGCGTAGCCAGCAAATATGTTGGCAACAAAATCGTTGGCAAGGAACCTGTTGGAGGGAACATGAATACTCTCGTGGGTCAGGTGGGAAATCCTGTCACTGGAGACCAGTTCTGGGGGCGTGAGAAGGAACTTGCGTTGCTTTTGGAACGCATCGGAGAAGGCGCGCATGTCTCCATCATCGCCCAGCGCCGTATCGGCAAGACCAGCCTCATGCTCGAAGCAGGCAAGCGTCTTTCGCCCGAAAACTACATCGTCCTGAACATCGATGTACAGGACGCGCGCTCCCCTGCCGACATGGTGGTCAAGCTGACAGCGGCCACCAAGCCATACGCGGGTGTGTGGGCAAAGACCAAGTCAGCGTTCTCCAACATCCTGAATGCGGTGAAAGAGAACATCGATTCCATCTCCGTGAACGAACTGGAGATTCAGCTCCGCGCGGGCTTGTCCGGCGATGCCTGGAAACACAAGGGCGCAGAGGTGTTGGCAACCCTGGCCGCACAGGAAATGCCGGTCGTGTTGTTCATCGATGAGCTGCCCATCCTGATCGACCGCATGCTTGAGGTCGATGGCGGAAAGGCAACGGCACACGAGCTGCTCACTTGGCTGCGGGCAAGGGCGCAGGAACATCGGGGCCGGCTGTGCATGGTATTCGCCGGGTCAATTGGGCTTGAGCCGGTGCTGCACAAGGCTGGGCTTTCAGCGAATCTCAACCATCTCACCCCCTTTGTCCTGGAGCCCTGGACAGATACCGAAGCCTTGGGCTGCCTGTACGCCCTCGCCGCTCATCGCAATATTCAACTGCCTGACGCTACGGTACAGCGCATGCTGGAATTACTCGGCTGCAACATCCCGCACCATGTACAGCTTTTTTTTGCATGCATCTGGGAGCATTGCAGATACACGGACGCGAAGATCTGCCTGCCCGAGACGGCTGAGTTAGTATTTCAGCACAGGATGCTCAGCACACAAGGCCATGCGTACCTAGTGCACATGGAGGAGCGGCTGCGCAAAGTCCTTGCAAAGGATGAGTTGTTTCTGGCCACGGACATTCTGACACAGACCGCAGTGCAAGGCTTTATCGACCAGCCCAGGATGTACGCCCTGTGTGACAAACATGCTGTTCCAAAAATGGAGCGCATGAGGGCTTTGTACCATCTGTTTCAGATACTCGAGCATGACGGATACCTCAGACAAAATTCCGCCGGTGAGTACGTGTACGTGTCCAACCTGCTGCGCGAGTGGTGGCGGGCCAGATTCGATGCCTTTTTCGAGACGGTATAGGGGGGCGCCATGGCCGAAACAATATTCAAGTACAATCCATCATTTTTGAGCGACCAGGAACTGCTGGAGAGTTTTGTCGTGCGCCACGGTGTCCTGGATCTGATCCTGGAGGTGCTCCGGGACAACGTGTCAGGAAACAACCAGCATCTACTGGTCATCGGCCCCCGTGGCAGCGGCAAGACCATGCTGCTCAGGCGGGTGGCCGTGGCGGTCAAGCAGGCTCCGGAGTTGGACGCCCGCTGGTTTCTCCTGCCCTTTGGCGAGGAGAGCTATGAGGTGACCTCGGCGGGCGAGTTCTGGCTGGAGGCCGTTCTCCATCTCGGGGTGCAGACCGGCGATCCCCAATGGGCCAGGGCCTACGACGAACTGCTCCTGGAGCAGGACGAACAGCGACTGACCCAGCGCTGCCTGGCCCGACTGCTGGATTTTGCCGATCAATGCGGCAAACGGCTGCTGCTGGTGGTGGAAAACCTGAACACCATCCTCGGGGAGCAGCTTGGCGATGACGACGCCTGGTCCCTGCGCGGTACCCTGATGCACGAGCCCCGCCTGATGCTCCTGGGCTCGGCCACCAGCCGCTTCGATGCAGTGTGTAAGCCGGACAAGGCCATGTTCGAACTCTTTCGCGTGCTGGAACTGCCGCGCCTTTCGGTTCCGGAGTGCCGACAGGTTTGGAACCGCGTGGCGGGGCGCGAAATCACGGATGATCAGGCCAGGGCCGTCCAGATTCTCACAGGCGGCAATCCCAGGCTCCTGACCATCCTGGCCCTGTTCGGGGCCAACCGCTCGTTCCGCTCCCTGCTGGAAGACCTGACCCTGTTGGTGGACGAGCACACGGATTATTTCAAGTCCAATTTCGAGAACCTCCCTCCGGCGGAGCGCAAGGTCTTTGCCTGCCTGGCCTCGCTCTGGGAGGCCAGCCTGGCTGGCGATGTGGCCCGTGCCGCGCGCATGGGCACGAGCACGGTCAGCGCCCTGCTGAAACGCCTGGAGGGCCGTGGCGCGGTGCAGGCGGTGACGCAAAAGGGACGGAAAAAGCGCTATCAGTTGGCCGAGAGGCTCTACAACGTCTACTACCTCATGCGCAGGGGGCAGGACGGGGGGCGCGTGCGAGCCGTGGTGCGGTTCATGGTCCAGTTCTACGGCCAGGAGCGGTTGCACGAGGCCCTGGTCGATATCGCCAGGGAGGCCTGCGGCCTGGAATATGGTCGCCGACAAGAGCATTACCAAGCCATACAGGTGCTTTGCGCCTTGCCCGAAGTACGTACCAGGCTGGAACGATTATGGGGAGCGCTGCCGCAAGAGTTTCTCCAGCTCCCGGACATGCCCGATGACTTGAAACATATCTTTGCTTCGGGTGGTGCGCACCCGTCGTCAGAGCTTGCAACGTTGAGAAAAGCAGCGCTTGCTGCGGGGAAAGAGGAGCGCTGGGAAGAAGCGGAGACTCTCTTTCGCAGGATTGTTGCTCGTGAGCCGGAATATGCCTGGGCCTGGGTTTTTCTCGGGGTGGTTCTGGTCCATATGATCGACCAGTCCGAGGAAGGTGCGACCTGCCTGCGCAAGGCGATTGCACTTGACCCGGAAGATGCCTTGGCTTGGGGTGTTCTCGGGGTGGTTCTGGCCGATAAGCTTGACCAACCAGAGGAAGGGGCGGCCTGCCTGCGCAAGGCTGTGGAGCTTGATCCTAAAATAGCCTGGGCTTGGGCTAGCTTAGGGGAGGTTCTGGCCTATGGACTCGACGAGCCCGAGGAAGGTGCGGCCTGTTTGCGCAAGGCGGTGGAGCTTAATCCAAAATATGCCGAGGCTTGGGCCTTGCTAGGGTACGTGCTCATCCTCGATCTCGACGAGCGCGCAGAAGGACTGGAGTGCCTGGGCAAGGCCGTGGCTCTTGATCCATCCAGTGTGTTCAGTTTGTACCTGTTCGAGAAGATTCGGTCCGGCAAAGTCTCGGTTTATATCCTGGAATCCATCCTGGAGAACACCGGGAGGCCGGACAATTTGCTGAACAGCATGGCATGCGCATTGATGGACGCCGAAGACTATGAACATCTGGAAGATATCGGGAAATGGGCAAGAGAAGCAGTGGAGAGGAGCGATGGTGCCGCAGATGCCCACGGCACCCTTGCCAGGGCCCTGGCCCTACGCGGCACGATTCCGGAAGCCCTTGAGCATGTCGCGGTCCTTCTGCGGCATTCGGAGATTGTCGGCAAGGATATCCAGGTGCCCACGGACATCCTCGCCACGGCCGCGGCTCTCGGCCATGGGCAGAAGGCCCTGGACCTGCTGCTCGCCTCGCCCAGCCTTGGGGTGCTGGAGCCCCTGGCCGCGGGACTCAAGCTGTACCTCGGCCTTGAGCTGCATGCGCCCCATGAAGTTAAGGAGATCGGCGAGGATATCGTCAAGCGCATCGAATATTGGAAGGAGTGGCATGCCAGCTTTCGCTCCAGGAAGGCAGTTACGGGGAGCGAGAGCGCGGGCCAAACCCGCATCAAAACTCTACACGAATGACATGCGACGTCACGCCGCGGTAATGCGCCCGACTCGCGGTTGGTGCAGGAGGAGACACACCCTGCAACCCAACAACGAGGAGGATGCGATATGTTTGCGGATGGACTTGGCCGTCGCGAGTTTCTCAAGGCAGGCGCGCTGCTTGGCGCTGGACTGCTGACCGTCGGTGCCCTGCCCGCGCCCGGAAGGGCGACAGTCAGTTTCAACCCCGTGCGTTACAACGACATTCTGGACATGAGCCCCATGGACATAGTCGAGGCCTCGGGCCTGGTGATGCACTCCTGGCGTTACCTCCAGGATGCGGCGTCAAGCATCAAGAACCCCGTCATCAACGCGGGCGTTCGGACCATCCTGGACAACCCCGCCCCCACCATCATGAACAACCTCGGCGAAAAGGAGAAAAAGGAAGTACACGAGGAACTTGTCGCCAAGGGCCTGATCAAGGACGTTGCCCTCGAGAATTTCCTCCCCCCCAGCGCGGACCACGCCAACAGCCCACAGCCCTTCCTCTCCGCCCCCGGCAGCGGATATGGCAGCCACCACTCCTATCCAGGGGGCCTTGTCACCCACACGGCCCTGAACGTGCA
>CAZSRS010000060.1:0-18263 GCA_964609625.1 uncultured Desulfovibrionaceae bacterium
TCGGCCGGATCATCGGCGTGATCAACGACATCGCCGACCAGACCAACCTCCTGGCCTTGAACGCGGCCATCGAGGCGGCACGGGCAGGCGATGCAGGGCGCGGTTTTGCCGTGGTGGCCGACGAGGTGCGCAAACTGGCCGAGAAGACCATGGCCGCCACCAAGGAGGTGGGGGAATCCATCGGCCGTATCCGGCAGGCGGCTGAACGCAGCGTGGCTTCCAGCCATCAGGCCGCGGACGCCGTGGGCGCTTCCACCGAAGTGGCCGACGAGGCGGGCCGCTCCCTGCACGCCATTGTCCAGGCCATGGGGGAGAATGCCGCGCAGATCCAGGCCATTGCCGCGGCCAGCGAAGAGCAGTCCGCCGCGACCGAGGAGATCACCCGCAGCGTGGAGGGGATCGACGCCATCTCCTCCAGTACGGCCGGAAACATGACGCTTGCCGCGCAGGCCGTGAACAACCTGGCGGATAAGGCCCGAGAGTTGAACGAGCTTATCGAGGAAATGCGCGGTTGAGCCCTCGAAAGCCCTCACGCCAGACACAGTAACCGCGAACCGGAGCGCCAGTTCCCTACCGCTTGAGCAGCCGTCCAAGGAGGCCCATGCGCTCCGGTTCCGGCTCGGGCAGGCCGAGGTGCCTGCAAATGCACGCCTCCAGCGTGTGTTCCGCCACGTCGCAGCCTTCGGCCACGATCTCGTCCTCCACCATGACCGCCGGTGCTGTGGGCAGGTCCAGGGCGTAGTACGCGTCGGTGTGGTATTCCGCCTTGGGCCTGGAGGTCACTTCCATCGTGATGTCGTATTTGTCGCCCAACCTGGGCATCATTTCCTTGAAGTGCTTTCAGGGCTTGCCGTTGGGCTCGTTCAGGAAGAACCGCACCGTGCACATGTCGCATTCTCCTTATGCATTGTGATCAGGATGTCTCGCCGCACCACGCTAGGGCGCATGCAGCAGGTCCCGCATCCGTTTCAGGAATTCCCCCGAGGGTATGAAATCCACAAGCCTGAGGTCATGCCTCTCCACGCCATCCGCGTCCAGAAAGACCACCGTGGGCACGCCCTTGACCTCGTACTCCCGCACCAAGCGGTCGTACAACGGGTTGCCCCCCCTGGTCAGATCCACCTTGACCATAACCAACGCCTCCGCGGCCAGTCGGACAACGTCGGGATCGCGGAAAGTCTTCTCGTCCAGTTCGCGGCACGGGGTGCACCACGTGGCCGAGAAGTCGATGATCACGGGCTTTCCGGCGGCAGCCGCCTCGGCAAGAAGTGCATCGGAGTACTGTCGCCAGGCCACGCTTTCCCCCCTGAAGGCCCATGATCCCAGGAGAAACGCGGCCAGGACCAGGGCAAGGATTCCCACCCCACCCCTGAGCATGCCAAAGGCCTTGAACTCGGCCCTGGCCTTGTCCAGCCAGCCCAGGTGCACGCCGGCCGCCGCCGCCACGACCGCCAGCAACACGACGCCGCCCGCCTCGGATAACAAAGGACGGACGAAGTAGGCAGCCATGCCCACCAGCACCCAGCCCATCAGCTTCCTGACCCAGAGCATCCACTCCCCGGAGCGGGGCAGCTTCTCCAACCTGCCCGAGAACATCCCCAGGACAAACAGCGGCAGCCCCAGGCCCAGGCTCAAGGTGAAAAAGACGAGAAATCCGAGCAGGACGCTGCCCATGCCGGCCACCCAGGTCAGCAGACCCAGGACGAACGGCCCCAGGCACGGCGCGGCCACCACTCCCAGGGTCAACCCCATGAACAGGCTCCCGAAATACCCGGTATAGGATTTGGAGGCAACGCGGCTCAGCCCCTGGGGCAGGCGCAGTTCCCACAGGCCGAATAGGCTGGTGGCGAACAGGACCAGGAGAGCGGCGAGTCCCAGCAGCACCACGGGGTTCTGCAGCAGGGCGCCCATCATGCCGCCAGTGAGGGCAGCCGCCACCCCGAGCAGGGAGTTGGTCAGGGCCAGGCCGGTCAGGTACAGGATGCCGTGACCCATGAGAGTGCCTTTCCGCTGCCCGCTGCGCCCCCCGAAGTAGGAGACGGTGATGGGAATGAGCGGGTACACGCAGGGAGTGAGGTTCAGGGCCAGGCCGCCGGTAAAGATTCCCAGCAGGGTCCAGAGCATGGTCCACCCACGCAACGGTCCCGGAGGAACGGCGTCCAGAGGTTGGGCCTGTGCCTTAGAAGTGCTGGCCACGGGTAGGCCGGCCTCCTGCCATGCGGGGAAGCCCAGAGGATCACGATAGACGTTCATATAACCGAGGGATACGGCCACACGGGCCGCCGAGTCGCTGCGGACTCATGTCAGTCCGGCTCAGTAGAATACGATGACGCGCTCCTTGTCCGGGCCGAGAAAGCGCTCCAGTTCGCCTCGTTTTTGCCGGCGCTCCCAGGCCGTGGGCTCCATGGCGAAGAGGCGCGCGCCCTCGATGTGGCCGGCCCGGTATTCCCACTCCTGACGTGTGTCCACCAGCAGCAGGTCCGGGTCGGTCTCGAGCATTTCGGTCAGTTCCTCGGTGGAGAGGAGCCGGTAGCCGCCGTCACTGGCCTCGGCCCGCACGTCGGCCCAAGTACTCGTGGAGGGAGCTTCCGACCTGTTGACGAACCAGAGCGCGGCGATGGTCAACAGCACAGCGGCAGCGGCAGTGAACGTCTTGAGCCAGTTGTGCATGACAGCCTCCGGGGTTCAGGGGCTCAGATTCTGCCCTCGCGATCGAGCTTGGCCAGGAGGAATGCCGCGCCGGAGCGCGAGAGCCCGGTGGCTTCGGCCACGGCCGAGGCGTCCTGGCCGAGCGCCGCGGCATGACGTACGACCTCCTCCTCGATCTCCTCCAGCCAGTTCTCGAAGAGCGAGAGCACCTCGGGATGAGCCACGGCCTGGAGCTGTTTCGACTGGGACACCCTGTCCACCAGATTCTGGCACATGCTTGTTGGATCGACACCTTCGTCCATGCATTCCGCCAGTCAGAGGTGGACCATGGCAATGGTCTTGTCCGTACCGGGCTCGCCAAGCATTCTGGTGATGAAGCGTCGCTGCGCCTCCTGGTCCAGCAGGGGGTATAATTCCCGCGCCGCGTCGGCGAGGCGCGCCGCCGCCTCTTCGGGATCCATGCCTCCGAGAATGTTGCTGATCGCATCCATGCTTCCCTCTCCTCTACCAATAAGCATATGTCTTTCTTGGCTCAATCCTGGAAACCCTTGCGCTCCGCCAGGAGATTTTCCGCCAACGCTGCCATGGAATGCAGGACATCCAGGATCTCTGGGCGTTTGAGGCTGTAGTGGACAAAGGGCCCCCTGCGCTGCACGTCCACGAGAAGGGCGCGCTTCAGCTCCCGCAAATGGTGGGAGACCAGGGGTTGGGAAAGTCCCAGGTCCTCGCCGATCTGGGAAACAGTCCTTGTAGCCACCCCCAGGTGCCGAATGATGCGCAGCCTGTTCTCGTCGGCAAAGGCTCGGGCCAGAAAGGCCAGGTCGGCGAGGGCCGGAGCGCTTTCGGGAGTCTTTTCGTCCTGGGTCATTTCCACCTCTGAAGCCGGTCTGTCATAAGCATATAAACAGATGCTTATATGACAGAAACAACCGTGCGTGTCAATGAAATAACCTTGGGGCAGTCACACCATTGGTGCCGGGGGCGCCAATGGTCTCCAGACCCGACGTTCAAGCCGAAATGCGCGGGCAGCGTGGGCGAGGCTTCGGTGTATTTACCGCGGCATGGGTTCCACCAGGGGGTCGCCCACCAGCTCCAGCGCCCCTTGCCGCAGACGGTAGCGCATCACCACCCGCTTTTCAGGGCAGCAATGGGGGCCGTCGGCATGGAACATGGCCCGCAGCTCGCCGTCGACGATGGTCACCTCCTGGAGATTCCAGACCAGGCTGTCGGGGTGGAAGCGGTTGTAGTCGGCGCGGATGCGCTCGTCCGCCAGTTCTGTCAGAGGGGGGGCGTTGTCCACGCCGGTGGGATCGGCGAAGATCAAGTACTCGACCAGGGTGTAATTCGCGCCCCGATACCCACACCAAGCCTCCACCACCGCCTCCTGGCCGCCGTCCCCGTCCAAATCGGCGCAGGTGGCGCCCTGGACTTCGAAGTACAGGGCACCCATGTCCGGCGAGGATTCGTACTTGCCTTCACGCACCGTGATGGACTCTGGCGCGTCGAGGTCGGGCAGTGTTCGCAGACATTCGGGGCGGTAGTCGCGGTTCAGGAAGGCATCGCCCCCGCATGCGGCGCATACCGGCTGGACAAGGAGACAGCAGAAGGCGATGCTCAGATAGGATATGAACAATGTGCGCACGGCGAGATCCTCCTTCGTGGGGGCACTTGGGCGTGGATAGGGTCGCAGCCCTTTAACTTTCTACGCTGAACAGCACGCGATGTGAAGGACACTCCCGGCCTTTCCAGGAATTATCCTGTACCGCGCGAGCGCCCTACCGCCTGCTGCTGGGGATGGAAAAAGAAACAGAAAAAAATCTGGACAAGCATCCTCTCTGGGGCTATTATTGCTGTTTATAGTTTTCAATAAAGGAGTGGATATCATGGGCAGCCACAAGAAGCACGAACGCAAGAAAGAATTGGACCGCAAGCGCCACCGCCGCCAGAAACGTCTCAAGGAACGCATCCGCGAAGCCAGGGCAACCGCCGGCTCCTGATGTATCGTGCACAGACCGCGCCCTTTCCCGATGCGCGGCGCTCACCGGAAGCCCAGCTCCCCTGCCTGGCTTCCTTGTTTTTTTTCCTGTCTTCAGGGCATTGACAGCCGCCGCGTCGTGTTTAGCTTTTCACGCGTACATCCGCGAACTGTCTGCATGGAGGAATGATCATGCCCATCTATGAGTACCGGTGCAAGGACTGCGCACACGTCTTTGAGGAGTGGCAGAAGGATTTCGAGGACCGCATTGAAACCTGCCCTGCCTGCGGTGGCCAGGCCCCCCGCATCATCTCCAACACCTCCTTCATCCTCAAGGGGTCCGGCTGGTACGTGACCGACTACGCCCGTGGCAATGGCAACGGCAAGTCCGCGTCCGGCAACGGAACCAACGGCAAGGCGTCCACCAACGCCGAGCCCGGCACCGCGGCCGACTCGCCCAAAAGTGCCGAATCCAAGCCGGCGGAGTCTTCCACGGCGACGAGCACGCCAGCCGCGACGAAATCCTCCGACAGCGCCTCGTCCTGACAAGGCGCCGCATGCTCTGGTGAACGACACCTTTTTTGCAGCGACCGCACGGTCGCCCCTTTCCGGATCTCCATGGGCCACGGACATTGACGTGACCGCCGTCTCGAGGTCGGCCCGGCCGGGAGATTCCGTCCTTTCGGAGCGTACATGATCGATCGTTACACCCGCCCCCAGATGCGGGAACTCTGGTCCCTGGAGAACAAGTTCAGGGTCTGGCTGGAAGTGGAAATCGCCATCTGCGAAGCCTGGCACGAACAGGGCGCCATCGACGCCGAAGACATGCGCCAGATTCGCGAAAAGGCCGACTTCGAGCTGGAGCGCATTCTGGAGATCGAGAAC
The DNA here is from genome assembly GCA_964609625.1 of uncultured Desulfovibrionaceae bacterium. Taxonomy (GTDB): domain Bacteria; phylum Desulfobacterota; class Desulfovibrionia; order Desulfovibrionales; family Desulfovibrionaceae. The sequence goes on from CAZSRS010000060.1 coordinate 5,510, forward strand.
GAGACCCGCCACGACGTCATCGCCTTTCTCTCGGCGGTGGAGGAAAAAGTCGGCCCCGCCGCCCGATTCATCCACCTCGGCTGCACCTCTTCGGACATCGTGGACACGGCCAACGCCCTGCTGCTCATCCGCGCCGGCTGGATTATCTCCCAGGGCTTCGAACGCCTGCTCACCGTGCTCTCCGACCTGGCCCACAGGTACAAATCCACCCTGGTCATGGGGCGCACCCACGGCGTCCATGCCGAGCCCACCAGCTTCGGCCTGAAAATGGCCGGCTTCCACGCCGAGGTGCAACGGCACTACGAGCGCTTCCAGCAAGCCCTGGAAGGCGTGCGCGTGGGCAAGATTTCCGGCGCCGTGGGCACCTACACCCACCTCAACCCGGAACTGGAGGCCGCGGCCTGCGACAGGCTCAGGCTCAAGGTGGACCCCATCTCCACCCAGATCGTCCAGCGTGACCGCCATGCCGCGCTGCTCACGGCCATGGCCCTGGCCGCCGGCTGCGCGGAACGCATCTGTGTGGAGCTCCGCCACCTCCAGCGCACCGAGGTCCTGGAAGCCGAAGAGGGATTCGCCAAGGGACAGAAAGGCTCCTCGGCCATGCCCCACAAGCGCAACCCCATCTCGGCCGAGAACCTCAGCGGTCTGTCCAGGCTCGTACGCACCAATGCCATGGCTGCCATGGAAAACATGGCTCTCTGGCACGAGCGCGACATCAGCCACTCCTCGGTGGAGCGCGTGATCTTCCCGGACACCACCACGCTCATGGACTACATCCTCAACCGGCTCGCCGGCCTGCTCGCCAATTTGCGCGTACTGCCGGAAAATATGCTCGCCAACATGGAGCGCTCCCACGGCTTGCACTTCTCGCAGCGGGTACTGCTGGCCCTGGTGGAGAGCGGACTGGGTCGGCAGGAGGCCTACGGTCTGGTGCAACGCCGCGCCATGGAAAGCTGGGAGCATAAGGCATCCTTCCCCGACCTCATCCGCCAGGATCCCGACATCACCAGGCACCTGCCCCCCGAGAAGCTGGAAGAACTTTTAGATCCCAAGTATTACTTGCGCTTCGAGGATTTGGTCTTTGCCAGGGTCTTTGGTCACGGCCCCATCGGCGCCGAAGGCGCGGCTGAACTCGAGGCCCGCAAACGTCGCCTGGCCCGGCTGCTGGTGGAAAAGAGCTACAGGGAAGGGGACTTCACCCTGACCTCGGGCAAGAAAAGCGACTACTATTTCGACTGCCGCCAGACCGCCCTGCACCCCGAGGGCGCCTGGCTCATCGGTCTGATGTTCCTGCACCTGCTCAAGGGGCGCGACATCGACGGCGTGGCCGGCATGACCCTGGGCGCCGATCCACTGGTCACCGCCGTGGCCGTGCTCTCCCAACAGACGCATACGCCCCTGCCGGCGATCATCGTGCGCAAGGAAGCCAAGGGGCACGGCACCAAGCAGTACTGCGAGGGGCTGGCCAACTTCTCCGCGGGCGCCAAGGTCGCCTTGCTGGAAGACGTGGTCACCACCGGCGGCACCCTGGTCAAGGTCTGCGAACGCGTGCGTGACGCCGGCATCGAGGTGGCAGCCATCTGCTGCGTCCTGGACCGTCAGGAGGGGGGGCGGGAACTGCTGGCCCACCACGGCTTCACCCTGGAAAGCATTTTCACGCGGGAGGAACTCTTGCGTACAGCCGGTTTGCGCTCCGTCACTGGGCAATGACCCGCCTTCCGCCGGTGCGAAAAAAATTGGCCGTGGCCTGTATAACGGCGTTGCGGGACGCATATCTCTGTGCTAGAGAATCTTTTGACGCAGATCATGCAAGATGCAGAATATGAAAGCACTCGCGCTACAGACGTCATATCCGCAGCGTCCTCTGCTGCCGTTCACGGCGGCGGTCTTTCTTTACGTCCGTCTTTACTTGTACCAATGCGGCGCATCGCTCGCGCTTCTGCTGCTCCTGTGCATCGTTCCAGCGCACGCGGGCAAGGGAGTTCCCAATTCTCCGCCTGACCAGGACAACTGGCAAGTGGAACTGGCCAGCCATGAAAACGGCCCAACCATGTTCCTGGCCATCGACAAAAAAAAGCAGCTGCTTTTCATGCTTGAACAGCGCTCACCGCTATCCCTTGCCGGACGGTTCACGTGCAGCACTGGTGAAATACCCGGCGACAAACTCGTTGAAGGCGACCTCAAGACACCGGAAGGCGTCTACTTTGTCCAACGTCGCCTCAACTCCGGCCTGGACTACGAACTCTACGGCGATCTCGCCTTCACCTTGAACTATCCCAATCCCGTTGATCGCCTCAAGGGCAAGACCGGCTCGGGCATCTGGATCCACGGCAGGGGAAACCAGCTGACTCCCCGCGAGACCAAGGGCTGCGTGGCCTTGAACAACCCTGACCTGCACAGCCTGGACCCCAAACTCGTCAGCGGCACCCCCGTGCTCATCGCCGGCGACGTCAGTTGGACCGATCGACTCGAAGACGCCGCGGTGCCCAAGGAATTGCTGCACAAGGTCCAGGACTGGGCCAATGCCTGGGAAACCAAGGACGAGTCCTTTTTCTCCTTCTACCACCCAGCCTACTTTTCCAAGTCAGGCAACCAGTCCTTTTCGGCCTTCCGCGACCACAAGGTAAACCTGTTCCGCAACCTGCCATGGATCCAGGTCATGCTGCACGATGTGCGGGTCATGGCCGGTCCCGACTACTGGGTCACCTGGTTCGGCCAGTACTACCGCTCCGCGAGTTTTTCCAGCGAGGGCGTCAAGCGCCTCTACTGGATGCGTGACGAATCCGGTGAACTGCGCATCGTGGGCATGGAATGGGAAAACATGAATCTGGGCCTCGATGGGCGCTATCTCGCCACAATCGGCACCAGCACCCTGCGTTTCATCGAGTCCTGGCGCGAGGCTTGGGAAACCGCGAACCTCGGCACCTATATGACTTTTTACGACAAGCAGGCCTCCCAAGGGGGACGCAAGGGCACCACCGCCATCCAGGAACACAAGGTCCGCCTTTGGAAGGAAAAGCCTCCCATGTTGGTGGGTATCGACGATCTCGAGATCAGCATGCACCCCAAGGGGGTCAAGGTCAGCTTTGTGCAGAACTACACGGCCAAGGGGTTCAGCGACAAGGGTCTCAAGACCCTCTATCTCCAGCCTGACGGTGATACTTGGCGCATTGTTGACGAAGACTGGGAAGCCATCTAACGCCTCTACGGTTTCTTCTTTCTTATGGGTAAAAAAATCAGCGTATTGCTGATGCGCGACGACCAGCAGGTACGGCGTTTTCGCATCGACCCAGCCTGGTTACGCCTCGCCATCTACTTCTTCCTCATGTTGCTCGTGCTTTCCAGTATCGGCAGCTACCTCGGGTATGTATTCTGGCACGAGAACAGCGCCCTGACCCTGGAAATCGGACAACTCCGCCTGCAAGTCCAGGAAAAGGACATCAAGCTCGAAAGCCTGCAGAACATGGAACGCATCCTGGCCCTGCACGAGCCGGAAGAACTCCAGTCCCTGCTCACCGGGGAACGCAAGGTCGGACAGATCGAATTGCAGCATCCCGGCCAGGTCACCGCCGATCAGGTTGACCTCAAGGCCTTTTTCACCAAGGTCGACCTGAACAAGGCCATGATCAAGGACCTTTCCCTGTCGATCACGGACCAGGGCGAGTTGCGCCTCCGTTTCCACCTCACCAGCAAGGTTTCCGGCGAGTCCCTCTCGGGCGTCACCGAGGTGGGGCTTATCAGCCGCGACGGGCAATTCCTCGACGTGCACACGCCCACCGAGGACGTGGCCTTCACCATCCAGAATCACCGATCCTTCGACACCACCTTTCCCCTGCCCCAGGGCTTCGAACTCGACGACATCTACGCCCTGCGGCTGGCCCTTGTCGGCCAGGACGGAACCACCGTCTTTGGTCAAACATACCCCCTTGCCACCATCATGGACTGACGGCACAGCGTTGCCCGGAACCCACTGCCATGCTTTTCGTATCTCTCCCCCTCTCCTTCATCGCCAGGGACAGCCGCTATCTCGATCTGGTGCTCGAGTATCGGGCAGGGCATGTCCAGGACACCGCAACCGCTCCTGAACTCGGCCTCGAACTCGGGTTGGACGCCTGCTCCCTGGATACCCTCCCCCGCTCCTGGCACGACGACCTGGCCCAGACCCTGCGCAATGCCGGCCTGCGCGTCGCCGTGCACCTACCCTTCATGGATCTTTCGCCGGGCAGTCCGGACGACCTGATCCTCGAGGCAACACGACAACGCCTGGCAACGGCGTTCTCGCTCTGTCGCGGCTACGCCCCCGAGCACATGGTCGGCCACCCCACCTATTATGCCGATGTCTGGGGCGGCAACGTCCAGGCCTGGCTGGAACGCTGCGCCCCCACCTGGAGCGCTCTCCTCGGAAGTTGGCCCGAACACCCGCCGCTGCATCTGGAAAACACCTTCGAGAGCGGCCCGGAGCCCCTGGCCCTGCTTTTGGGAGCGCTCGCGGACGCGGGACACGCCGGAGTGGGCGTCTGTTTCGACGTGGGCCACTGGCACAGCTTTGCCCTGGGCGCTCAACGCCGGGACATGCGCCGCTGGGTCGCGGGCCTGGGTTCCCGGATCACCCACCTGCACCTGCACGACAACGACGGCAGCACGGACCAGCACCTGGGTTTCGGCGAGGGGTGCATCGATTTCGCACAGCTCTTCATCCTGCTGCGAGAGCATGGCGCCGCGCCCACAGCCACCATGGAGCCGCACACCGAGGAGGCCTTCGCCACCTCCATGGCCTATCTCAGGGAACATCGAACGGTCTTCGCTTCAATCATCAAATGAGCAACGGACCACGCCATTGCCCTTCGGAACAACCTGGAGACGCCCCCTTGCCCTGTTGCCTGCTTTTGCTATCCTCCGCACATGACGGACGCGCCCCCCTCTCCCCATTTGGATGACCTGAAAGAACGTGCCAGGGAGTTTCCCCTGGAACCAGGATGCTATCTGTTCAAGGACCAGGCCGGCCGCGTGCTCTACGTAGGCAAGGCTAAGCTGCTGCGCAAGCGCGTGCTGTCCTACTTTTCCGCCCCAACCCGGCAGACGCCCAAGACCCTGACCATGCTCGGCCTGGCCCGGGGGTTGGACATCCTCCAGACCGCCACGGAAAAGGAGGCCTTGCTCCTGGAAGCCAGTCTGATCAAGAAACACCGCCCCCGCTATAATATCCTGCTGCGCGACGACAAACAGTACATTCTCTTCCGCCTGGACAAGAACGCCGACTTCCCTCGATTGACCCTGACCCGCAAAGTCCTTCGCGACGGGGCCCTGTACTTCGGGCCCTTCACCTCGGCCTTGGCCGCCCGAACCGCCTGGAAGGCCATTCACAGAGTCTTCCCACTGCGCCGTTGCACCGATCGCACCCTACACAACCGCGTCCGCCCCTGCCTGTATCATCACATCAAACTCTGTCTTGCGCCCTGCGTGCTCGACGTACCCCCCGAGGACTATGGCCGTATGGTGCGCCGGGTGGAGCTGCTACTCACGGGGCGTTCCGCCGAGCTGACCCGACAGCTCAGGGAGGAGATGCATCGGGCGTCCGAGGCCCTGGAATTCGAGAAAGCCGCGGACCTGCGCGATCAGCTCCGCGCCGTGGAGCAGACCCTGGAGCAGCAGACCGTGGTGCTTCCGGGCGGCGGTGACATGGACGTGCTAGGTCTGGCCATGGTGACCGGATACAAGTCCGGCGACGAAGCCGGAGATCGGGCCGACGGTCTGGCCCTGGGCGTGCTCTTCGTGCGCAAGGGGCGGTTGCTGGACAGGCGCAGCTTCTTCTGGCCGGGGTTGTCCCTGGAGGACGGTCGCGAAGTGCTGGAAGGATTCGTGGGGCAATTCTACGGCCTGGAGCGTTTCATTCCGGAGCGCGTACTCCTGCCCTGGGAGTTGGACGATGCCGGCGCGGACGAGGGATGTCTCCATGACGGGGAAGGGACACCCTGCACCCGGGCCCTACTGGCCCAGATTCTAACCGAGCGGCGCGGAGGGGCGGTGCGGATCGCCCCGCCCAGGAACAACGCGGAAAAACAGCTCGTTGCCCTGGCCGCGGCCAATGCCAGGGAGTGGGCGTGGGAGAACTCCCAAAACAGAGAACACAAGGGCAAGGAAGCGCTGCTTGAATCCCTGGCTCGAAAGATGGGATTACCGAAACCGCTCCTCCGTCTTGAAGCCGTGGACATCTCCCACCACGCCGGGGAGCATACCCGCGCCGGCATGGTGGTCTTCGAGCACGGCGAGCCGCGCAAGGAGCACTACCGCGTCTACAAACTTCCCGAGGAACTGCCCAATGGCGACGACTACGCGGCACTGGCAGCTTGGGTCTCACGCAGGCTGGAATCCGGCCCCCCCTGGCCAGACCTGCTGCTGGTGGACGGCGGCAAGGGGCAGCTGGCCGCGGTGCATGCGGCCCTGGAGCGCGCGGGACAGGCCGGGCTCTTTCCCCTGGCCTCCATCGCCAAGGAGCGCGTCAAGGCTCCGGGCGCGCAGTCCGGTCGGCGCAAAACACACGGCCTGCGCGACTCCGTCTATCTACCGGGGCGCAAGAACCCGCTGCCCCTCAAACCCGGCTCGCCCGAACTGCTCTTCCTGCAGCACGTGCGCGACAGCGTGCACAACTTCGCCATCGGCCGGCACCGCCGCGCCCGGCGCACTGCGGTGCTCAGCAGCGAGCTGCTGCGGCTTCCGGGCGTGGGTCCCAAGACCGCGCGTCTCCTCTGGGAGCGCTTCCCCAGCCTGGAGGCCATGACCGCCGCCGGCCTGGAGGACCTGCTGGCCATCCCCGGCCTGGGCTCCAAGCGCGCCGCAACCCTGCACAAGCAGTTGCGGACGTTGAAAGGATAGTGAAGGTCGGGCCGTGACGCATACCCCCGTGGCTGATACCACGTTGCCATCGCCATCGAGGCACGCAACTCGGTATCGGTCCACTTCCGCTTCAAACAGGCCGTACTCTGAAGTGGAAGGCCCGCCGGGACGTAATTGCCGCTCTTGACGCGCGCAATGTCATCGGAAAGGAGTCTGGATACGAGGAAGCCCGGCAGCCAAGCCCTCTCTCCATGCGCGTGCCCTTCTTCGCGCAACGGAACTGAAGATGGCAATACATGATACCACTTCCTACATGCGGTTGCAGTACACGGACTCCAGGCAGCGCTCCAGGGATTCGTCCATGCGTTGCGCGTATTGCGTGACAGGGAAGTCCCGGCCGCAGGCGTCGCAATGCAGCCAGACCTCATGGCAGGAGCGACGCACGCTGATCTTGGCGCCACAGGTGTCACAGGGCAGCTCGGTGCGGCCCAGGTCTCTTCCGGCATTAAATCTGAACATGTTCTTCTCCGCGCCTCGTTGGGCTGTGCAGAAGGCAGTTTGCCGCAGTAAGACGCGTTGTGCAAGCCCTGCGCCGCCCCGGGGACTAAACCCTTTGAGCTTTCCAAAACTCCCGCGCGCGCTCTCTCTGCTGTTCTGCCATTTTCCTCTTGCGGAAACCCCGGCATCATGTTCTATCTGCATAAGCCAGCCTCTGTTCCGCCGTGCTACTTGAGCGGGACTGAACCCACGTGCGATCGCATTCCCACACCACGACAACCAGGAGTGAAGCATGCTCTCCAAGACTATGAACACCGCGCTCAACGAACAGATCAAATGGGAGTTGTACTCCGGCTACCTCTACCTCGCCATGTCCGCCCACCTGAACCACATCGGCCTCGGCGGCTTTTCCACCTGGATGCGCTTCCAGGCCCATGAGGAACTGCTGCACGCCATGAAATTCCACGATTTCGTGAACAATCGCGGCGGCAGGGTGGAACTGTTGGCCGTGGACGCCCCTCCCAGTGAATGGAAGTCCCCCCTGGAGGTTTTCGAGCAGGCCCTGGAGCATGAACGCCAAGTCTCCAGGCGCATCAACAACCTGGTGGACACGGCTATTGCCGAGCGGGACCACGCCACGAATATCTTCCTCCAGTGGTTCGTCACCGAGCAGGTGGAGGAAGAGGAAAGCGTGGGCGACATCGTGAACAAGCTCAAGCTGGTGGGCGACGGCGGCGAGGGGATGTTCATGCTGGACAAGGAAATGGCCCAGCGCACGCCACCGGCTCCGGTCCAGGCGTAACACTCCAACCCCCTTTTCGGGAAAACCCCATCCGGAGGTGAGATCATGTCCGACCGCTCCCACGACATGCTGTGCAAGGCCCAGGACATGGCGCAGAACGCCGTGAACTTTTACGAAAACGCCATGAGCTCCTGCACCCACTCCCTGGGGCGGGAGATCCTGCGCAAACTACGCGACGACAAGCTCGCCCACATCGAGCGCATCACCGCCATCCACGCCGGTCTGACCAAGGGGCAGACCTGGGAGGCGGTCTGTGTCCTGCCACCGGAAGACGCCCTGGACGTTGACGCCTTCTTCGCTCGACTGGCCGTCAAGCATCCCCCGGAGAGCTGCCCGGCCTCGGAACTCGACGCCCTGGCCACGGCCAAGGACCTGGAGCAGCAGCTCATGACCTTCTACACCCAGCGGCAGGGCGCGGCCCAGGATCCCGTGGAGCGGGAATTCCTGGAGCGCATGGTGCACGAGACCCGCGCCCATCACCTGCTGGTGCAGGACATGATAGAGTATCTCCAGGACCCCGAGGACTGGCACATGCGCCACGAGCGCGCCGGACTGGACGGCGCGTGAGCCCCATACCTTCTCCAATCTGCAACACAGCCCAAGGAGCATAATCGCATGAGCAAAACGGGCACCAACATCCTGATCGGCGGCGAGGCCGGACAGGGGCTAGCCACGGTGGGACAGCTCCTGGCCAAGAGCCTGGTGCACGCCGGCTACCACATCTCCGTCACCCAGGACTACATGTCCCGCATCCGCGGGGGGCACAACACCTTTGCCATCCGCGTGGGCGTGGAGGAAGTCGAGGCCCCCCTGGAGTCCGTGGACATCCTGGTGGCCCTGAACAACGAAACCGTGTTTTTGCACAAGGACGACCTCGCCCAGGGCGGGCTGGTGCTGCTGGACGACAAACTCGACGCCTGCCAGACCCGCTGCTATCCCGTGCCCTTCAACGAGCTGGCGCCCAAGCCCATCTTCGAGAACGTGGCCGCCCTGGGCGCCCTGGGCGCGCTGCTGGGCCTGGACCAGGAGGTCCCGAAAAAACTGCTGCACACCATCTTCGCCAAAAAGGGCGAGGACATCGTGCGCCAGAACGTGGAGGTACTGGAAAAAGCCTATGCCTGGGTTGAGGTTAACAAGAGCGATTTTTCGCCCCTGCTCCCGGCAAAGGCGCAAGGACAACGGCTGATGCTCAACGGCAACGAGGCCATCGCCATGGGCGCACTGGCCGCGGGAGTGAAGTTCTGTTCCTTCTACCCCATGACGCCCTCCACCTCCGTGGCCCTGACCCTGATCGCCCATGCCCGGAAGATGGGCGTGGTGGTGGAGCAGGCCGAAGACGAGATCGCGGCTATCAATATGGGCCTGGGGGCATCCTTTGCCGGGGCGCGGGTCCTCGTCCCCACTTCCGGCGGGGGTTTCGCCCTGATGACCGAGGGCGTCAGCCTGGCCGGGATGATCGAGCAACCCATCGTGGTGGTGCTGGCCCAGCGGCCTGGCCCGGCCACGGGCCTGCCCACGCGCACCGAGCAGGGCGACCTGAACCTGGTGCTCTATGCCGGGCATGGGGAGTTCCCCCGCGCCGTGTTCGCCCCCGGCGACGTGGAGCAGTGTTTCCACCTCACCTGCAGAGCCCTTGACCAGGCCGAGCTGTCCCAGGGGCCGGTGTTCTTGCTCACGGACCAGTACCTGGCGGACAACTATCGCTCCGTGCCGGCCTTTGACCTGGACACCCTTCCCGCGCCCGTGCCACCGGGGTTCGAGACCGATGACCCGACCGGCTACCAGCGCTACGCCGTGACCGAAAGCGGCGTGTCGCCCAGGCTGGTGCCGGGCTTCAGCTCGTACCTCGTGGTCGCCGACAGCGACGAGCACACCCCGGACGGGCACATCACCGAGGACCTGGGCGTGCGCGTGACAATGCAGGACAAGCGCCTGCGCAAGGAACAGCTGCTGCTCCAGGACGCGATCCCTCCGGACTTCCATGGCCCGGATGCGGCCGAGACCTTGCTGGTCTGTTGGGGCTCCACCAAGGGCGCGGCCCTGGAAGCCGCCCGCATCAGGAGCGACGCGGGCAAGCCCACCGCGGTGCTGCACTTCAGCCAAGTCTATCCACTGGTCCACGACCAGTTCCTGCCCCTGCTGCGCAAGGCGGGCAAGGCAGTCTGCGTCGAGGGCAACAGCAAGGGGCAGTTCGCCGCGTTGATCCGCCAGGAGACCGGTTTCGCGTTCCACCACAAAATCCTGCGCTATGACGGTCTGCCCTTCACCGCACGTTTCATCCTGGAGCATCTCCAAGACAGCTAAAGGGAGCCACGAATGGTAACTATAGAAGAATACGGTGAATTCGAAACCGCCTGGTGTCCGGGCTGCGGCAACTTCTCCATCCTCAAGGCCCTGAAAAAGGCCCTGGTGGCGTTGGGGCTCGCGCCCCACGAGCTGCTCATGGTCTCGGGCATCGGCCAGGCGGCCAAGACGCCCCACTACCTGCGCTGCAACTTCTTCAACGGCCTGCACGGCCGCTCCCTGCCCGCGGCCCAGGCGGCCAAACTCGCCAATCCAGGCCTCACGGTCATCGCCGAGAGCGGTGACGGTTGCAACTACGGCGAAGGCGGCAACCACTTCCTGGCGGCCTTGCGCCGCAACGTGGACATGACCCTGCTGGCCCACGACAACCAGATCTACGGACTGACCAAGGGACAGGCCAGTCCCACCACCCAGGAGGGGCAGATAACCAAGGCCAACCCCGGCGGCGTGACCAACGCGCCCTTCAATCCCATGGCCGTGGCCGTGGCCATGCGCGCCAACTTCGTGGCACGCGGCTTTTCCGGCCAGATCGACCATCTGGCCGACCTCATCCAACAGGCCGTGCGGCACCCCGGCTTCGCCCTGGTGGACATCCTCCAACCCTGCGTCTCATTCAACAAGATCAATACCTTCGGCTGGTACAAGGAACGCGTCTATCATCTTGGCGAGGAGCACGACCCCACCAACTGGGAACAGGCCCTGGCCAAGTCCCAGGAATTCGGCGACAGGATTCCCCTGGGCGTGCTCTGGAAGAACGACCGCGAGCCCCTGAACCGAAAACTGCCACAACTCGAACAGGGGGCGCTGTGCACGCAGCCCGTGCCCATGGATACCCTGCGCGGCATCATGCAGAGCTTCGCCTGATACGCGGCGGCCGAAAATGAACAACAAGGCTGACCGAGGGGGGAAACCTCCTGTAACAGGTTCTTCCCCCTCGGACTCCCCCTTTCCAGAACTCCGCCATGTCACGTCAGTTCGTCTGTGGAACTGCATAGTCCAGAAGGAGAGCCCGGGGCTGGAGAGACTGGGACCCCGAGCGAGAAAAGCCATCTCCTTTCAACATCGAGGATAACGCTATGCGTAAAATCGCACTCATCCCCTTCAACGGTGAAATGATGTGCTTTGTCCATGTCCTGCTCAATGCCCTGGACATGCACGAAAAGGACTTCGAAGTGCTCGTGGTGGTGGAGGGTGCGGCCACCAAACTGCTCCCTGAACTGGCGCGGCAGGAGAACCCCATGCACAAGCTCTATCGGCAGGTGAGGGACAAGGGTCTCCTGGCCGGGGCCTGCAAGGCCTGCTCGGCCAAGATGGGCGTGCTGGAGACCGTACAGGCCGACGGAGTGCCACTGCTGGGCGACATGAGCGGCCACCCCGGCATGGCAGGCTACATGCTCCAGGGGTACACCATCATCACCTTCTGATGGAGTGTGCTTGAGGAATGCGCGCGGCTGCGGAGAAAAATGCTTTTAATTTCACTATAGTACATCTTTTCTTGCCATTTTTGTCAAGCAGGCGTACCATTACGTCATTCCCGCGAGCCACTTTCTCCAGTGCGGCTGTTGCCAAGCCTGCGGGGATGGCGTACGTGGTTGTGCCACTAATCCGTGTGCGGTAGGTGTAGAATTCCCGTATCCTCATTTCAAGCCCATGGTTTCCAGATGACAAAGAAAATCAAAGGTCGGACCAAGATCGTCATTTATCCTGACTGGTGCAAAGGCTGCGGTCTGTGCGCCGCGTTTTGCCCCTGCAAGGTGTTTCAGATTTCCCCCCTGGGCAAGGCCGAGGTGGTCAACGAATCCGAGTGCATCAACTGCGGTTTCTGCGAGCTGCACTGTCCGGATTTCGCCATCGTGGTCATGCCCAAGAACGGCGAACTCCAGCCCTCCCCCACCGAGCAACCGCAACACCAGAACGGCGGCCTCTGATGAAAGTCTCCCCACGCAGAAAACACACGGAACTGTTCGCCCTGGGCAACGAGGCCGTTGTCGAGGGCGCTTTGTTGGCTGGCTGCACCTTTTACGGCGGCTACCCCATCACACCCTCCAGCGAGATCATGGAGTGCATGGCTCAGCGCCTGCCCAGGATCCCCAGTGGCGTGTTCCTCCAGATGGAGGACGAGATCGCCAGCCTGGGCGCGGTGATCGGCGCGTCCCTGACCGGGCGAAAGGCCATGACCGCCACCTCGGGGCCGGGCTTCTCACTGATGCAGGAGCACATCGGCTACGCCTGCATGGTGGAGGCACCCCTGGTCATCGTCAACGTCATGCGCGGCGGCCCCAGCACGGGCATGCCCACCTGCCCGGCCCAGGGCGA
>CAZSRS010000061.1:0-17850 GCA_964609625.1 uncultured Desulfovibrionaceae bacterium
CCTCGAAGGCGCCCATGAACTCGGCCACGTCCGGGTCCACCGGGATGCCCAGGTCCGGATTGGCAGCGGCCTGTGCATTCACGATTGCTGCCGCAGCAGCGAGGTATTCCTTGTCCATTTCCTTTCTCCCTTTTTGGAAGGATAGTTATGTCGGGGGGAAACCTTTCTGAAGAAAGGTTCTCCCCCCGAGCCCCCCTTCCAAAGACTTTCATAAGGGGGGTACTCTTTGTGGTTACTCTTCATCAAAAACTATGACCGGCCGCGCTGGGCGCAGCGCGTGCAGGTCCACCAGGCCGAAGTACCGACTATCGAAACCACCGGTGTGCCCATCCGAGAGCACCAGGGCCTTGTTCGCGGGGATGGTGCCGGATTCCAGGGCGCCACGCGGCAAGGGGCGGCCGTGGCTGTCCAGAGTCCTGACCTGGCTGCAAGGCTGGAGCTGGCCGTTTATGCGTACCCCTTCCGAGGCGATGTCCAGCTGATCGCCCGGTAGGCCGACTAGGCGTTTGAGCAAGGGGCGCGTGCCCGAGGCACAAAGGCCGGGGCGCAGATACCCCCGTTCCAGAGCCAGAGCGGCAAGAGCCCCCTGCTGTGGACAGAAGGCAACGAGGTCGCCGCGTACGGGCGCTCGGGATTCCAGGCGATAGAGCCCCACGGCCACGGACGGGGTGAGGTTCAGGCGAAAGCCCAGCGCCCAGAGCGGCCCGAGCCCGAAAATCAGGACCAGAGCCAGGGCCAGGGTCGCGAGCGGCAGGCTAGACCTCGGCCAGATAGCGTTCATAGGGCTTGTCCTCGCGGGGCTTTGGCTGCGCCTTGTCCGAAGAGCCGGGGCGGGGGCGCTCCTGATGCAGCGAATCAGACTTGCTTGGCGCCGCGATGCTTGCGCGCTGGGAGAACACCGGGTCCAGGAAGTAGAGAATCTGCTTGCCGTAGATGGGCGGCTGACCGGCGCAGAAGACGAGCATGTCGCCCGGCGCCGTGATGCGGCCAGCCGCGTCCTTGACAGGGCCGGGCAGGCGCATGCATTCGTCTTCAGTGAGCAGCGGCCGCGCGACCTCGTTCACGCTGAGCGAGGCGTTCTTCAGCCCGCCGCTGCGCGCGCCCGAGAGCGCGGTCTTCTTCTCGATCACCGTAGCCTTGCCGGTCATGGCCGAGAGCACGCGCGCGGTCTCCACCGTGTTCGGCGCAAAAGCCACGCGCACGTGGCAGTTGGCCATGAGGCCGTTGTCCTTGCCGTAGACCGCGCTCAGCTGCACGATGTCCTGGACGATGAAGTAGCCCTTGAGCCCGTAGCCGGCCATGTAGGCGATGGCGCGCTCCACGATGTCCAGCTTGCCCAGGGCCGTGAATTCATCGAGCATGAGCAGCACGCGCCGCTGCGGCGCGGCGCCACAGTCCAGACGCGCGGTGGCACGGTTGAGCAGCATGGTCAGCACGATTCGCACCAGGGGGCGCAGCCGGTCGATGTCTGCCGGGCTGATCACGAGGTAGAGATTCACGGGGCGCTCGTGCCGCGCGAGGTCGGCCAGGCGAAAGTCGCAGCGCGCGGTGTTCATGGCCACCACCGGGTCGCGGTACAGGTTCAGGTTGGCCACGGCCGTGGAGAGCACGCCCGAAAGCTCCCGGTCCGCCTTGTTCAACATCTCCCGTGCAGCGGCCGTGACAAAGCGGTGGATGTCCGCGCCGTGGCGCCCCGAGACACCCCCCGGCAGCAGCGCGTCGAGCATGGCCGCGTGGTCCGTGGCGATCATTTCCTCGAACACATCCTGAATGGGGCGGTTCTCATCCGCCAACAAACAGGAGAGGTCGCAGAGCGTGGCCGCCCTGCCCTCGGCGTGGCGCGTGACCACCAGGCAATGCAGCAGCGCCCCGGAAAGGAAGCCGAACGCGGCCTTGTGCCAGTAGTCGGCCAGCCCCTTGCCCTGCGGGTCGAGGATCATGCTGACCAGGTTCTGTGCGTCCTGCACCGCGTGCACGGTCTCCAGGCGGATTTCCTCCAGGGGGTTGAAGCAGGCCGAGCTGCCGCTGGGGTCCGAGGGGTCGAAGCGCAGGACGCGGTGCCCCTGCGTGGCGAGCCAGCCGGCGGTGAGACTCCAGTTCTCGCCCTTGATGTCGAAGACGACTGTGGAATCCGGCCAGGCCAGCAGCGTGGGGATGATCAGCCCCACACCCTTGCCCGAGCGCGTGGGCGCGAAACAGAGCACGTGCTCCGGGCCGTTGTGCCGCAGATAGCGCTGCACGCGCAGCGGCTTACCCCGGAGTGCTCGCCGGAAGCGCTCGCCCCCATGGTGCTCCTGGAGCCAGCCGCCCACGTACACGCCTTGCCCGTCGAGCAGGCCCATGGCGCGGATTTCGGCCAGCCGTGCCCAGCGCGCCGAGCCGTGCAGGTCCTCGCAGCCCTTGCTGAGCTTGCGGCGCCCCACAAAGAGACTGAGGATGAGAAACTGCGGCAGGATGAACAGGGCCTGGGCAAAGGACAGGGACTGCTCCACGTAGCCCTGGGGGTCGGCCAGACCGGGCATGGCCTGCCAGGCGAAGATTGACCACGGCGCGTACCAGGCCAGGTCCAAGGCGCGGCCGAGGGGCGCGCCGAGGGCGGGATGGAAGCCGTAGTGCGCGGCCACGCGCTGCGTGGCAAAGCTCATGGACGCCAGGGCAAGAATGGTGACGAAGACGAGGTAGCACCAGAGCGCGGCCCTGGAGCGCGCGGGCTTGGCCTGGCCGAGGCCGTAGGGTTTCTTGTGCTCAGGCATGGCGCTGCAGCCTTGACTTGGCGCCAAGAGGTGGTACCAAAGCGCAATGAATATCCTGCATTACAAAGGCTATCAGGGGCGCTTCGAGTACGATCCCGAGGCCGACCTGTTCCACGGCGAGGTGCTGCACCTGTCCGACGTCATCACCTTCCAGGCTGAAAGCGAAGACGCAATGCAGCAGGCCTTTGCCGATTCCATGGACGACTATCTGGAGTTCTGCGCCCAGAAGGGGCGCGCGCCAGAAAAGCCCGCTCCATCCAGCCGAGCCTGAAGCCTCAATCCTACTGCCACGCCGCATACGGCGCCTCGAACACGAGGTCCTTGGTCACGATGACGTTGAAGCGGTAACCGGGGCGGATTTCCAGCGTGGGCTTGATGTTCAGGTTCTTTTCCAGGAGCTTGGTGGTAGTCTGGCCCAGCTGGCTGGACAGGGCCGAGACCATTGCATCCTGCATGGAGGGCGCGCTGCTGCTCGTGCTCAGGCTGGACGCGCCGCTGTCGTTGAGCGTGTCCATGGCATAGGCCGTGCCCCCGGAAATCAGGGACATGAGCACGGCCGAGCCGAAGATGCGCCAGTAGTGATTGTCCACCTGGTCGTGAAATCCGCCGTAGCCGCTCATGTCCGCGCCGGGCATGGCGCCCAGGGTCACGGCCGAGCCGTCCGGGAAAATGAGCCGATTCCAGGCCACGAGTACGCGCGACTGGCCGTAGACCACGCGCGAATCATACACGCCATAGAGCTTCGAGCCCTGGGGGATGAGCAGGTGTGCGCCGTGCGCGGTGTCGTAGACGTTCTGGCTGACCTGGGCGATGAGCGCGCCCGGCAGATCGGAGTTCACGCCTGTGAGCATGACGCCGGGGATAACCGCCCCTGTCTTGAGTTCGAAGGAGCGGCCGGGAGCGCGCGAATCCGGCAAGCGCCACTGCGCATCGGCCTTGGCGCGCCCGAAGAACGCTTCCTTGTCCTTGTCCGCGGCGGAGTCGTAATCGCTCTGGAGCAGCGCGGAGAGTTCCTCCCTGTCGAGCCCACCGCGCCCTGACGGTTTATCGCCCCCTGCAGGGGCGGTTGCCGCCACTGCGGCCTTGCCCGGCTGCGTCTGCTCGCCCTTCTTGACCACCAGCGGGGAGCGCAAGGCGTCGATGTTCTCCTGCACCTTGAGCCGGCGCAGCTGCTCCTGCTCGCGACGTGCGTTGTCCCCGGCCTCGTCTTTTTGCGGCGCCAGCACCACAATCTGCTTTTCCGGCTGCACGGGCGCGGGAGCCGCGGCCGCTGGCGGCTCGGGGTGCACGGCCAGACCAGGTCCGCCGTCTTCCGGCAGGAAGGGCTTTTCGGGCTGCACCTCCACCGGGAGCGCTTGCTCCTCTGGCCGGCCACGCCCCATGAAGTTCACGCTGTAGACCAGCACCGCAGCCAGGATGCACCCCACGAGCAAGACGAGCAGCAAGGGCTTCTTGCTCATGCGGGCCACGGGCAGGTCCGCGCCGCGCATGGGGCTGAGTTCGTTGGGGCTGTTCATGGCTGTAAGGACGCTTCTACCGTGGCAGGCGCAGCAGGCGCCCCGGTCTGGGCCACGCCCGCTTCAGGCGCGGTCCGCTCCCCAAGGATGTACACGCGGGAAAAGGCAAAGCCGTCCGAGAGCACCATGTGCAGATACCAGGCCGTGGGCTCCTCCCTGATGGCGTCCAGGGTGTATCTCAGGTCCACCACGCCGTCGCCAGCAGCGGGCTCCAGGCGGAAGCCACGGGCACGAAGCCCATGCTCCAGGCGCTCACCAAAGCTGCCGTGCCCCGCTGGCACCAGATGCAGGGCGGTCAGGCCGGGCGGGTAGACCTCTAGCAGGCGGGATACGGCATCCGAGGCCATGACTGTTTCCTGCTCGGCCTGGAGCCCCTGGCCACAGAACGAACCACCATGGCGGGCGGCACAGCCGGAGCACAGGGCCAGGCAAAGCACCAGGATGAATGCGCGCATCAGCTGTCCTCCCTGGTGATTTCGACGGATTCCTGATCGCGCCCCACACCGACCACCAGGACGACCTTTTCAAAGAGCCCGTCCACGACCATGGCTTGGCCTTTGACGCGGTAATTCACGAGCACGTCGCTGCCGGACTTGCGCACCAGCAGGACAGGCATCTCGTTGGTGGCCGCGCCCGCAGGCAGCCGGATAATGGTCTGGCGGCCGTCGTCATAGACTTGCACCGGCTTCCACGAGGCCTTGCCCTTGACCAGGTAGCGGAAGTTGAGGGTGCTCAGGTCCACATCGCTGCCGTCGATCGATGCCGTGCGCCAGCGCTCTTCCCTGGCTTCGCGTTCGGCCTGTTCTCTGAAACGCCGCACCTGGTCTTCCATGTAGAGGAAGCCCACGTAGGGCGTGTGCCCCTCGCGTTGGGAGATCAGGCGCAGGTGGTAGACACGGCGGCTGGTGGTGACCACGGCCGAGCTTTCCAGACCGGCGTCCACGGGCTTGATCAGGAGGTGCACGGTCTTGTGCTCCCCTGCGCCGGACGTGGCCACGTCCACGAGCCAGCGGGCCGAGTCGCCCACCACCACTTCGTTGAGGGTCTCCCCGGCCTGCAACTCCACGTCGCAGACATTGAGCGGCGCGGCAACGATGGTGGGCAGGCTCGCCCCATGCACGTAGAGCACCTTGCCCATGCCGTTGCGCACGGGCGTCACCGACCTGGCCGCCCACTCCCCGGACAGTTCCAGGGCCTTGGTCTCGTTGGGCGTCAGCACCACCGGCGTGTCACTGAGATAGTCCGGGAGGGGCGGAAAAGGCATAGGGGGTTGCCCCGCCTCAAACTGGGGCGCTTCCGAAACCTGCTCCGCAAGAGCTGGAGCGGGAAGCAAGAGCACAAGACAACACAACAGCAGGCAACGCATGGTCATGCACCTCATCGGGGTTGCGAGTTGGCAGTGCCCGAGAGCACTTTGGCAAAGGAAATGCCCGTGACGTGAACCCCGCCGGGGTTCTTGAGGATCTGATCTTCCGAATTCGGGGGGCGCACCTGGACGGTCAGCGTGGCCTCGAAAGTCTGCGGCGGTAGCAGCTCCACGCCGTTGAAACCGCGCACGGTCTCTGTCCACTCCACGCGCCAGGAGTCCTGGCTCACCGGCAGGGGCAGCCCCTTGACCGAGACCTGCACCAGCTTGCCTTCCTTGGCGCGGGCATAGGGGTTGTTCTGCTCGTACCACTGCCGCAACTGCCCCTTGGCCGAACCGGCCATGAAGTAGGCCAGGCGCTCGACCATCTTCTTCTGCAGGTCCAAATCCGCGGTCACGGTGCGCCAGTTCACGATGACGCCGGCCAGCTCGGCCTGAATCAACCGCTGGGGCACCGGCGCGGCCAGGTCGGCACGGGTCACGGCCGCTGCCTTGCCCAACTGGTCCACCTCCACCACGTAGGGCACGACCTTGTACTGCGCGGCCATGATCACGTTGCCGGCAATGGAGCCGACCGCGAGGAGCAGGCTGACGAAGGCGACAAGGCGCCAGTGGGCCGCGCGCTGGATATAGCTGCCGTAGCGCTCCAACCATTCCTCGCGGCCGTTGAGGTACGGATTGCGGGGCGCAGCCGTCTGCCTATTCGACATCTTCTTGATCCTTCATGGCGTTCTCCATTTTCTTGGCCTGGAGTCTCGATTGCAGCCGACTGTTCAGGCGCAGACCGTAGCCGGCGCGCGGGCTCTCGGCCCGAGCCTGGGCATAGGCGCTGTAGAGGTTGCCGGCCATGTGGCCGAAGCGCCCCAATCCGGTGGCGCCGCTTTCCTTGGCCAGTTGCGAGGCCGCGCTCACGCTCTTCACCCCAACGGCGGTGCCTGCTGTAGCAGCGGCTGCGCCCGCAGCGCCCCCCACCGCCGCGCCGAGCACGGCGCCGGCCGTGGCGCCCAGGGCCTGGCCGCCGTGCACGTGCGAGCCGTTGATGATGCCGGCGCAGGCCTCGGGGATGGTGCGCACCAGGGCCAGAAGGATGACGGCCACGCCGATGACCACGAAAATGTCCTGCATGGTGGCCTCGGCCAGCTCCAGATCGGCGATGAACGAAAGGGCCAACCCCAGCAGCAGCTGCATGACAAAGAGCTTGAAGGCCACGGCGAGCACGTAGCGCATGACGTTGATGGCGTACTCGCGGAAGATGGCGCTGCCCCCCAGCCCGAGCAGGATCACGCTGGCGTTCATGGCGATCATGGCCTCGCACTTGACGAAGAGAATCTGCGCGGTCATCAGCGCAAAGGCGATGAGCACCACCAGCGCGGCGACGATGTAGGCCAGGCTGTCCACGGGCGAGGTGATGGAGAGCTTGTCCAGGATGGTCATGACGATGGCGCAGCCGGTCATGAACGGCGCCTCCACTGCGGTTCTGGACGCGCCAAGCCCGTCGGCCGTTGCAGCCAGCCCGTTGATCACGTTCCAGGACCAGGCATCATAGTTTTTGATCACGGCGGCGATGAACCCGGCAAAGAGCAGGATCATCACGAACTGCCCCAGGATGTCCGCTATCTGCGCTCGTTGCAGCGCCATGCGCACGCCGAAGAGGCAGACTTCGAGGATCAGGGTCCAGCGCAGGAGCGCAAAGGCGAAGGATTGCAGGGTGCCGCCCCAGCTGGCCGTTCTGGTGTAGAAGGTCTCGACCAGCTGGGAGATGCTGCCCGGCGAGGTGTCGGCCAAGCCCTCAGTGGGGCAGACCAGGACCAGGGCAATAGCCAGGGCGAGGCCCAGCGGCGAGAGAGTCATCTTCTGGAGCACGATCGTTCCGGCCGGTTAGAAGGGGTCGGGCCGGGCGTTATCCATACCCACCTTGCCTTTGAGCTTGTCCGTGCGCGTGGCCTCTTTCCACCACTGCGCGCGCAGCTCTTCCAGGCGTTCGGCCTTCATGCTCTCCTGGGCCTGGGCCTGGGTTGCGGTCAGCAGGAGCGTGCGTAACTGGCGCGCTTCCTCGATCTGCAGCGCAGCCAGCTGATTGCCGGCGTCGAGCGCCTGCACCTGCCCCTCGGGCGTGCTCAGCAGGCTCTCGATGTGCTGGTCAAAGGCGTCGGCGTCCTGGATCAGGTCATCCAGCTGCTGCCCCGAGACCTGAAACACGGCCTTGGAAGCGCGTTCGACCTGATCCGACCAGTCGTTCCACTTCTCGAAATACTGCGCGTTGGCCAGCGTGATGCCGCTGCCCTGCGCCGTGGCCAGGTTGTTCAGGAAGTCCTTGTCCGCGTAGATTTCCTCGAAGAGGTTGCCCAAGGCCGCGATGTCGCCCACTTGGTTCTGGATGGTGCGCGTGAGCCCGGCCAGTTTCCTGAAGTCGCCGACGACCTTGCCCAGCAGTCGTTGGGGCAGTTTGATGGTGTTCTGGACCATGTTGTTGTACTGCTCCAGCTGGTTGGCCACCATCTGCATCTGTTGCATGGTCTGCGCCACCGATTCTTCGTAGTCCGCAGCCAGGGTCGCCATCTCCTCCACATTGGTGACGCGATCGAGAATCTGGATCAGCTTCTCGCTGCAATTGGTGCAGGTCACCACCAGGCCGGCCTGCACCGCAGACGCCAGCAACACCGTGAGTGCAACGCACAGAACCATTGTCCGAGTCTTCATCTACAGCGCTCCTTTTTCCTTGAGCCAGGATTCAACCCAGTCCCGGCCGTGAGTGGCGTGCAGTTCCTTGATGCGGGAGACGCTCTCCCTGTCCGAGACCCCCACAAAGGCCAAGGTCTGTTTCTGCAGCGCGAGCTGCACCAGTCGCCGCCCCGCAGGGGCGAGCACGTAGTAGTCGCGCTTGGGCGTGGCCGTGGCCACGATCTCGATCTGGCGCGCGTTCAGCCCCATGCCGGCATAAAGTTCGCGCTGCCCGTCCTGCCGGGCCGCGAGATTTGGCAGGAGAATCTTTGTGGGGCAGGACTCCACCAACACGTCGAGGATGCCCGAGCGCACCGCGTCGGACAGGCTCTGCGTGGCCAGCACTACCGCGCAGTTTGCCTTGCGCAGGACCTTGAGCCACTCGCGGATCTTCTCTCGGAACACGGCGTGGCCGAGCATGACCCAGGCCTCATCCAGCACGAGCAAGGCGGGCTGCCCCCGCAGGGCCTTTTCGATGCGGTGGAAGAGATAGAGCAGCACGGGCACGAGGTTCTTGTCGCCCAACTGCATAAGGGCCTCCACCTCGAAGACCACGAAGGCCCCGCTGTCCGGTGTATCTTGGTCTGCAAGTCCGAGGGTGTCCGTGGACGCGTCCAGCAGGCTGCCCATGGCGCCGGCTTTGGTGTAGTGCTGAAGCGCGGCCCTGAGTTCCTGATCCTGGACCACGTGCCAGAAATCCGTGAGGGAGCGCATCTGCGGCGGGTTCTGCCGCAGGGCGTTCATGGCGGTGTGGATGGCGTTGCGGTGGCCGGGCAGCACGGCCAGGCCTTGCAGCTCGGCCAGATCGGCGATCCACCCCTCAGCCCAGCTCTGCTCCGCCTCGGAGGCGTCGATGCCTTGCAGGGGCGCCAGGGCCAGGCCGGTATTCTCGGCAGCGCCGATATCGTACTGCGCGCCGCCAACTGCCAGGCAGAGCGGCAGCATGCTCTGCCCCTTGTCGAAACAGAAGACGTGCGCACCTTTGTAACGCCGGAACTGCGCCGCGATGAGCGCCAGCAGCGTGGACTTGCCCGAGCCCGTGGGGCCGAAGACCAGCGTGTGTCCCACATCGCCTTCGTGCAGGTTGAAACGAAAGGGCGTGGCGCCATCCGTGGTGCAGACCATCAGCGGGGGCGAGTCCGGCGGATAAAACGGGCACGGGCACTGCTCATAGCCGGCCCAAATCCCGGCCAGGGGCAACAGGTCGGCCAGGTTCAGCGTATGCACCAGGGGGCGGCGGATGTTGGCGAAACCATTGCCCGGATGCGTGCCCAGCCACGCCTCCACTGCATTGATGGTTTCCAGGCGGCAGCCAAACCCCAGCGTCTGCACAGCGCGGCGCAGTTCGCGCGCCCAATCGAGCAGGACCTCGCGCTCCTCGTGCAGGAGCACGATGCACGAGGTCAGATAGCCGGCGCCCACGAAGCCGGACTGTACCTCCACCAGGGCTTGCTCCGCATCTTCTGTCATGAGCTGGGCGTCGCGGTTGGCGCGGGCGTTGGGGTTGTTGAAAAACTGGTCGAAGAAGCGGAAGACCTGCTGCTGCCAGGTCTTGCGATAGGTTCCGATCTCTCGCGTGGCATCGAGCTGGTCCAGACAGATGAAGCGCGTGGAGAAGCGATAGGGCAACTGCAAGCCGTCCAGGCAGGCCAGCATGGCCGGCCAGCTCTCCTGCGGCAGACCGTCCAGCCCGAGCACCGCGATGTGCTGTGCGCCAATGCGCGGCGCCAGCCCCCCGACCAGGTCCTCGCCCCCCAAGAGCGCATCCAGGTACATGGGCGTGCCAGTGATAGTTGGCACGCGCACAGGGTGCTCCTCGCCCATCAGGCAGTGCTGCAAGTGCTCCAGGAGCGCGGAGTACAGGCGCGGTTGGCCGTCTTCGTCTTCTTCCTCATACTCTTCCAGACGGTGCAAGCGCAGCACCGCCGCCAGCGCGTCCTCGATTTCCAGCAGGGTCTGCTGGAACTGACTGAGGTTCTTCTCCAGGACATTGGATGTTGCCACGCCTGTCTGGGCAGCCCCGGCCAGCTTGCCGGCGTAGAGGTTGGGCTTGAAGCTGGCGCAGAGAAAGGTGCGTGTGCCGTAGCAGCGGTCGCCGCTGAAATAGGCGCGGCGCTCGGCATCGATGCGCCGCGTCACGGGGTCCGGGAAGTGGCTCGCGTCGGGGCGCGAATAGGCGCGCTGGCGGCAGCGCACGGCGTCCACGTGCAGCATCCACCCCGTGCCCAGGAGCTTGACCGCGCTGTTGACCTGGGCCGAGACAAAGGCCAGCTCCTCGGGCGTGCTCGACGCCGTATCCTGGCCGCGAAACTCCCAGGCGGCGAGGAACGAGCCGTCCTTGCAGAGCACCACGCCCGGCGCCACGAGCGCGGCATAGGGCAGGAGGTCGGGCAGCCCCTTGGCCTTGTGGCGAAAATCCCGCAGGCGCAGCATCACGCCCTCCAGACCGAGGCGCGCGCCGGGTAGTGCAGCTGGAGCTTGATGTGCCGCAGCCAGACCTTGCTCATGAGCGGGTCGGCCTTGGCCATGCGGCGCAGCACAAAGACCGCCAGCACCCAGAAGCCGAAGCCGGCCAGGCAGGACAGCAGGCTCAGGCCGCCGATGGCCACGAGCAAAGCGATCAGGCCGCTCATGAGCACGAGTTCGCGCTCCGCGCCCATGACGTGGCTGTGTCGATGCAGGGATTGATGGATCGTAAGTGTCCGCATCTTCAAACCACAGCGCCGGAGAAGGAGAAGATGTTGTCCACGATGCTCGCGGCAAAGGCGATGAAGGAGATGCCGAAGACCACGCCCAGCAGCAGCTTGAAGCCGCCGGTGAGGTCATCCTTGTTGAAGATGTAGATCACGCCGCAGAGCGCCATGGCCACGATGGAGATCCAGCGTCCGGCCGGGCCGGTGATGGTGCCCACGACCTTTTCCAGCGGCCCGGAGAACTCGGAAATGCCCCCCGAGGCGTGCGCGAGTTCGGGCAGCAGAGCCATTGCCATTGAAGCGAGAAGCAGCGGGAGCAGCTTTTTTGTGCGCATGCAGATACTCCAGTTCGAAGTTGCGGGTTTTGGGATCGATGCCCTTTACGCGGGCGATTTCCGAGACGCGCCGGCCACCAGCTTCGGTCGTCGCGCGTTCGATGAACACGATGAGGTCCACGGCCTCGGCAATGAGCGCCTGCATAGGGGCGGGCGTGGCCTCGGCAATGAGCTGCTCCAGGCGCACGAGCCCGGCCGCCGCGCTGCCCGCGTGCACCGTGGCCAGGCCGCCGGGGTGGCCGGTGTTCCAGGACTTGAGCAGGTCCAGGGCCGAGCCGTCACGCACCTCGCCCACGATGATACGTGTGGGGCGATAGCGCATGGTCACCTTCACCAGCCGCTGCATGCTCACGAAATCCGAGCTGCGCAGGAACACGGCGTTGCGGCTGCGCGATTGGAGTTCAGCGGTGTCTTCCAGGATCAGCAGCCGATCCTCGGGGCACTGCACCGCCACGGACTCCATGAGCGCGTTGACCAGTGTGGTCTTGCCCGAGCCCGTGCCGCCGACCACGAGGATGTTGCGGTGCTCGGCCACGGCCTGCTCCACGACGGCGCGGTCGGCATTGTCCAGGATGCCGGCGACCGCGTATTCCTCCAGGGTGAAGACCTTGCTGGCGCGCTTGCGGATGGTGAAGGACGGACCGGCCACAACAGGAGGCAACAGGCCTTCGAAACGGCTGCCGCCCCCTGCGCTGATGGCGGGAAGCTCGCCCTCCACGATGGGGCGCTCCACAGTGACCGTGGTTTCCAGCGCGCTGGCCATGAGGGAGATGATCAGCCGCCCCTGGGCTGCGGAGAGGCTGCCGTGCTGCGTCATGCCCTGCCCGAGGCGTTCGATCCAGAGCGTCTGGTCCGGATTGAGCATGATCTCGATCACATCCGGATCGCGCAGGGCGTCCATGATCACGGGACCGAGGTTGTGTTCGAGGCTGGCGTGCAGGCGGTCCACGCTAGCGCCCCCCGAGGAATACGAAGGCAATGACATTGCCCAGGGCGGACGCGACCACGATACCCGCCAGCCACAGCAGATGCAGACGGAAGGCCCTCAGGGCCGCGCTGTGTTGCTGCAGGACGCCGCGCATGGATTCGATGGACGCGGCGGAAAGGTCCTTGCCCAGGGCCTCTGTGGCATGCAGCACGCCGGCCACGTACCCGTCTGTCTTTTCCGCGAGCAGGGCGGTAAGCGCCTTGTTGTGCCTGACCAGGAGCTTTTCGTATTCGCCGAGAAAGGCGTTGTGCAGCGTCACGAGCATGAGCACGGGATCATCAGGCCCGAGGATGGTCTGGTGCTCCCTGGCCAGGAGCGCGCGCACGCCGTCCAGCGTGAGGCCAATGCCGTCGGGAATCGTTTCGAGATGGGGATGTTCTTCGTTCATGGCCGGCTCTACAGCAGCTGCGCCTTGTCGATTTCCGCGACCACGTCACGCCAGAAACCGGCCAGGCGTTGGCGCACCATGAGCGGCAGCGTGGAGTTGATCGCGCTGTCAAAGCTCTGGCGGCGCGCGAAAAGCTCTTCCAGGTCCCTGCCGAAGGTGGCCTGCTTGCGGTGCGGGATGGCGACCACAGCGTGGAAGCTCGCGGCGTGCTCCGTGTAGACCTTGAACTCGTGGAAGGCTTTGCCGTCGAGCGTGATCTCGCCGAAGAAGCGGTTCAGCCAGACAACTATCCGATTGGCGGGCGTGGCCGGGAAATGCGTCACCAGGGACTTGAGCCCGGAGAGCGTGTCCAGGATGGCCTGGCCGCCGGTGACCACAGAGTGCAGCATGACCGTGTGGCCTTGGCTCTGAAGCAAAGGCAGGGCCTCGTTATCGAGCAGGTAGGAGCCGAGCGGAACGAAGGATGATGCGCCGTTGTCCACAACCACGTGGGCGTCCTCGTCCAGGTCGAAGATGCTTTCCATGAGCCGATCGAAGCGCCGCGGATCGATGTCGTCTCCGCTCATGATGTCCAGGGCGGTGACCTGGAACTCCGTGTATCCGGCAAGCGTGGCGTTGATGGGGTCTGTGTCGAAGCAGTGCACGGGCACGGCATTGGCGCGCAGGTACTGTACGAGGAGCGCTGCAACGAGCGACTTGCCCACGCCGCCCTTGCCTTGGAGAATGCAGTGGATGGTAGCCATGGGGCCTCAAATCATCTCGCCGGATGACGGTTTCTTGTTCACGGCAAAGCCGCTGCGGCCGGTGCGCGGCTCCTCGCAGGACGAGGGAGTGTCTCGGTTCTGCATCCAATCGTTGTGCGCCCCTTCGCTGGGGAAAAAGCGCTTCATGTACCGGCAGAACGTGGCGTAGGCCATTGTCACGCGTCCCTTGGCCGCAAGCGCGTCATGGATCTTCCTGTTGTCGTAGCCCTGGCGGTGCATGGTCGTGATGCTCTCCCGGCAGGCCAGGAACTCCACGCGCCCCATGTTGCGGGGGATGCGGGGCGTGCCTTTCCCGGAAGACATGACCTAACGCTCCGATCCGGCCCGCAGGCATGCGGTCATTGCCGACGACGCAATGACCGGCCGAGGCGGATGCATGGAATTTCCTTGTAAGGATTGGGCGCGAATCCGGATAAACGTGTCCACGCGCGGGTGCAGTTCCTCTCCACGCTCGACCTTCCTGCGGATGTTCAGATACTGTCTTTCCGTGTATCCAAGCGCCCTAGCCACGGCTGCATAGGTGCCGAGCTGGCGCAGGAGCTGATCGAAGATATCTTTCATGTCGCTCTCCTTGTGCGACAGGCCTAAAAGAATTTCCGGTGTGACGCAACAAGAATTTTTCGCTGGACAGCGAAGGAATTTCCAGAGACAAAGGCGAGGGAGGACGCCATGGATATTTTTGCACACCTATTGGAGCGGTCATTCGTGGAGCTGATCGACAAGCGCGCGGATGCCCGCGGTTGGGGCAAGGGCGAGTTCGCACGGATGGTCTGGCCGGAAACACAGCCCAAGGCCGCCGCTGCGCGCTGGTCGGCCATTCGCGGCAGGGCCACCAACACCGGCAAACCGCAAGGCGTACTCATTGCCGATGCCCAGCGCATGGCCGAGGTGCTCGGAGAGGACCTCGCCTATCTGCTGGCCGTGGCCAAGGAGAATGCCAAGCAAGCCCGCAGCGGGCCGATCATCCAGGGCTGACAGTCCTAACGATCCGACCCAAACACGCCTTCAGCGCACCTCCCGGGGAGGCAAGGGGCGAGTGCATGCCCATGGTGATACGTCGACGTTCTACAGTTTCAGCAAATTTGCTTGAGAAATTCCTCACAAATTTATTGCATTCTTCTCATAATCTGGCATGAGACGACCTTGGCCATAGGGGAGCATATCTGCTGGCCATCCAAGCAAGGGGGGATGGGCAAAGGCGAAAGACACACGGTGGTCACTGCATAACGAAAGGGAGGCATCGGTGCGAAAACCCAAAGTTGATGACGTGGAAAAACAGGCGCAAGAGCTGGTCCGAATGGTTTTCACGGCCAGCGATCAACATATGACCCAGGTCAACGGCACCCCCACGAACCTACACAACGCGCTGAGCGCGGCTGCGCTTACGGTCCAGAACTCAGTGAAATCCTTTGTGGAGATTCTCCGCTCGTTTTCACTATGATCCCCCTTGGCCGCCAAGCCCGCCGTGCGCGGGCTTTTTGTGGCCCATTGAAATAGGAAATTCCTTTGTTAGCAACCTGTTCATTAAAAGAAATTCCTTGATTATGCGAAGCAATTGCGCCCTGACCTGCGGTGAAAGCTGAAAATGTCGAAAACTGCCTGAAGCGCGCGTCAAACAGCGTAAACAGCTGATTCAACACTCCACACCAGCGAGGAGAGCACATGAAATGAGCGAAAAAGAAAAGGGCGGACCCGGCCAGGCCCGCCCGTTATCGAAAACCAAAACACATTCCATATGCATAATGCACATAGCCACATGGCATGTCAACATGTACAAAACAAGAAATTTATTCTTGTCTGAAGTTTTGCATGCGGATCTACTGAAATCCTGCGAGCGATTGCAATGTCAGTTTGTTCCTTCAGGGGTAGCCACCCCGCTGCGAGGGGGCGCATATGCAGCCTGAACACATTGCGGCCATTCCGGCTGCCCTGCGCAATGCCCCACGGTGGGTTCTCTGGAAGAGCGAGCAGCGCAACGGACGGCGCACCAAAGTTCCCTATGCGCTGGGGGGCAACCGCGCGCGAACAGATGCCCCGGCCACTTGGGCAGCCTTCGAGGATGTGCTCGATCGGCTTCGGGCAGCGCCCCACGAGTATGCTGGCCTTGGCTTTGTCTTTGCCAAGGAGGACGGCTTTGTGGGCGTGGATCTTGACCACTGCGTTACGCAAGAAACCGGTGCGCTCATGCCCTGGGCGAGGCAAGTAGTGGAGCTTCTCGGCAGCTATACGGAGTACTCCCCCAGCGGCGCCGGTCTGCACGTCATTGTCAAGGGGCGCAAACCGGACCCGCGCTGCAAGCAGACCCGCATTCCCGGCGCTTCTGCCGGCTCTGCCTTCGAGTGGTACGACGAGCGCCGCTTCTTCACCGTCAGTGGCCGCATCTTCCCTGGCGCCCCAACTGACATCCACCAGCGCAACGGCGAGCTGAGCCAGGTTCTGAACCTGATATGGGGCAGCTCCCCGTCGGCATCCACTCTGCCGACTCGCAGCCACTTCCAGGACCAGGACACCGTGCTGTTCGAGCGTATTCGCACATCCCAGCAGGCTGCCCGGTTTGAAGTCCTTTGGCGAGGAGACTGGCAAGGCGCCGGCTACGCCAGCCAGAGCGAGGCCGACTTGGCGCTCTGCGCCATGCTCGCCTTCTGGACGGGCCGCGATCTCTCCCGCATGGACAGTCTATTCCGGCGATCCGGACTCTACCGCCCCAAATGGGAGCGCAACGCCGGTGCCGGCCAGACTTACGGCGCCCGCACCATCGCTGCTGCCTGCGCCAAGTGCCTGGACACACGGGAGCCCAGGCGCGCTACCCCCATGAGGCAGGACCCTGTGCCACCCGATCTTGACAAGGCCCAGGACCTCGACCGCTCCCGCGAGTTGTTCCCGCGTCG
Organism: uncultured Desulfovibrionaceae bacterium; assembly: GCA_964609625.1. Taxonomy (GTDB): domain Bacteria; phylum Desulfobacterota; class Desulfovibrionia; order Desulfovibrionales; family Desulfovibrionaceae. The sequence continues at coordinate 16,414 of CAZSRS010000061.1, forward strand.
CCCATTCCCCTGGCAGGTCTTTCCATCCTCCATCGCCGAGAGCATGCGGCAGCTGGCGCGCTCCTGTGCCGGCAGCCCGAACCCGTTGCCGGGCACGGCCTTCTGTCTCCTGGGCGCGGCATTGGGGCGCACGGTGTCGGTTCTGCCCAAGGCATCCTGGCGCGAACCGCTCATCTTCTGGCACCTGGACATCGAGGAGTCCGGCAGCGGCAAGACCGCCCCCATGTGGTTGCTGGCCGAGGTCATGAAGCGGGCGCAGGCCGAGGCCCACGAACGCTACGCCGAGGAGTACGCGGCCTGGCGCTTCCTGCCCAGGGACGACAAACACCCCGAGCCAGAGCCAGCTCCGGCGCGCGGCTACTTCCTGACCGACGCCACCCTCGAAGGGCTGCGCTGCGAGCTGGAAGCGCACCCCACCGGGGGGCTGGCCATGCTCCTCAACGAGGCCTCGTTCCTGCTCAACTCCCACAACCAGTACAAGGCGCGCGGCACGGACCGCGAGGCCTGGCTCTGCCTCTGGGATGGGCACCCGGTGCGCGTGGTGCGCGTGGGCAAGACCGTCTACCTTAAAGGGGCGCGGGTGCAGGTCTGCGGCGGCATCCAGCCCGAGGTCTTCAAGGCCGCGTTCACGGCCAAGAAAGGGCTGTATCTGTGCGACGGCACAGCTTTCCGCTGCCTGCTGACCTTTGAGCCACCGGCGCATTACGAACAGACCGAGGAGGTCTGGTCTGCCGCCCAGCGCACGGCGTGGGAGCGCACCCTCGCCGCGGCCATGGCCTGGGCGGATCAGCGCGCGATGTTGGCTGAGCCCCTGGATCTTCACCTCGCCCCTCAAGCCAGGGCCGCGTTTCTGGACTGGCGCAACAGCCTGGACGCCCAGCGTGATGAACTGCCGGCACAGCTGCGCGGATTCCTGCCCAAGGCCTTCAGCTACGCCCTGCGCCTGGCTGGCGCCCTGCATTGCATCACGGCTTTCCACGCTGGCAGCGAGCCTGCGCCCGTCCTGGACACCCCGTGCATTCTGAACGGCATCGACGTGGCGGAATTCTACCTCGGCCAGGCCGTGGACGCGGTGCGCCTCCTGGCGGACGAGGGGGGCGCGCGCCCCACAGAAGTTTCGGATCGCATGCAGCTTCTGGCCAAGGTGCTCACGTCCTTGCGTCCGGACCTGGACAACGGCCGCCTAGCCGTGGGCTTCATCCAGGAGCGCTTCAACGCCTTCGCCCCCATGGAGGCCCGAATCAAATCCCCGCACGCCATGGGCGCCATGCTGCGCAGCGCGGGCCTGAGCGTCTCGGCGGGCAAATTGAACGCCAACGGCCGCCGCTCCACCCGCTGCCTGCTCTGGGATCACAAGAGCGAAGACTTCGTGCAGACATCGCTGCAGACATATATGGCCCCGCCCTGGAGTCAAGAGAGATGATCATGCGACAAGAA
>CAZSRS010000062.1:0-17241 GCA_964609625.1 uncultured Desulfovibrionaceae bacterium
AGAAAATTTAAACCGTTTCCCCCTCTGCTACAATCGCGCCGACGCTGGAGACGCGGCAGGCCTAGTTGCGGCTTGACCCCGTTTCCCCCTCTGCTACAATTCGCTCTTGCACCTCGGCCAAGACCTCTGCGTTGCGGCTTGACCCCGTTTCCCCCTCTGCTACAATTCCCAGAGCCGCTCCATGCCCCGCCACTTGGTTGCGGCTTGACCCCGTTTCCCCCTCTGCTACAATCCGAAACTGGTGCTGGTGACGGTGTGCGCCGTTGCGGCTTGACCCCGTTTCCCCCTCTGCTACAATCTTGGGCATCACAGGCCGTGACAGCGTACCGTTGCGGCTTGACCCCGTTTCCCCCTCTGCTACAATGCGCGACGTGGGCAGCAGCTCGATCCGGCTGTTGCGGCTTGACCCCGTTTCCCCCTCTGCTACAATACGTTGCAGATAATCACCTTATATCATTGAAAAATATAAGGGATAGTTGCGTCCTTTTCACGCAGAAAGATCAGAAAAGGGACAATTGTTGCGTCTTTTTTCTCGGCTGGCGGACCTGGGCGTGGAAGCTGATGATATTTTCGTATTGCCGGTCCGTGAAGGAGAGAATGTCCACCATTCCGCCATCCGGCAGATTGCCACGGATGCTTTTCACATAGTGCTCGACCTTTTCCTTCCCAGGGCAGCAGCGCAGATACACCGAGAACTGACTCCGCTCAAAACCAAGGTCCAGAAGGTGCTGCCTGAACGCATTCGCCGCCTTGCGCTCCTTTTTCGTCAGCACGGGAAGGTCGAACATCACAAGCATCCACATGATTCGGAATCCACTCAGGACCGGCATTGTTCTGCCTCGTGATGCAGGAGGATGAGTTTCTCGGGCAAAACCAGGTCGCGACGTTCACCGCAATAGACGGCAGCAAGGGAGTCCGCGCAGGAACGAATGCAGTTGCCGACGGTGCTGCACTTTCCGGCGGTTTCCATGTCCAGCGTGGAGACGGTTTGCAGCACTTGTTTGGCTTGAGGCGTCAATTCCTCCACCCCTTGCTTCTGTAGGTGCAGCACCAGCATGTCTACTACGGGGCGAAACGGTTCCATGAGGTCATCCACCAATGGCATGGGATTGCGGGCGTTGCGATGGAACACGCCAAACGCCGGATGCAGGCCCGCAAGCATCAGCGAACGGGCCACAATGGCACGCAATACAGTATAGCCGTAATTGAGAAGGCCGTTGATTCCAGGAGAATGCCTGTCGCGTTTGAAATCCATGCCAAAGCACAGGAGCCAGTAAACACGGGCGGCTTTGGCCTCGGTGTTGTCGGGATCCCCGGACTTGACTGAACGCGAAAGCATCTGGAGATGCCCCCCAGAGTGCCCGCGTAGGGCGACATGTTGCGCCTGCATGGAGATTTTTGCGCATACCAGGGCCTGCCACAGCCGTTTTCGCGTGGGCGTCGATGCCGCAATCTGGTGCTGGATGCGTTCGCTGCTGCGGTGGTGCCCGACCAGGGACCAGACGAAGGCAACAGGCAGCATTGTGCGACTGCAGATGACAACAGGAACACACCTCTCGGCGAGAGACACAAGCAATTCATTGCTCCAGGTGATGCCGTGGCCGCAGGCCAGGACCATGGATAGATCGTCCAGGGGCAGGCGGCCAAGGCGCTCACCGGCGGCATAGACGGCGAGGAATCCGCGTTCCTTGCACAGGTGCCGGTTGTCACCCGCTATTTCCACTGCATGGGGTAGCATGTCGCGGCATCTCCGGATAGATCACCTTTCCTGCGGGAGTGACAAACACGGGACGTGCGCCGCAGTTAGCCAATGCCGAAGGACTGCATTTATAAATGAATGAAAAGGCATCCAGGTTGTCCCTATTGCGTTTGTCCACATTGGCCTCGAAATGCTCTGCAAGGGCGATTTGTTTCTCAGAGATTCTCGTGACATAAGCAATGATTAGCCGTCCCTGATGCTCGATTTCGAGCATGTCGTTGATGAACAGTCGCGTTATAAGGGCATGCCCAGTGGCTTCCATCACCGGTTGAAAACCTGGTCGGTTGGCGTCCATGGTGGAGACGATCTCGCCGATCCACGCGCCATCCTGTTGCATATATATGGCATAGTATGCGTTGCTGTCGCCCTTGAACCCCTTGTACTCCCTTCCTTCCCTGTCATTGATCGGGATCAGGGTGATGGTCTCGCGCAGCCTGACCCTGCGGATGCCACGTTTTGACGCAAACGAGGCGATACGTTCAGTAAATTCTTTATCGTCTACAGAGACAAGTTTCTTTATCTCGGTCTCGGCTCTTTTCGCGGGCAAATCACGTAATTCCAGAATTCGATGCCGGCACGCGGTGTGATCAAGGCCCGTTACCTCCGCAAGCAGTGATGCCCCCAGCGTCAACCCCTTGATTTTCAGAATGTCCGGGACTTTGTTGATGGTCTCGATGCCCACGCGATGCTGGGCATTGCCGGGTACTCCGTTTGGTGCGAGAATGCCGTATGCGGTATCATTGTGCAGTCGTCCCCTAACACCGTGATCCGTCTTGTGAGAAACGACGACAGCAGCGATGGCATTGAGGACGTCCACGCGGAAATCGGGCCAAGGCGGTTGCAGATCGGCGAGAAAACGATGCAACCCTTGTTCTTGCTCGCGTGCGTGATGTGTTGCCACCCGTTGCAGCAACGATCTGTCCATCACGCCGATGAGCGCCGCATCCCGAGCGTGATGTCTGTGGTCGATCCTGTCTTTGGGAGGAAAGCCCCAGCGGGCGGCGAGCAGGGAGGTGAGTCGCCCCGGTGTGACCCAGACTTGTTTTGGGTCGCAGATGCAGCAGAGGTATTGGCGGGCCACGCGGGAGATGTATTGCGTGTCGGTGAGTTGTCGGTCGAGGAAGTCTCGTTTGTCCTCATAGTGCTGCATGGCATCCGAGGCAAATCGCCAGCGTTTGTTTGCCGGCATGTTTGCCCCTCTGGATACGATGTCCTCCCAGAAGTACCCGTCTGGCGAGCTGCCGAAGGCCTCGAACGGCGAGCGGTTTCCCTTCAGGCGATTGGCCCGGCGCAAGCCCACGGTTTTGTTGGCAGGGCTGTTGTCCAGGGTGCGGGCAAAGGGGAGAATGTGCTCAACTTCCACTTCTTGGGAGAAGAGTCGAGTCAGGGAGATGTGCTCCCCGGTATAGGGGCAGCAACGGGCAGCCGGATCCCTGTGCAATTCTTCCCACAGACGCAGGCGCAGGAGTGAATCACCCGTCACGGCAATGCCATGGGATTGGAGTTCCGACCTGCGTCTGTCATTGGACTGTTGTTGCTCCTTCTGACGTTTCATGATTTCACGGCGGGCCATGAGGCCGTGTTTCAGATCGCGCCCCACTTCCAGGACCACTTGCGCCGGGTGGCCGTGTTCCTTGAGAATCTCGTTGACCACACGCCTGACTTGGTTGAGGGTGATGTGCACGCTGGGGTTGGCGATGCGTCCATATCGCCTTTCGTTGCTCTCCCTGTTGTCTCCGGAACCGAAGCTGGTGTAGCGCTGTAACGGGATGCCATAGTAAGGGAGGCGATCATGGATCTCGCCGGTGTGGAAATTGGAGTGAGATGTGTATCCTGCCTTGAGAACGGCATCGGCGTAAGGAATCACCTCGGCTTCAAGGGCCTGGGTCACGTTGCGTAAGGCTTCCCGGCACAGGCGAGAGTAGCCGGCGGGAGGCGCCATGTTGGCCAGGGCGGAGGCATTATCCGGAGGAATTCCCCAATCGTTGACCAGAATTGCGGTCAGTTCGCTTTCGTCTTCTGCCTCCAACAGCAGGTCCACGATGCGTTCTTGCTCTTCCCAGGGGTAGCCGAACCAGGCCTTGCCAAAGAGGTTTTTCTTCGAAAGCAAGGCTGCCGTGGCATCGCCCTTGAGTTTATCGCGGTTCTCGCCCTCGAGGTTGAAGGAGCTGCCTGGAGGGAGCCCCAGCTTTGTCCGCATGGTAGTGAATGCCAAATCTTTACCTGTCAGGAGGTGAGCCGCCAAGAAATCTCTTTCAGTCAGAGTCAGGGGGCGTTCCCGCAGTTCAGGCGAAATCATCCGTAACTGGTTGAGTTCCTGGTAGATGCGAAAGCGCTGCGCAACGGGGAGAAAGGAGGGAGCGCGTTGCTTGTCCGGCTCCAGAGTGCAGCGCCCGGGATTAACTGGCTTGAGTTTGCGTTGAAAAAAAATGGTGTCACGAAGTTCTTCTCGGATTGTGTCTGTCAGCTCCGGATGAAACCGGGCTTGGGCTTCCCAGAGTCTGTCGAATTCCTCTTCAACGAGAGAGCGGTCCGGATAGAATTCATAGGCAGCCTTGGCGCCTTTGCCGATGAGGCGGGAGCGCACGGTGAGCCCGGCGCAGCGTCTTCCATGAAGATATTCACCAAGTGTCTTGCTTCCGATCAGTTGACGCAGGCGTTGAATGGCAGGCTTGACTTTACCCGAGTCTGCGTCGCCGTCGGTCTTGCGGTTGCTTTTAAAGCCCCGACGTTGGTTGAGATGAAAAAGGGCTCGGCCCAGTTCATGAAGGGCAAGGGGCGCATGCATGCCCGTGGCGCGGAGGACATAGGGATCGAGCCTCTCCAGTTCTTTTTGTGCGGCAACGGAAGAGGGCATGAGCCCATGTGCGACAAGGGCCTGCATCAGCTGCGAACGGCGTTGTATATAACGATCATGCATGCGCCGCATTTGCCGTGCCAAGCGTCTGTCCACTGCGAGGGAAGCCTTGCTCTTTGCATCGCGGCCGTCAGGGAAAATGCGTACGCCCATGGTACGAACGCCTGTGGGGAGGCCATCGTCATTCAAGTCGAGCATGCACCAGCCCAGGGAATTGGTCCCCAGGTCCAAAGCCAGCCGATAGCTACCTGCGATCATGGCCTCCTCCTTCTTGCCATTGTCAGGGGAAGTGTATATAGTGTGGATAACCTTTGTAGCAGAAGGTGAAACGGGGTCTTCAGCAAGCCGTTAACAAGCTGAAGAGCACCAGTAAGGCGGGTTCAGGCCCGCCTTTTTTTTCGGAAGAGTAACATGGAAGATGAGCTGACTTCAATAGAGCTGACGACGTATCCAGACAGTGGACTTAACCCCTACACCCCCTTCTCCCCCAGATTGAGTTCACCTCACTTTCCTGGCGCAGCAGTTCCAGCTCCACGCACTCCGGCAGCAGGCCACGCAGGATGCGTCCCTCCACCCAGGCGCGGCGGATCATGGCGCCGCTGACATCCAGGCGGGGCAGGGGCAGATAGATCAGCCCATAGTGGGGTGACGTTTCCGGTGACGTTTCTTGTGGCAGTGCGGGTGGCGTTTCAGGTGACGGTGCAAGTGACGTTTCCGATAACGTTTCGGGTGACGCTGTGGGGGGCGGGGCAGGGCGCTCCCTGTCGGCCGTGAGGCTCCGGGAGCTTGCTGGCGCGGGGGGGAAGCTCCAGGCGGCCAGCGCGTGCTCCGGCGGCGTGTTCTGCCGCGCCTCGGGCCAGTGGACGTGCACGAAGCCGCGCACCGCGTCCAGATCGCCCCCCACTCGCGGCACCACCACCAGGGTGGCCTGGAAGGGCAGATCCAGCCCCTGTTTCCAGGACTCCAGGGTCAGCAGGTCCCCGGCGCCCAGGACGAAATACGGCTGGCCCGCGGGGTACCGCTCCCTGTAGGCGGCAAGGGTGTCTATGGTGTAGGAAGGGCCGGGGCGCTCTTGTTCCATGGTGTTCAGCTCCAGGCCGGGGAGGCGTGGCGCCCCCCCCTCGATACCCAGGGCCAGGGCCAGGCAGCGCGCGCGCAGGGCAAAGGGCAGGAGTTCGCTGTCTTCCTTATGCGGGGGGCGATAACAGGGCATGAACTCCAGCCGGGGGAGGCCCAGGCGCTCCAGGACCTCCACGGCCAGGCGCAAATGCCCCACGTGCGGGGGGTTGAAGCTCCCGCCCAGGATGCCGAAACGGTGGTCGTGGGCCATGGTCGCTGCTCGGCTCCGGTTCGGGCTCGGTTCGGGTTCGTCTCTGGCCCGGGTCAGGTCCGGATCAGGTCCGGATCAGGCCCGGACTTGCCCCTGCCCGAGAAGGATGAACTTGGTGGTGGTCAGTTCCTTCACGCCCATGGGGCCGTAGGAGTGGAGCTTGGAGGTGCTGATGCCGATCTCCGCGCCCAGTCCGAGCTGCCCCCCGTCGTTGAAGCGGGTGGAGGCGTTGACCCCGACCATGGAGGCGTCCACCTCGCGCAGGAAGCGCATGGCGTTGACGTGGTCGCGGGTGCAGATGACCTCGGTGTGGTTGGAGCCGTGGCGGGCGATGTGCTCCTGCGCCTGGTCCTGGTCGTCCACCACCTTGACGGCGAGGATCAAGTCGTGGAATTCATGCCCCCAGTCGGTGTCCATCGCGGGTTGCGCATTGTGGCCCAGGCTGCCGAGGGAGGCGGGGCAGGCGCGGAAGCTCACGCCCGCGGTGCCGAGCTTTTCCGCCACCATGGGCAGGAAGGCGGCGGCCTCGTCCTTGTGCACCAGCAGGCACTCCAGGGCGTTGCACACGCCGGGGCGCTGGACCTTGCCGTTGAAGACGATTTCCAGGGCCTGGGGCAGGTCCGCGCCCTTGTCCACGTAGCAGTGGCACACGCCCTTGTAGTGCTTGAGCACGGGCATGGTGGCCTCGGCCACCACGGCGCGGATCAGGCCCTCGCCCCCACGGGGAATGATCACGTCGATGTATTCGTCGAGCTTGAGCAGGGCGCTGACCGCGGCGCGGTCGGTGAAGGGGATGACCTGCACGGCCTGGCCCGGCAGTCCGGCCTGCTCCAGGGCCTCGTGCAGCAGTGCGGCCAGGGCCAGGTTGGAGTTGATGGCCTCGGAGCCGCCGCGCAGGATCACGCCGTTGCCGGCCTTGAGGCAGAGGATGGCCGAGTCGATGGTCACGTTGGGGCGGGACTCGTAGATCATGGCGATGACGCCCAGGGGGATGCGCATGCGGCCGGCCTGGAGTCCGTTGGGCAGCTGCCACATGGTTTCCATGGCGCCCACGGGATCGTGGAGCCTGGCCACGTAACGGCAGGCCGCGGCCATCTCGTCCAGGATGGCGGAGGTAAGGCGCAGGCGATCCATGCGCGGAGCGTCCAGGCCGTTTTCCCTGGCCGCGACGAGGTCCTTTTCGTTGGCCTCCTGGATCGCGGGGCGCCTGGAATCGAGAAGCTCCGCGAGCAGCAGCAGGGCCTTTTCCTTGGCAGCGGGGCCGGCCTTGGCCAACTGTCTGGACGCGTTTCTGGTTTGCCTGCACAGTTCCAGAACCTGGTCTTGGATGCTCATGTGTCCTCCTGGATCGTTGGTCGTGAATGCGGCGGCACGATCGAGGTTGTTCGTTTTCGGAGTGGGGATGCGCCCGTGGGGCGTCCGGCCGGGGCTGACAATACCGAGGAATACTACAACAGTGGGCATGAGGCAAGAAAGCATTTTGACATTTCTGTAAGGTATGGTACAAGTCCGTTTCAGCCGCGGGGCACGGAGGAACCGCGCACCATGTTGGCGGCTCAGATCAGACAATGCAAGGAGTTCGTATGAATCAGGAAGCACAGAAAACGCCGGGCCCGATCCCCGGTCTTGCCGAAACCGGGTCCGGGAGCGAGTTGCACCCCCTGTTGCAGAAGTTGGTGGACAATCTCAAGCCCATCGCCATCGCCTTCGGCGCCGTGGTGCTGGTTTTCGGCGGCTACGCCCTGTACAGCCAGTATCAGACCAAGCGCGTGCAAAGCGCTGCCGTTGAATTGGCGGAAATCGTTTCCGAGCATCAGGGTGATGAACTCGTCAAGCGGCTGCGGGGTTTTGTGGATCAGGCGCCCAAGGCCGTCCTGGAGAGTGCGCGGTTTGAATTGGCGTCGGCCTTGCAGGAGCAGGGGCTGCATGAGGAAGCCGTCCAGGTCTGGAGCAGGTTGCAGGAATCAGCGGACCCGACCGTGACGCCCGTGGCCGTGCTGGGGTACGGCGAGGCCCTGTTGCGAGCCGGCAAGGCCGCCGAGGCCATGGAATACCTGGGGCGGTTCAAGGCCCAACTGCCGTCTTCCTACAAGCCCACGCTGCTCAAGCTCATCGCCGGGAGCGCGGAACAGGCGGGGCAGCTGGACGCCGCCCTCGCCGCCTACAAGGAACTGCTGCATACCGAGGGCGTGGACGAACGCACCATGGACTTCCTGGAATACAAGATCGCGCAGCTGGAAGCCAAGGTGGGGAGCAACGGCTAAGGCAGGCGTGGTCTGCCTGTAACTTCTATTCATAAGGAAAGTGAGACGACATGGGCAATCCTTTGCTACATGCTGCCAAAGGCGAGACCTTGCTGCTCCTGGGCAACGAGGCCATTGTCCGGGGCGCGCTGGAAGCGGGCGTGCAGTGCGTGACCTGTTATCCGGGCACACCGTCTTCCGAGGTGCCGGACACCTTTTTTCGCCTCTCCACGGAGGGCAACTACAGTTTCGAGTACTCGGTGAACGAGAAGGTGGCCTTGGAGGTCGGCGGCGGCGCTGCCATCGGCGGCGCCCTGACCCTGGTGACCATGAAGCACGTGGGCGTGAACGTGGCCGCGGATCCGTTGCTGACCCTGACCTACGTGGGCGCTCCCGGAGGGCTGGTGCTGCTCTCGGCGGACGATCCCGGCTGCCATTCCAGCCAGAACGAGCAGGACAACCGTTACTATGCCAGGCATGCCACCATGCCTTGTTTCGAGCCCGCCACGGCCCCGGAGGCCAAGGAGATGACCAGGGCGGCCCTGGAGCTGGCGCGCGAATCCGCACGTCCTGTCCTGCTGCGCACCACCACGCGGGTCAATCACCTGCGCGGTCCGGTCATCTGCGACGACATGCCGGCGGCGCACGCCCTCACGGTGGAATTCAGCAAGAACCCCAGGCAGTTCGTGCCGGTCCCGGCCAACGCCCGGATGCTGCGCCTGGAGCTTCTCAAGAGCATGCGGCGCTTCCGCGAAGTGGCCGAGAATTCGCCCTTCAACACCGTCACGGGGCAGGGCGGCCTGGGCATCGTGGCCTCGGGCATCTGCCGCGCCTATCTGCACGACGTGGTGCAAGAGCATGGCTGGCAGGACAAGGTACGCATCCTGGACCTGGGCATGAGCCACCCCCTGCCCGAGAGCATGCTGGAGAAGCTCTTGCGCGACTGCCAGGCAGTGCTGGTGCTCGAGGAACTCGAGCCCATCGTGGAGACCGAGCTGCGGGCCCTGGCCAACAGGCTGGGCATCGCCACTCCGATATTTGGAAAAACCGCCGACAATCCCGCAGGCATCACGGCGCATCTGCCGCGCTTCGGCGAATACGCCACGGGCAACGTGGAGGCGGCCTTGCGCGTGGCCCTGGGAGAGCCCCAGGCCGTCCGAGAGATGTGCGCGGGGGAACAGAACCTGCCCATACGCCCCCCGAATCTGTGCCCGGGCTGTTCCCATCGCGCCTTGTACTATGCGGTGCGACAGACCTTTGGCGACGACGCTGTCTACTCCTCGGACATCGGTTGCTACACCCTGGGCATTCTGCCGCCGCTGTCCGCCGCGGACTTCCTGCTGTGCATGGGGTCCTCGGTATCGGCCGGGTGTGGTTTCTCCAAGGCTTCGGGCAAGACGGTGGTGGGCTTCATCGGCGACTCCACTTTTTTCCACTCCGGCATCACCGGCCTGATCAACGCGGTGTTCAACAAGCACGACGTGCTTGTGGTGATCCTGGACAACAAGACCACGGCCATGACCGGGCATCAACCGCACCCCGGCGTGGAGCAGACCGCCTTGGGGGCGAACGAGGCGCGGGTGGACATCGAGGCCATCTGCCGCGGGTGCGGCGTGGAGCAGTTCCGCCGTGTGAGTCCGTACAACCTCAAGGCCACGATGAAGGCCCTGGAGGAACTCAAGATCAAGAAAGGCGTGCGCGTGCTGCTGGCCGAGGAAGCCTGCGTGCTTTTTGCCAGGCGCACCCTGCGCGTCAAGCCCGGCCAGACCGCCTATGTGGCCGAGCAGGGCGAGGGCGCGCAACTCTGTCTGGAAAAGCTGGCCTGTCCTGCTTTTTATCGCCGGGACGGGCGTGTCGAGATCGACGAGAATCAGTGTTCGGGCTGCATGGTCTGCTTGCAGGTGAGCAGGGACATCAAGGCCCGGAAAAGGAGCGCCGCATGAGCCAGATGGACAAGGCACGCATCTTCCTCACCGGAGTCGGGGGGCAGGGAACATTGACGGCAACCACGTTGCTGGCCCGCACCGCTCTGGAAGCCGGGCTGGAGGTGACCTCGGGCGAGATTCACGGCATGGCGCAGCGCGGCGGCGTGGTGGAATCCACAATCCTTCTAGGCGGGTGGAAAAGCCCTAAGATCGGTCCGGGTGAGGCTGACATCCTCCTGGGCTTCGAGCCCTTGGAAACACTGCGCGCATTGCCATACCTGGCCAAGGGGGGCGTGGTGGTCTCCAGCAGCGAACCCATTCCGCCTGTGGCCGTGGCTCTGGGCATGGCGACCTATCCGGATCAGGAATTGATTCGAAGCCGGACACTGGAGTGCGCCGGCAAGGTGGTATTCTTGCCGTGCCGCAGCCTGGGCAAGGAAGCCGGTGCCGTTCAAAGCGGCAACCTGGCCCTGATCGGCGCACTGCTGGGCATGGGCTGCCTGCCCTTTGGCGTGGATGCCCTGGAAAAGACCCTGAGCGCGAACATGAAACCGGCCTTGGTGGACGTGAACCTCAAGGCCGTGCAACTTGGCGTGCGGGCAGCCGCCGACATGCAGTAGCCGTTTCGGCCCTGGCCGGATAACCGCGGGACGAGGGAAACAAACGGAGCCACGGAACGGCGACTCTCCGTGCCGTGGTATCGATCGCGTACATGCAATGGCGGTTTATTCCCGCCGCAAACAGCACAAGGCAGTAGTATGCCCAAAGACAATCTGGCGGAGATCCTTGAACCTTTTCTTGGAACACTGCGGCAGGTGGTGGTTGAAATGGGACCGCAGCGTCCCTTTCAGCCGAGCCTGAAATCGGTCTTGCGCACCTTGGCCGAGAACCATGGCTTCATCCGCCCCAGTCTGGTGATCTTCGACCCTGAAACCAAGACCCTCAAGCTCAGCCTGATGCACGGGCAGCCCAAGAACGTCCAGACCACCTACGAGCCGGGCAAGGGTGTCACGGGGCAGGTATTCTCCACGGGGCAACCCGTGATCGTGCCACGGATGATCGAACACCCCGCCTTCTTGAACAGGGCTTTTGGCCGCTCCGAAAAGGAGCTGGGCGAGTTGGCCTTCATCTGCGTACCGGTTCTGGCGCCGGCCAAGGATCAGGAGGGTGTGGAGATTCTGGGCACCCTCAGCGTGGATACCCCCACGGACGAGATTCCGAAGCTTGAGGCCCTTTGCCGTTTCCTGGAGGTCCTGGCCGGCATGGTGGCCAACCAGGCCGCCTATCTGCAGGAGGACATGGCTCGGCAAAAGCACCTCCTGGCCCAGGGACTCATCGGGGGGCAGGAGCACAATTTCCAGCCCAGCGAGATCGTGGCGACATCCAAGAGCATGCGTTTGGTGTTGAATCAGGTGGCCCAGGTGGGGCCTAGTCGGGCCACCGTGCTCCTGCGCGGTGAATCGGGCACGGGCAAGGAGCTGTTGGCCGAGGCCATCCATGCCGCCAGCCCCAGGAAGGACATGCCTCTGATCAAGCTGAACTGTGCGGCCCTGCCATCGGAACTGGTGGAGAGCGAGCTGTTCGGCCATCAGAAGGGCGCCTTCACCGGCGCCGTGCACAGCAAGAAGGGACTCTTCGAGTTGGCCCACCGTGGCAGCCTGTTTCTCGACGAGATCGGCGAACTCTCCCTCAACGCCCAGGCCAAGGTCCTGCGCGCCATCCAGGAGCAGGAAATCCAGCGTCTGGGCAGTGAGCAGACCGTCACCGTGGACGTGCGCTTGATCTGCGCCACGCACCAGCCTTTGGAAGAGTTGGTGGAAAAGGGGCGCTTCCGCGAGGACCTCTATTACCGCATCAACGTCTTTCCCATCTTCATCCCCACCATCAGGGAGCGCCGCGAGGACATCTTGCCCCTGGCCGAACATTTTCTCAAACAGTACGCCGAGGAATACGGCCGCCAGATCAAGCGTATCTCCTCGCCGGCCATCGACCTGTTGACCCAGTACCACTGGCCGGGCAACGTGCGCGAACTCAAGAATTGCCTGGAGCGGGCAGTGTTGATCTGCGACGAGGAAGTCATTCGTACCTACCACCTGCCCCCATCCTTGCAGACCGCGGAGAGTTCGGCCACGGACACAAACCTGAGCTTCTGCGACGCGGTTGCCAAGTTCGAACAGGAACTGTTGGTGGACGCCCTGAAAAAGGCGCGCGGCAACATGCTGCAAGCGGCGCGCGATCTGCGCGTGAGCTACCGCATCGTGAACTACAAGGTGAAGAAGTACGGCCTGGATGCCAAGAAGTATTCCGTTACCAGCCGCAAGGGGAAGTAGGGAGCTGGAGAAGAATCTTTCGCCGCATGTGGAGGGGCTCCTTTTGCAGCAATAGGCTCCAGCAGCTGAAGAGGCTGGTTTCTCCTGGATTGCCGCGCGGGCGGGAATCCAGTGACTTATCTTATACCAACTGTCGGCCAGTACCTGTCGTCGAAAGGTACTGGCCTTCAGCATGCAAGGGTGGTAGGAAACCTCGTGTGAGCGCTTCGGCTTTGTGCATACAGTTGCTGCTGTTGCATCTGACGACCAGCCCAGACAATAGGCTCCTGCCGCTAGTATAAGCCAATCATACCAAACCGCTCCCAGTTACATTTGTCTGAAGCGTATCAGCCCCCACAACCTCAACCTCACGACAATGCAAGAAAACACCTCCCTTCGCCTCGGCGTGGTACAGATGGCCTGTGGGCCTGATTGGCGCAAGAACGCGGAACATGCGGCAGAGCTGACGCGTCGGGCCGCGGGCCGGGGCGCCCGTATCGTGCTCTTGCCCGAACTCTTTGCCGCCCCCTATTTCTGCAAGGACAAAGATCCCGCGCATTTCGCGCTGGCCGCGCCCTTTGAGGACAACCCTCTGCTCTCGCGTATGGCGGCCCTGGCCGCGGAGCTGGACATCGTCCTGCCCGTGAGTTTCTTCGAGCGCGAGGACCGGCAGGGGCAGGAGCCACGCTATTTCAACAGCCTGGCCATGTACGACGGGGGGAGCTGTCTGGGGCTCTACCGCAAGGCGCATATCCCAGACGGTCCGGGCTACTGGGAAAAGTACTACTTCACGCCCGGCGATACGGGCTTCAAGGTCTGGCATACGCGCGTCGGGAGTATCGGTGTGGGCATCTGCTGGGATCAGTGGTTCCCGGAGGCAGCGCGCTGCATGAGCCTCATGGGCGCGCGGCTCCTGCTCTATCCCACGGCCATCGGCTCCGAGCCAGAAGCCCCGGACCTGGACACACGCCCGCACTGGCGGCGGGTGATGCAGGGGCATGCGGGAGCGAATCTGGCCTATCTTGCAGCGGCCAACCGTGTGGGGTTGGAGCGCGGTACGAGCTGCGCCATTACCTTCTACGGCGGCTCGTTCATCACCGACCCCTTCGGCGAGATCATGGAACAGGCCGGCTCAGGCGAGACCGTACTGTTGGCCGACCTGGACTTGCCCATGGTGGACTCCCTGCGCGAGTCCTGGGGCTTGCTTTTCCGCGACCGCCGGCCCGAATTGTACGGGGCGCTGGTGGAGCAGTGACGGGTCCAGCGAGGTTTCGCGATCCCCTGGGTCGATGACCGGTTTCCGAATCAGGCAGTGTTTCCCGCATGGGCCATGGAGAACTCGATCAGCCTGGGAATGTCGAGGATCAACGAAATGGTCCCGTCACCATTGATGGTGGTGCCCGAAAGGAAAGCCACACTCTTGTACACTGCATCCAGGCTTTTAATGACCGCCTGTTGGCGGCCGATGATGCGGTCCACGGCCAAGCCGATCTCAACGCCGTCCACCTCGGCTATGACCACTCGCTCGTATGCGGGGCGTGTCCCCCTGACCCTGAACAGCCGCCGCAGGCTGACACACGGGATTGCCTGCCCCATGCGTTCTATGATGTCGACGGACTTGTCGTTTTCGTGGGTTTCACGCTCCTGAAAACCCCGCAACGCCGTCAGGGGAACGATGTATAATCCCTTTCCAATCTCGACGCAGAATCCGTCGATAATGGCCAGCGTGAGGGGGAGGCGGATTGTCAGGGTCGTCCCCCGCCCCGGCTCGCTGTCTATCTCCACGGTCCCACGCAGGGCGTCAATGGAGCGTTTGACCACGTCCATGCCGACGCCACGCCCCGACAAGTCGGAAATCTCCTTGGCCGTGGTAAACCCGGGCTCGAAAACGAGGTTCATCAAATCCCTGCGGTCGGGCTCGGTGTCACCGGTGATGAGCCCCGAGTCCTGGGCCTTTTTCCGGATTTTATCGGAATCCAGGCCCTGTCCGTCATCCATGACGCGGATGACCACCTCGCCGCCGACGTGTCCTGCCCAGAGACGGACAGTCCCCTGTGCAGTCTTGCCGGCACGGATGCGTACGTCCGGTGCTTCGAGGCCGTGGTCCAGGCTGTTGCGCAGGATATGCACGAGAGGGTCCTTGAGACGGTCTATGACGGTCTTGTCCAGTTCGGTTTCTCCACCATCGGTCACGAAATCGACGTCCTTGCCAAGATTGCAGGCCAGGTCGCGGACAAGGCGGCGCAAGCTACCGTATATCGTACCGATGGGCAGCATGCGCAGGCCCAGGGTGTTGTCGCGCATCTCGTCCGTGAGGCGTTCCAGGTCTTCGGCGATCTGCGCCAGGGAACCCTGATCCAGGGAGTGTTGCACTGCCTGGCTCAATCTGGATTGGAGTATCACCATCTCCCCAACCATGTTCACCAACCTGTCCAGGCGCGAAGAGTCCACCCGGATGCTGGAATCGGCGGCGAAGGGAGCGATGGATTTCGTTTTGCCCTGCTTGCGTAAGGTCAACTTGGCGGCCAGGAAGCTTCGCATAAGCCTGGGGATTTCTTCAGTGTGGGTGGCATGGGATTTGGCGATCTCGACCAGGTGCTCCAGATCCCCTTCGCGAGGGGTGCCGTCACCGATTATTTCCACGATCACGGATTCCCCGTCATCAACGAAGACGAACACATCATGTATCGCGTCGAGGCCTTTCCGGGTGCTCAGGACGACATCCCAGAAACCGTGCGGGCTCTCGGTGTCGTGCTCGGAGAGTTCGTCGGCGGGAGCCGCATGGTAGACAAAGGCGTGGGGACCCAATTCGGACACCTCGCGCATGAGGTTCAGGGGATCGCAACCGGTACGAAACGTGTCAAGAGCGGGAGTGTACCGAATCCAGAAGGTTGCCGAGGCCGAGGCATTGTTTCCGTTTTCGGTGTCGTGCGTCTCCGGGATGTACTCATTCGCTGCCTGACGGTCGCCCTGAACCGGGCGGGACTGGTCGGTGCTGGCGGAGGGCTCGACAACCGCCGCGATCTTGGCGAGCAACGCGTCGGACTCCGTGGGCAAGGTATCCGCGTCACGGCCCGAGAGCAGCAGATGCTGCAGGTGATCCTTGGCCAGGAGGGAGAGACTCAAGAGATCCGACGAAAGAGGTTGACTGCCCGAACGAATTTTGTCGAACGCTGTTTCCAGGCTGTGGGTGAAGCGGGCGACCTCCGAGAAACCGAACATGGCCCCCGATCCCTTGATGGTATGCAGGGCGCGGAATGCACGGTCGATGGTATCGTGATTGCCTGGATCGACTTCCAGTTCGAGAAGGGCCTCCTCCAGTTCGCCGAGGAGTTCACGAGCCTCTTCCATGAATGTCTGGACAGGAGTTGGCGCGGTCATGCTGTCTCCCTAGGCTGAATTGCCGCGGGTTGTCGCGGGAGAGGGCTTGGTGCACAACCCGGTAAAGCCTGACCATGCGGCAGCGAACGAATGTGCCTCGGGCAAGTCGGGAAGCAGGATCAATCCGAGGTCGTGCTTTGCAAAAGAGCGTTGCACGGTGTGCAGCAGCTCGAAAAAGGACAGATCAACCTTTGTGATGTCGCAGAAGCTTACCTCGATGGATTGTCTGTTTTTCAAACATGTGAGGAATGCTTGTTTTGTTTCATGCATGGACGAGACAGTATGTTTGCCTTCGAGCGTTATGCGTATCATCGTACAATCCTCTTCGCTCTGCATGTGCAGGCGCTGTCTGGTTCAGAGCGTAACGACAGCATGCTGCTCTTCGGTTTGCAGTTCATGATTGTCGATATGCACGACATCATCGGTGGTGAAAACCTTCGCCACATCAAGGACAAGCAGAAAGTGCTCCTGCAGGCGGCAGACACCCTTGATCACTTCCATTGTGACTCCTGTTCCCACACGTGGCGGGGGAGTGATCCTGCTGGACTCGATTTCCAGGACTTCCTTGACGGAGTCCGCAATAGCCCCGATGGCGGCGTTTCTCTCGCCACGATTGACCTCGAGAATGACGATTCTGGTGTTCAGTGTGCGTTCGGCCGCCGGCATGCCGAATTTGAGACGCAAGTCGACGACGGGAACCGCACTGCCCCGGACATTGACGACCCCGCACATGTAGTCTGGAGTGTGCGGGATACTGGTGATGTCGGTCATGTCCAGTATCTCACGTACAGAAGCGATGTCCAAGGCGAAATGAACATTGTCGAGGCACAATGTCAGGTATTGTTCCGTACCATCGTTCTTGTTCTCAAGCACGTGATCGTCCTCCGGATTTCGTGCGGTGCCGCCATTGCAGTAAGTGCATGAGCGGCACAGCTGTGTTCTCGCTCATCATGTGCATGGAAGAACATGTTCCATGCAGTATTCATCTGTTGTACGCGCTCACGGGTCTAGACTTTCTCTTGAAAATGCCTATTGCTAACCGTATGGAACCAGAAGATCTTGAAACTTTTCCTCTCTCGAGAGAGACTCTCGAAAAAGCGCCTGTGACTATTCTGGTCTCCATTATTCTGTTGCAGGCTGAGCAGATCAGGCTTCTCAAGGAGCTGACCGCGAAACAGCAAACCCGCATCGAGCAGCTCGAAGCCAGACTCAATCTGGACTCCACCAACTCCAACAAGCCGCCCTCCAGTGACAGCCCCTTCAAGGAAAAAGCCGCCGACAAGCCCAAGGCCAAGGGCAAGTCCAAACGTCGGCGCAAGGGCCACCGTCAACAATGCATGCGCCCCACCGAGGTCCTGGAGCTTTTCCCCGCACCTTGCGCCTGCGCCTGCGGCTGCGGCCGGACGCTTGAGCCCGAGCCCTACTACATCCATCAGT
>CAZSRS010000063.1:0-16328 GCA_964609625.1 uncultured Desulfovibrionaceae bacterium
GAACACGTTGTCCGGCCGGTAGAAGATGCTGGTCTCTTCCAGGTCCGGGATCATGGGCACCACGCCGAAGAACTCGATGCGCCGGAAGCCCTGCTCGTGCAGGAAAGCGATGCCCTCGGCATAGCGGGGGCGGTCCGTGTTGTCGAAGACAATGACCCCGCCCCCGCTCAGATGATGCACCGCCGCCTTGGCGCAGGCCACCCGATTGCGGCCGTCGATGGCCACCACGTCGTAGCGCTTGCCGCCCGCCGCGATGGCGTTCACGTAACTCTCCCCGGTGTCCGTGGTGCCGGTGATGCACACGTTCCCGGTGCACAGGGGCCCCATCCTGTCCACCCAGGCGGAAGAATTGTCCACCGCGTCCACGCTGCGCACTCGGCGCCCGTACCACAGGCTGGAGTTGCCGCAGCCGTACTCGAAGACGTGCATCCAGGGGCGAAGTCTGCTCTCGATGAAGTAGATGGCCGAATAGGTGTACCAGGGCAATGGGGCGCCGTGCTTGTCCACGCACTGCTGTTCGCGGTAGCTGCGCAGCCAGCCGTTCTCCACCAAGCCATAGAGTTCGGAGAGTTCATTGGCCATGCTTGTCCCTTTTCCTTTTGCCCATGTTGGTGCGCCGCATAGTTGCCGCGTGCTCCTGCCCCTGTTGGATGACGATGAGGCCTCGTTTGCCCAGTTCCTTGAGAAAAACAGTCATGGACACCTCGGCCTCCCTGGGCTGCAAGCCGAATTGCTCCGCGAACCTGTCCACGATCTCGCGGACGCTACGCTTGCCGTCGATCAAATGCCAGGCCGCAGTGCCCATGAGATCCAACTCCAGGCGCTTGGTGCGCGGTTTTGAGTCCCAGGCTCCGAAGCGCCCGGCCAAGGCGCCGAACCAGGGCTTCCAGGCCAGGGGGTAACGCAGACGCAGGGTGTCGGTATCCACGCGCTCCTCTTGCACCAGGTGCGTCCTGCAAGGGATGCAGGCCAGGGCCTGCTCCCGCGTGAGCTGGGGGCGCTTCTCAGCCTTTTTCGACCTGAACAGGGGCATACTCCTCGCAAACCTCCTCGAACAACCGCTCGGCGGATTCATCCGCGGCGCGTGCACCACCCATGGCCGCGCAGAGCACCGTGTTCACGCCGTCCGGCAGCCAGATCCTGACCTTGCCAGGGCGATCGGCCCGACGACTCCAGGGAACCGTCCTCCACAGCCAGGAGCGCCGCGGCGAACGCCGCCACTCCAGACTGGGCCCCCCTTGCCACATCCCCTCGTGGGACGCCTCCTCGGACACCACCTCGGTGAAGCGTTGCCTGGCCCAGTCGTTGAATCCCACCCCCTTGAGCAGGACCGAGGCCGGGCTCAGGCGCTCCAGTACCAGGCTGAGGCCCTTGGCCTGCTTGTTGCCGAAAAAATCCAGCCGGTAATGCCCCGGCTGAAAGGAAAAACGCCGCAATTCGAACACAACCGGGACCCTGGCCCGGATGCCGAAGAGCCGGAAACCGGTGCGGCCGTCTTCAGCGTGCTCGCGAAACGCGGACAGCATCGCGCCGACATCCCGGCCCAGGGCCGCGGGGCGCATGAGCCGCAGCAGGACGCTGGTTTTACAGCGGGGGCAGAACAGTGCCGCACCCACGCCGCCGTCGCGCCTTGGATCGCCCCAAGTAAACGGTCGGACGTCCAGGCCCGAAACCTCCAATGCCGTGCAGGCCTGAGCCAAGTGCTCGGCCAAATACCCTGGCAGAGGTTCGAGCCCGAAACGCGGGGAGAGTTCCTTAAGGCCGCGCTTGAGGCGCCTTGCCACGGTGTCGGCAGAGACAGCGCGGTGTGCTCCCCCCCGTTCCCAGGTGCAATCCAGGATGGCGCCTCGATCCCGGTCCGGTCCGGCCACCCGCAGGGCGGAACGCCCCAGGCGAATGGGCTCCCAGTCCACCGGCACTGTAATTTCCACGCCGTTCCAGTGCAGAGGTATGCATGTGGGGCTGATGTCGTCCATGCTGGCCTGCGTGTAAGAGGGGGCGGCAACGCTGTCAATGGGAAAACCCGCACCCGCGCACGGCAGGTAATACCCGCCTCACGGTTACGTTCTCACACACCGTCGGGAAGGTCTTCCCGGGAAAGCAGGTCGTCGATATGGCGCAAGGTCTCGGCGTGGACCTGCGCCAGCTCCTGCAAAACCTCGGGCGATTCGAGACTTCCACCGCTTCTCAGGACAGTCTCGAGGGCCTTGGCCGTCTGGTGCAGCCGCTCGGCGCCGACATTGGCCGCTCCTCCCTTGAGGGCGTGTAGGGTGCGCAGCATCTGATCCCTGTCCTTGGCCTCGAAGGCGTCTCCGATCCTGGCGGAGTGCCTACCATATTCTTCCCTGAAGACATGCAGCAGGCGTCGGTAGAGGTCCCTGTCCCCGCCGATACGACGTATACCGCCTTTCAGATCCAGCACAAGGGGTGCGGCTTGCCCTTCCAGACCACCCTTTCCGTCTGGATGGGACCGAGGTGATGACGCCGGTGCCAGGAACCGCAGCAGGGTGGCGTACAGCCTGCCGGGCTGCACCGGCTTGGTCAGGTGCTCGACCATGCCGGCAGCCTTGGTCCTGGAACGCTCCATGCTGGAGGAGTGGGCGGTCATGGCCACGATGGGCATGGTCTTGTGCGGCAGCTCCGCACGGATGATCTCCGTTGCCTGCACGCCGTCCATAACGGGCATCTGCACGTCCATGAGCACCAGGTCGTAATCCTTATTGCGCACGGCCTGCACGGCCTCGCTGCCGTCTATGGCCACGTCGGCGCGCACGTCCACCAGTCTGAGCAATTCCAAGACGATCATGCGATTGAGTTGATTGTCTTCCACCAGAAGCACATGCCGGCCGCGCAGGCGTTCACCCACCTCCGCGACGGGATCCCGGCGCTCTGATTGCCGCCTGGCCCTGTCCGGCCAGAGGCATTCGCCCAGAGCCTCGGCCAGGGAGATGCGGGTGAAGGGTGTAGCCAAGAGCACGGCCTCCTGCTCCACCACGATGGGGAGCGGTGTGGCCTGAACGATGAAGGCCGGCGTCAGGACAAGCAGGCGCGGCATTGGAGACGCCTGTTCCAGAAGCCGCAACACCTCGGAGGTGAGGCCGGCGGGCTCGACAACAAGCAGATCGGGGCATCTGGAGGCAATGGCCTGGGCCAAGCCGGCCGGTTCCACCCAGGCGGGATGCAGGTTAAGGCCGGCGCATCCATCCAGGAGAGCCTTACGTACGGATTCCCCCCTGACAGCGACGAGCGTGTTGACAGTGGCGAGTCCTGAGACAAGGTTCGGATCGGGCCACTGCGGGGCGTCGCCTTCCCTTGGCTGGATGCAGGGCACGCTGAACCGGAACATGCTGCCCGATCCGGGCACACTTTGAACCACGATCTCCCCGCCCATGAGTTCCACGAGCTTCTTGCAGATGGACAATCCCAGGCCGGTACCGCCGTATTCCCGCGTGGCCGAGCCGTCCGCCTGGGTAAAGGGCTGGAAAAGTTTGGCTTGCAGTTCCTCGTTCATGCCGATGCCCGTGTCCCAGATCGTGACGAACAGAAGGCCTTGGCCGTCCGCGAGTTCCGTATGTCGGATGCGGAGTCCGATTTCTCCCTGCCTGGTGAACTTGACCGCATTCCCCAAAAGGTTGACGCAGACCTGCCCCAGCCGCAACGGATCCCCTTGCAGCAGCCTCGGAGTGCCGGGTTCGATGTGGAAGACCAACTCCAGGCCCTTGTCCTCGGCCTGGGGGCCGATCACCGCCGCCACGTGGGCCAGTGCCTCGTCCAGGACAAAGGGCGTGCTGTCAATGACCAACTTGCCGGCCTCGATCTTGGAAAAGTCCAGGATGTCGTTGACCACCGAGAGCAGGACCGTGCCGGCTCTGCGGATGTCGGCCACATAGCCGCGTTGTTTGTCTTCCAGCGCCCCCCGCAGGAGAAGATGGGTCAGACCGATGATGGCGTTCATGGGAGTGCGTATCTCGTGGCTCATGTTGGCCAGGAATTGGCTCTTGGCGCTGGCCGATTCCTCCGCGGCCCTGCGCTCGCGCTCCGCGCGATCCTTTTCCTCCCGCATGCTGACGTCGAGAATGGAGCCGTCGAGCCGGACAACGGCGCCGCTCTCGTCATGAATGGCCTTCATGGACAGACTGCCCCAGAAGGTCCGGCCGTCCAGTCGTCCGAACCGAACTGTGAATCCCGTCACCTCTCCCTGCCTGTGCAGCGTGTCACGGAAGTCGGGCAGATCCCGTTCCCGCTCCCCCATGTGCTGGAGAATGTTCAAACGGGCCTGGATGCAACTTTCTGGGTCCGGATAGCCGAAGATTCTGGCGAAAGCGGGGTTGGCGCTGAAGACACTGCCGTCCGGCAAGGCCTGGAAGATGCCTTCCACCGCGCTCTCGAAGATGCTGCGATACTTTTCCTCGGCCTGAACCAAGGTGTTCTGTTGCTCCTGGATGCGGTCGACCATGCGGTTGAAGCTGCGGCTGAGGCGGCCGATCTCGTCGTCCGCGCCGGGGTCGATGCGCGAATCAATCCTGCCTTGGGCGATGGTCTGCATGGTCCTGGCCAATTCTTCCACCGGAGCGATCAGTGCCTTGTTGAGGATGGTGTTCAGGAAGAGGATCAAGGAGACGAACAGGGTTCCGATGAGACTGACGAAAAGCGTGACGTACTGGCGTTGCACCCGCTCCACGTCCTCCAGGGAATAGCCGGTGAGCAGGAAGCCCGTGAGCAGGCCCATGGCCTCGATGGGTGCGAGGTAGCGCAGCACGCTCCCCTGTTCGTCATTCTCGCGCCAGGACAGGGGCTCTGTCCGCGCCTTGTCGCGCAGATCCTGGGCAAGCTGCTGCATGGGGTCGCCACGCCCCTTGAACACCAGTAGCTTGCCGCTGACGTCGAAGACATGGGTATTGTCGATTTCGTCCACCATGTGCATCTGCGTCACCCGCAGTTGCAGCGCCTCCACCCTGTGCTCGAAGATTTCGTTGGCCAGGCCGTGCCGGTTGCTGCCCACGGCAATGGTCAGGATGTTGCGCGCCTTGTCATGTGCCGACTGCTGCTGGGTATCGAAGAAGTGCAACAAGATGACGGCAAAGGCACAGGACAGCAGCACGAACGTCAGGAATATCGCGGCGTTGAGTTTGAAACGCAGTGTCATGGAAAAGGGGCGAAGCATGGGCTGTTTCCTGTCTGCCGACATCGCTGACCAAGGTGCACTTGAGCACTGAAGTTCAGGGCAAGACGTTGCGAATGAACTTGGCCTCGCCGTTTTCCAACTTGTTGATGACCACCTGCTTTACCGGATCACCATTGGCGTCAAAGGAAATGGCGCCCGAGACGCCAATGAAGTCCTTGGTGGCGGCCAGGGCGTCGCGTACCTCCTTCCGGTCGAAACTCCCGGCACGCTTCACTGCGGCGGCCCAAAGCATCACGGCGTCGTAGGTCAAGGCAATGGTGGTCTGCCTGATTTCACCGTGGAGTTTTTCCCAACGCCGGACAAAATCCCAGGATTCCGGCTGGGGGCTGTCACGATGCCAGTGGGTGGTGTAATAGCAACCGTCGGCCAGCTCGCCGATGTAATCGTAGAGACGCAGGCCAAAGGCGTCGGCGCCGAGGATGGTCGCGCGCAGCCCCAGGTCTCTGGCCTGCTTGATGATGAACGAGGAGTCGCGATAGTCGCCAGGCACGTAGAGCACGTCCGGGTCAAATTCCTGAACCTTCTGCAACAGGGACTTGTAGTCCGCGGTGTCCAGGATGTAACCGCCGCGCCAGAGCACCTGCCCCCCCAAATCTTGAAAGCTGTCGGTGAAGAAGCGCGCCAGGTCCTCGCTGTAGCTGCGGCTCACGTTGACCAGGGTCACGGCCGAGCGCGCGGCGAGGTCCTCAAAGGCGAAACGGGCCATGACCGTGGCCTGATAGGGGTCGATGTAGCAGGCGCGGAAGATGTAGTCCCCATGCAAGGTGACCTTGGGGTTGGTGGAGATGGGTGTGATCATGAGGATGCCGGCTTCCTGCAACACCGGAGCCATGGCGCTGGAATGGTCGCTCCAGGAAGAGCCGATGACCACGGCCACGTCCGCCGCCACAGCCTGCCCGGCCGCAGCCAGGGATCCCAGGGACGTGCTCTGGTTGTCGAACTCCAACACCTCCACCCTTCTGCCCAGCAGCCCCCCGGATTCATTGATCTCGTCCACGGCGAAGCGCACGGCTTCGAACAGTACCCTGTTGGAAGGCGCGGCATCGCCGCTGTGGGCCGCTATGGCGGCGATAACCACGGGCTCGTGTGCCGTCGCGCCGCCAGGGGGCGGAAGTATAATCCCAGCCAGAATCATCAGTCCCGTCAGGACCAGGGTGCGGGCGATACGCCCCCACCCGCTGCCGTTGCCTATCCAGCGGCCGAAAAACGAGGAATGTGCGTTGGACATGACGGCTCCCTGGGTTGCAATTGCCGAGGTGCGGCTTCGGCAAGACCTTCTTGCCAATTATTCCATGACATACACCATAAGCTCTTGTACGTCATCAGAAAACGTCCTTGCATGAGGCATCCTTCTCACTGCGGCAAGGAATGCGTTGTGGCAAGGTCAGGATCATCTTCTGATGGGGGGCGGATGCACCTGAAAAGCCCACAGGCTCAGCACAACACCCAAAGCGAGCCCTGCTGCATCGTGCGGAAGAGCTTTTCGGTCACCGACCCCATGAAGACTCTCCTGATCATTCCCGCGCCGGCACCCTGGCGGCCCGTGGCCACCACGGCGTAGTTGCCGACCTCGGCCTTGTGCATGATCGCCTGCACCACGTCGTTGTGCACCACGATCTTCGCTTCGATGCGTTGATCGGCGATTCCTGCCTGGCGTAGAATTTCCCGCCCCTGCTCCAGTATCTCCTCGGGAGAATACGGGGAAGCAGGCGTATCCCGTTTGACGCGCAGCAGCGTCACCGTGTGCCATACCTCGGCACGCAGCATGGCGCCCACGTGCCTGGCCATGGCATAGGCCATTTCCGACCCATCCAGACAGAGCAGCACATTGCCGGCTCCCGGTCGTGGTGTGGCGCAGATCCACAACGGCACGCGGCAGGAGCCCCGCATGAGTTCCTCGCCGATGTCCACCTCACCCTCCAGGGCGCGCTCGAGCCACCCGCGCCCCCTGTTGCCCATGACAATGGCATCGAACTGGCCCTGCAGGACACGCTCCAGCATGTCCCGGTTCAGGGCGTCCTTCGGCGAGGTCAACTCGACCCTGACCGCGTCCGCGCCAAAGCCTTCCTGAATCAAGAGTCTGGTGGCCTCTTCCACGGCTCTCCGGCCGCGCTCCACATGCATGGCGAAGATGGATTCGTCCATGCTGCCCAGCCCCATGATGGTGCCGTATGGGCCGCGCAGGGTTCCGGTCCGCGGGGGGAGCAGGAAGACGAGTTCCACGAGGACTCCAGTACGGCTTTGAAAAAAGCCGCTCATGAATCGGATTCCCTGCAGGTGCTCCTTGTGCTCGCTCACTGCTACGAGAAACCGACGTTCGGCATGGGCTGGCCGACCAGTTCCATGCGTGTTCATGCCTTGTGTCGCGTTCATGGCCTGCCCCTTGCCTCGGCTTTCCGGTGTTCATGCATCAAAAACCCTCAGCGTTCCTGTCTCCGTCTTGTGCGGATCGACGGCCAGGTGACAATGCCCCTTGTCCCTCGCACCTCCAATCCGCCTTGGTACGCAGCACGGTACTCCATACCAAGAACGTGTCAGAACCGCGACAGTCGATGTGCGCCGCGCGAACACGGCACGATGTGGGGAACCCGTTGGCACCCCTCGCCCCATTCGATACAGGCGGCCAACACCGCCATGGTAGCAAGTCGCGTTATGAAATAAATGATTGCCGGGAGCGGACAATAGATGACTTTCCACTCCCGGCCAAGCGCCCGAGGACTTCAGGCGCTGTCAGGACATGGCAGACTGTTACTCAAAGGCCATGTTGACGTTCCACTCCTCCCATACCTTGCCCACCAAACCCACGCCGGGCTTGAGCGTGGCCTTGCCGGGTTGCCAGCCTGAAGGCGTGGCCTGACCACCCTTGCTTTCGCGCACGAGCTGGAAGGCCTCGATCTGGCGCAGAGTCTCGGACACATTACGCCCCACGGGGGGAGCAAGCACCTCGAACCCCTGGATCACGCCGTCGGGATCGATGAGAAAACGTCCGCGCACGTCAACGCCGGCGTTCTCGTCGTAGACGCCATAGACCTTGCCCACCTTGCCCCCCGCGTCCGAGAGCATGGGAAAGGGCACTTCCTTGGCCGTGACCATTTTGGAAAGTTCCACATTCACCCACATCTTGTGCACGAACATGCTGTCCACGCTCATGGAAAGCACCTGCACACCCAGTTCCTGAAACTTGGGATGGGTTTCGGCGACCGCCGAAATTTCGGTGGCTCAAACAAAAGTGAAATCGCCGGGGTAGAAGCACAACACCACCCATTTTCCCAGATAATTGGAAAGCTTGATCGAAGTGAACTCATTCTTGAAAAACGCTGGCGCGCTGAAGTCCGGGGCCTTCTGTCCGACGGTGATCATGGATTTTCCTCCGATGTCTGCTGGTGCAACGGTCCGGTCTTTGGATTCCAGGTCCTGAGGGGCTTCTCCCACCACGCCCCCAGTTGGTCTGGCACAACCTACTGGTGTTTCTTCGGACATGATCCGCTCCATTGTTTCATGTGGATTATTGTATCCATCTATCCGAATCCCACAATGCCATAGACAATTGCCCCATTCATAATACGCAAATCTGCTGTTGTCATCCGCGCATGACAAAATGAATGCGTCAATTGCAATGTGTTTTACATAAACAGCAGCGCGAGATGCCGTTGGGAGCGGCAACGATGGGACCTGCCAGGCGAGGCAGGAAAGAATCCGAATGGTCGGAAGCTGTCAGGCCAGCATGGCCTGCACAGTCTCCAGAGGCAGGGTGGTACGTTCCGCGATCGTTTGGGGCGTCAAACCCTCGTCCGCCAGCCTGAGGACCACCGTCGGCATGGGCTCGGCCACCTCCACCATGAAGCCGTCCGGGTCCAGGAAACGCACGGTGCGCTGGGCCCAGGGCTCTTCGCGCAGCTCGTGCACCAGTTCCAAACCCTTGCGGGAGAAGAGGTCGTCGTAGAAGGCTTGCAGGTCCTCGGTCTCGAAGTACAGCTCCATGATCTGGTGCACGTCGTGCGCCGAGGGATATTTCCGGGCGGCGTGGGAACCGTGGATGATCTCCAGGGCGGACTGACGCTCCCAGAGGGAAAAAGCCCCCTTGAACATGACGTAGACGCCGACGTCGTGCTCGATCTCCAGGCCGAACAATTCCTGGTAGAAGCGGGTGGAGAGTTCGATATTCGTGACAAACAACACGGGCATGGAATATGTGACCTTTGGCATGACGTCCTCCGACTTGTTGATGCGCTCACTCAAAACGCCGCACGGCGCGGATGACCACCGGGTCCACGGGCAGTTCAGGGAAATCTCCCCTGGCCTTGACCACGCGCCAGTTGATCTTCTTCACCAGGTCCAGTCCTTCCACCACCTGGCCGAACACCGCGTAGCCAAAGCCCTCGTCGCTGTCGTCCTGGTGGTCGAGGTCGGGATTGTCCACGGCGTTGATGAAGAACTCGTCCCTGGCCGAGTCCTTTTCCTCGCTCCTAGCCATGGCCACCGAGCCGTGCACGTTGCCCAGGCCGTTGTCCGCCTCGTTGGGCACCGGCTCCCTCGGGAGGCGTTTCCGCAGCTCGCGGTCATACCCCCCACCCTGGATCACAAAGCCCCGTACCACGCGGTGGAAAATGGTGCCGTCATAATGGCCGTCGTCCACGTAGCGCAGGAAGTTCTCCACGGTCTTCGGCGCCTTGTCCGGAAAAAGTTCGATGAGCATTTCGCCCAGGTCGGTTTCCAACAGCACAAAGGGATTGTCCATGCACGACTCCAGCGGGTTGAGGGTGATGCGCATGCGACCGGCCAACCATGCGACCATGCATGACATACCCAAGCCTGCCCCATTGCGCAACGGCCTTGCCCCTGGCCTTACAGGCCCGCTCCTGATATGCAGGGCGCATGTTGATTGGTGAACGCCCCCGCCTGGTGGTCCTGGGACTGGACGGGCTCTCCCTCCCCCTGGCCCAAAGGCTCAGCACCGCGCATCCCCAGCGCTTCCAACATCTGGCCCGGCTTGCGGCGCAGGCCGTGAGCATCCGCGCGGAACTGCCCGAACTCTCACCCGTGAACTGGACCTCCTTCTACACCGCGGCCGGCCCGGAAGAGCACGGGGTCTACGGTTTCACCCGGCTGGACCCCCAAACCTACACCCTGTCCATCGCCGACTCCACCTGGTCCCGTCGTCCGAGCATTTTCCACCGTCTCGGGGAGCGCGGTCTGGTCAGCAAGGTCGTGAACCTGCCCAATACCTACCCGGCCCGCCCCCTGAAAGGTATGCTCGTGGCCGGATTCGTGGCTCCGGAGCTGTCCCGAGCCGTGTTCCCCCCCTTCCTCCAGGGGCCGCTCAGGGCCGCCGGCTACCGCCTGGAGGCCGACACCGAGCGGGGGCGCCGCGACCCGGACCTGCTGCTGGCCGAGCTGCACGCCACCCTGCAGGGGCGGCGCAAGGCCCTGGATCTGCTCTGGCCAGACCTGGCCTGGGACCTCTTCGTCTTCGTGCTCACCGAGACCGACAGGCTCTTCCACTTCCACTACCCGGCCCTGGAGGACGAGCAGGACCCCCTGCACCTCCCCTGCCTGGAACTGCTGCGCCAGTGGGACCGCTGCATCGGCGAGCTGCTGGAGCGTTATGATTCCCTGCCCGAACCCAAACGCCTGCTGGCGCTGGCGGATCACGGCTTCACCAGCCTCATCAGCGAGGTGGACCTCAACGCCTGGCTCAGGTCCCAGGGCTTCCTGCGCATGCATGGCGGGGTAACGCGCACTGAGCTGGACATGCAGGCCATCCTGCCAGAGGCCAGGGCCTTTGCCCTGGATCCGGGGCGGATCTACGTCCATGACCAACGCTTCGCCAGGGGACAGGTCTCCCCCGGAGAGCGCGAACCCGTGCTGCGAGCGCTGCGCCAGGGGCTGCTGGAGCTGCGCCACCAGGGCGAACCCGTGCTGCATGCCGTGCACCTGGGGGCCGATCTTTATCCTGGCGCACTCCAGGACGCGCAGCTACCGGACCTGGTCTGTGAAGCCCGCCCCGGCTATGATCTCAAGGCCAAGACCGGCCGCGCAGAGGTGTTCGGATTATTTGGCCGGCGCGGCACGCACACGGCCCAGGACGCCTTCTTCCTGGACAGTGCCGGCGCCGCGCCCTGCCGAGTACGCGACGTGGGGCGGCTGGTGCTGGAGCACTTCGGCATTGAGGCGCCCACCCCCCATGCAGCACCTTGTATCCTGACAGCCTGATTTCCATAGTAACGGACTACAACCACACCACCCGAATCATGCCCATAGACTACGAAAAGGAACTCAATCCGGCGCAGTGGGAGGCCGTGCGGCACCTGGACTCCCCCCTGCTGGTCATAGCCGGCGCGGGCAGCGGCAAGACGCGCACCATCGTCTACCGCCTGGCCTACCTGGTGGAGCGTGGGGTACCCCCCTGGGCCATCCTGCTGTTGACCTTCACCCGCAAGGCCTCGCAGGAGATGCTCGGCCGCGCTGCCCGGCTGTTGGGGCAGGACGAGGCCTCGGGCCTCACCGACGTGCGCGGCGGCACCTTCCACTCCTTTGCCTACCGCGCCCTGCGGCGCACACCGCCGCCGGGGTACTCCAGCGACTTCAGCATCATCGACCGCCCCGACTCCGAGGCAGCGCTCAAGGAACTCAAGGCCGAGCTGGGCCTGGGCAAGGGTGACCGCTCCTACCCGAAGATCGGCACCGTGGTGGAGATTTTGAGCAAGGCGCGGAACAAGGAACTGGACGTCACCGAGGTCCTGGCCCGGGAGAGCTTCCACCTGGCCGGCTACGCCGACGACTTCGCGGCCCTGGCCAAGGGCTACGGCGCATTCAAGCAGCGACACAACCTCCTGGACTACGACGACCTGCTTTTCCAGTTCGAGTCCCTGTTGTTGGAGCGCGAGGAGGTACGCCAGAGCTACCGCTCCCTGTTCCGACACATCATGATCGATGAGTACCAGGACACCAACCTGGTGCAGGCCCGCCTGGTGAAGCTCCTGGAACCCCTGGAGGGGCGGGTCATGGCCGTGGGCGACGACGCCCAGTCGATCTATGCCTTTCGCGGGGCCAACGTACGTAACATCCTGGAGTTTCCCCAGACTTTTCCGGGCACGCGCATCGTCAAGCTGGAGCAGAACTACCGCTCCCGCCAGAATATCCTGAACCTGACCAACCGCATCCTGGACAACGCCGTGGGGCACTACGAGAAGGAACTGTTCTCGGAGCGCGGCCCCGGCCCCAGGCCCACGCTGGTGCGCCCCTTGTCGGACCGCACCCAGGCCTCCCTGGTGGTGGACAAGATCCTCGAGCTGCTGCGCGAGTACCCGCCGCATGAGGTGGCGGTGCTCTTCCGCGCCGGGTACCAATCCTTCCAGGTGGAGACGCAGCTGGCCAGGCTGGGCATCGCCTTCCAGAAATACGGGGGCATGCGCTTTTCCGAGGCCGCGCACATCAAGGACATGCTCTGCTACCTGCGCTGCGTGCGCAACCCCGGCGACCGGCTGGCTTGGCAGCGCATCGCCGCGCACCTCAAGGGCGTGGGCGCCAAAACCGCCGTGAAGATCCACGAGGCCCACCTCTCGGGCGACGGCAAGCGCCTGGAAGGATTCCTGAAGCGGCACGAAGGCGTCAAGGAACTGCTGGACCTGCTGCATGCCCAACGTACCGCTGTTTCACCCCCCGCGGCAGTGGTGGAACGGGTTTTCGACTTCTACAAGCCCCTGCTCCAGGAGTTGTATCCTGACGACTATCCCAAGCGGGAAAAGGGCATCGAGGAGCTTATCCAGATAGCCGCCGGCTACCGCGACCTGGACCAGCTCCTGGCCGACCTCTGTCTCGAGGCGCCGGAGCAACGCGACCGCGAGCAGTGCCTGACCCTCTCCACCATCCACCAGGCCAAGGGTCTGGAATGGGGCGCGGTGCTGCTCATCGACTTGGTGGAGGAGCGTTTTCCCTCGCGCCACGCCATGAACAGCAACGACGACTACGAAGAGGAGCGTCGACTTCTCTACGTGGCCTGCACCAGGGCCAAGGACTACCTGGCCCTCTTCGCGCCTCGCTCGGTGTACAAGAGGGGGCAGGAGTTCGCCGACCCCGCGTCCATCAGCCCGTTCCTGCGCGAGTTGCCACCGCCGCTGTTCGAGGAGGCCCACGAGAGCCACGTCAACAGGCGGCCGGAATATCCGGAGCGCCTGCATGCCACCCCTGCCGCGCCACAGGAATCACGGCAGCCCGAGAAATCGGCGGCCAACCCGGCCAAGCCTCCCGGCGAGCTGCCCTTCTGCCGGCACAAGATCTTCGGCCGGGGCAAGATCGTGGAACGCATCCCGCCCAACAAGTACCGGGTCAACTTCCCGGGCTTCGGGCTGAAGGTGATCCTCGAGGACTACCTGGCGCTGGAGTTCTGATCCAGCTCTCACATCACCGTGTCCCGCGCGGGGAGTGCTATGCCGCCCCGCCCTCTTCCTTCAGGTCGTTGATCAAGGCTTGCAGCTTGTTGGACTGTACGGCCAGTTCACTCACGGCCTTGGCGCTCTGGATCATCGCGTCCGCGGTTTCAGAGGAGATGCGCTGGACGTCGTCGATACTGCGGTTGATCTCCTCACTGGCGGCGGACTGTTCTTCCGATGCCGTGGCAATGGAGCGCACCTGATCCGCGGCCTGCTCCACAAGGGTGACGATCTCCTGCAGGGCCTGGCCGGACGTGTTGGACAGCTCCACGGCCTGGGCAATGGTTGTCCCGGTTCTTTCCACGTTGGCGATGTTCTTGGCCGTTCCCTGCTGGATGCCATGGATGGCGTCACCCACCTGCTTGGTGGCGGTCATGGTCTTCTCGGCCAGCTTGCGGACTTCGTCGGCCACCACGGCGAAGCCCCTGCCCGCCTCGCCGGCGCGTGCCGCCTCGATGGCGGCATTGAGCGCCAGGAGATTGGTCTGGTCGGCAATGTCCGTGATCACGTTGAGGATTTGCCCGATGCCTTCGGCCTGCTGCCCCAGGTCGAGCATGTCCTTTTTCATCTGCCGCGCCTGTTCAGTGACCTCTCCCATGCCGGAGACCACCTTGTTGACGACCTCGGCGCCCGACAGCGCCTTGTGCCTGGCCGCGTCAGCCGTGTCTGCGGCATGGGCCGCACTCTTGGCCACCTCCAACACCGAGGCGTTCATCTCCTCCATGGCCGTGGCGGTCTCCGAGACCCGCTGTGATTGCTGCTCGGCCCCGTGGCTCGATTCCTCGATCTGGGCCGAGAGTTCCTCCGAGGCCGAGGAAACAACGGCTACGACGTCCTCGAGGCGGTCGGCGGCCTGGAGCATTCCCTGGGCCTTGGCCTGTTCGGCCTCTCGCCTGGCCTGCTCGGCAATCTCTCCGGCTTGGCGCGCCTTTTCGGTCTCCTGGGCCGCGATGCGGCTCTTTTCCTCGGCCTCGTCCATCTTCTCCACCAGGGCGGAGACCATAGAATTAATGCTGTCGTTGAGTTTACCCACTTCATCTTTCTGGGAGATGCCGGATGTGGCCTGGAAATCGCCCCCTGCCACGGCCTGGGCGTATCGCATGAGCCGCACGATGGGTCTGGTGATGATGCGACTGACGAGCAGGGTCGCCACAATGCCCACTAGGAGCAGTATGGTGGACGCCCAGAAGATTGCATTGCCCATGGCGAAGACGCCGATCATCACGTCGTCGCGCATGGCGCCGACAGCGATGGACCACTGGGTTCCAGGTATGGGGGCGAATCCGAGAAATCGATCGTGCCCCATGAACTCGTATTCGTCGAAACCAGTCTCGCCCTTGGTCATGCGCTTCATCATCTGCCCCAGACGCGCGAACTCTGGGTTTGTCCGCCCCTCTTCGATGAAGTTGCGCTGATCCAGGACGAACTGCCGGTTGTCATGGGCGATGAGCGCGCCCTTGCCGTCGATGATGTAGGAGTATCCCTCGCTGCCGTATCCAATGTCGTCGGTGATGGTGCTGAGCATGGTGGCGTCCAGTATGGCGAACAAAACACCCACGACCTGCCCCGTGTCCCCCTTGATCGGGGCTGCCGTGACCATGATGGGCTTGTTGAGGACTTTATGGATGAGCACTTCGGACATCACGGACTTTCCGGCCATGGCCTGCTTGAAGTACTCGCGGTCGCTGATGTTGGTGCTGCCTCCGCCCTGGACCGGCGCGTTGCCGTCAGGCGTGGCCACGCTCATCTCCTGGTAGCCGAAGCGTTTGATGTCCTGCATCAACACCGGTTGTTGGAGTTCCCAGTCCATGCTGCGGATGACGTTGCGGTTGGCCGTGGCCTCGATGGCCAGGAGTTGATAGTCCAGTTGCCCTCGTACAATCTTGGCTGCGTCACCCGCCATGAGCTGGATATTCTCGCGAAGCTGGTCGAACGCCGACGCTGAAGCCCGGTTGTAGGCGATATATCCCAGACTTGCGCAAACCAGGATCAGCAGGAGGGACATGCATCCAACAAGCTTGACGCCGATGCGCAGATTCTTCATGGCATTTCCCCCGATACGGTTGAATTGTCGAAAACTGGCTGTCGCGACGTTGCGATTACACCAATACAACGATAGTGTACGCTTCATTGCCAGTTGCTGCAATGATTATTCAACAATTATTGTTCACGCGAGGCATCGTCCGGAGCAGGCGACAGCAATCGCGTGGGACCATCAAGGGTCCTCGGGTGTGCAAGAGTAACCGTGGACTGCCGTTGCAGAAAGTTACCAGGAGCATTTCTTACAACGCATCTCCTTGAGCCATGTCGCGCACTCACTGAAACAGATGACACCTGCCGCCTGCTCTCTGACGGAATGCGATGGCACATTGCCTGGGATGCCTGGCCCGGGGCGCTTTTCCTGCTATTGTTGGGTCAGCGCATGCGCAGGGAGGTGCGACATGTACGACATGACCCTGGGCAGATGCCAGATCGTCCAGGGCTGGTGCTGCTCGTGGCGGGTATCACTTCCCTCGATCCCTTTTTCATAGGCGCCGGCGTGGTCGCTGGCTTGACTCTTTTCTGCATGGGAGTGGACAGTTGCGCGCAAGCCGACCTCGCCCGCGCGAACGAGCCCCCGCCCCCTGCCCCTGCCACGGAGAGGGGAAGTCGCGGCGTAAGCGCTCACAGGGTCTAGACTTTGTATAGAAAGTGATTAGGTCTGATTTATG
>CAZSRS010000064.1:0-15877 GCA_964609625.1 uncultured Desulfovibrionaceae bacterium
TGCTGTGATTATATATGAAAATAGCAAAGAAGGGAAGATGTGGCGAAAGTCCTGTCTACCTCCACGAGAAGATTGATTGCATCAAACGATTCAATGCTAAGCACAACTATGTCAATCCGAGAACGACCTCTCTGGATTCTACGACATCAGCATGGGGCGTCTGGAGTCTTACAGACAACTGACCACGACATCTTTCGAAGTGTTTCAGAACATGCTCGTGGAGGCACAGCTCCAAGGACTGTCTGGAGACTGTGAGCGATGATTCAAGGAAGAAGTACGTAAGATCAGGCCTTCATGGAAAGCTGCCATTGTGCAAAGCTTTCTAGGCTCTGACCTCTTCACGTTCTTCATCGGCGTGCTGGTGTTCCTTATCGATTGGCGCTCCGACATGAGCATGATCATTGAAGAAACTGTCAAGCTATTTCCGGTCAATAGTGAGCAACCATTGTTTGGATAATCGCACTTCTCTTCTTTATTTGTGGATACAAAGCGCATGGGATGCACCTCGTTGATATTATGAATGTAGACCACACGAAAAAACGGGCCACACCATGCTGATGTAACCCGTTGTTTTCACTGGTCGGGGCGACTCGATTCGAACGAGCGACCCCCTGCTCCCAAGGCAGGTGCGCTGCCAGGCTGCGCTACGCCCCGATATTGAATTTTTAACTGTACATTGTGACCAAACTGATTGCAAGGAACATTTTCGACGCACGGGGCATCAGGCCACGCCCTGCAACACCCATGAGTCACCGAAACTCCCGCCCTTGCCCAGCTTGGATTTTTCCCCTATCACTGGCGCCTGACACTGAGGCAACTCCTCCCCAAATAATCGATCAAGAATTACCACGGTCGCTCCCATGCCCCGCACGACACATCCGCCCCTCATCGAACTGCGCCACGCCCGTGTGCAACGCCAAGGACGCATGGTGCTGGACATCGAACACTGGTCCCTCGCGCCGGGCACCCATTGGGCCGTTGTCGGACGCAACGGCGCGGGCAAGAGCACTTTTTTCGCCCTGCTGCGCGGCGAACTCTGGCCCTTGCAGCGCCCCGGCCCGCCTCCCAGGCTCTACAACCTCGGTTCTGTCGGCGAATCCCCCCTGATCCCTCGCTCCCGTATGGGAGTGGTCTCCACGGAGTTGCAGCAGCTCTACCAACGACGAGGATGGCGAATCACGGTATTCGACGCCGTGTGCAGCGGCTTTTTCGACGCCCCCTTGCTGTATCGCACCCCGTACGCTGCCCAGCGCCGTCGCGCCGAGGAGTTGCTCGAGCTGCTCCAGCTCGCGGACATGCGCGGCCGACTCCTGCCCGGACTCTCCCAGGGGGAGCTGCGCCGAGTGCTCATTGCACGCGCCATGGCGCCCCTGTCCGAGACCCCAGCCGTGCTCCTACTGGACGAGGTCTGCGACGGCCTGGACGCATCCGCCAGGGGCGCCTTGATACATGCCGTGGAACGTATCATCCAACAAGGGGGCGTTCAGGTCCTGGCCTCCAGCCACAGGCCGCAGGAACTGCCCAAGGGCCTGAGCCACGTGGCAGTGTTCGAGAACGGGCGCATTCTCCGGCAGGGTCCCCTGACAGACGTGCTCCGTAGCGGACCTGAGGATGACGCGGTTCCCACCCCAGGCGCTCTCCTCTTCAGGGAGCGCCCCGCGCCCGATTTTGGAGGCCCGCCTCTGCTGCACCTGGAGAACGTCTCCATTCACCGGGACGGCATTCCTGTGCTCACGGACATCACCTGGACCGTACGTCCTGGGGAGCACTGGGGCGTGCTGGGGCACAACGGCGCCGGCAAAAGCACCCTGCTGCGCTGCCTGGCCGGTGAGCTGCACCCCTCCTGCGTGCAAGGGCCGGCGGGATCAGCGCTGCGTTTCGGCTCTCCAGACATCCCCCCCGGCGGCCTGCGCGGCCGTATCGGCCTGGTCTCGCCCGAACTGCAAGCCGGCTACGGCTACGACGTGAGCGCGGAAGAGCTGGTCTGGACCGGGTTCGACGCCTCCATCGGTCTGCACGGCCGCGTGCCCACGGCAGAGGAACGCCGCGAGGCCCGAATGTGGCTGGAATTGGTGGGCATGCGGGAGCTGACGCAACGCCCCGTGGCTGCCTTGTCCAGCGGCCAGGCGCGACGCTGCTTCCTGGCCAGGGCCCTGGCCGCCAATCAGGGACTCGGCCCGGAATTGCTCTTGCTTGACGAGCCCTGCTCGGGCCTGGATACCCACGCCAGACGAAACTTCCTGGCCCTGCTCTCCAGGGTGGCGCGCGCCGGCGTGCCCTTGGTCTGCGTCACCCACCACCAGGACGAATTGCCCCCGGAAATCAGTCACGTGCTCCTGCTGCGCGAGGGGCGCATCCAGGCCAAGGGGCGGCGCGACAACATGCTCGGGGAGCCCTCGTGAACAGCCCCGTGCTCTTGCCGGGGCAGGGCTTTTCGGGCCTGATCCAGGCCGCGGGCGTGCACGATCTGGCCGAGGCCCAGGACGTGGTCGCCGCCGGTGTCCATGCCCTGGGCATCCCGCTGCGGCTGCCGGTGCACACCCCGGATCTCTCCGAGACCGAGGCAGCCGCCCTGGTGGCAGTGTTCCCCGCCTGCCTCGTTCCGGTGCTGATCACCTACGAGACCCGCCCCCTTGCTCTGGTAGGGCTGGCCCGGCAACTCGGCATCCGGCATGTGCAGCTGCACGCGGCGCTCGGCAGGGAGGGCGTGGCGACTCTGGCCCGGATCAAGGGCTTGGCGTCGGACATCTTCCTGATCAAGAGTCTCATCGTGCGGGGAGTGGCGGAGCAGGCCGCGCTGGAAGCCGAAATGGCGGCCTACGCCCCCTATGTGGACGCCTTCATCACCGACAGCTTCGATCCTGTCAGCGGTGCCATCGGCGCCACGGGCACAACCCATGACTGGGGATTGAGCCACCGGCTGGTGGAGCTGTCCCCAAGGCCGGTGATCCTGGCCGGAGGTTTGCACCCTGGCAACGTGGCCGCGGCCATTGTCCAGGTGCGCCCCGCCGGGGTGGACGCCCATACGGGGCTGGAAGATGCTTCGGGCCGCAAGAATCCCGAACTGCTGCGCGCCTTCGTGTACCGGGCCAGTGAGGCTTTTGCCGGGATCGCCGGGCATTGAGCGCTCCGCTCCACGACAACGGACTTCGCAAGCAGTTGGGCGGATGCGATCAGAAGCAGCCGCGCAGTTGGCCGTTCCAGTCGCCCCGCCAATTGCGGTCGTTGCTGTACCGCCACTTTCCCGTAAACCCGGTCTGGTGCATGTTGAAGCGGAAATAACCGCTGCCATCGTTCTGGTACCAGCTGCCCTCGACCACGTTCCTGCCGTTCCACGATCCGCTGATGTTCCCGTTTTTGTAGGGATAGTGCCCGATAATCGAGCTTTGCCCCGGCAAAAAGCTCATGACCAGCACACCCCAACGGGTGTCGTATTCGCAGGTCTCGGCATGGGCGAGGCTGCAGAAGACAAGAAGAACCAATGT
Organism: uncultured Desulfovibrionaceae bacterium; assembly: GCA_964609625.1. Lineage (GTDB taxonomy): Bacteria > Desulfobacterota > Desulfovibrionia > Desulfovibrionales > Desulfovibrionaceae. The sequence goes on from CAZSRS010000064.1 coordinate 3,486, forward strand.
GCTCAGGGTGATGGCGGTCCAGGGTTTCATGGCGTGCTCCTTGGTGTGCGTTGTACTGGCAACGGCTCTGGCGGCCTACCACGGGATCATATCGTTGATACGAATCCCTGGACAACAAGGCAAGCTTTTTCTCATGCCTACTCCTCCAGCCATTGGGAAAGCAGCGGCGGTGTTCTCGCGCTCCCAAGCATGGGTTTCCAGGCGCACTGGGCCGTGAGTTCCATGCCGCCCTGCATGATCGAGACGGGGCGGTCAGAGGAGACCACGATCACGGCCATGGCATCGTGCATCGCCGAAAAACGCAGGGCAGAGTTGAACCTGGCACCACGTGCCCTGTTCTCCCCCGGCACGGCCAATCCGTCCAACAGGCACGCGAAGCTGTGCAGCCGGGCATCCGCGCCGATGAGCAGGGCCCCGTCCACCTTGGCCAGGGATCGCGCCAGGATCAAGGCCTCGGGGTCTCGCAGATTCAAGGGTGGCTGCAAGGTTTGCCCCGGGATGTCGCGAACCTTGCGCCGCATGTCCAGCACCAGAGTGCACCCCCGCCGACATTCCGCGGCATCGTGCACGATGGAGGCGATGGATTGGAGCAGCACGTGGTGCTGCGCGGGATCCACCTCCGATTCCAGCAGCAGTTCCTCCAACTGCACCAGCACGGCACGCCGCGTGCTGGAGTGGAAGGAGCCGTCATAGAAGCTGCACACAGACGCATCCCCCAGGCGGATGAAGCCGTAGCTGCCACGGAAATCCGCCACCACCTGAGAGGGCCTCGAGGGCCTGACCGCCACCCCCACGATGGTTTTGCCGTCCGAGACCAGGGTCCGCTGACAGCCCTCCATGGCCAGAAGCAGCTTGCGCACGTGCTTGTGGTTCTCCAGGATGGGCTGCTCCATGATCGGAAAACGGACCAGGAAACGAACCTGGTCGAAGAACCGCGGTTCCACGAAGACCAGCTCGCCCCTGGGCCAAGCCCCCTCTTCCAAGGTCTTGGAGATGCCCAGCACCGCGTCCAGGATGGAGTAAATGCGCAGCCGGCTGTCCGGTCCGAGCATGACGTTGCGCTCGTCCACGATGTGGTCGCGCACCGCGTGGGTGGCGTAGGCCTGCAAGACCAGGCCCGAGCTGCCGATGCAGGGCGCGGCCGCGGCCATGTCCTGGGACAGCAGCCAGGCGGCGTGCTCCAGCCAGCGTTCGGTGGGGCCGATGGAGCACATGTCCGGATGGTGTTCGGTGAACCACATCTGATAGAACACCGAGCGCGACCTGGCTCCAAAAGAGATCAGGCCTGCCAATTGCAGGCTCTCGAAGCCTGTCAGTTCCACCTGTCCCAGCCTGGAAAAATCCGAGGCGTTGCACCTCCAGGCATCCGACTCTTGGAAGAGTTCGACCAGCTTGGGCTCGTGGCCTTCGAGCAGGTTTTGCGGGTCATAGATGCGCAGGGGATCGTCCTGCGAGACGGCATAGAGCAGTGCCACCCTGCTGGGCTGCGAGAAATGCGAGAGCCCGTCGCGCAGGCCGTCCAGGATATGATAGATGCACAGGGTGTGCAGTCCATTGTCAGCCATTGCCGCCCTCCACACCCGGGAAGCCCCGCGGCGAGACCGCCACCTTCACGCTGGAGGTGTTGCGCTTGTCAAAGGCCGTAGCAAAGGCCTCGCGCCAGCGCTCCAGGGGAAAAACATGGGTCAGCAGCCCGTCCAGGCGCTCCGGGCCGAGCCTGTTGGCCAGAAGATCCAGGGCCAGGTCGTAGGTGGAGACGGTCCCACCGTTGAACACGCCCTTGCCGTAACAGTTGGCACCCTTGATGCGCAGCTCCCGATGCCAGACACTGGAAAGATCCACGCCCGAGATCTTGCCCAGGGTGGCCACCAGGACGTACGTCCCCCGTGCCCTGAGGCCGAGCAGGCCATCCTGCATGGAGCGGGTGCTGCCCACGCAGTCGAAGCAGTGGGTTGCACCGCCTTCCAGAGTGCCGCCGCCAAGGGTCGTGGGCAGCAGTCGCGCGCCCACGGCCTCGCCCAGCCGCCGTCGGTCCGGGGACATGAGTACCTCGTCCGCGCCCCCAGCCTGGGCCAGGTCGCGCTGGAAGCCGTGCCTGGCCACCATCACCACCCGGGCCCGACTCCCCAGGCCGCGCAGGCAGCGCAACAGGTTCTGGCCGATGATCCCGGCACCGTAGATCACCACCAGATCGTCATCAGCCGGGTAGTTGTCCAGCACGGGTTGCAGGGCCGAGGCGAAAGAGTCCGCGAGCACGGCCCGCTGCGTGGACAGGGAGTCCGGTACCCGGCGCAGTCGCGAGGGGTGGGCCGCGGTGAATTCGGCCATGCCGCCCCCGGCGGTGGAATTGTAGCCTAGCACCATGCCCTGCGGCAGTGGCCCCTGGCAGAAGTTCTCGCAAAGGTTATAGTGCCCCTGGGCGCAGAAACGGCAGGGCTCCAGCCCCCGGACCTCGCAGGAGAGCAGGGGCTCCACCACCACCCGCTCGCCAGGCGCGAAGCCGCTGTCAGCAGGCGCTTCCAGCACCTCGGCCACGATCTCGTGGCCCAGAATGGCTGGCATGGAGGCGTAAGGTTCCATGAGGTAGGACTCCGCACCCCTGATCAGTCCGAGGTCGGAGCCGCAGATACCGCAGAGAAGGACCTTGAGCTTCACCCAGTCCGGGGGCGGGGCAAAGTCCACGTCCGCCAGGGCCAGTGGCGCGATGCTTGGGAAGAAGAGCCTCCGCCAGATGCGGCTGGCGGCCTGGCAGGCCAGATAGCGGACCACCGAGCGACGGTAGACAAGTGCTTTCATTGGCGATTCACGCCTTTCACAGGCCAGGGACAGTGCCACGGCCCGCGGGTTGTCATTCGAGACAAAGCGCGTATAGTGCCTCGGGCCGATCACTTTGTCCGCTGCGGCGACACCTGTCAAGAAGCCCCTCTCCGGGCGCGCACCGGGCGGCTCCCTGCATCGGCGATCCTGAAATTCTTCAGCACGGATCTTTTCAACAACGACAAAGAAGATTAGCACGGGACTTCGTTTCGGTCGGATCCATAACATACCAGTACGGGAGAGCTGTATGAGCAAGCGCAGCAAGGTCGCGCCCCAGGCCGTATTCAAAAACTTCGCGAAAATCGCCAGACATCCCTGGATCGCCGGCAAGCTGGCAAAACTCCAGGGCGAGAAATGGCTGTTCAACGTGCTCTACCCCAAGCACAAGGAAGGCCAGGCCAACAAGATCCGCCAGGTGAGCATCCGCATCACCGACCTCTGCAACCTCCGTTGCGTGATGTGCGGACAGTGGGGCGACAGCGGCTTCCTCCACAACCAGGACCTCAAGGAGCTGAAGAGGCAGGAAGTCTCCCCGCAGCGCTACATCCAACTCTTCGAAGACCTGGTGCAGCACGGGCACAAGCCCTTGGTCTATCTCTGGGGGGGCGAGCCCACCTTGTACGAAGGCTGGCTGGATGTCATCGCCGCCTGCACCAGGCTGGGACTGCCCTGCTCCATCGCCACCAACGGCACCAAGATCAAGCAGTTCGCCAAGGATATTGTCGATATCCCCATGTTCCTGCTCCAGGTCTCGGTGGACGGCCACTGCGAGGAAGTGCACAACAAGATCCGTCGCGGCGTGGGCAAGACCAACAGCTTCGTGGCCATCCAGGAAGGCCTGGCAGAGGTCATGGAGTACAAGAAGTCCACCAACGCCACCCTGCCGCTGATCGCCACACTGACCACAGTGTCCAAGGACAACGCCAACCACTTGGTGGACATCTACGACGCCTACCGCGACAAGGCCGATCTCTGCGTGTTCTACCCCTCCTGGTGGATCGACCAGGAGCACGCCGCGGCCCACGACCAGGACTTCACCCGGCGCTTCGACTTCGCCCCCAAGCTGCACTGGGGGTGGCTGGGCGGCTGGAAACTCGAGGACTACCAATCCCTGAGCGGACAGCTCGACGCTCTGGACAAGCGCTCCGCCGAAAAGGGCGCCCCGCCGGTGGTCTTCATCCCCAACATCCGTGGCGAGGAGAACCTCAGACTTTATTACAACGACCACTCCGAGCGCTTCGGCTTTGACCAGTGCATCTCCATCTTCCAGGTGGTGGAAATCGACAGCAACGGCAATATGTCGCCCTGCCGCGACTACCACGACTACGTGGTGGGCAACGTCAAGGAACAGACCATCACCGAACTCTGGAACTCCGATGCCTACAAGCGCTTCCGCCGCAGTCTGGCCAGCGAGGGCCTGATGCCGGTGTGCTCCCGCTGCTGCGGCCTGATGGGCTACTGATGCCTGCCGGTTATCTCCTGGCATTTCAAGGTCCGGGGTATTACAGGTGCTCCTGCTGACGCTCCTGGCCTTGCTCACCCTGGCGCCCATCACCGTCCTGATCCTCTACGGGGGGCGCCGACTGCGCCAGGGGCACGGCCCTGCCGCCACGCCTCTGCCCCACCCGACGCCCAAGGTGGGGCTGGTGGTGCCGGTCAAGGACGCGCCGCCGGGCATGCAGGCCTGCCTGGAATCGCTGCTCAGGCAGGACTACCCGAATTACGAGGTGGTCTTCGCCATGCAGGACGACCAGGACCCTGCCCTGGCCGTGGTGCGGGCGGCTCAGGCAGCCGTGGGAGACAACGGCCCCAGGATCGGGACCGCCTTTGCCGGCCAGGCCCGACAATGCGGCCAGAAGAACTGGAACCAACTCGCTGGCATCGCGGCCCTGGCTCCCGACTGCTCCATCCTGGCCTTCTGCGACAGCACCCACGTGGCGCCCCCGCATTGGCTGCCCGAGCTGGTGCGCCCCATAGTAACGGACGAGTCCGTGGCCAGCACGGCTTACCACCACGTCTTCCCACAAAAACGCAACCTCGCGAGCCTGGGGCGGACCATCTCGGTGCTGACCCTGTACATGATGCAGGAGATTCCGGGCATTACCCAGCCATGGGGCGGAAGCATGGCCATCAGCCGCGCGACCTTCGACGAACTAGACGTGGCCGCCATCTGGGGCCGCACCGTGGTGGACGACGTGTCCCTGGCCCTGAAGCTGGAGCACGCCGGCCACAAGGCCACGGCCGTGCCCCGCGCCCGCATGGACACCGACCTGCCTCCCGAAACCATGCGCGGCTTGCTGATCTGGCTCCAGCGGCAATGGCTCTATCTCAAGTTCCTGTTCCCAGGGTCGTGGCTGGCCGTGGGCATCCTGCTGTACCTCACCCTGGGAATGCTCGTCTTCGACCTCGCCACGATCCTGCTGTTGGTACCCCTGGGCCTGCTGCCCCCGTCCCTGCTGCTGCCGACCGGCCCGCATCTCGGCGCTTGCATCCTCCTCGTGCTTCACAGCCGTCGGGCCCACCCCGCGCCAGGCAACGTGATCCTCTGGCTCATCGGCTATTTGGTCACCATCAGCATGGCCGCCGTGAGCCACGCCATGACCCTGCCCGCGACAAGAATCTCCTGGCGCGGCATCAGCTACCAAGTGGGGCGCGAAGGCAGGGTGGAACGCATCGACCGCTTCTGAACGTTGAGCAAAAGGAATCTCGCCCGAGCACCCAATACTGGGACTCTCAACCGGGCATCGCCCCATGTTCCTTGACGCCATTCGCGGCTCCTCCTCCATCATCCCCTTGACATTCCATACGTTTTAGAGGAGGGGGTGCGAGGGAGGAACTTTTTTACCAAAAAGTTCCTCCCCCGCAAGGCCGTTTCCCGTAACCGCCAACCGCCCCTGCCCCATGCACCAGCAGCGCTCCGCCTATCTGCACGCCCTTGCCGCCGTGTTGCTCTGGTCCACGGTAGCCTCGGCCTTCAAGCTGTCCCTGCGTCATCTGGACTCCATCCAGCTGGTATTCTACTCCACACTGGCCTCCACCCTGGTGCTCGGCGGCATCCTGGCCCTGCGAGGGCGTCTTGCAGCCGCGTTCCGGCGCACCCGGCGCGAATACCTACTCTCCCTGGGTTTCGGCCTGGTCAATCCACTGATCTACTATCTGATCCTGTTCAAGGCCTACGACCTGCTCCCCGCGCAACAGGCCCAACCCATCAACTACACCTGGGCCATCACCCTGGCCCTGCTCTCCATTCCCTTGCTGGGGCAGCGCATCGGACGGGGCGAACTCCTGGCCGCGCTGGTCAGCTATTTGGGCGTTGTGGTCATCGCCACCCACGGCGCACCCTGGTCCATGCGCTTCGCCGACCCACTGGGCGTGGGTCTGACCCTGGGCAGCACCGTGATCTGGGCCCTGTATTGGATCTGCAACACCAAGGACCCGCGCCCCCCGGTTGAGGGGCTGTTTCTGAACTTCCTGCTGGCCCTGCCCTGCGCCCTGCTGGTCTGCGTGCTGTTTTCCACCCCCGTGGTGGCGGACTGGAAAGGGCTGGCCGGCGCCGCCTATGTGGGGGCCTTCGAGATGGGTGTGACCTTCGTTCTCTGGCTGAGGGCGCTGAAGCGCTCCTCCAACACGGCCAAGGTGGGCAACCTGATCTTCCTCTCGCCGTTCCTGTCCCTGGTGTTCATCCACTTCCTGGTGGGTGAGCACATCGCCGGCTCCACCTTTGCCGGCCTGGGGCTGATCATGGGTGGTCTGGCCATCCAGCGCTTTTCGCGCGCGGGGTCATGATCCGCCCCTGCAATCATGCGACGAAACGTATTTCCGCGTTGCCTCCAGGATGTCGTGGATGTATGATGGACGAGCGACAGACTCCACACTGAAAGAGACGGTGGAAAAGAACATGGGCAAGCAGATCTACCTGAACACCACCATCGTCGAATTGCTACAAAAGCTCCCCGTCTTCAACATGTTCAGCAGGGACGAGTTGCGCAGGATGCTGCGCAGTGGTGACGTGGTCCGGCTGGAACGCCACCCCAAGGACGCCGTGGTCATCCAGGAGGGCACCTTCAGCCGCTGGGCCTACGTTCTCCTCAGGGGGGCGGTGAAGGTCATCAAAGAGGGCGCCGAGGTCTGCCAACTATGCGAGCGCGGCGAGATCATCGGCGAGATCGGTGCCGTGCATTCGCAGATGCGCTCGGCCACGGTCGTGGCCATGGAAGAATGCATGTTCATCGCAGTGAACATCGGAGCCATCGAAAAGATGCATGGTCCTGAATCCATCGAGTATCTGCACCGCATCCACGAGTCGTTCACGCCCCTCATCGAGGAGCGCCTGAACAAGACCTTGGAGGTGGCCGACATCATGAACCAGGTGCGCCAGAAACGCCAGGAGCTGCAAGAGCTGGAGAAACGCCTGCACCAGTTGGGCGCTCACGAGGAAAAGTCCATGCTGCAGAAGCTGCTGGACGGAGAAGGATTCTGACCCGAACCACAGGAGGGCGATTTGTCACTGCTTCATCACGAAATCATCGGTGCCCCCGGTACCATTGGCGCGACCACGCCCCTTTGCATCCTGCCGGGCCTGGGCAACGATCTCCAGGTCTGGACGCCCTTTGCCGAAAAACTGCATCGACGGCTCCCGTCCCTGCCCGTGCTGCTGCTGGACAACCTCGGCGCCGGGCGCAGCCTTGCTCCTCCCCCTCCCTACAGCATCGAGGAGATGGCCGCCGACGTGCTGGCCCTGCTGGACCACCTGCACCTGCCCCACATACATCTGCTGGGGCACTCCATGGGCGGGATGATCGCCCTGCACTTGGCAGCCACGCACCCCAGGCGGGTGGGGGGGCTGCTGCTCTGTTCCAGCGCGGCGCGACTCTCCCGGCGCAATGCTCTGCTCTTCGAGCACGTCCTGCACGGGCTGCGCTCGGGCGTATCACCGGAGTGGATCACCAGGGAACTGTTCTTCTGGCTGCTTTCCCCACAAACCCTGGAGGCGCCCGATGGAGCGGCGCGGCTGGACGCCCTGGTGCGCGAAACCATGGACAACCCCTTTCTCCAGACCTTGAACGGCTTGGCCGGGCAGATTCGAGCCATCGCCGATTTCGAGGTATACGGCGAGCTGGGCCGCATCCAAGCACCGACACTGGTCATCCACGGCTCGGACGATCCCCTGATCACGCCCCAGGAAACGGCGCCCCTGGCTCGGTGCATTGCCGGTGCCAAGCTCTATTACCTGGAGCACACCGGACACCTGCCGCACCTCGAGGCCCCGGAGCGGCTCCTGGAGCTGGTGCTTGAATTCCTGAAACACTGTTGAACCAACGTGCCGCGGTCGGACTCCAGCAGGAAGATTTTCCTTCTTTTCCTGGACAAAATGCCGCAATCCGGCGTATAGTCTTTAACTCCGGAACCACGGGCCAGGCATGTTTTCAACCAAAGATCACAGGCCGGAAACACTCTCTTCGGCCATGAAGGAGGACGCCGACAATGTCCAGACTCCTGTTCATCCTCCTGGCCTTCGGGCCATTCTTCATCTTCCTGTTCCGCGGACTCTTGCAGGCACACCGCAGGGAGGAGCTGACCCTCGAAGGCGTGCAGGTCTTTTTCCACTGGTTCATCTCCCTGATCCTGCTGACCCTGCTGATCAAAATCCTGGGCATGTCCTTGGGGTGGGCCGTGGCCGTGGTGGTGGTGCACCATCTGATCTGGGTGCTGGTGGCCTATCACGGCCGGGAGAAGTCCTGGCGCTTCGTCAAGGGCACTGGTTCCAAGCTGCGCGAAAAGTACGAAGAGCGGAAGCGCCGCAAGGAATGATGGTGCTGACCATGACCATCAAGAGCAAATCCATCCCCGAGGCTTGCCAGGACTCCCCCCGAGGCAGTGCCCCGCGCGGGTTGAAGGGTGATGCACGGGATTTGCGTCCTGATGCTTCCGAGACGGGTACATATTGCAAAGCCCGGCCAACGCAAGGCGACTGCGCGAGAGCCTGTTACAGCTGGCCGACGTCGAGGCCCTGCACCGCCCCCTGCCAAGTTCATTAGTGTGGCCCTGACCTGGAGGCCAGAGGCGTACAAGAGCAGCGTATCACCCAGATTACGGCACAATATCGATAGAGCAGGCAGGACCCCCCCATCACAGCCGCGCCCCCGCATACAGCCGCGCGGCCCAGGGCCGGGAGTAAATCCACAGCCGGGAGCGCAGCCAGGCGGCTGATTTGTCCCGCGCCTTGAAGCGGTGCACGTGTTCGGGGCGCGCTCCGGGCAGGTTGGCCCCGAAGCTGGTGGCGAAGAAGACCCGAAAGCCAGCTTCCCGCGCCATCTCCAGACCCGTGGGCGAGTACTTGCCCCAGGGCCAGGCCAGGCAGCGCCGCGATAGGTCCGTGTCAGCGCCGGAACCGAGGCGCGCTTCCAGGAGTTCGCGGCATGCGCGCAGGTCTTCGTACACCCGTTGCCGGTATTCCTCTTCCGTCTCCAGCCGCCCCCAGGCCTGATCCGGCAGGGCCAAGAGGGCTTGCCGCAGCGCGGCCACCGCCCCCGCATCCTCGAAAAACGCCGCCACCGGCCGCAGATCCCCTTCCCTGCCGTCTTCTTCCTGGGGCACGTGCTGCCGCACCACGCCCAACAGTTCCTCGGAGATCAGGAAGCCGCGATTGGCCAAGCCTGGCAGTTCCGGCAGCCGGGGCAGTCCCCAGGCAAAGGGTGCGGGGCGGTCAAAGGTCCGGTTGCGCGCGCCGGGGCGCAGCAGCTCCAGGTCACCCGGCGACTGGCGCAGCCGCTGCATGTCCGGCGCTCCCCAGGCCGGGGCGTGGGTCAGGGAGTGGGCCGCGATGGTCATCACGCCGGAGCCCTCGGCTTGGCGCGCCTGCTCCCAGGTCATGAAAAGGTCGCGGCGCTCCCGCTCCCCCAGGGTGTTGCGCACAAAGGGGGCGTCCACCGAGTCCACGGAATCCGAGTGGGTCTGCGTTGCCTGCTCCAGGCGCTGGGCTACGGCAAATACCGTGGCGGCGTGGCCGTGGCGCTCCAAGCTGGGCAGGCCGTGCACCAGGTTGTCCAGGAAGCCGTCATCAAAGGTGATCAGCACGCTCTTCTTGGGCAAGGCCGCGCCGTGCAACAGATACTCGGCCGCGCGCTCCAGGGAAACGCCCCTGTATCCGGCGGTGGCCATGCCCTGGCAATGGGCCTCGAAATTTTCCGGAAATACGTTGATGGCGCCGGCAGATCGACTTATGTAATGATAGAGCGGGACTGGGAGGCTGGCGGTCATGGCGTCAGTTACTTGACACTAGGTCCAATGGCATTATTCTCAGACACGTTGGAACACCGCGCCCGGAAATACCAGGGCGATATACGGCCGACACAAGGAGAGCTAATCGAGATGAGCGTGGAATACAAGGATTACTACAAGATTCTCGGTGTTTCCAAAAACGCCTCACAGGAGGAGATCGGCAAGGCCTACAAGAAGCTGGCACGGAAATACCACCCTGACCTGAACCCCAACGACAAGGATTCCGAGGACAAGTTCAAGCAGATCAACGAAGCCAACGAGGTGCTCAAGGACCCGGAGAAACGCAAGCTCTACGACCAGCTCGGCCCGAACTGGGAGCATGGACAGCACTTCCAGCCCCCACCGGGCTTCGAGAACGTCCGCTTCCACTTCGGCGGCGGAGGCGGCGGCGCGGACTTCGATGCCTCGGGCTTCAGCGACTTCTTCGAGACCCTGTTCGGCGGCGGTGGATTCAGCCGGGGCGGTTTCTCCCAGGGCGGCTTTTCCCAGGCAGGTTTCGGAGGCCCTGGCGGCGGATTTGGCCCGCAGAGCGGCTACAGCAGACGCCCCCGAAAGGGGCAGGACGTGGCAGCCACCCTGGACCTCACCCTGGAGGAGGCCTTTCGCGGCGGCAGCAAGACCGTAAGCCTCCAGGAGCAGATGCCGGGACAGCCCCCCGCCACCAAGACCCTGAACGTGAATATCCCGGCCGGGGTGAAGAACGGCGCCAAGATCCGGCTGGCCGGGCAAGGCGCTCCAGGCGCCGGAGGCGGATCGGCCGGAGACCTGTACCTCAAGATACACATCCTGCCGCATCACCATTTTTCCCTGGACGGCGCCAACATCATCCACGACCTGTCCCTGGCGCCCTGGGAAGCGGCCTTGGGCGCCACGGTGCGCGTGCCCACCCTGGACGGCGAGGTGGACCTGACCATCCGCCCCGGCATGGACAGCGGCCAGAAGCTCAGGCTGCGCGGCCGCGGCCTGGGGCAGGGCGCCAACAAGGGCGACCAGTTCGTGCGGGTGCTGATCAAGACCCCAAAGGACATGAAAGGCAAGGAAAAGCAGCTCTGGGAAGAACTGGCCGGAATTTCGGGCTTCAAGCCCCGTGGGGAGCGAGGATAGACCATGACCGTCAAGTACACCGTTGTCCGCACCGTGAACATGCCCATACGCTCGGAGCTGATCCCCTGGGTGGAGTTCTTGGAGACCACGGGCTGCCACCCCAGCCGCATCGGCGAACTCATCGACATGGGCTGGCTGGAACCCCATGTCTCCGCCACCGAGGCCTACCTCTTCCGCGTGCGCGACATCTACCGCGTTCGCAAACTGGAGCGGCTGTGCAAGGATTTCGAGATCAACTGCGTGGGCGCCAGCATCATCGTGGATCTGCTGGAGCGCATCGACGGGCTGGAGCAGAAGGTCCGCGATCTGGAGCGCCTGTCGCGCTAGGAGCAAGGAAACCAGGAAAAGGGAAGGACAAGTGGGGGGCGGAGCCACTTTTTGAAAACAGCGGTTCCGCACCCCCACACCTCCACAAAAACTTTGGAATGGTCGGCGACTACGACATAAGACATACTAAAAGTTTTTTGGGAAGGGGGTTTGGGGGAAACCCCTTTTTTTACCAAAAAAGGGTTTCCCCCAATATCCGTTCCAAACTGAACAAGACCACAGGAGACATACATGGACCTGAACAAGTTCACGCAGAAGTCGCAGGAGGCCATTGCCCTGGCCCAGGCCGACGCGGTGCGCAGGGGGCACCAGCAGGTGGACGCCGAGCACCTGCTCCTGGCCCTGGCAGTGCAGGAGGACGGGCTGGTGCCCAAGCTCCTGCAGCGCGCCGGCCTCGATCCCGGAGCCTATGCCAAGGCCCTGGCCACTGACCTGGACAGAATGCCCAGCGTCAGCGGCCCCGGTGCCCGGCCCGACCAGATCGTGGTCACCCCGCGCCTGAACAAGGTGTTGGTCAAGGCCATGGACACCGCCAAGCGCATGCAGGACGACTACGTCAGCGTGGAGCACATCTTTCTGGCACTGCTGGAGGAGCCCAAATCCACCCCCGCGGGCAAGGTCAACGCCGAGTTCAAGATCACGCCGGAGCGTATCCTGGCCGTGCTCACCGAGGTGCGCGGCAAGCAGCGCGTCACCTCCCAGAATCCCGAGGCCACCTACGACGCCCTGAAGAAGTACGGCCGCGACCTGGTGCAGGACGCCCGGGACGGCCGGCTCGACCCGGTCATCGGCCGCGACGCCGAGATCAGGCGCTGCATCCGCATCCTCTCGCGCCGCACCAAGAACAACCCCGTGCTCATCGG
>CAZSRS010000065.1:0-14649 GCA_964609625.1 uncultured Desulfovibrionaceae bacterium
AATACGACCTCAAGCCCTTGAAGGCCCTCATCATAGCGGCCATGCTTCAATGAGGCCGGGGCAGTGATGCCCCGGAATACGTCTCCTTTCCCAGCCCTTGGGCCGCAACGTTCCCTGCGTCTGTTCGCGAGCACCTGATCATACACGGCCATTTCCCCTGTATTCTCTCACATCACAACCTCCTTTTCAACAAACAATCTCTTTGCATGTCAAAGAGCTGCGCCATCGCGAGCGCTGCCTGGGTTTGGCGCGCCACTCCACCGCTCGCGTGTCCGGACGGCGGATTTAGATTATGCGCGCCTCGCGTCGCAGCGGCTCGAAGGGTTTGCCCAGGCTGCGCACACGGGGCTTGACCATGTCCGCTGGCCCCAGATCCAGAAACAGGACGTGGTCCTCGTCGTGTTTCAGCGCGTCCTCCAACAGGGCCTCCAGCCGCAGCAAGCGCATTTTGTCCAGCCGGCACTGGAACACCGAGAGTTGCAGCCACTCCCCGTACCCCTGCATGATCTTGTACACCACGCGCCAACGCTTGGGGTTGGCGATGTCGTAACTGATGATGTAAAGTCGTTCCATGGTCGTCACCTTGTGGTAAAGCAGGGGTATTCCGGAATTTCTCCGGCCAAGTACCGCACCAGCAGCCGGGATTGCACCTCGAACAGCCGCCTGTAGGAGAGTTTGTACCCGAAGATGGGGTGCGTGACTTCCTGGCGCAGACGGCGTTCGAAGGCCGCGATGAAGCTCTTGCGCCCCGCCTCCGCGAGTGTGCAGGATCCTGCCGCATGGATGAAGTGCTCGGGCCGCACCTCTCTGTTGTTGATGGCCGTGAGCACCACGGAATCCGCCACCAGCGGCCGGAAGGGCTCCATCATGTCCAGGGACAGCGCCGGTCGGCCAAAGCGCGGCTGGTGGTAGAATCCCTGATAGGGGTCCAGGCCCACGGCGGAGAGCGCCACGCTCCATTCCCGCACCAGCATGGCATAGGCAAAGGAAAGCAGCGCGTTGACCGGATCCTTTGGGGGGCGGCGGTTGCGCCCGGTGATGTCGAAACCGCGTCCCTCGTCGCCTTCCAGCATCCGGGCGAAGTTGCGGAAGTAGCGCCCCGCCGCGCTGCCCTCGATGCCCAGGAGTGATTCCAGGGCCTGGGCCTGTCGTGCGTTGTGCATGTCCTGCTTCAACTCCGCGAGGAGTTCCGGGGGGGCGCCTTGGGATGTCTCCTCGGCTCCACGCCAATTTCTGCGCACCATGGTGCGGCAGTTGGCGATCTTGGCCGCGACCAGCTCACGGGCCAGGGCCAGGCAGCGTTGCGCGTCAAAGGCGGCGCGGAACTGCTCCGCCCGCACGGCCACGTTTTTGTGCCCCGTGCCCATGGTGTGCCCCATGAACCACCCCCCGTAGCTGCAGAATGTCACCGGGAGGTCACGGGCAAAGCATTCTCGGAGCAGCGGGACCGTGATGTGGGCGTTGCCGAAGAGAACGAGCTGGCTGATATCGGCAAAGGGGACGGCGGCCATGGTCTTGTGGTCTTCCTCCACCAGTAGGCGCAGGCCATCCTTGCGCAGCCAGGCCTTGTGGGACTGGACATAGAGGGGCAGGGCCTTTTCCAGGCCGGCGACGATCGGCCGAGGTGGCTTGTCCTGACGGTTGAGAAAGCCCACCTCGTCGGGCAGGCAGATGCCGGCCAGGGAGCAGTGCGGGCATTTCGGGCTGTCCTCCAAGGGTGGGGGCGCCCGATCCTCCAGGGCCATGCGCCGCAATGCCGCGATGGCGTCCAGTGTGAGCCGCACGAGTTCCGCGTCGAACTCCACGAAGACGCGCTCGCGCGAGGCGATGAAGTAGATGACGCCGTGGTCGCACTGGAATCCGTGCTCCTGGAGCAGCAGCCCCTGGGCGCAGAGCTGGACGCGTTCCGGGTCGTAAAGACCTCTGGAGGAGTGGGGGCGTTTGCCGCGTTTGTAGTCCACGGGCGCGACGTGGGTGCCGCGGCCTTCCACGAGGTCGAGGCGCGCGGCGATGCCCAGGGTTTCCGAGGTCAGGGACACGGAGCGAGCATGGATGGTCTGGTCCTCCGTGTCCGGGGTGTCCGAGGGGTCTGGGGGAGCGGAGGAGTGTTTTGGTCCGGGGTCTGGTCCGGGTTCCTGGTCCTGGCGGTCGGGCGAGGGTGCGGAGATCGGCGGCGCGGCCAGGGGGCGTCCGGCCTTGTCCACGTGCCGGTGCTTGAGCGCGCCCTCGAGTGTCCAGGGGTTGTGCTCGAACTCCGCCTGAACCCACATGAGGTGGGCGAGGCGTGGGCAATAGACATACTCGTTGAGCATGCGGACGGGTATGGATGGGGGCGTGTGCATGGTCAAGGACCTGGGGTTGTGCAGGGAGTGAAGAGGCCCAACCCGAAATGACTCAGGGTGCCCAAGCTGAAAGGTCCTTCCACTGGTTCGGCGAAATGAAGCTTCCAGCCGCTTCCGAAGAGTGGGACCCCGCCCTTGCGGCTACGCAGAAACTGGTGCCATTTCAGGGAGCGCGAAGTGGAGTACTCTTGGGGCTCGATCACATCCGGTATGGGCAGACCATGATTGGCGCATTCCCGAAGGACTTCTTCACGCAACCAGTCACGGTATTCTCCACGCCCCTTGCGATAATGACGAGCGGTTACAAAGGGAGTCACACTCCACCATAGTCTGGAGCATACGGGGCGCCGGGGAAAGAGACCCGTCAACACCAGGGCGACATCGGGCTTTCCCTTGGCTTGCCAGAGGTTGTGGAGTCGATCCAGGGCCTGGAGTTCCACTCCCTTGAAACCTTGTGCGGCATAAACCAGGAGATGGTCGATTCGGCCGTCGTGGTCTTCATCCAGAGGCATGTAATAGGCGTGGCTGTGATCGAGAATGGGGCTCCCGTCCGG
The DNA here is from genome assembly GCA_964609625.1 of uncultured Desulfovibrionaceae bacterium. GTDB lineage: Bacteria > Desulfobacterota > Desulfovibrionia > Desulfovibrionales > Desulfovibrionaceae. The sequence continues at coordinate 2,897 of CAZSRS010000065.1, forward strand.
GTACTTGCCGCTGAATACCCGAGGTACAAGAGTCGGGTCGCCATCGTTGCATCTGCGCGCGATGCCCATGAGCCGGGTACGTACCTGCTCAGCCACCTTCACCGTGTCGGTGCTCAGGGGGAGGACGTTCGAGACCAAGGCATACTTGGCGCAGACGGGGCTGAAGTGCTCTAGCCTGGAGGCCAGACGAGGGACGGGATTCTTAACCAGAGTCGCGCCCCTGTCATAGGCCTGCCACGACAGGAGGGGATGCGTGCTCCAGCCGTCCCGGAGAAGGTCGTCCGTGGAGAGGCACACAGCTTCGAGCCATGAACATGCCCGACCAGTGGTTTCCAGCCTATTCGTCTCTCCCGGTACTTTCTGCTCCGGCCGAACCGCCAGACAGTCGTATTCTTCAGGAGGCAGGATACAGGCCACATCGATACGTGATTCCATGAATTCCGCGCCAGCCGACACGGGCAGGCAGTTCCACTCCGGTTCGTCTGCGTCCTCGGGTAAAATCCAGGCCTCGACGCGGGATTCCGCCCTGCCGAAATAGGGCAGCTCCTGCAGCAGCTCCCGCAGGTTGCTCCTGACTTCCGGGGAAGGCCTGGCTTCAAAGCCCATGGAAAGGACAGCATCTCGCGGCAAGGCGGCAAAGGCATCGAAGATCAAGGCCTTGTCAGAAGGCTTGGGTGTGTTTTTGCTCATATACACCCTGGTATGTGCGGCTGTGGCCTGGGGCAGGGCAAAGCGCACCGGTGAGCATAAAGGTTGGAGCAGGGCGGAGAGTCTTTCGGCGGGCCATTGGGGACGGCGGCGGAGACAGATATCCACCAGGGCTCTGGCCAGTCTGAAGGGGGAGGGGGGCCATTCCGGTTCGCCTTCGTTGACATTGCGCCCCCATTGGGTGGCGTGGAACCGCCCCGTAAGAAAGCGCATCTGGATGATGAGCATGCCGACCTCCTGTTGTTACTCGTCGTCCTTGCTTTTCTTGATTTTTACGGGGGTGACGAACTGGGTTATCGGGGGGCTGGCGAGCAGGTTCTTGCAGTCTTTGATCTTCTGTTGGAGAAACTCCAGGAGGGCTTGTTTGCCGGGTAATTCGAATTCCTGGGGTTGGAGCACCTTGAGGTCTTCCGCGAGCTTGAAGTCACAGGCGGTGCGCAGCCTGAGGCCACCGTCGAAGAAGGCGCGGATCTTGAAACAGGCCAAGGCCAGGAGCAGATCCACGGCGTCCGTTTCCAGGCCATAACTGCGTAGCAGACCCACGTCCACGTTGCAGGAAGCCGTGATTTCCTCGGCGGTGAATTCGACGCGCTGATAGGGGACGTTGCTGTAGACGTTCGTGGTAATCTCAGCTGCCCTGAGTTTTCCCGTGGGGTCGATGGGGTTGTTCTTCACTCCTCCGGAGACCACTTCCCGCACGTTTTTTGCCTCGATGCACGCAGATAGGGCGCGTTGCAGCCTGACGCGGCCGTCTTCCACATTGGCCAAGAAAACGCCATGCAGGATGGAGTTGACATCATAGTAGAACAGGGCGGCAGCAATTTTTTTCCAATTCAGGGGATGATATTGTCGGTATTCCGCCAGAGTCTTGAAGCTGTCCTTGAATTGCGTGTTCGAGATGATGAAGGGTGAGTTGATTCTGTGGGCTTCGATGAGGGAGTTGGTCCAGGTGTCGGCATCGCCCTGGAGTTGGGCGCGGACATAGGAGAGCCCTGCGAGTTCCGGAATGAGTTCGTTGTCAGGGCCGAGGATAGTGGCCTCGAAGCGGTTGGCCATGGACTGCGCTGATTCCACGAGGAGCATGCGCGTGCCGTCGGGCAGGGTGTAGGTGGCGGCACCGATGTCGGCAAAGCCCGTGGGCTGGAAACGATCGCCCTGCACGGGGGTGAGCCGGGCTTCCAACAACAGACGATTGGCATTTTTCAAGGAATCGAACATTTCTCTCTCCTGTCATGATTGTCGAGGGTTATCGCAAGACAAGTTTCTCCAAGGGCTCCACACTCCGCAGGGGGAACAACAAGGCTGCCAGAAGGCGTTTCGGATCCAGCTCCTCCTCCAGCCGCACGTCAAATGGTGCGAGATCGGCGATGCGCAACCGCCGCCGGGCGACCTCGCATGCTTCCTCTACACGACCGGCCTGCAGCAGTTGTGCTATGCGCGGTTCACGGCGAAAGGACTTCTCGCGGATGGTCTTTGGGTGGTGCAACAGCTTGAGCAGACACCAGGTGCGGGAAAGGGGTACGGCTTGCAAGGGTTGTCTCCAGGCCATCCGCGCCTCTGCCAGTCCGTTTTTGGGTTCTGCTTCGGTGGTCCTCCAGTCGATGAGGGTGAACCCCCAGAGCAGTTCTTCCAGGAGCACGTCGTCTGTATCCGTGGCCAGAAACGACATCACATCCTGGGGCGTGAGGAGCAGCTTGCCCTTGAGGGGTATCTTGGGTGTTCCCAGTCGTTCGGCGTCCATGAGCCTGCGGACCAGGGCGTTGCCGAGGCGTTCGGGGAGCGAGGAGCCTTTCCAGGATGTTTGCACGCCATCCTTACCCCATTGCCAGGGCTTGATCGGGTCCACGGGTGTCATGTTTGCCCGCAGGGAGCCCACTTTTTCCGTCACGCCGATGGAGGCGAGCGCTGCTGCCAGTCTTACCTCCGGCACACCCACGTCACAAAGCCGCAACCAGTCAGGTGATAGGCCGGACAGCGGCCTCTGGGGGCGCTTCTTTTCATCTCGCAGGGCTATCTGCCGCTCCATGCGCCCCAATGCGCGTACGAGGGTCAGGAAGGTGTGTGGCGTGGCCAGTCTGGCGCAGTCGAAGCGGGCTTCCTCGATGGCGCGGCGCTCCTGGACATATGCGACAGGAGGGTCGGCTTCGAGATTTCGGAAGCAGATGTCCAGCGAGCGGAGCAGCGGCTCCAGTTCCTGGAGCTTGGGTACCCTAGGATCGTTGCGGACCTGGAAGCGTCCGGCCGGGAGGGCGACGTAACTCTTGCCCCGGCGCATGAGGTACGCATACCGTACGAAGCCGGAAACCCCCCTGTCGACCCCAAGAGTGGCCACTGCCTTGGCAAAGTCCTGGCCTGATCGAGCCGGCTTTCTGCCTACGCTGGAACGACCTTCGCTGAACAGATAGCGTAGTTCCACATACGTGGCGGGGTTGCGCCAAATGGGAAGCCACGTTTCACTTCTTCCATTTTCAGTGGGAGTATCAGAGGAATAACCGACCGGAGAAAAGCGGACCGTGAAGGGGAGAGAGAATACTCCCTGGGAAGCTTGTTGATTGCGTTTTGCTGCGGCGCCGGCAAGGAAAAGGGCGCCCTCCAAAGTGAGGATGTAGTCCCAGGGATTGATTTTGAAGCCATCTGCCTCGATTCCCGCATTTTGGTTATAGCCTCCTGCTCTGCCTGGATCGAATTGGCCGATGCGGGCCTGCTCCATGCCTAGTGCGGGAGTCATCATGAGCGCGGATTCCAACAAAGTATTGATTTCCTCATGTTGCAATGTGAGAAAAAGCCTTGACAGCGTCTGCATGTAACTATTGCTGAATTCCAGGTGTCCTTCATTGCCGCCTGTTCCCAGCAGGGGATTGAAAACAGCAGAGTTGTCGACACTGATGGCGTAGGCTGCATCCAGCCAAGGCAGACAATCGTCAGGAAGGCGGGTTCTGCACAATGAAAGGAGCGCTTCCTTGGTTCCAGCCCTGCTGAGAGCGCTGCATTTGGTGCGTCCCTTACGGAGAGCATTGCGCCAAGCCACAGCCGCTGTTTTGTATTGGGATTCTTTCGATTTGGAGATTGCCGTGATGTCTTGGAAAGTGAGATTTTGTGGCTGCGCGCCTTGGAGAGCTTCAGGGGGGGGAGTACTTGCGACAATAGCGTCTATGAGGGCACGCAATGCATCCTGGTCCTTGCCCGGGCGCGATGTCTCCAGGGCATTGCGCAACGTTCTCAGAATCTTTCCGACGGTGTCATAGGATGGGATTTCATCCCAGGACTGGATCTCTTCAAGTATCTTTTTGTAGAGGGCAAAGCGTGGGTCGGTTGTACCAAGAATTGCGTTCAGTCCTTGCTTGTTGTCGTTGTCGCAAAACCCGCTATTACCGTTCCATGGAGACACAATGGGCGTGGGTACGTATTCCTCGCAAAAGAAGGACATAAGCTCGGACTTGTCGCAGACGGTCCGCAGGTAGAAGATATCGTCTTGCCACCAGCCCTTGGCCTCGGGATCCTTTTGCTCCGCAAGCAGGCGGAGCACAGCCAGAGCCTTGAGATAGCTGGAAAGAGGGGCGGGGTGGCAACCGTGAAGTGCATGCTCATGCATGGTGGTCCTCCTTGCCGCTGGCGCGCCAGTCCGCTATGCGCAACAGGGCTTCGAGATAGGCGAGTCTGAATGGTCCAAGTTCCGGGGCGTCCCGCAGGGCGAGTGCCCTTGCAAGCCAGCTTGGGCCTTTGGGGCCCTCGCCCATTTCCATGTAGGAAAGATCAAGAACGGTCTCGGGGAGCGTGACACCCCCTCCAAGCGATGTTTCCGGGAGCACGTCACCATCCCAGATGCCACGGGCAAACCTGGTCTCCAGGTTAGGGGGGGGCTGTTCATGGGGAAGTGAGCGGATGGAAAGGCGCACTTTTCCATGGTGCGCCGCAGCCAGATAGACGGCGAGATCGTCAAGGCCGTGTTCGAGCATGGCCAGGGCAGAGGCCAACTCATGCCGAAACCCCTTGCTTGAATAGCAGAGGCCGCGTTTCGCGGTCTTGCCCCATACCTTTTTCGATGTGGTCTGTGGAGGCTCTCCGAGAAAGGCGGCTTGGTTGACGATATGCGCCTTGCCGGCATCGTGCCACCGGGCCGCACGTTGCAGGCTCTCCTGATGCGGACCTGGCGGCACGAGCCCATGATTCATGAGTTCCGCAAGACTGGAAACAACTTTGTCGGCATGCTGTTCAAGGGTTTCCCATGTCCTTTCCGAGGTCAGGTCCCTGTCATCGGCGTCCAGAACTGCCAGCTCCGGGAGAAAAAGCTCAGGGATGTCATTGGGATCGCCAGTCCAGCCCACGTCAGCGGCATACCCCCCCCGAGCGGCATCGAGGAGCAGGACCATGCCGGGAACAAGTGTTTCGGGGGTGCTCCACTCCTTATCAAGGTGGTCCCAACGCCAGAAGCGCAGGCCGTCCATTTTTCGCAAATCGTTTACTGGAACCGAGCATAGCTCCTCACGTCGTGGTGCGTGTTCGTCTATATTTGGTCTGTTTCCCGATACCTGTCGCCAGAAGACTTGGACATCGTGTTCATCTGACTCTCTGATGAAGCGTGAGATGTCGATATCCGCGCCCGCGAGGTCGGGCGTGGTGTCGAAAAGTTCGACAATGTCCTTGCGCCGCAGCACGTTGAGGAACTCCATGGGCTCGTTGAAGGGCGGGAGGGATGCGGGTGATGCGTCTTCCAGGCCTTGGAGGATGTCGCGGGCACGCTCCAGGGCGGGGGTATCATAGGGGAGTGCCGCACCTTTCTTGTTAATATCCAAATCGAACCAGAAAATCTGGGCGTCATTCGATCGCCCGTCCCTGTTGCAGCGGCCGAAGCGTTGCACCAGAGAGGACCAAGGAGCAAGGTCGGTGAACAGCGTTCGGGATGAGACGTCCACGCCTGCCTCAATGACCTGTGTCGTCACGCAGATGCTCCCTTCCTTCCCAGGCTCTTGTAACAATGCGTCCAGATTTCGAAGTTTGTCTTCAGATCGGAAACGGGAATGGAGCAGTACGAGCTGTGCCCGGGTCTTCAGTTTGGCCAACTCGGAATAGATGGCTCTGGCTCTGGCCACGGTGTTGACCATGGCAAGGGTTCGCGACCCCTCGATGTGACGTGCGAGAATATACTTGGCGCATTTCTTTGCGTTGCCGGCTGTTACATCGGCTTTTTCCAGCCTTTTCCGGGCACCGATACGCAGGGCAACCACGGGCTCGTTCCTGTCGACGTCGTCTATGGTGAATCTCCTGAGAAGCTGTACACGAGAAGCAAAATCGATGGATGCTAGCCAGGAGTCGGCAATGGTGGCGCTCATCCATAAGGAGCGAGAAGGCTGCATGCACCCGAGCCGCTCCCTGAAGGCCTGGAGCTGCGTGCTTGTAGCGAGTCCGTTCCCCATCAACTGTACTTCATCAAAGACCCAGAGCGCATCATTGTGCAGCAAGCCGAATTGTATGGGCCAGCGGAATCGGCTCATTCCGTACCCTCTGTTCAGAGCACGGGAGAGGAGCATGTCCTGGGTGCCGATGAGCAGCTGGTTGCGCTCCGGCATTTGGTCCCAGTCGTTATGTGTCTCTCCCCCCATGAGCATGGTGATCTCGAAGGAGTTTGGATTACAGATTCCTGCTTGGATCAAATTGAGCAACCAGCCATTTGCGGCGTTGGCGGTCTGTTCAACCAATACCCGCATTGGGAGGCAGTATACCAACCGTCGGGGGGTGTCGGGATCATTTCGGAGTCGCTTGTACATCCAGGCAACGATGACCCCGGCTGTCTTCCCCAAGCCGGTCGGCACCTCCAAGATCTCGGGCCAAATGTCCTGCCCAAGGCGTTTTTGGTAGGGGTAAGGCCCTTCCGCCCCAGTCGTGTGCGAAAAAAAAGTCCTATATTCCATAGTGTCACAGCCCCGATGCAAGATGGTTGTCAACTGGTAACATGATAGCCAAGACGAGACATCAACACAAGATATAGCTACAAAAGTTACACTGATTTTTCACTAATCACAACACAATATAAACACAACTTGAATGGTTTTCCATTGTCATGCCAGAAATTGACCCCAAATTCCGAACAATCAGCGGCAAAACGGAAGGAATATTTGGCGGAGTTCAAGGCCAAGGAGGCCTTGGAGGCGCTCAGGGGCGAGGGAGCCATGGCCCAGCTTTCGGCCAAGTATGGTGTGCGCCCGGACATGATCGCCCACTGGAAAGCCAAGGCCTTCGGACCCTGAGCCATGCCCGGAGCAAAGATATGGTCTCCCTCGACCAGAGGCTCTCGATAGCACGGCAATGCCGGCTGTCCAACATCAGTCGATCGACGTATTACTATGAATCGAAAGGGGAATCCTTTTTCAACCAGAAGCTCATGCGCATGATTGACGAGCAGTATCTCAAAACCCCGAGCTGTGGCGTGGGACAGATGGCACGCTGGTTGCGGCGTCAGGGATATTGCGTGGGGCGCAAGCGGGTGCGCCTGTTCACGGGCTTGGCCGCGATCGACCAGCGGACACGGCGATTGCCGCAGGGTTGGGCAGGGCCGCCATGGACAAGACCTGTACCCTTGTGAACAACGCTTTGTCGAGAATGGAATGGCGCCAGGGCCGCACCCATTCGGGCGGCCAGTCCCGAAATGCTGAATTGCTTCCGCGGCCTTGGCGCAAGCATCGTCAATGCATCGCGTATGCTTGAATCTATTGTGCAGCGTTTGCGGCCTGTTGATCGCCCTCCGTTCTCCACGTTCTCATATCGCGCTGCGGAAAGACAATGGGGACGCCCTCGCGTTTCGCCTGCTTTTCTGTGTAGGCGACGCGGTCGATGCGCGCCCCTTTGTCGTTGTAGAGGCTGATGGCGCCTCCCTTGTTGGAGAGCGTCACCGGCGCGACCGGCTTCACCCCCATGGCCTGCCCCGGTGCCAGCGTGCCCGTGAGCGTCTTCGCATGTCCCCTGGCGTCCTTGAGCTTCCAGTTCTCAAGGTTGACCGCCGTCGTGGTCAGGTTGATGATGGAAACCCACTCCTCTTCCCGCTCCAGCCCTTTGGGATTCACCAGGGCGGCGGCGATGAACACGTCTTCCTTGTCGTCCAGGATGGTCTCGCGCGCGGTGTCGGCATCGACCATTTCATCGGGATGATCCACCTCGATGCGCTCCGGGAGCGTGGTGACGTTCAGATTCGCTCTTTCGGTCGCGGTATCTGGATTGTCATGATAATACAGCGGATTGGCATCTGGAATCACATCCGGAAAAGTCAGTCCCGTCAGCTGCTCGATATCGGTCACAGAGACCTGGAAATTCTGATAGTTGAAGAGGCGCCTGCCGCCCTTGTCGCGCAACGCTTCGACATCCTGCGTCATGATGAAGGCCCGAACCTCGAGCCGATTCATCTTGTTGATGAAACAAACGACTTTGAAAAACGCCGAGGGAACGAAGGTAGGCGGGCGGCCAGTCGGCTTGATTGAGCGCGAAAAATCGCCATAAATGGGGCCACAAAATACGCTGATTCTTTGATTACTGCACAATTTCAGATTTTGCACCCAGTCTTCCAACGCCAGCCACTCGTCTTGATTGAAGTTCTCGTGTTGCAAACAGGCATTGGAATAGTAGAACGTTGCATCAGCCGCATTTTGCGCCTCGCGCTGCGTCTTACCCCAGGCTGCTGAATCCCGCCTCGCCAAATGACCTCGATCCCACGGGTTGTCGCGATAGTAATCATTGTTTAGCTGATATATGTCTCCTATGCGCGAATCGACGTACCAACTGTCCTTTCTGCCTGTTTTTTTCAGCAGTGCTTGATCGATGTTCGAGGCTACATACGCTGCGCTGCGATGCGTCGTGTTCATGGCCAGTGTGTAATTGACATACGTGACATGATAGCCTTTGAGAAACTCAGGCTTAGACAACATCAGGCCCTCAAGCGCGGGAGAAAATGTGGGAAGGGGCACCTCAACACCAAGAAATGCAGGATCATATCCGCTCATCTCTGCTCCTCCTTATGAATTGTCTTGCCATTTGGCTATCCGTTTTCAGCTGTCTTGTTACTGCTTCCACCCGTCTCTTTCATTGATAACAGGGCGCCAAGCGTCGTTTCCAGGGCCGAATAGCCCGCGGGCACGATCTTCCACTTGTCCGAATCGCGTGTTTCATTCTCGGCGCCCAAGTCGTAGCTCAGGAAGAACCCCGGATAGAATTCCGTCTGCCGCACAAGTTCCTCGTTTGGCAGCGGGATGGGCGTCACGTCCGTGGATCCGAATGTGCCCTGCTTGCTCAAGCAAATCCGCTGAGGCTGGTCCTTTGTCAGGAATTGGCCAGACCATTTCACGGGCTGCCCATACTTCGCAGGCGTGAAGGAGAGCTCCAGGGGCAGGAAGGGCTTGCCCATTGCAGGATCGGGCACGGGATTCAAATCGTCGAGCCGGCCGCCCAGGAAATTCTCTCGATCCAGGTGAAAGCCGCCTTCTTCCGGAACGTAGATGCGCAGCTGCAGCTTCTTGCTGGGCGGGATGTTTTCCAGCCATCGCTCCAGCGGTATCGCCGCCTGACGTGAGGCGAAGGATCGCAGCTTACCCTGCAGGATCACAGTGCTTTCCATCAGATAACTCGACGTAATCAGCGAGCTGACACGGTCTATGAATAACTGTCCACGCGTGCGGATTTCCTTGCGCACCGCCGCGATGTCGCACTCCACGGTGAACATGGCGCTCACGAGGTCGATGAACTTCTGAACGCCGTGTGCAGGGGCAAGATAGCCCGAGGCATACAGATATTTCCTCGTGCAATGGACCGCCGCCGTTTCGCTGAGCGTGTTGGCCTTCTTGCTCATAAAGCCGGCGAATGCGGAAAGCTCGGCGCCGGGCAGGTCGATCTGGCGTAGCGACTTGTTCGTCTTGACATCGATGTCCCAGGGCGCGATAGCCAAGAGGCTTTGACCCTGGGGCTTGCCCTGCAAGTCGAGCAGCAGGTCGAGGGCCACGCAGAACAACAGCCTGGCAAGGCCGGCTTGGAGGGACGGAGCCCCGTTGGTCTGCGCCTTGTTCAAGCATCCCGACAATGTTGTGTACGCAAGCTTTTCCCTCTCCGCAGCATGTTGCCTGAAGCAATGCATTAGTGTTTGCTGCACGGACGCAAGCGCATTCTTCTCCTCGGTCAGCACCCGGATCAGCTCGGAAATAACGGTCAGGGAACCCACCGGGATGAGGTCGTTCTTGAATTTGCCCTCCAGACTCTCCTGGCAGAATGCCCACAAATCGGCGTTCACATCGTCCAGGTCGTGCCCCATAGCCTCGTACGGGAGCATGATGATCCGCGCGCGCAACTTGTCTCGACTGTCGAACTTGGATTGGGTCGCGTCGATTTTGTCGGCTTCCACGACGCGTCCCTCGTCGGCCAAAGCCGTCAGAACCGCCGGCGCCAGGGCGGCCAGCTTGGAAAGCGAACTGCGCTCCCTGAGCTTTTTCGCGTTGTCCAGCTCGTACCATCTCGGGTCGCGAAACGACATGTCGGCATGGAAGGCCAGGTTGTATGAAATCCTGTCGCTGCCGGTGATGGGATCCACGAAAATGATGACCCGGTCGTGTTCGTCGTCGGGCGAGCCGGAACAAATGTGCTGCGAATCCATGAACGTCGCCAGACGGTAAGCTTCGCGGATGGGCTCATTGTTGAACACGCCACCGTCCACGTAAGTGAAGGGAAACTCCTTGTCCAGATCAAAGGGCTTGCTGCTGAACCTCGTCTCATAGTTCGCGAACATGGCTTCCCAGACCTTTTCCGGATACTCGTGCTTCTTGCGCGGCAAAACAACCGGCTCGAACGCGAACGGGAAGCAGCCGCAGGCGATGGCCGTGGCGGCCAGTCGCGTCCAGGCGCTGAGGTTTTTCAGTTCGCCGAACGGGGCCGTTGCGGTCCTTTGTCCGGCGTCCGCGTAATAGCGCCACCAGCGCTTTGGCGACAGCCTTTCGTCGGCGATTTCGTCGTCGTTGGGCTTCTTGAACCGCAGGTCGAAGACGCGCATGTCCTTGTGGACTGGCGAGGTCATGCCGTCGGTGAGCGCGTCCTTGAAAATGTTGTTGGCCATGCCGCTCATGTAGCGCGCGTCGTGGGTGATGGGCGAGAGGTTCGACAGACTGCATGCGAAAAGCACGCGCTCGCTCAGTATGCCATTCTCGCCGAAGCTGATCGTGTCGCCGAAGTCCAGATACTTGGCGCAGATGGCTTCCAGAGCATCGCGGTTGAAGATGGACGTTGCGGTCGAGAACTGCTCGCCCTCGACGCCGCACAGCCGTTCGATGTTTATTTCCTCCATCCACACTTTTTTCTGAATGTCCTGCACGTACTGCGCGGCAAGCAGCTGGTCCCACTCTGTTTTCTTCTCCTTGATGGCGCGGGGCGAGGCCCCCACCTCCCGCAGCCAGGCCGTGAGGCGATCCTCGCTTTGTAACTCTGCCAGGAACTTCGGCTCCGGCCTGGCCAAGCTCCGGAGCATGAGCAGCAGGCTCATGGCCCCGGCGCTGGCGCCGCTGAGAACGTCCACGATAACTTTTTCATAGCGCGACGTCCGGTCGCCTTGCCGCCCCCCATAGAGCAGCAACAGCTTCAGTGCCTCGCCCAGCGCCACCCCGCTGAACGTGCCCATGGAAACGCCCCCGCCCATCGCAAACCCAACACGTAGCGTCTTGCGCATAGGAACCTCCATAAGTTGATTGTGGATATCAACTCTTTACTACCGAGAAAAAAGTTATTCAACGAATAATTTGCATCACTCGGTTCGATAAATCGAAAAATGCTGGAGGACCAAGTTTAAAACCCGTTGCATAATTCCACTTACCGTCAGACGTCCCTGTGTTATGATCATTTCTGGTGTTTGAAGGCTTGAAGAGGGGGGCGTACCCTGTCGGGAGAACAACCCACAATGGAAACCGACAAGAAGGTACACTACCCATGGGCAGAGGGGCTTCCCTGGATGCCTTGACAGAACTGGCAGGGAAGCCCGGCTTCGACAGTCCTAGGCAAACATTGACGCAATTACGCAATAATACAAG
>CAZSRS010000066.1:0-14274 GCA_964609625.1 uncultured Desulfovibrionaceae bacterium
TATAATTGATGCGGATGGGCACTGCCAGATCCCCTTTTGGTGTGGTGCAGCGTTGCGGAAAGCAGCGCTAACGCAGATAGCGCACGATCTCGAACGTTTCAGCGTAGTCACAGCCGATCTTCAAGCCGTCGGCGCTGTTTTGGTGTTTGAAGAATTCTATCCATTTATAGCGCACCCGCTCAAGTTCGGAATGATGGCTCTTGATCACCTGGACTTTCCGTTCCATGACGTCCGAGATGTCCGAATAGTAGTTGCCACGAAAAGGACGGTCCGAGTCGTAGTAGTTGCTGCGGTACATAAGGAAGCGCGGGACGTGTCTGCCGGCCATGAGCGCGCAACGAGCGGTGAGTTGGTGGTCACGATGCAGGTCCCCTGTCCAATGGCTGTATACGGTATCGATGTTCAACTCGTCGATGTAGCGGTTGATCACGCAAGTGAGCGCCTCGTTGAAGGGTACTTCAAAGGTCTTGTATTCGAGGCAGATCAAATCGGCGCCGATGGTATTCGCCGCCTCCATGCCTTCCTGTTTGGCTGTCTTGCCACAACGCACGAGTTCACCTGCGGGGTTGCGATATTCGGAATCCGTGATGACGAGCATGGTCACCTTGTCTCCAGCGAGCACGTGCTTGATGAGCGTGCCGCTGCACCCGAGTTCAATGTCGTCGAAGTGGGAGCCGATTCCGAGGATGTTGCAGGGAGTGTTCATTTTATGGATCACTTCAAGGTTGCTTGCACGAAGCCAATTTTTCTGCATCGTTGCAGGTGCTGTGGGTGCGGAGGTGTGTCAGTATTGCTTGTATGTTGCCGAAAAGAGGCGAATGAAGCGTAAGCCTTGTTCGGACCGTGCCGTCATCGGACGGCAAGCATCTCCTCTGCTTCAACAATGCTGTAACCATTTGATGATACCTGACCTGAGCGATTCCCGGTCCGACGCTACATTTCTGCTGGCATATCACGTTAACCCAAGCTGATCGCTTTGCTTGCCCAACACTCCATCAAGGTTAAGCTATCATCTAGTCTTTGTTTAAAAATCCTCCAGGCAGTGGCCAAGATCGTCTCTCCCATCTGGTGGAGGGCAGGAAGTCCCGTAACAAGGCCGACCTTACCAAATTCATTGCCGATGTCCAGGTCACAATCGACTGTCTGACCAGCCGAGTCGGACGCAATCTTATCGATCGTTACCTCCGCAGCATGGACCTCTTTCCCATAATCGAAGGGTTCTGCGGCTCCATAAGCAAGCACACCAAGGGCACGCCCCTTGTTGGAGGAGAAGCATTACCTCCTTCCCGGATCACGGCCAGGCACGCTTGTCTGCACCAACGTAGGCATGGACGTGGTCGAGATCGTCATAAAACTGGCCGTGAAAGCAATCGTCGTCGATCCTGACCACGTTGTCCAACTGCGCTTGTGCCAGGAGTACGAGCTTCGCGGGGAAAAAGTGGTCTTGCACGCTCCTTACAAGCCGATCATCCAGACAAACACGAAGTGCCTCTGTTACTGTTGTGCATGTAACGTTCCGTGGTGTGACGCGCCTCCAGTCCTTGCCTGTCGAAAATCTGCCATGCCTGAGGGATGCACCCGCGACGGTGGCATTTTGCAGCCGGAATTCGTAATAAATTTGTTGGCCCTGCTACTGTCATTTTCTCCATGTATTTTGCTCGGTCAAGCATTAGCCCGAACAGCAGGTTCGCGTTCGATGACAGTACGCAAACCCGCATCCAGGGAGATGCGAGGACTCCAGCCAAAGAGCCGTGAGGCCTTGCCAATGTCGGCATAGCTCTCATGAATTGCACAAGGCTGCTTCTGATCTTCCAGTTCCATGCTCACTTCGAGGATATGCAGCAATTTTTCCGCCACGGCGCGGACGGACGTGCCAATCCCGCTTCCCACGTTGAGGGGCTGCATGGGATGGGTAGGATCCTGCAGTACCAGCAAGATGAGGTCTATGAGATCGTCTATGTGCACGAAGTCGCGGATGGGATGCAACGCGCGCATGGCACATCGTCCGGCAGTGTGGTTGGAGGCGATGATGTCCAGGATGTCAGGAATGAGAAACCCCCTGGGTTGCCCCGGACCATAGAGATTGAATATCCTGAAGGCCATGCCGCGCAGCCCGACCTTCCGTCCCATGGAGAGCAAAAGCTCGTCGGCCAGGGCCTTGGATGCGGCGTAGGGACCGAGGTTGCGTGTATCCAGGCGCATGTCTTCATGGAATGGAGGAGACTGCTGCGGGGCATAAGGACAGCTTCCTGCGAAAAGCATGGGCAGGCCATGCTTTACAGCGAACTTGGCGACATTGAGTGTGCCGCCGAGGTTCACGTCATAAAGTGCTGCCGGGTCGATACCGGCCCGGGGCCTGGCCAGACCAGCCAGATGCACCACGCACCGGCAGGAAGCGAGGGATTCGAAGTCCTGGGCATGGGTGACATCTCCGGTAAAGGGACGCCATTCAAGGCCAGCGTCTTCAAGCCGTGAGACAAGGGCCCGGCCGACAAATCCTCGGTAGCCGGTGATCAGCACGCACATGATCCTTGCTCCTGCAGTGCATGGCCGTTGGAAGGGTCCTGTGAGTCGCCACCCGCCGGCGCAGGACGCGATGGCGCCTGTACAAGGTTCATTACCGCGTTGCTCGTCCGATCCTCGAATTCGGCCATTCAGCCCCCGTAGATAAGCTCCCAGTTGTTGGACACCACTTCCTGGGCCTTTGCGAAATCGTCAGGCCTGCCGATGTCCATCCACAGCCCCTTGTGCTCGAAAACGTTCACCGGGAGACCCTTGTCCAGCATCGTCAGCATGAGATCGTCGAAGCCGAAGGGGATGCCGGCCGGCACGAGGTCGAGCACCTCGGATTCGAGGCAGTAGATGCCCATGCTGACTTTGAATTCGTGCACAGGCTTTTCCCGGAAAGCAACGACGCGTCCATTTTCGCACTCCAGTACGCCGAGGTCGATCTTGACTTGTTTGTTGGTGACCGCAACCGAGAGGAGTGCCCCTTCACGGCGGTGGTGGCGGATGAATTCACGCAGGTCCAGGTCCGTGATCAGGTCGCCGTTGAGTAAAAGAAAGGAACCATGCAGCCGTTCCTTGCCGATGAGCAGCAGCGGACCGATGGTGCCCAGGGGTTCCGACTCCTCGCTGTATTCAATGTCGATGTCCCACTGCGAGCCGTTGCCACACACGCTCTTGATCAGGCTTCCCAGGTGTCCCAGGGTGATGAACGTTCTCTTGATTCCGTTGCGACGCAGCCATTTGATGGTTAATTCCAATACAGGAGTGCCTGAAACAGGCATGAGGGGCTTTGGCAGGACCAGGGAGTAGGGCCGCAACCGCGTACCCATGCCTCCGGCCTGGATGACGGAAGGAATATCGACGCTGTTGGGCGACTCCTTGAGGTTCAAGATTTTATCGTCTCTCATATTGTGTACCCTGCGTGTTTGTAGTGCTGCATGTTGCGTGAGATCCAATCCACAGTCTTTGACAGTCCCTGCTCCAGGGAGTGTGCAGGCTGCCAGCCGAGAAGCTTCCGCGCGAGGCAGGCGTCGCAGACGAGTTCATATACCTCGCTTTGTTCCGGACGCAGGCGTCGCTCTTCGGTCACGATGCCCGCTTCGCTGCCGCAGAGCCGTAACAATGTCTTGGCGAGAGTTTCAATGGAAACACCTTTCCCGCTGCCCAGGTTGATGGTGGCGCCCACGGCCGCCGGACTGGACAGTGCGGCCAGGAAGCCAGCCACGGTGTCATCCACGTAGTTCATGTCCCGCACCGGGCGCAACGAACCGAGCCGGATTTCAGAAGCGCCGGCCAGGGCTTGGCTAACGATGGTCGGGATGATGGCCCGCATGGATTGTCGAGGACCATAGGTATTGAAGGGGCGTATCGTGACCACGGGCAGGCCGAAGGAACGGTGGAAGGACTCCGCGAGCTTATCGGCAGCGATTTTCGTCGCCGAATAGGGCGATTGTGCCACCTGGGGATGGGCTTCGTCCATGGGTGTGTATTGGGCAGTGCCGTAAGTTTCGGAAGTGGAGGTATGGACTACGAGGGAGACGTCGGCGTCCAAGGAGGCCTGCAGCACGTTCAAAGTCCCCGAGACGTTCGTTGACACGTAGGATGCCGGAGCAACATAGGAATATGGGATGGCTATCAAGGAGGCCAGATGGAGCACGGCGTCCTGCCCCTGCATGGCCTTGGCCATGGCGAAGGGGTCGCAGACGTCGCCGGAAACCATTTCCACCTCGCACTGGATGTCAGAGGGCAGATCAGCCAACCAGCCTGTGTCGTTGCGCGCGTTGTAATGGTAGAGGGCGCGGACGGAATACCCCTCCCGGACCAGTGACTCTGTCAGATGGCTTCCGATGAATCCAGCGGCTCCGGTTACCAGTACGTGTTTCATGTGACTCCTTGTTTCCTGGGAGCATCTCCCACTGTGTATCGGGTCGGTAAAAGCACAGGGCCCATTGTCTGCCCCTTCCAGGAAGATGTTTACTGCCAGTGCGCGCTGGCAGGGGTTGCAGCCCCTGAGGCCGTGCATTGTCTGCCCCTTCCAGGAAGATGTTTACTGCCTGCACTTCAGGGGGTGTTCTTCTGTACGGTCCGACTGGGAAAGGCGCAAGAAATTTCTCCATGATACAGCCGGTGAAGACAGATCTGGAGCCCGAGGGACCTTGCAGGCTTATACCTCCCGCGTCTGGCAGTCCCGGGTGCGGCCCTGGCCGGGTTCCAGCGTGCTTGCTCGCGCCAGGCCCTTTTAACGTCTCTGGTTTGCGTTACGCCGGCTTTGTGTGCAACAGCGGGTTTGATGCAGGCTCATTGGGACGACCTGGGAGTTTTTTGTTCTTTTCGATTTATCACGCAATATCGGTGCCTCAAACTGGCATGGTCCAGAGCATCCTTACTATGGATTGACGGAAAAAGCCCGGGAATCACTTGGTAACCCTAAACCAGGGTTCTTCTAGCGCAAGCGACTTCATCTTGACAAGGAGCGTTTCCGCTGATCCCAAAGCCCGTAACCACGCGAAAAACTGCGGCAAGGTAGGGAGCAGTGGTTCGGGGGGGCGGAACTATTTGAGGTCTGGACCGGCTATTCATGCCGTGGGGTGGGAATCCAGGGAGCGCAGGAGAGCGATCTCCAGAAGCAACAGGTCGCGGCCAACATCTCCTGGCGGAAGCACACCCTCGATGGTGAGCTCCCGGCAGGGGGCGTCCAGGATCGTGGCGGCGTAGTTTCTGGCGGCAGATGGAGGGAGCAGGCTCGCCATACTGTGCGATGTCGTGAACTCCGGTTCGGTGACGACGGCATCGTAGAGGTTGGCCGGATAGGAAAAATGGATCTGGCCGATGGTCCCGCCCATCTGCCGTATGAAATCCTCTGGCCTGCAGTGATCGCGGTCGTTTTCACCGGCATGCGCCATGTCGAAAAGGAGCTGGAACCCCTTGTGCGAGTCCAGGAACGCTGCCATCTCCTGCCAGGTGAAGCCCGGCTGTGCTGTGGCGTCCGGGTTTTCAACCAGTCTGGCCACGCCGGGCAGGACGTTCGTGTGGAGAAGGTGGAAGCAGGGCTCCATGTCCAGGTGGAAGCTCAGCCTATGCAAGGGGCAGGCCAGCAGTAGCTGACGCCCCAGGTCCAGGCAGCGCTTCAGGGCTTCCATGTCCAACCTGGGGGTTCGTTTGGCCAGGTGCAGGGAAACGGTCTTCATCCTGCCCAGGGCTGCCAAGGCCTTAGGACGCAGCACAGCAGGCATGACGCTGTCGATGTGCTCGTGGAAAAGGCCTATTTCCATGCCGTCCAGATTGTGTCCCACATGCTTTTCCAGCCAGAGGATGCGATCCCCGTAATCCGCGAGGGCGGGGTCGATTATGGATTGCAGGGCAAGGGAAATGCGGGTGTTCATGGGACGATTCCTTTGGTGAAGCTCGTGTCCCAGCCGTGCGGTGTCAGGCGGATGCCTCGACGGCGGAGAAAATTGCACAGTTCGTGAGCTAACGGCTCCAGTTCACCGCTGAACATGTTTTGGGCCAGGTCGAAAAGGAGATCGCAGGCCGGATGGCGGTGCAGGGCTTCGGTGAGCTCTTTCCATGAGTATCCGGTCGGGGCGCGGTCCCGGCCTGAAGTGCCGATACCGTACGTGCGTCTGGCTAGGTGCATGGACACAGTGTCCATGTCCTCGAGGACAACCAGGACCGCGGGGTGCGGTACAGTCTTGGCGACTTGGTCCGAGTCCTCGTAAAAGAAGCCGATTTCCACGCAGTCCAGCGGTTCAGTGGAGCCTGATCCCAGGTGGCGGCTTACCCACATAATGCGCTCGCCGCAGTCGGCCAGGGCCGGGTCCACCAAGGACTGCAAGGCCAGAGATACCAGGCGGGACATCTCTAGTTTCCGTCACAGGCAGTGGCGGCTTGGTTTGTCAGCCAGGTTAGGGCTTGTCCTATGGAATCGAATTCCTCATGCACTTCACCGGGGCGTGAGACCAAGTGCGCGTATTCCCCTTGACGCACACGCACCGTGAGTATGCCAAGCTGGCTAGCGGCCTCGAAATCAACGAGGGGATTGTCACCCACGCAGGCCGTTGATGAGGGCTCGGCATGGAGCCGTGCGAGTAGAAGCAACATGCCCTCTGGATGCGGCTTGTAACGGTCTACTCCCAGGTCTCCCGTGATGACGACGTGATGGAATGAATCGGCCAACCCCAGGGACGTGAGCTTGAAGCGTTGGAGGTCGGGCTGGCCATCGGTGAGCAGCCCGAGGGAGATTCCCGCTCTCCTGAGGCTGGCCAGACCCTGGGAAACTCCGGGATGGAGTCGCAGGGGCTGGCGATAGGCGCGATATGCCGCGACCATCGCCAGTTCGAGTTCTCGGCTGTATGCGTTCCTTATGCGCAGGGCTTTGGAGAAGATGTCGGCGCATCGACTTGTGCGTTCTTTCCAGTCCATCAGCAACTCCGCAGCCAAGCTCTCGGAGTCAATGTCCAGTCGCGCGGCCATCAGTCGCGCCACATGGTTGTATGCACCCGATACGAAGGATTCATGATCGTACAACGTGTCATCCAGGTCGAAGCAGACGGCGCGTATCATGATAGAAGACGACCCGCTGGAACGATTACATCATCGTATCGACGCATCATAGTCAGGCCGTAGGACACGGATAGTGGCCCGGGATTCATTCCGACGAGCATCATTCGAAGTAGTTCGAACCAGTTGCCAGTGGCGTGCATGGACAGCGACATGCCCCCCGCAAGGCGGGGATTGACCTCGGTGAAGAAGATTCCATCCGGAGTGACGAAACACTGCATGTTCACAGGCCCGACAAAAGGTGTCTCATCCAAAATGCGTCGCGCCAGGGACTCGATGCTCGGCTCGCGACACACTTGGCCCACGACGGAGATACCCGATTCCACGCCAAGACGTTTTCTCGGGACGATGCACAAGGGGCGGCCGTCTAGGTCGCACAGGGCGTCCACAGAATATTCCTGGCCATGCAGGATTTCCTGGGTCACGTTGCCGTCCATGTCAACCTTTTCGCCGGGAGCGAGGCGGCGTATGCCCCTCCCGCCTCGCCCCACGCGCGGCTTGAGGAGTTCGTGGCACTGATTGAGGGATGTGTGGGGAGTGGGCACCCCGATGCGGGTGAAATACTGATATGTGGTCCACTTGTCGTGAAAGATGTTAACGGTTTCCCTTGGCGAGAGCAGTACCCTGGCTCGGCCGAAACGTCCGTCAAGCTGAGCCCATTCCGGGAGTCCCTCGTGGATGATGGGAAAGACTAGGTCCACTTCTTCACGTTCAATTACCTTCGCCAAGGTCTCGAAACATCCGGGTTCATTATAGGCTGGTACCAGGACGCCGGTATCAAGGGCGTATAGTCCCCAGGCCAGAGGGTTGATGTCTACGCCGACGATACGGGTAGATGCACTGCGGGCGAAGGGCAGCAGGGGGCCCCACATGGGGCTACCAACGGCCTCAATCAGTAGATTCATAAGCGGTTTCCCCGGTTAGTGGCCATCCAGCTTGGCCTGACGGCAAGGGGCTCTTCAAGGAGTAAGCGGCTATACCCCGTGGTGCCCGTGCTTGCTCTATGGGCGAGTATGTCCTGGATATCATTGGTAGAGCCTGTGAATCCAGATGGATGACGGCAAGGATTTCGAGATTTCGTCATGGATGATCTCTTGAAGCCTGAAGGGTACAATCAGCACGTCCGACGTTCGGTTGAGCAGGCACGGCGGGCTGACTGGAAAGGGCACCCCGCTGAACCTGCGATTCCATTTGAACTGGTCTCCGTCGAAAATCATGATGGCCTCATCGGCAAGTTCGGGAAGCCAGGAAAAGATATTCGGCAGGGAACCGTTGACTCCATAGAAACCGGTTGCACCATCCGATCGGTTTACGATGTCCCTCACCCGATGAAGGTTTTCGTCCACTTTGCGCGAAAAGTCCTCGACCAGGACGTCAAGCCCTGACGCATCAAGGGATACGGGTTCACGAGGCGTGCTATCCTTTTCCGCCAGGACGTACAAACTGGAATCGCGTCGGGTGATGCTGCCGAGGATCCGGAATCCTCTGTTTGCCAAGAGGTGCGTCAGGGTGACCGGAGTAAAGTAGTTGAAGTGCTGCAGCATGACCATGCCGAGATTGCCATGGAGCAGCGAATGCTCCTCGTTGGGAACGGCCAGCAGTAGCCTGCCTTGCGGGGCGAGAAGCGTCCTGGCCAAATCCAGAAATTCACACGGCTGTTCGATATGTTCGAAAACCTGAAGTGCGTAGATGAGATCGAAACCGTCTTCCTGGACGAGGTCCGGACCAAACGACCCGCGCAGGATTTCAACCGGGCCGTCGTTGCCCTGGTAGGGTGCGATGTCGCCGGGCTCCACGCCCAGGATGCGTCCGCTGCCGCGTTGCCTGAAGAGGTCGAGTAGGTAGCCGGATTGGCAGCCGATTTCCAGGACGCGGTCGGGCCTCGCGTCTCCGCCCAGACGATCATAGCAGTCTAGGAAGGCGTATGTCAGGGCTTGAGAATAGTTCGACTGCTGGCCGTGGGTGGCGCAGGGACAGGAGTGGGAGGAACCGTAGTAGGACCGGATCATCGCACGTAGTTCTTCATTTAAATCCAGACCGATGAAGCCACACTGGGGGCACCACACCAACGTCGCGTTGTGCGGAGAGTCAAAACCGCCGTCATGTACCGCATCGTCCAACATGCCGTACCAGAATGGTGTATTCCGGCGAGAAAAGAACACCTTAGTCTCAGGGGCGCAGCAGACCCGGCACGTGATATTGGAGCGGATATCCAGGGACATGTCATACTCCCACTTTTGGAGCCACGGCCTCGATGGCGTCCATGATGCGGGCAACGGCATCGGGTCGGGCAGTGTTTCTGCCGCAGCGTGACATTGTGGCCAGCAAGTCTTGGTCGGAACACAGCCTGTCCAGGGCGCGGTCCAGCCGGGAGGGCACGTCCTCGTCGTGACGGCCAAGGTAAAGGCTGCACCCCTGGTCCTGGAAGAATTCGGCCGTCAGACGCTGGCGGTCGCGGGTGGCCACCGCCAGGGAGGGCACGCCCAGGGCGGCCAAGTCAAACAGGGTGTTGCCCGAGGTAACCAGGGCCATGTCGGCCGAAGCGAACAGCTCGGCCATGTCCGGGATGAGCCAGGTCGCCGACAAGCCCAGTACGCGCAGGGCTCGGGCGGCAGCCTCGCCGTCGGGAGTGGCCGCGCCCAGGGCGATGTCGATGTGCAACTGGTGACGGTGGTCCAGGAGCACCGGGAGTGTCATGTCCAGGAAGCCCCGGTGGTCGTTGCCGCCGAAGAACACGGCCAACCTCGGTGGCCGGCCAGGCTCGGGCCGGGGTTCTGCTGCCAGACGTACCAGAGTCGGCGCCAGGATGTAGGCATCCGTGCCGAGTAGCATGCGCGGGCGTTCAAGTCCCTGGTACCAAGAGTACTGTTGAGCCGGGCAGGAATTGACAAGCAGGTCCACGTCAGGGGCATAGCGGTCAAACCTGTCCGAGACGAGAACGGTTGTCACATCCAGGCCCTGAATCGCCTCTATGGTCGGTTCCGGGCCAACGGGCCTGAATTCCTGGTTGAGGTTCAGGTCGTCGTCTTCAAGGTCGGGCTGGATGATGTCCACTATGACCACGTCCGAGTTCTGCGCCCGCAGGGCTCGTTGCAAGAGCTCCCTGTCTTCCTGCCAGGGATCGCCAGGCCTGCTGACGACCTCGATGTGCAGACCTGAATCGTGCAGAAAGCGGGCAGCCTCTGAGTCCAGGCTGCTCCGCAGCACGAAAAATCTCACCTCGGCCCCGGCGTCCCTTGTGAGGTGTTCTGCCAAGTGCAGCATCCTGAACATATGTCCCAGGCCGATATGGCGGTTACCGTCGACCCGTATGGCTACTTTGAGCGCCATGTCACCGCCTGATGACGTCTTCCACGCTCAAAGGCGCGTCTTTGGGGGTATCCCGGTCGATCCGCGCACCTATGAGCAAGGGCAACTGATGGGGTTCGGAGCCATGTTCGCTGCATTTGCAGGCTATGTCTTCGCGCTGCAGCACGGTGCCTTGGGAAAGATTGCGGGAGGCCACCAGTCGGCGCCGGTGTAGACGGCGCATCTCCATTTCGTTTGCCACGGGCATCTTGCGTTGGGAGCCCAGGGCCTTTTCCACGCCGCGGATTTCTCCGGCCATCAGCTTGAAGTCCTCCGGTGTCAGTGACAGCCGCTGGTCTGGGCCGGGCAGGGTGCGGTCGAGGGTAAAGTGCCGCTCGATGATGCAGGCCCCCAAGGCCACGGCCGCGATGCTGACACCAATCCCGGCGGTGTGGTCAGAGTAACCTACAGGCGTACCGAAAGCCCGCGACAGTGTTTCCATGGCCCGGAGGTTCACGTCCTCATGGCGCGGCGGGTAGTTGGAAGTGCAGTGCAACAGGGCCACGTCCTTGATTCCGTGGGAGTGGAGGGTCTGCAGCGCCCTTTCGACCTCGCCGATGTAGCACATGCCCGTGGAAAGGATCACGGGGCGGCCAGTGGCGGCCACAGCTTCCACGAGGTCGATGTAAGTGACGTCCAGCGAGGCGATCTTGAACACGGGAACGCCGAGTTCGTCGAGCAGAGAGACCATGGAATGGTCTTCCGGAGTGGAGAAGAACGTGACGCCTCGCTCGTCGCAATAGCTCTTCAGGGAGCGGTGCATCTCTGCCGTAAGTTCGACTTCCTGCGTGGAGAGAAAGGCCGATTTGTCCCGAGACGTCTCCTTGATGTGCGATACCTTGGGCAGGTCCTTTATGAGGAGCTGTTCTGCCGTGAAGGACTGGAACTTGACAGCGTCGGCTCCGGATTCGACGGCCGCGTCTATCATCTCCCTTGCCAAGTTCATATCGGCATTGTGGTTGCGGCCGATCTCGGCGATGAGGAAGACTGGGTGGTCCCGGCCCACGAGCCTGCCGCCGATGTCGAATTGGGCACTGAAAGTCATACGTTTATTCCTCGTGGTTGGGTGTGCTGGCGGTTCAACACCGCCGTTGGATGGCCAAAGCCACCTGCGCCGCCGGGTCGGACGGCCAGTCGGTCAGTCGCGTGTAGGCCTCGAGTACCTGTCGGGCCGTGGCCGTGACCGGGTCGTCGAGAAGAGCGAAAAGGCGCTCCATGCGCTCGAGGTCTTCGCGAGTGTCTACCGTGACCCGCGCCTGGGGGCCGAAGGCCCCTTCCCAGGCCGGCGCGCAGCCGATGGAAAAGCGCAGGTGGTGGTCCAGGAAAAAGGTGTTGATATGCTCCTGATGGCGCGGCGAATCGGCATGATGGGCCAGATGCAGCAGCGTCGGTGTCGAGAAGGCATCGGCCCCCATGCCGTAGGGGAGGCCGGATGCATACGCGTAGTCCAGGTCGAGTTCCCGAAAGCGGCTCACCACTCGGTCCACGGCCTCGGGATCCGTAAGGGGATTGTCGCCGGTGATGCGCACGGCCATGGGCGCGGGATGGTGTTCCAGGACCAGGGCGAATCGGGCTAGCAGGTTGTCGGCGTGGCCCCGGACCACCTCCAGCCCCAGGTTACGTCCCAGTTCGGCCACGGCGTCATCGCCGGGCAGGTCCGTGGTGGCCAAAACCACTCGGTCCAGGGTTTCAGCGCGCAGGGCGCGTCGGATGGTCCACTCCAACATGGGTCGCCCGGCCAGGGGCATCAGGGCCTTGCCCGGCAGCCGGGTGGAGTTCAGGCGACATTGAATGACCCCCACGCATGTGATGCTCATCGGGCCACCCCCTTGGCGATTATTCTGGCGACCTCCAGGTCCTCGGCTTCGTTGATGTCCCAGGCTGCCAGGGCCCCCAACTCCAGGGGACGGGCCGAAGGGCCCCAGAAATGCCCCTGGCGCAGGAAGGCGTCGATGCGCCCGGCGTAGACGCCCCCGGCCGGGTGGTGCATGACTGGAACGTCCTGGGTCCGGGTGACGCGTGTCAGGGAGCCCTCGCGCACGGGAATCACGCCGTTGGTGATATCCACGGCGAAGTGCGGCGGTATCCCGAAGCGGCGTACCCCGATGACGAACTCCGCACCGGGTGTGTCCAGTAGGGTCATGGCCCGGGCCACGTTGACCGCTCCCAGGAATGGGCTGGTGGGGTGGAGCATGCAGAAGCGTTCCAGGCCGGGCAGTTCCTCGCGAGCCTTGGCGATGACGTGGGCCAGGGCCTTGAGGGCGGGCACCGTGGAGGTGCACAGTTCGGCCGGGCGTTGGTCCAGGAGCACGCCGTCCATGGACCGGCAGTGGTCCAGGATGGCCTCGTCGTCGGTGGATACCCAGACCCGGTCGAAGACTTTGGCCTCCAGGGCCGCGTCCAGGGTCCAGCGGAAAAGGGGTCTGCCGTCCAGGTCGAGCACGTTCTTGCGCGGTAGTCGGGTGGAGCCCTTGCGCGCTGTGACCACGGCGAACTGCATGCTGGTTTGTATCACCGTCACCATGCCGTGTCCAGGAACTCCCGGCTCCAACGAATGAAGCCGAGGTAGTTGTCCAGGTCCTTGAGGAAGAAGGGATCCCCCTTGTCAGCCCGGTGAAGGATGAAGCCCACCTTGCGCGCCATGTCGCCCAGCAGCACGGCCGGTCCCAGCTCCCGCTCAACGGGGTCCAGAGGCTGTGCGTCCTCGTAGGCTTCCACGAAGCGTCTGAAATGGGTCGGGTCTTGTCTGCCCAGGCGCATGGCCGCGAAGAGCACATCCCCGACGCGGGGGTTGTGCGAGAAGCTTTCCAGATCCAGCAGCAGGACCGTGCCCGAGGCGGTCGTGATGACGTTGCCCGGATGCATGTCGTTGTGCACGAGTTGGATGGGAAGATGCGGCCGGGCATCATCGTAGGCATCCAGAAGGGGTACCAATTCAGGATGGGCCGCGTCTGCCAGTTCCCGAAGCCTGCCGGGCTCCACCTTCAGGGGAGGCTCTAACTCGGTTTCGCAAGGAACGCCTAGAGCCGCCCCGTGGAAGTCCGCCAGGATACGGGCCACCGCGGGCAAATCCTCGTCGGGGTTCAGGGGACGGATGTCCTCCCGGCGCATCAAGCTGTACAGGTGGCAGTCTGCTCTGACCACCAAAGATCCGTCGGAGTCCGGGAAGTGCCTGGGAACCAAGCTGTTCTCGCTGCAAGCCGCTAGCAGCCGGTCCAGGATCGGCGCGTTTTCCGGACGTAGCAGGCGATAGCGCTTGAGCAGGCAAGGGTCGTTCCCGTTCAGCGTCTCGAACAGCAGCCCACCGCCAGCGGCAAGGGGCGTTGTCTCTAAGGGATCCAGGCCGAAGGCCAGGCAAGCGGCGTCTAGTGAACCTCCCACCCGATGTACTCCCCTTGTGCTTGGCCGCGGAGAGGGCGCGGCTCTCCACCTCGTCCCAGTACTCCACGCCGAAGCCCAGGCGTGGCTTGCCGAAAATGACGTTCGCCTCGTTGTTCACATCGTCCGGGGCCAGATCGTGGGCGGCGGCGCTTCTGATTATCGCAGGTATGGGCAGTGGTTGCCCGTTTGGAAGAAGGAAACTCCATCTATTTTAAAATTGTCTGATATTGAGCTATGCTGGCCCTGATGTTCTGGCCTAGATATCGGAGTGCTCTATGCTTAAGTAATTATAAGGAGTCTTTCCAGTAAACTCGAACAATAGGCTACTGCTGGCCAAGTGTCAACTGGCACTGTCCATAGCACGTATAAGTGACCGCTGTAGGTAGCACACGAGTTGACCGACGGCGAAGGTCCTCCTGAAGGGTACCCGCTCACGGGGTCGCGCCGATATCAGCATGAATCCAAGCGAGATCAGGA
>CAZSRS010000067.1:0-13904 GCA_964609625.1 uncultured Desulfovibrionaceae bacterium
CCGGCCAGGAGATAGTTGATGAAGTCCGGGATGACGAAGGAGGCGAAGTAGATGTCCGACTCCAGCCCGGCGCCGTGGAAATAGGAGATGATCTTGTCGCGCACCAGGCCCATGACCCGCGAGAGAAGAATGCTCGCGCCCATGATGGCCGCGGCGAGCCCCATCCTCTGTCTGGTGCGCAAAATGCTCATACCGGGGTCCTGGTCTGGTCAGGATGGCCGGGGGGAACCCCTTTCTGGAGAAAGGGGTTTCCCCCGCACCCCCCTCCCTAAAGACTTCTGGTGGGGAAGGGGGATAAGGGTGTGCGTGTATCCACGCCCTGTCGCCCGCGTCAGGTTCCCTGCCCTACCCCTGCTTCTGGGAGCGTTCGATACGCGCCCAGGTGTCGCGCAGGGTAGTGGTGCGGTTGAACACCGGCTTACCGGGCGAGCCGTCCGGGTCGGCACAGAAGTAGCCCAGGCGCTCGAACTGGTAACGCTCTCCTGGTTTGGCCGCTGCCAGGCTGGGCTCCAGGAAGCCGGTGACGAGGCGCAGGGATCCGGGGTTGATCACCTCGCGGAAGTGCCTGCCCTCGGGCAGGTCCAGGGGGTCTTCCACGGTGAACAGCTTGTCGTAGAGCCGGACTTCGGCCCGCAGGGCGTGTCGGGCCGAGACCCAGTGCAGTGTACCCTTGACCTTGCGGCCGTCGGGCGTGCCGCCGCCACGGGAGTCCGGATCATAGGTGCAGCGCAGCTCCACGATCTCGCCCTGGGCGTCCCGGACCACCTCGCGACAGGTGATGTAATAGGCGTAGCGCAGCCGCACCTCGCTCCCTGGCGAGAGGCGGAAGAATTTCTTGGGCGGGTCCTCGCGGAAGTCCTCGCGTTCGATGTAAAGCTCCCTGCAGAAGGGCACGGAGCGCGCGCCCATGTCTTCGTGCTCCGGGTGGTTGGGGAAGGTGAATTCTTCCTCTTGCCCCTCTGGGTAGTTCTCGATGACCACTTTCAAGGGGTTGAGCACGGCCATGACCCGGGGCGCGGTGTCGTTGAGGTGCTCGCGCACGCAGAATTCCAGCAGGGAGTAGTCCACCATGTTGTCGGCCTTGGCCACGCCGATGCGGTCGCAGAACTCGCGGATGGACTCGGGGGTGAAGCCGCGACGGCGGATGCCGCTCAAGGTGGGCATGCGCGGGTCGTCCCAGCCGCGCACGTGCCCCTCCCGTACCAGTTGGATGAGCCGGCGCTTGCTGACCACGGTATGGCTGAGGTTCAGCCGGGCGAACTCCGTCTGCTGCGGGTGGTAGACCTCGAGGGCGTCGAGCACCCAGTCGTAGAGTTCGCGGTTGTTCTTGAACTCCAGGGTGCACAGGGAATGGGTGATGCCCTCGATGGAATCCGAAAGGCAGTGGGTGTAATCGTACATGGGGTAGATGCACCACGTGTCGCCGGTGCGGTGGTGCGAGGCGTGACGGATGCGGTAGAGCGTGGGGTCGCGCATGACCACATTGGGGTGGGCCATGTCGATCTTGGCGCGCAGCACGTGGGCGCCGTCCGGGAACTCGCCGGCACGCATGCGGCGGAAGAGGTCCAGGTTCTCCTCCACGGAGCGCTCCCTGAAGGGGCTGTTCCGGCCGGGCTCGGTGAGGGTGCCCCTGTATTCGCGGATCTGGTCCGCGCTGAGGCTGTCCACGTAGGCCAGGCCCTTGAGGATCAAGGCCTCGGCATATTCATAAAGCTGTTCGAAATAATCCGAGGCGAAGCGGAGATTGCTCCATTCGAAGCCGAGCCAGCGCACGTCTTCCTTGATGGAGTCCACGTACTCCTGCTCTTCCTTGGTGGGATTGGTGTCGTCGAAGCGCAGGTTGCAGGTGCCGCCGTAGTCCCGCGCCACGCCGAAGTTCAGGCAGATGGATTTGGCGTGTCCGATGTGCAGGTAGCCGTTGGGCTCGGGAGGGAAGCGGGTGGCCACACGTCCGCCCCAGCGCCCGGAGGCGTTGTCCTCGTCGATGATCTGGCGGATGAAGTTGCTGGGACGCTGGTCTTTTTCCAGAGGCTCCTGGGGGGCGTTGCCCGCCGTGTGCTTGGGATCGGTCATGGGAAGATGTCCACTGCGTGCGCTGAGGTTTCAGGAAGGGAATGTCCGGCGATTGATACGGAAAAAGCCTGTGGGCTGTCAATCGCCCCCACTGGCGGGGCGGAATCAGGGCTGGTAAAAGGCCTGGAATCTGTCCAGGGCCTGCTGCTGTGCCGCCACGCGGACCTCGTTGGCCTCGTCGAAACGCCCCAGCAATTCCCCGACCATGCAGCTGTCCAGGGCGTTTGATTCAACCATGCAGCGCAGCACCCCGGCCGCCTGATCCTTTTCCATGCCCGCGCGGTAGGGGCGGTCCTCGGTGATGGCGGTGAACACGTCGGCCACGGCCAGGATGCGGTCGCCCAGGCCGAGGTGGGAGCTGTTCACGCCGTATGGGTAGCCCGCGCCGTCCATGCGCTCATGGTGATTTCCGGTCCAGTTGCGCACCTGCTCCAGTCCGTCCACATCCAGGAGCACGTCGTGGCTGTAAAGGGCGTGCAGTTTGATGCGTTCAAATTCCTCCTTGCTCAGGGGCGCGGGTTTTTCCAGCAACTCCCGGGGCACGGCGAGTTTGCCCAGGTCGTGCAGGTTGCCCGCGATGGTCATCATCTTGCGTTCGGTGGACTCGAAGTCGGCGCCCGCGGCCAACCAGTCCGCCGTGGCTGCCACACCGCTGGAGTGCGTGGCGGTGAAGCGGGAGCGGAAGTCGATGATCTGTGAGAAGAGACCGGAAAACTCGTACAGCTCGTCCAACCCCAGTTGTACGTCGGGCAGGGTCGCCGCCACTTCGTGGATGTAGACCCCAGGCTTGTCGCTTTTGGCCAGGAAATCCTTGTCATTGGACAGCTCGAGAAAGGCTTCCACGAATTCCGGCCGGAAGACATGGGGCTCGACCCGGCGTATCCGTTTCCGGATGCCGGCGATCTGCACGGCGAGGGGCGCGTTCCGGCGCACCAGCACGTCAACGCGGTCGGCCAGGTTCAGCAGATTGCTCAGCGGCTCGGCGTCGGGCAACCTATCCAGTATCCGGGCGTTGGTATGGTGATGTCTGACCAGCCGGCTCACCCGCTCGAGACGCGGCTGTCCCTTGATCAAGCGGTAGCCTGCCTCGGAGTGGAGCACACCGTCGGTCTCGAACTGCAGGGCGTCGAGTCTGCTCTTGAGGGACAATGCGCCGACATCGTGGAGCAGGCCGGCCACGAGCAGATCGAAGCGCTCGTGGGGGTCCAGGCCGAGTACGTCGCCGAGCCTGGCCGCGACATAGCCCACGCGGGTGTGATGGTTGACCACGGCCGTGCTGATCAGGTCCATGGCCTTGGACAGGCCGCTGATCATCTGGATGAGTGATATGTTCCGCACGTCGATTCCTGAGTGAGAAGGTGGTATTTTGAAGATACTCCTGACCAGGGCGTGTGGCAACTGTCAAGCGTGTGATTGTTTGGACGATGCAGTATTTTCAGAAGAATCGGCTGGAATCTCCATACATGTTGAGCAATCCGCGGTGCTCTTGACGTGTGGCCCGTATGCGGTACCAAAAACATGGTCACGGTAGAAAAACACTGGAACGGATGCGCCGCGCTCACCGACGCCATGCGCAAGGAGGAGTGATCAATGGTCGATTTTCACGGCTATCCCTTTGAATTGACGCCGTTGCCGGAAAAGGACGGCGGCGGATGGTTGATCGTCTTTCACGATTTTCCCGGTGCCGTGATGTCCGACGGCGAAACGCCCGAGGAAGCGCTGCGGAACGGTCGCGAGGCCCTGAACGCGACCATTGCGGCCTATGAGGAGGACGGTCGGCCATTGCCGCGCCCCTTCGGCCGAGGCGGCGCCTCCGGCAAGTTCAACCTACGCGCGCCCAAACGGTTGCACGCCATGCTGGCGCGCGCATCCGAACTGGAAGGCGTGAGCATGAATACCCTGGCCGTGGCCTTGCTGGCTGAAGGCCTGGGGCGACGTCAGATGGACGGCGGCCAGCCGAGATGACCATCCATACCGGCCGCATCGAGGACTGTGGGTACAATCACGGTCAACGACCTTCCGATCCCGCAGTCCTTTGCAGCACCGCCACCAGTCCCTCGGTGGGTTTCTTGGCCTCGCGGCGCGTGGAGACGTCATCCATGCGCAGCACTTCAAAGCGGTAACTCCCGGCCAGACTCTCCAGGTACGCGCGGTTGTGGAAGTAACGGCCCGAGTCCCCCAGTTTGAAGCCTACGCCGGTGTGGCGCTCCACAGTGAAGGCGAACCCCCCGGAGGGGCGCAGAAGCCTTGCCGCCGCGGCGAACACCGGCTCCAGGTCCCCCACGTAGACGAACACGTCGCCGGCCACGATGAGGTCGTAACGCTCCAGGCAGGCCTCCATGAAGGCGATCAGTTCCTCCTGGCGCAGAAGGTCGTAGACCTGTCGCCGGGCAGCTTTGGCCAGCATTCGGCCCGAGAGGTCCACGCCGTGCAGGCGTCGGGCAAAGGTGCGTAATACCACGCCGCAGAGCCCGGTGCCGCACCCCAGGTCCAGGATGTCCAGGCCCTGGGGGCAGGATCGCTGATGCAGCCAGTTGGAAAGCCCCTCCAGCAGGATCTCCGGACCGCGGTACTCGAGTTTGTTCACCAGGTGTTCGTCGAAGTGTCCTGAGTAGTTGTCGAAGAGCCGGCGCACGTGGGCGTCCGGCGCACGTTTAGGGGTGGCGCTCCAACCCAGTGCGGCAAGGTGCAGCACCACGCCCATGCTGTCTTCGGGGTCCATTTCCAGGCAGCGGGCGTAAGCCGCGGCGGCATCCTCCACGCGCTGCCGACGTTGCAGGATGTACGCCAGCCGAACCATGGAGCGCAGGCCACCCCCAAGGTCCACGGCCTTGCGGGCCGAGGCTTCGGCTTGGTCCAGGAGACCATCCTTTTCCTGGATGTTGGCCATGTTACACCAAGCCTCTGCATGGAGTGGATCGAGATCCAGGGCGCGACGGAACCACTCCCTGGCATGGTCCAGCCGCCCGGCATTGAGTTCCAGCACGCCGAGATTGTTCTGTGCCATGGCGCTGCGCGGGTTGCAGGCCATGGCCTCCTTGTAGCACCTGCGCGCCTCCTCCTCCTTTCCCAGTCCCTGGAGCACGAATCCCAGGCGGAACCAACTGTCCTCGCCAGGGGTCAGTTCCAGGGCGCGGCGAGCGTGGGTTTCAGCCTCCTCGAAATCGTCCAGGCGATGCAGTGCCTTGGTCAACCCCAGATGCGCGCGGGGCATGTCTGGGTCCAGGCGCAAGGCATTGCGGAAGGCCTCCACCGCCTCCTGGTTCCGCCCAAGTTCGAGAAGCGCGGCGCCCAGGTTGCTCAGAGCCGTGGCATCCTCCGGGTGCTCATGGGTGATGCGCAGGTACAGGGGCAGGGCCTCCTGATACCGACCCAGTTCGGAAAGGACATTGGCTTGGTTGTTCAGGACGGCTGGGTCGTCGGGCATCAGCTCGAGGGCGTGGCCATAGGCCTGGGCAGCCTCCTGCTTCTCGCCGAGCTGGACCAGACAGTTCCCCGCACCCCGCCAGGCAGTGGCGCGACCAGGATTCTGCCTGGCCGCCTCGAGATAAAGGTCTGCTGCCCGACGCAACCGACCTTGCGCCGCGAGCACCGCTGCGAGGTTGCTTCTGGCTTCGTTGTCGGAGGGAAAACGCTCCAGGTAGGCGCTCAAGTTTTCAACAGCCGTCTCTACTTGTCCGACCTGGAACAGAGCCAGACCCAGGGGGTGGAGCAGCTCCACGGCCCGTGGCCTGGCCTCGAGTACTTCCCCATAAAGCCGCACGGCCTCGGCCGGGTTTCCGGCAGCCAGGGCTTCTCCGGCCAGTCGCACCAGCGGCTCGATCCCACCTGTCGGCTCGAGTTTTCGTCTGCTACCCGAGGGTTTCTTCGCGCGCTTCTTTTTCGAGGACATGGCGCCCCCTTGGTCTGCGTTTGAGTATTCCCTGCATTTTTCATGAAATCATCTCCGAGGCAAGAAATTTCCCGCTTTGTCGATACAGGAATGGTCTTGATCAGAAAATTCACAAGCAACCGAGCATACTCCTTGCGAAAACGTTACGAAAAGCGGACGAGCATGTGAAATATGGAGCACGACTTGTAGAAACGACATGTTTCATCTAGAAACAGTGACAATAATGTTACCAACCTTTGACATTCCGTACCCACCCCATGAAAAGAGGTGTACTATGCGTATCAGCCTGAAGTTCAAACTTTTCCTTCCCCTGATCTGTTGTGGATTGTTCTTCGGTGGGGTGGGGTATTATTTCATGCACAGCAAGCTCTTCGAACTCAAGAACGCCTTTATCACGGAGATGGCCGCATCCATGCGGCGAGAAGTCGATACCGGCGTGGAACTGCTCTCGAAACAGGCGTTCCAGGAAGCCGCGATGTTCACGGCTATACCCGAGGTCTTGCAAGCCTTCGAACTGGCACATTCAGGGAACATCGACGACGAAGCGTCACCCCAGTCGCAACAGGCCAGGGAGCTGTTGCGTGCCGAACTGGTTCATTTGCTCGCGGGGTTCGAAAAACAGGTCGGTGCGAAGCTCCAACTGCACTTCCACCTGCCCAACGGCCGCAGTCTGCTGCGTGCTTGGCGCGCTAAACAGAGTTTCAAGGACGAAGTCTGGCGGGATATCTCCGACGACCTCTCCGACTTCCGCAAGACCGTGCTCGAAGTCAACCAGACAGGCGAGCCCCGCCTGGGCATTGAGATGGGGCGCGGTGGCTTCGCCATCCGCGGCCTGGCCCCGGTCAAGGCCAAGGACGGCAAGCAACTCGGCTCCGTGGAGGTGCTCGTGGAGTTCGATCCCGTGCTCGCCTCCGTGAGCAGTGGGCAGGACCAGGACATGGCCTTGTACATGCATGCCGAGTACCTGTCCATTGCCAACACACTCAAGGACGAGACAAAGTACCCGCGCGTGGACAACGAGTTTGTGACCTTGCGCTCACCGGAGAATGTCGAACTGTCTGGGAGCATCACCGGCGAGTTGCTGCGGCGGGGCATGCACGGGCTGGCCACCTCGTACAGCGGTGATGTGGTGTTCATGGGATTTCCCGTCACCGACTACCAGGGAAAACCCATCGGGGTGATCGTGCACGCCCGCCGCATCGCGGCGGAAAACGCCATGATCGCCGGCCTGAACAGGATCAATGCCTGGGTGTTGGTGTTGGTGCTCGGCCTGTCCCTGGGTATCGGACTATTGATGCTGTTTCTCAACGTCCTGCGTCCGACCAGGGCCATCGTCGCCAAGATCAACGACATCACCAACGACCGCGCCGACCTCGGCGAAACATTGGAGTCCAAGTGCCGGGACGAGATCGGCGAACTCTGCACGGCCTTCAACGGTCTCATGGGCAAGCTTCACGGCATCATCCGCACCTCGCAAACCTACATGAACATGGTCAACGCCGTGCCGGAGCCGCTCTTCGCCGTGGACATGGACATGAAGATCATCGCGGCCAACGATGTCATCCTGAAGAACTTTGGGACAACCAGGGAGCAGATCATCGGCAAGCCGTGTGGCGAGCTCTTCCAGACAGAGTTGTGCAACACCGCGGAGTGCCCCATCACCTGCAGCATGGAAAAGGGCGCCAGGCATCAAGCCAGGGTATTCAGCGTGGTCGTACAGGGGCAGCAACGCCATTGGCGGCCCATGGGCGACGTGATCCGGGATCCTGCCGGGAACAAGATCGGCTACTTCGAACTGGTCCAGGACGTCACGGACATGGTGCTCAACGAGCGCTCTCTGCAAGCCAACATGGAGCGCATGCAGGAGGTCACGGAACAGGTGCGTCAGGCTGCCAAGGAGATTTTCACGGCTTCCGAAACGGCGGCCACGCGTGTGGCCCAGGCCCGCGAGGGAGCCGAGCGCCAGAACGAGCGTGCCGCATCCACGGCCACGGCCATGGAAGAAATGAATGCCACCATCCTCGAGGTGGCGCAGAACGCCGGTTCTTCCGCGGAGCAGGGCGACACGGCCATGAAACGCGCCCGCGAGGGCCTGCACGTGGTGGAGCGCGTCATCGCAGCCATCGGCGAGGTGGAGACGCGCAGCGGCGGACTCAAGCAGGACATGGCGTCGCTCGGAGAGCGCGTTCAGGCCATCGGCCGGATCATGGACGTGATCCAGGACATCGCGGACCAGACCAACCTCCTGGCCCTCAATGCGGCCATCGAGGCTGCCAGGGCCGGGGAGGCCGGCCGTGGTTTCGCCGTGGTGGCCGACGAGGTACGCAAACTCGCGGAAAAGACCATGGGTGCGACCAAGGAAGTCGGGGAGGCGATCAAGGCCATCCAGGATGGCGCGACCAGAAACATCCAGGGCATGGACGCGGCCAGCGAGGCCGTGCATCGGGCCACCACCCTGGCCAGGGAATCCGGCGACACGTTGCAACACGTCGTCTCCCTGGTGGAAGCCACCGTGGAGCAGATCCAGTCCATCGCCACGGCCGCGGAGCAGCAGTCCGCCACCAGCGAGGAGATCAACCGCTCCATGGACGAAGTCAACGCCATTTCTGGCGAGACGGCCAGGGGCATGGTCGACGTCACCAAGGCCCTGGACGAGCTGGAGCAACTTGCCGGCCGGCTGCGGGCCCTATCGGGCTAGAGCCCAGTCTCCTGGAAAAGGGTACAATGCTTGCGCGTACGCCGTGCTTGTCTGAAGCAACGTTGAAGAATTCATTGAGGAAAACTACGCTATCCCCAATGTCCAACCCCTGAAATGCAGGACGCGCGCATTTCAGGGGCTATGTGCCCCAGCCCCTGTCAGGTACCTGGCAAGGCAGACGGGCGGCGGCCTACACCAAGTCCCGGCCTGTTGTGGTCAGGTTCAGCTTGCCGTGCTTCACCCCCTTGGTGGAGATGAGCATCTGCCCAAGATTGCGGACCTTTTCCCCCGGCCCTCGTAGCACCAGCACCTCCAGGCAGTTGTGGTGGTCCAGGTGCACGTGCAGGGCCGAGAGGATCACGTCGTGGGCGTCGTGCTGCATCTCGGTGAGCCGTTGCGCCAGGTCGCTCTTGTGGTGGTCGTAGACCAGGGTCAGGGTACCCGCGATTTCCTTGTCCGTGTCCTCCCACTCTTTTTGCACCAGGGTGTTGCGGATCAGGTCGCGGATGGCTTCGGAGCGCGTCTGATAGCAGCGCTCCCCGCAGAGGGAATCGAATTTTTCCAAGAGATCAGAGTCAAGGGAAACGCCGAAGCGGATTGTCTGGCCCATTTCTCCTCCATTGTAATGGTCATGCGTCGCCCAAGCGAGCGAGTTCCCACAGGTTGACGCCGGTTTCCGGCCCCCGCACCGTGACGTGGGGCAGGCGCTCCTCCCGTACCTTGTCGCAGCGCCAGCCGGTTGCGCGCATATGCACCGCAAAGGGCCTGAATATCTCACGCTGGGGCTCGCTGATCCAAACCACGCCGCCCGGCGCGAGACAGTGCCGCAGGAAAGCGGCCACCGGTTCCACAAAACGTTTTTCGTACATCACATCCGCGCCCCAGATGAACGACGCTCTCCCTTTTCGGATGCCGGGGGCGCGCCAGTCCATCTGCACGGGCTGCACGCAGGCGGCTAGCTTGCCTTGGTTCAAGGCCGCGTTCCCTGCAGTGAAGCGCACCGCCGGCCACTCGTAATCTAGGGCCAGGACCTCGGCGCCCAGATGCGCCCCAAGCAGGGCGGTGAATCCCAGGCCGCAGCCCATGTCCAGGCAGATATGGCCGTGGATGCGCTCTTTCTGTTGCTCCAGCCATATTCCGAGCAACACGCTCGACGGCCAGAGCTCCGTCCAGTAGGGCAGGCGTTCGTCCTGGCCAAAAAGCTCGTGGGCCAGGTCCTGGTCCTGCCCCATGGTCTCCCAGAGGGCTTCGAGGTCACCGTAGCGCTCCATAACCCAGGTCTGGCCGAGCAGCTCCACGCTGAAGCGCTGCCTTGGACCGTTGATGCAGTCGATCACCACCATTATCGCTGAAATGATTTCATTTCTTCACACATGATGAGTACTTCATAAATTCTTCGTGTCACAAAGTATGCACCAGAATCAACCCAAGGGCAAGCGGCAAGATGCCCGGTGGAGCAGATTTCATACGTCGCGGCGGTTGTCGTGGCGAAAGTGCTCGACTCGGGCATGAGGCCGCATCGATGCGAAGCTCCAAGTGGGATCCGGAATACATTCCCGATCACGACGCTGCCCGCGGCGTATGAACGAGGATGTCCTGGTGTTCAGGGGGCAAGTACACGCGCGAGGAGGGGTATGCGGAAAGCATGCGACCGACGGGGCGGGTATGTGTCGCCACGCCCGCTCCGTGGAGCGCATTGCTCCGGTAGCCTGATTCTTAACCGCTCTTTGCGGGTTTCCTTTTCCGAGGCACGTAGCGTTTGCGTTTGTTCTTTCCTTCCCTTGCCGATTCGCCGTTGTCCTTCTGCTCAGTGGTCTTTTTCCTGGCCCGCTGTTTGGCGCCTCTGGCTGGGGTTGCCTTTTCGGCCGTGGGAGGACGCCTGCCTCCTTCCCGGCGTGACGCGGCTTTTTTGGCGCGCGCCCCCGTGTCCACCAATTCGAGGGTCACTTCCAGCCGCGAGAGGTTTACGTCCACGAGCTTGACCTCCACGGTCTGCCCCATGCGCAGAATGCACCCCGTGCGCTCCCCGAGGAGTTCCTGGCGCTCGGGAATGAAGGTGTAGTAGTCGTCGTGCATGGTGGAGAGGCGCACCGCGCCTTCGGCCATGACCTCGTTCAGCTCCACCCAGAAGCCGAAGTCGGCCAGGGAGTTGATCACGCCGGTGAACACGTCGCCGACCCTGTCGCGCAGGAAGATCACGGTGAGCCGCTTGAGGATCTCGCGCTCCGCGTCCATGGCCTTGCGTTCGCGGTCGCTGAGGTGCGTGGCCAGGTGCTTGAGTCCCTTGATGCGCGGCCCTGGCGACAGACCATCGGCCTGAGCCAGGGACTGTTTCACGGAGCGGTGCACCACCAGGTCGGCGTAGCGCCGGATGGGTGAGGTGAAGTGGCAGTAGCACTCCGAGGCCAGGCCGTAGTGGCCCTGGTTGTCCGGGGAGTACTTGGCCTGCATCATGGAGCGCAGGGCCAGGCGCCCCACGATGAATTCCAGGTCAGTACCCTGGGCCGCGGCCAAGGCCTCCTGCAGGTCCTGGGGCGATGGCGTGCCCGTGGGCGCGGGAAAGGAGCCGGCCAGCTCGCTGCGCACCAGGAGTTTGAACAGGTTCAGAAGCTTTTCCGGGTCCGGCTCGGGGTGGATGCGGTAGAGGCAGGGCAGCCCTCGCTCTCCGAGGTGTCGAGCCACGGCCTCGTTGGCCGCGATCATGAACTCCTCGATGATCTGGTGGCCGAAGTGTCGCACCTTGGGGCGGATATCCACGGTCTCGCCAATGAGGTTGAACATGATCTCTGGCTCGGGCAAGTCGAAGTCCAGGCTGCCGCGCTCCATGCGGCGCATGCGAATCTGCCGGGCCAGGGCCTCGGCGATCTCGAGCATGGGCAGCACATGCTGGAGGTTTTGGCGTTCCTCGGGTTCCTTGTCCAGCAGGGCGCGCTTGACCTGGGCGTAAGTGATGCGCTCCTTGCTCTGGATCACGGCCGGGAACAGCCGCACGTCATCCCCCCTGGGCATGCCGTCGTGGCCAAAGCCCATCTCCACGGCCATGGCCAGGCGGGGCACGTCGGGGTTGAGGCTGCACAGGCCGTTGGACAGGGCCTCGGGGAACATGGGCTCCACGGACTTGGGAAAGTAGCAGGAGTTGCCGCGCTCCTGGGCCTCGAGGTCCATGGCCGAGCCTGGGGGCACGTAGTGGGCCACGTCGGCGATGGCCACGAAGAGCCGGTAGCCGTCGGCGTCCTTGTGCACGCAGACGGCGTCGTCGAAGTCCTTGGCCATGGCGCCGTCGATGGTCACCAGGTCCAGGTGGCGCAGGTCCTCGCGCCCCTTGAAGTCGTTCTCCGAGGGCACTGTCGGGAGCAGGGCGGCCTGGTCCAAGACCTCCTGGGGAAAGAGCGTGGGGATGTCGTGGTTGATCTTGACCACGGCCTCCTGCACGGCCACGTCGTCCTCCTCGCCCAGGTGGGCGAGGGCCTCGGCGGCCCAGAGGTCGTTATCCAACTGCTCCTTGGGCTTGATGGTCAGCACGTCGCCCAGGTCCGGCTGGGGCGCGAGCTCCTGCGTGGGCACCATGAACCGAGCCTGGAGCTTGCTGTCCGTGGGTTGGCAGAGGCTGTACTCGCCCAGGCGCTGGGCCACGCGCACGGTGAGCCTTGTGCGCCGGCGCTCCAGGACGCGGGCCACGCGCCCTTCCTGGCGACGCCCCCCCTTGTCTGGGAACAGGGCCACGGCCACGCGGTCGCCGTGCCAGGCGCCGCCCATGTTCGCGGGATTGATGAAGATGTCCTGACGCTTTTTGTCGTCCGGGAGCACGAAGCCCACGCCGGAGCGCTGGACCTCGAGCACGCCGGTGATCAGCTTGAGGTTCTCCACCAGGCCGTAGGCGCCGCGCCGTAGGTGGAGGATCTGCCCTGTGCCTTGCAGTTCCTGGATCAGGGCCTCCACCTGCCCCAATTCGCGTTTGTGGGCCCTGAGCGCGCCCAGCACCTCGCCGGGGGTCAGGGGTTTCTTGCTCTGCTTGAAGACGCGCAGGACTTCCTGTGCGTCGAGATTCCTTGGTTTTCGTTTTCGTGCCATGTGTTCACATCCAAACGGTTATGGGTAAAAAGATGCCTGAACGGAGACGTGCTCAGGGGAAGGGCGTATCTTGGGAAACGACGCTCGGAAAAGAGAATAACACCGGGGAAAGGGTTTGGCAAAAAGGGGCGGTCGCCTGGAGATGCAGAACTCATTGCCCCGCGATGCCATTTGAATCACTTGCTGCAAGGCGAGAAAAACAGTTTGGGTACCTGCTGCTCCTGCTTCGCTGGTTGGCCGGCCGTGAAATCAGGGCCGACGCGTCGCACAGGATGTGCGCACCGCGAGCTTTGGGATAACTAACCGGGCAAGACGAGATCAAAAAAGGGATGGGGTCCTGGGTACTTGTTTCCATCGCCGGGTATGGAGGCGATGTGCGTGATGAGGGCCGTTTCCTTCTGCCAATCGTCGAGCAGCAGGTGCAGGGCCAGTCCGCCTGGCTCCAACATGAAGTTTGCGGCAGCGCCGTGAAGCAGGTTCAGTTCCAACTGCATGGCCGTGGAGGGCGCGACGAAAAGCGGTCGTCCTCCGAATTCCTGCATCATTGTGCGGTGCGCATGACCGCCCAGCAACCGCAACACTCGGTCTCGCCCCTTCAACAAGTCGGCAAACGCGGCAGCACCCTCGAAGGGAGTATGGTCCATGTGCGATATCCCCAGGGGGACGGGCGGATGATGCATGCAAACAATGACAGGCGTCTCGGCGGAGCGGTCCAATTCGGTTTCGAGCCAGGCGAGCATCTCTGGAATGACGCCGCCGTGGTGCTTGCCGGGAATGACAGTATCAAGGCCAATCAGTCTGAGCCCGTTCAAGTCCTCGACCCAGCAGAGCCGATCACCTGGCGTGTGTATGGTGTGCTCCCGCATCAACATGCTCTTGAGAAGCGGTTTGTTGTCATGGTTGCCGGGGATGAGTCGCACGGGGAAGTCGAGCATGGCGAGCAGGTTCCTGGCTTTGCCGTAAGCATCTTCGCTTCCGTCGTCGGCTATATCGCCGGTAACAAGGCACAAGCTAGGAGACGGTTCGAGGTCGTTGAGCCAGTTTACGCTGCGCTTCAAGGCGGCTTCGGTGTCGACGACGTTATAGGCATGACTTTGTGACGTAAGATGAATATCTGACTTGACTTTCTGAGTTGCCCTTCATGCAGCAACGTCCATTGATCTTTGACAT
>CAZSRS010000068.1:0-12758 GCA_964609625.1 uncultured Desulfovibrionaceae bacterium
GGGAGCGGTGCATGGGGTTGCGCAGCTGCAGGGCGGCGACGTTGGCCCAGCCCTTTTCGTCCAGGATCTTGCGCAGTTCGGCGGGGCGCAGGTAAACGCCGGGGTACTGGGTGGGGTACTCGCCTTCGGAGAGGACCTTCACCGGGCCGGCCAGGCAGAATTCATTGCGGGCCATGACCATCTGCACGCCGGGGTGGTCCTTCAGGGCGGTTTCCATGAACTTGCCACCGGTGGAATCCTCGCCCTGGCCCTTGTAGACCATCTCGGCTTCCCACTTCTTCTCGTCCTCGGAGATCTGGAACTTTTCCACGACCTTCATCGTGGCGTAGATCTCGCCTTTGCGCTCCAGGGCGATCTCGTCACTGACCTTGATCTTGGCGGCATCCTCAGCGGAGCAGGAGAGCATCACGGGAACGGGCCAGAAGGTGCCGTTGGCGAGGGTGAACTTCTCGCAAACGCTCTTCCAGTCAGCCTTGCCCATGAAGCCGTCCAGCGGGCTGAAGCCGCCGATGCCCATCATGATCAGGTCGCCCTTTTCCTGGGCGGTGATCTGGATCTTGGTCATGCCAGCAGCTTTTTTCTTTTCCTCTTCCAGGGCAGAACCTTGGAGCAGACATTCAACAAGGCCTTTGCCGCCATGAGGGGGAACCAGTTTCGACATGTGCCGTCTCCTTGCGATAATTGTGTTCGAGGTTTGATGAACGTTCCAAATGACGACCATAAAACAAAAGGGCCGCCCCGAAGAGCTGATGCGGACCAGGGCGGGACAGAAGCCGCAAAGCCATGAAATGACGTTCAAGCCTTAGTGAAAAAAGTGACAGGCTGTCAAGCGGTAGTTGCCTGTCCTCGTCAAATTGTGAAGGTTTTTTAATGTTCAAGAAATGGCTCTGGACCGCGAGAATCGCGGTATTCTCCCCTCGGTCGAGGACACTTTAAAGCATGCTAATATATTGAAACTATATGAATTCCAAGAAGATCCCACAAGCAAGCGGGTTCTTGCCCACAGAGGATTGCAGGGCTGCGTGCTCTGGTCGAGGGGCTCTTGCACCAGGATGGTTTTCGATGTAATAGTATCAATGTTCAAGGGTTGTCCAAACAGATGTTGGCCGGATCGGATTGCTGTTTTCGCCCACCCCACAGAGAAAAGATGCTTGACAGCCGTGTAGGGGCTTGTTATTTATCTCACAAGCAACGGGACGTTGCCTCTGTAAGCCGGAGCGGGCAGAGCAGGGACCACGCAAGGAGGAGAAGGCATGCTTCAAGGGCCGGGCGCCCTTACCATCAAACAAGGGGAACCGTTCATCTCGGGGAACGGGTTCACTCTTGTTCGGCTTTCCTTGTGTGCCAAGCGGAAAAGGTGCTGTCGCGCGGCAAGCTGTCGCGTGGCGGCTTTTTTTTCGTGAAAAGGTTGTCTGGAAAGGAGCAGGGAGTCTGCGACGCCTCTGCTCTTTTCTTCCAATATAGATGACGCAACCGTCACTCTCAATTAGTTTGGTTAGGTTGTAGTTGAACCCTTAACGCATTGTGGAGGAATTAAGTATGCCGACTTATGTTGATCCGCAAAAGTGCGATGGCTGCAAGGGCGGTGAAAAGACTGCCTGCATGTACATCTGCCCCAATGACCTGATGATCCTTGATCCCGACGAAATGAAGGCCTTCAACCAGGAACCCGATGCATGCTGGGAGTGCTACTCCTGCATCAAGATCTGCCCTCAGGGTGCCATCACCGCCCGCCCCTACGCCGACTTCGCGCCCATGGGCGGCACCTGTATCCCCCTGCGCGGTTCCGAAGACATCATGTGGACCGTCAAGTTCCGCAACGGCAGCGTGAAACGCTTCAAATTCCCCATCCGCACCACTGCCGAGGGTTCGATCAAGCCCCTGGATGGCAAGCCTGAAGCCGGCGACATCGAAGATCAGCTGCTCTTCACCGAATCTGCGGCCACGCTGATCAAGCCCGCCGCTGTTCTCGGCAAGAAGTTCGAGATGACCGACGCCGACTTGTCCCAGTGCTGGTTTGACGCCGGTTGCGAAGGTGGCAACAGGTAGTTTCGACGGTCAACGAGCAATCAAGCAAACTTGCAGTTCACAAGGAGATATATCATGCCGAAGATTCCCGTGAAGGAAACCCCTCGCGGTTTGGCGATCGCCGAGCCCAAAGTGGTTGAACAGGACGTTGACGTTCTGCTGGTCGGCGGCGGCATGGGCTGCTGCGGCGCGGCTGTGGAAGTCATGGCCTGGGCCAAGAAATACGCCCCTGACCTGAAGATCAAGCTGGTTGACAAGGCCGCTCTCGAGCGTTCCGGCGCCGTTGCCCAGGGTCTGTCCGCCATCAATACCTATATCGGCAAGAACCCGACGGACGACTACGTCCGCATGGTCCGCACCGACCTGATGGGCCTGGTTCGTGAAGACTTGATCTTCGACCTCGGCCGCCACGTTGACGATTCCGTCCATCTGTTCGAGGAATGGGGCCTGCCCCTGTGGGTCAAGAAGGACGGCCACAACATCGACGGCGCCGCCGCCAAGGCCGCCGGCCTGAAGGTTCGCGAAGGCGCCGAGCCCGTACGCTCCGGCCGCTGGCAGATCATGATCAACGGTGAGTCCTACAAGGTCATCGTTGCCGAGGCCGCCAAGAACGCCCTGGGCGAAGAGCGTATCCAGGAGCGCGTGTTCATCGTGAAGCTGCTGCTCGACGCCAATCAGCCCAACCGTATCGCTGGCGCCGTGGGCTTCAACCTGCGCGAGAACGTGGTCCAGATCTACAAGGCCAACGCCATTCTGGTGGCCTGCGGCGGCGCCGTGAACGTGTATCGCCCCCGCTCCACTGGTGAGGGCATGGGCCGCGCTTGGTACCCCGTGTGGAACGCCGGCTCCACCTACACCATGTGTGCCCAGGTCGGCGCCGAAATGACCATGATGGAAAACCGTTTCGTCCCCGCCCGCTTCAAGGACGGTTACGGCCCGGTCGGTGCCTGGTTCCTGCTGTTCAAGGCCAAGGCCACCAACTACAAGGGTGAAGACTACTGCGCGACCAACCGCGCCATGTTGAAGCCCTACGAGGAGCGCGGCTACGCCAAGGGTCACGTCATCCCCACCTGCCTGCGCAACCACATGATGCTGCGTGAAATGCGTGAAGGCCGCGGCCCCATCTACATGGACACCAAGACCGCCCTGCTGACCACCTTCGAGACCATGACCCCGGCCCAGCAGAAGCATCTGGAAGCCGAAGCATGGGAAGACTTCCTCGACATGTGTGTCGGTCAGGCCAACCTCTGGGCCGCCACGAACACCGCCCCCGAGGAAAAGGGCTCCGAGATCATGCCCACCGAGCCGTATCTGCTGGGCTCCCACTCCGGTTGCTGCGGCATCTGGGTCTCCGGTCCGGACGAGGACTGGGTTCCCGAGGACTACAAAGTCCGTGCCGACAACGGCAAGGTCTACAACCGCATGACCACGGTCAACGGTCTGTTCACCTGCGCTGACGGCGTCGGCGCTTCCGGCCACAAGTTCTCCTCCGGCGCTCACGCCGAGGGCCGCATGGCCGGCAAGCAGCTGGTGCGTTGGTGCCTGGATCACAAGGACTACAAGCCCGCCTTCAAGGAAACCGCCGAGGAACTGAAGCAGCTCATCTACCGCCCCTTCTACAACTACGAGAAGGGCAAGGGCGCTTCCACGGATCCCGTCGTCAACCCCGAGTACATCTCGCCCAAGAACTTCATGCTGCGCCTGATCAAGTGCACGGACGAGTACGGCGGTGGCGTCGGCACCTACTACACCTGCTCCGCCGCTTCCCTGGACACCGGCTTCGCGCTGATGGACATGATGGAAGAGGATTCCCTGAAGCTGGCCGCCCGCGATCTGCACGAGCTGCTGCGCTGCTGGGAGAACTACCACCGTCTGTGGACCGTGCGCCTGCACATGCAGCACATCCGCTTCCGCGAAGAGACCCGTTACCCCGGCTTCTACTACCGCGCCGACTTCATGGGCCTGGACGACAGCAAGTGGAAGTGCTTCGTGAACTCGAAGTACGATCCTGCAAAGGGCGAAGTGAAGATCTTCAAGAAGCCCTACTACCAGATCATTCCTGACTAAACCACGTACAAGCGGCTGCGGGCGATGCCCGCAGCCGCTTTTTTAATCGGACCGCCTGGCGGTCCGAAGCGGGCAATGTGGCCCGCGAGCGCACAAGGGCCTTGGAAAAGGCCCGAATATTGTGTAAGGGGGGTGTGCATGCGGCGGAGGGCATCAGCTTTCACTGCCCATGTGGGTCACCCTGGCAGCTTTTCAGTCGCAGGGGTCTGAGCCGAAGCTGTGACCGTGAGCGTGATTGCCTCGGCTTGGGCCACTCACAATGGAGGGCCGCAAAAACTGTACGGAGGAGTGTGATGTCGAATTCGATACTCGTCATAGGAGGCGGCTTCAGTGGCATCACGGCCGCCCTGGAAGCCGCGGAAGTCGGCTATGAGGTATTCATCGTAGAAAAGAGTCCGTATTTGGGCGGACGGGTGATGCAGCTGAACAAGTATTTCCCCAAACTCTGTCCTCCGTCCTGTGGTCTGGAAATCCAGTATCAACGCATCCGCAAGAATCCGAGGGTGCACTTCTTCACGCAGTCCGAGGTGGTCAAGGTGTCCGGCAAGGCGGGTGACTTCACGATCCGCATCAAGGTCACTCCCCGCTACACCGCCGCTCATGGCGCCGATCTCAGCGACATCGCGGCCAAGCTCGAGACCGAAATCGAGGACGATTTCAACTTCAAGCTGGTGAGCAAGAAACCCCTGTACATGGATGTGCCCTTTGCCTTCCCCCACCGTTGGGTGCTGGAAAAGGACAAGCTCGATGTCGCCGAGACCCGGCTGGTTCACAACTCCACGGCCGTGGATCTAGACCAAGAACCCCGTGAATTCGAACTCAACGTGGGCAGCATCATCGTGGCCACGGGC
The DNA here is from genome assembly GCA_964609625.1 of uncultured Desulfovibrionaceae bacterium. Taxonomy (GTDB): domain Bacteria; phylum Desulfobacterota; class Desulfovibrionia; order Desulfovibrionales; family Desulfovibrionaceae. The sequence continues at coordinate 4,947 of CAZSRS010000068.1, forward strand.
TGGAAGCCCTACGACGTGACCAGGTTGAGCAATCTCGGAGCCGGGAAGATCAAAAATTGCATCTCCAACATGCAAATGGAGCGCTTGGCCGCCGCCAACGGCCCCACCAAGGGGAAAATTCTCCGTCCTTCCGACGGCAAGGAGCCCAAGCGTGTGGCTTTCGTGCAATGCGCCGGCTCCCGCGACCAGAACCACCTCAATTTCTGCTCCTATATCTGCTGCATGGCATCGCTGAAACAGGCAACCTACATCCGCGAGCAGTACCCGCAAGCGGAGGTGGTCATTTACTACATCGATCTGCGCACGCCGGAACGCTACGACAAGTTCAAGCGTAAAGTGACCGCTGACGAAAAAATCACCTTGATCAAGGGTAAGGTGGCGGGTGTTGCCGAAGCCTCCAACGGCGATGTGATCGTGGAAGCCGAAGACGCTGTGAAGGGCGTGAAGATGGAATCCACGTTCGATCTGGTCGTGCTTGCAACGGGCATGCAGCCCAGCTTGGCCGATGCCCGTCTGCCCCTCGATGTGCCGATTGACGAGGACGGCTTCATCGTTGGAGGTGAAGAGAAGGGCATTTTCGCTGCCGGCTGCGCCAAGAAACCCCTGGACGTGATGAAATCCGCGCAATCCGCGACTGGCGCCGCAATGCGGGCGATTCAAACGGTGAGAGGGAGGTAGCGAATAATGGCCGACAAAATAGGTGTTTATTTCGATGAATCCAGCATCGGCCCGTACTTCGATTTCGAGGAACTGGTCGATTACGTAGAGAACAAATGGGGCGATCTTTGCCAGGTGGCCAAGTCCCACAAGCTTCTGCCGGGCGAGGCTGGAATCAAGATGATCGAGGCCGACATCGCCGAGAACGAACTCGACGGTGTGGTCATCTGCGGCGCGTCCCCCCGCGTGGACTGGGACGCCTACATGTTCGAGGGTGTTTCCGTCGAGCGCGTGAACATCCGCGAACAGTGCGTCATGAGCTACCAGGATCCGGACGGCGCCGAACTCGTGGCTGGCGAGGAGACCCCCGAGACACTGCTGGGCATCGTCAAGGACTATATCAACATGGGGGTGGCCAAGCTCAAGAACACCAAGGTGCCCCAGCCGGAACAGCTCGATATCAACCGCACGATCATGGTCCTTGGCGGCGGCTGGACCGGCCTCACCGCGGCGATGGCCGCTGCCGGCGCCGGTTATGACGTGGTGCTGGTGGAAAAGGCGGCCGCCCTTGGAGGTCATGCCGCGCAGTTGTACAAGTCCACGCCGCTGACCGCTCCCTACACCGATCTGCAGGACACCGGTATCGAAAAGAAGATCGCCGCGGTGCAGGAAGACAGCCGCATCAAGGTGCTCACCAACGCGAAACTCCTTTCCCTGCAAGGGGCGCCTGGCCTGTACACGGCCACGGTAGCCACCTCCGGAGGCGAACAGGAGATCAAGATTGGTTCCGTTGTCCTGGCCACGGGCTGGGTGGAGCAGAGCACAGAGTATCTCAAGCCACTGGGCTACGGTACGATCAAGAATGTGATCACGGGCTGGGAATTCGAGAAGATGGCCAAGGGTGCCGGCATTCTCCGTCCCTCTGATGGTAAGCCCGCGAAGAGCGTGGCCTTTATCCTCAATACCACGAACTGCGAGCCCGAAGATCTGTACACGCCGCACTGCGGCGAGGTCTGCACCGACGAAAAGGAAGAAAAGAAGGAAGAGGAAGAAAAGAAGTACGTGCACAAGGATATGGAAGGTGCGCAGCACCTGCCCATGTCCCTGGGCGTGAACAGCGTGGTGGCCCTGAAACAGGCCAAATATCTGCGCGAGAAACAGCCCGACGGCTTGGCCTTCATCCTCTACGACCACATGATCGTCCCCGGCATTCACGAACGGTTTTACAAGACCGCGCAGGACGACCTGGGCGTGATGCTGACCAAGGCCGACATCGCGGGCATCGAGCAGGCCGAGGATGGTGGTTGCATCGTCAAGGCCAAGCATACCCTCATCGGCGGCGACATCGAGATCAAGGTGGACCTGGTCGTTCTGCCGACAGGTATCGTACCGAGCACGGCGAAAGACCCCATCGTCAACCTCGTCTATCGCCAGGGCCCGAACTTCCCTGACCTCGATCTCTTCGAGGGCTTTGCCGATTCCAACTACATCTGCTTCCCCTACGAGACCCGGCGCACGGGCGTTTACGCCGCGGGCAGTGTCCGCCAGCCCATGCTCATGGACATGGCCGAAGACGATGCCTATGGCGCCGCGCTCAAGGCCATCCAGTGCATCGAGTCCGCCAACAGGGGCGTCGCGGTGCATCCTCGCTCCGGCGACCTCTCCTACCCGGTGTTCAACTTCGTGCGCTGCACCCAGTGCAAGCGCTGCACCGAAGAATGTCCCTTCGGCGCCCTGGATGACGACGAGAAGGGCACGCCGCTCCCGAATCCGACACGCTGCCGCCGCTGCGGCACCTGCATGGGTGCTTGTCCGGAGCGCGTCATCTCCTTCGACACCTACGGCGTGGGCATGCTCTCGGAGATGATCCGCCAATACGACGTTCCCGACAACATGGCCGAGGGCGGTCCGCGCATCCTGGTCCTGGCCTGCGAGAACGACGCCTACCCCGCCTTGGACATGGCGGCTCTGCGTGGCCACACGTGGAGCCCGTACATCCGCATCATCCCGGTGCGCTGTCTGGGTTCGGTCAACGCCATCTGGATCAAGGACGCCATGAGCCGCGGCACCGACGGTGTAATCCTCCTCGGCTGCAAGTACGGCGACGATTACCAGTGTCACTTTGTCAAAGGCAGCGAAATCTGCAACCGCCGCAAGGAGAACATCGCCGAGACCCTGAAGCAGCTCGGTATCGAACCGGAGCGTGTGGAGCAGTACGAAGTCGCCATCGACGAGTACGACAAGATTCCGGACATCATTCAAGAGTTCATGGACATGGTCCTGAAACTGGGCCCCAACCCGTTTAAGGGCTATTAAGAGGAGATGATCATGGCGCAAGCAACTCGCATCCAACCGGACCTTGATTTCATAAAGGAATTGCAGTCCGTCGGTGGGGAATCCCTGAAGAAATGCTACCAGTGTGCCACTTGCAGCGTGGTCTGCCCGATCTCCCCGGCGAGCCAGCCCTTTCCGCGCAAGGAGATGATCTGGGCGCAATGGGGATTGAAAGACAAGCTGGTGAACAACATCGACATCTGGCTCTGCCATAACTGCGGCACGTGCTCCGACCTCTGCCCGCGCGGCGCGAAACCTGGCGATCTCCTGTCCGCGTTGCGTAACATGAGCTTCCAGAACCTGGTCGGGCCAAAGGCCATAGGCAAGTGGATGAGTTCGGCCAAATACCTGCCCATCCTCATAGGCATTCCGGCCATCCTCTTCCTGATCGTCTGGATCATCCGCGCCAGCATCGTGGGCAGCGCTTTCCCCACCATGGAAGACGGGTCCATCGTATACGGCAATATCTTCTACGGCGACTACACCATCGACCCCATCTTCATATTGGTCTCCCTCTTTGTCGTCGTGTCCTTCTTTGCTGGAGTGAAAAACCTGATCAAGAGTTTCGAGCCCCAAGGTTCCGTGCTCTACATCGGCCAGGACCGTCAGCATTGGATCAAACACCTGCTGGACGTGATCTTCGGTGAAATCCTGCCCCACAAGAAGTTCACCGAATGTGGCGACGACAAGTCCGATCGCAAGATCGGCCACATGGCCCTGCTCTTCGGCTTCATATTCCTGGCCGTGGTCACCGGCGTGGTGGCCGGCGGACACTGGGGTGGGGCCTTCCTCGGGCATTTGCTCGGCGGGGACCAGCCCGATGCAAACGCCTTCGCCAAGCTGCTCTACGGCCTGGGCGAGTTGACCCACACGCCGTTGTCCCTGGGCAACGCCATCAAGATACTGGCCAACATCGGTGCCGTGCTGCTGGTGGTGGGGCTGGCCTATCTCACGATCAACAGATTGGGCAAGAACCAGAAAACCAGCTCCTCTTCCTTCTACGATTGGTATCTTCTCGGCGTGATCTGGGCTGTCGCCCTCACCGGCATCGGCAGCGAGCTGCTGCGCCTCGCCGAGCTGAAGTACCTGGCCTTCCCCATGTACTACTGCCACTTGGTGGCGGTGTTCATGCTTTTCGCATACTTGCCCTGGTCCAAGCTCGGGCATTTGGTATACAGGACGGCGGCGATCACCTATGCACGGTACATGGGCCGCAAGACCCTTTGATGACCGCTTAAACCAGAGAGTTTTCCTCAATAAAGGAGGCAGATATGTCTGAAGACGCACGCAGAGTTATCAAAATGGAGACCGTGCTTGGGCTTATCGCGGGCAAGAGCGGCGACGACATCTCCGATCTTCTGCGCTTTCTCACGCAGCGCGAACTGAGCACTCAGGAAGAAGGCATTGTGGCTCCCCTGGCCAAGGCCTGGATCTGCAGCAAGCATCCGCCGTTCATGGAGAGCCCCTACGATCCCACCGCCATCTACGAGGACTGGGTACAGAAGGGCATCAAACGTCTTGGTGACAACATCTCCGTGGCTCCCATTGCCGAGGGCGAGATGTCCGGCATAGGCGCGGTGCTGGATATGCTGACCGATAACAAGAATACCATTGCAGCCCTGAACGATGAAAAGGGTGCCCTTGAAGCCAAGATCGCGGAGCTTCAGCCCTTTGTGAAAAAGAGCCAGGACCTGGAGAAGAAGGTCGGACAACTCGAGGGCAAGATCGCGGGACTGGAAAAGGATGCAAAGGAACTCAAGGCCCAGACCGCCGAGTTCAAGGGCAAGCTCCCTGTCGCTGAGTCCGAACTCAACGACACCATCAAGGAGATCGTGACCAAGGCCCTGAAGGATGCGGTCAAGTCCGTGCCCCTGGGGGCTGCTGCTGGAGCGGCCGGCGGCGAGGCAGTGGCCGAGGCCGTGGTCGAGGAGGACACCTCCGGCGGCGTGCCCGACAGCTTCGGCTTTGGCGCATCCGGTTCGGACGGCGGAGGCTTCGGCTTCTAGTCCGACCAGAATCAGGATCATCCCGGCCGTCAGGTGTCTTAACGACGCTTGGCGGCCGTTTTCGTTTGCCGGGTTTCTGGAGTTTACGCGGATTCGGCTACAGCCACGACGTCCAGCCAATGCACCACCCGTATCCCCTCGGGTGCGGTGGCCGTAAGTTGCAAGACGCAACCGCTGCATCCGGTCACCAGCGCATCACCAGACGCAGCCCCAAGGTTTTCCCAGCACGCGGTAGCCACGGTCCGGGACAAGTGGATCGCAGCCAACTGCATGATCCCCCCCATGCCGCAGCATCTCGCCTCCTTCGGAACGTGCAACCGTTCGCCGAAACCTCGGCGCAACAGTTCCTGGTCCGTATCCAAGCGCCCCCCATGGCAGGGGCGGTGGTAGTACACCGCGACAGGCGTCTGTTCCGTCACTTCCAGGTTGCACTTCCGCTCCAGGAGTAGCGCACTCAGGGGCTTGATGGATGTTGCCCAGAGCGCGGCCTCGCCGGGTTCCCATGGCAATGCCGCGTCCGCGGCATAGGCCAGGAGCCCTCCCAGACAGGAGGCGCAAAAAACAGTGAGGCAGGGCCTGCCGGCCTTGCGCCAGACAGCGATGTTATGCTCCTGCACGTGGCGTTGTTCGGCCCTGAGTCCCGCGTGCCCAAGAGTGGCGCCGCAGCACTCCCAGGCCAAGGTAGAGAGCGTACTGCCGCCGGCGGTCCGGACCATGATCTCCGCTTTCTCCAGCCAATCTCCGCGCGCAGCTGCGCCGACACATCCTGGAAAGACGGCCACTTGGGAGGGCATTCCGGTTACAGGAGCAGTGCAGTCGAACTGGAGCCAAGTGCGCGGTGTGGACTGAGGGGCCATGCCCCGCAACAGGGACATGCGTGCCGTGCCGGGAAGCCGGTGGGGGTACTTGGCAGCCAAGCCGGCCAGGGCAGGCCAAGTGGCCCTGGCCCTGCGCATCCAGATTTTCCAGAGCCATTCGTAGAGCCCGGGGTGTCGGCCGCGCATGGCGGCGACCACTTCGACAGCCTCGAGTCCTTGGGGGCAGACATCGGCGCAACGTCCACACCCCAGACACAGTCCGGCGAGTTCCTTTGCCGAACGTGGTGGGATGCTGCCCGCGCGGACAGCGGCGTCGAGCTGGTGTTTGGCCCTGGGACCGAGTTCCTCTCGGGCGGTGGCGGCGAGCAGCGGACAGACTTCAAGGCAACGGCCGCAGAGGATGCAGGCTTTTTCGTGCGGTTTCACGGGCAATGGTCGCGGATAAGGGTATGGCACCGGGGTTACGGCAGGTGCCGGCACGGATGCTTGCCCAGAACAGCTGTGATGTCAAGGTGCTGCGGGATCCAAGAACGGTATTTCGCAGTCAATGAGGGAACTGTCCGCGGAGGAGTCGCGTAACAGACCGAAGCGGATGCCAAATGCACGCATCTCGGAAGTGGATTTGGTGCCGAGCTTGCGTTTGATGTTCGCCCGATGCTTTTCAATGGTTTTAACACTGCGGTGCAGGATCGCGGCGATTTCGCAAGTCTTCTTGCCTTTGGCCACATATTGCAGTACCTCGCGCTCTCTGTTGGTCAAAAGGTGCCAGCGCTCGTCGATGCGGGAATGAAGCGCCTGACACCTGAGACCGTCAATGAGCATCGCGGAGATGCCGCTGGAAACATATGAGCGGCCATTGATCACGGCGTCCAATGCCAGGAGCAGTTCATCCAGGCTGGCATCCTTGAGTACATAAGCGTCAGCTCCGCTCCGTAGGGCATCATAGACGACGTCTTTTGCCGTCAGCATGGTGAGCACCACGATCTTGGCCTCGGGAGCCAGTTTTTTGATCTTACGGATGACACTCACACCGTCCCTGGCAGGGATGGCGATGTCCAAGACTAGGATGTCGGGGCGGCAACGAGTGTACGACGTGACAATAGCAGCACTGTCCGCTGCCTCCTCGACAATCAGGTACTTGCCGCTGCCCTGGAGCAAGGAGCGCAGGCCCTGCCGTACAAGGGTCTGCGGATCCGCGAGAACAATGGTGAGGGGAGCTGTGTCCATTGAATCACCCGAGTGAAGTCTACTGGTTGCGTATTCATAATACCAAATGATAATTACATTAACCACACTTTCATGTATTCAAACCCAGAAAAACCATGGGAAGACCAGGAGCATGTACCCAGAAAAATTGGGTGTAAGTACCAATAGACGGGATTCATGAAGTAGTGGAAGATATGTTTTGCATCGTACGATTGTTTTTGTGGAGAGAATTGATCACGCATGTATCGCCTCCCCAGCTCGGGGTTGGTTCTTGTCACGGACAATGAATGATCGACACGAAAAGAGTTGACTGATATCAACTAGTCTTTAGTATATATAATGACGTCGTCAAATGCAAGGGCTTTGTGGGGGAGGTATGCACGAACAGAGCGACGAAACGCGATGCGAAAGAAGGGAAATCAGAGAGACGGAATGCAGTCCACAGAATCATGTGGGATGCCTGGGGCCGTTACGCGGCAACGCAACGGAGCCTCATGCGCGCCATTACCTTGGAGTTCGAAAGTAAGGGACAGAGCACAATGCTTCTGGGGGAATCGGAACTGGTGAAGGAGATGTTCTACCACATCCTGCACAACGCCATGCAGTTCGCCAGAGAGGAGTGCCGCATCCTGGTCCAGTGCCTCAGGGTGGGGGGCAAGACCCAGATCGCCATTTCCGACAATGGTCGCGGCATGTCGGCGCGAACCGGGGCAGGGGTCTGCGAACCATTCTTTCAGGGTAAGCGATCACGGGGTCTAGACTTTCTCTAAATAGTGCACATTTTTTGTCTA
>CAZSRS010000069.1:0-12662 GCA_964609625.1 uncultured Desulfovibrionaceae bacterium
CCTGCTCCCTTGCAGCCCCGGTCACCTATGCGGAGTTAAGGGGATAGCCACATTTTATTATGACACCTGTGAAAAAATACCATATATAATAACGTCTTATTCAATATATAGTTATATAAACAATGAATTGATTGACACTTCAAGCAGCCTAGACCTTGGCGGGATCGAGGCATTTCAGGTTGACCGACATATGCAATCGCTCACTGTTATAGCAAAAAATGGGTTGTATTCGATCATCGCTGGCAATTTGAAGCAAATATTCGACATATTTAAGCTTAATGGGTTCATTGGATACTTCACTGATATAGAGAGTGGCAAAATATTTATCGAGTCTCAAGAAGGATTGTTTGTTTACGACCAAGAACAAGTCTCGCCAATACAGGGAGGTCCAGCCCCAAACATCGACACAAGATTTGTTGTTCATCAAGATGAGCAATATGTGTGGAGTAAAGAAGGTTTTTTCTTTAGAGAAGTAAGCTCACCAAATGGGTTACATACCGAGCAACTTGAACTTGGTTCACTGATAGGGCGTATCAGCACTACGCACGCGGATCTTACTGACACTAGTTATCTCGTTGGAACATCCACCGGACTATTCCGCTATGAGAACGGGCAGTTCACACCAATTCACATCCAGCACAACTTCGGTGCCGTTACTGCGTTACACCGAGACCCAGCACACAAAAGCATCCTTGTCGGTACTGATCATGGTCTTTTTCTATATTCAGAAGACAAACAAATTACGCCAGTTCCCGGCGGTTTCAACTGTGGCGCTGTCTCGGAATTTTTCTATTCACCTTACGATAGAAGCACACTTGTTGTTGCTGACAAAGGATTATTTCGATACTCTGACAATAACCTGGACAGTAACCCGGGAGACTCCGCAATCATAACTTCTCCGTCATATCTTCTTTGCCCCGACGGTAACGTGATAATAACAGATCATCGTACTGATACACAGTATTTCTACTCCAATGGTAAGTTAAATTTAGTTCACAACTCAACGACTGATATTATATATTCGGATTTTTGTGTAGATAACTACGGAAGATGGTATTTTAGGCTTGATTCAATACTGTATCGTATTGTTAATGAATATATAGGCACTTTTAGTATTCGCAAAGATGCTGTTCATGATAGGGCATCACTTGGACAGCCGGTATCTTTGTCTTGGGTAACGGATTGCCCATGTTTGCATGCTTTAGAAGATACTCTTCAACTTGGAATCAAGCCGAAAGGAAGTACCACTTTTTCTGGAGTGCCTAGTCCAATTCATGTATCTCCTGCTGATGGAACTGGTCAATGGAGTATCACAACAAGATATCAACCCACAAATCCCGGCGAGATATCGTTTTCCTTACGTGAGAACCAGCATGGAACATACATACCTATCGGCGAGACACACACCATCATTTTTGACCCGGATATCGATGACCTCGTTACGCTGTGGCTCAAGGAACACACTCCTCTGGTTCTGGCTGGATACGTTTCCCTCTACCTTGTTCTGGTCGTCTCTGCTCGCTGGTCCCGCTGGTCATTCGAGGTAGTTTGTGATCCGATTTGGGGTAAGGCTGGTACAATATTTTACGCATGCATGAGATACATTGGACCGTTGCAACGGTTCATGATTGAACGATGGTTCGCCACCAACCGCACCTTGCGCATGCAACAACACGAAACCCGTGATGAAATCCAGGGCAGGTACCTTCCCATGCTCTTGAAGGACGCCCAAGGTCACTCGCACCAATCCGACATTGTTCTCGAACTTCTCTCACAGATAAATCATATCTGGGTTCAGGGACGTACTGGCATGGGCAAGTCATCTTTGGTCATGCATCTTGGCGACAGATTCTTCGCAGCTCCTGATGAGACCTCCCTGCGTCAGGCCTATGGACGGTATGGATTTCTCCCTCTTGTTCTTCGCCTTTCCAATTATCGAACTATTCCCTACGACCCTAACGACTCCCAGGCTTGGCTTGTCAAAGTTGCTCACGCCGCCTTTCAAGATCAAGGCATGAATGTTGAAGACCTGACACTTTTCAAGGGCTTGCTCCGTTATGGCAAGTTCGCGTTGGTACTGGACGGTGCGAATGAAGTTGTCAATTCCGATGCCTTCATCCACTCGTTCGCGGATAAAAACCGGGATATCCCCATTCTCGTCACCTCGCAAGCAAGGCCCAAAGATGATGTGTTCACGGTTCTGCGTCTGCCGAAAACCATCACTTCAAGCATGCAGGATCTCATGCATCTTTACCTGGGCGCGGAGCAAGGCGAACTGCTCTTCGAGGCTGTTGTGAACTGCCCAGAGCTTCATGAAACCATCGAGTCTGGCTATGATATGCGTCTGTTGATCGAGTTGTTCCAGGAAGCAAACAACATACAAGATATCCCTGGAAACCGGCTGGAGCTTTACGAGGCAGCCATCTCCAGATTGCAGCGCGCGGATGGTCGACCTTTGCCAAAAACAGAACTGTTCAAGCTGGCTTGGGACATGTGGAAGTCTTCCAAGCGCACCGTCACATCAAACGATGTTTCCCCTGAAACTTTCAGCATTCTGAGTGATGACCAAAACAGAATGTTCAGGACACTACAGGGAGAGGAGTATGAGTTCAGACACGACCAAATGCGTGCTTATCTCGCTGCATGCTGGGCGAGCAAGGAAGCCGTCAGCCCTGTGAGGCTGTTCGAAACCGACAGCAGCATTTGGTCGCTGGGCAACACTGAACAAATTCCTGTCTGGCATTTCTTCGCGGGAATGGTTGATACGCAGGTGGCCTCTGAAGTCTGGCAATGGGCAACAGCAGATCCAGCCCGTGTCCTATTGCAGAATCAACTCCAGCTCCGCTTGCAGCGTGAAGGCAGGATGCCTCACATTGAATAGCGGGCTATCTTGCAGTGCATGTCCTTCTCCATGAAGAGCAATCGGTGTTCGGAGGCCCCCCCCAACTATCCAAGCCGCACCTGCTCGGTCTTGCCCGGCGTCAAGGGGAGCAGTTCGCCTTGCACCTCCACGGCCACGGGCTTGCCGCCGCGCCCCCCGGAGGTGATGCGCAGGAGGTCCTGCTCCAGCTCCAGCTCGAACCAGGCCTTGTGGTGCTCGAAGCGCAGGCGTAGCGTTTTCCAGTGCGACGGCAAGCGCGGCTCGATGCGCGGCGTCTCGGTCTCCAGGTCGATGCCCGCGAAGTAGCGATAGACCAAGTCCAGGGTGCCGGCCATGACCCCCGTGTGGACGCCCTCGATGGTGGTGCCCCCCTGGGTGTCGTAAATGTCGCTGCGCAGGGCGTCCATGAACCAGTCCCAGACCTCGTGGCCGGCGTGAATGTAGCCCGAGATCACCGCGTGCACCACCCGGCTCAGGGTGGAGCCATGGGAGGTGCGCGGCTCGTAGTACTCGTAGTTGCGGCGCAGCAGCTCCCGCGCGTCGGTGAAGCGCTCGTGCCCCAGCTGCCTGAGGATGCGCAGGACCTCCTCAGGGGAGAGCACGTAGAACATCATCAACACGTCGGCCTGCTTGGCCACCTTGTAGTTGTCCGGGGAGTCGCCCTCGGCCTTGAGGATGCGGTCCATGCGGTGGATGCTGTAGTAGCGCTTGCGGTAACGCTCCCAATCCAGTTCCGGCAGCTCCATGTAGCCGTCGAACTGACTGATGATGCCCTCTTCGGTGATGCCCACGTGCATTGTGCGGGTCATGTTCCGCCACTTGACGGTCTCCTCCTGGGAAAAACCGATGCGTTGGGCGATGTCCTCGAGGTTGCTCTTGGGCAGGGTCTCAAGCAGCTCCAGGGCCTTTTCCAGGAGCCAGACCACCATGACGTTGGTGTAGGCGTTGTCCTTGAGGCCGGGTTCGTCCGCGCCGGGGAGCTTTTCGTGGAACTCGTCCGGCCCCATGACCCCGGAGATGTGGTAGCGCCCCGTATCTGTGTCGTACTCGGCGATGCCGGCCCAGAAGCGGGCGATCTCCAGCATGACCTCGGCGCCGCACTCGCGCAGGAAGGCGAAGTCGCGGGAGAACTGGGCGTGGCGCCAAATGTTGTAGAACACCGCGATGGACACGTGGCGCTGCCTGCGGCTGAGGTCCGGCCCCCAGGAATCGGACTCGGGGTTGTAGTGCACCTCCTGGGTCTCCTCGCCGCCGTCGTCCGCGGTCTGCCAGGGGTACATGGCGCCCTCGTGGCCGTTCTCCCGCGCGTATTGCCTGGCCGCGTCCAGCCTGTTGCAGCGGTAGCGCAGCAGGGCGCGGGCCACCTCGGGCAGATGCAGCTCGTAAAAGGGCATTATGTAGAGTTCGTCCCAGAAGATGTGCCCCCGGTAGGCCTCGCCGTGCAGTCCCCGCGCCGGCATGCCCGCGTCGAGATGCACGTTGTGGGGCGAGGCCGTGACCAGCAGGTGGTAGCTGTGCAGGCGCAGGACCTTCTGGGAGAAGCGGTCGCCGGCTATGCCGATGTCCGCCTTGTTCCAGAGTTTTTCCCAGGCCCGCGCATGGGGCGTGTGCACGGCTCTGAAGCTCCTGACACCTTCCAACGCGGCCTGGGCCGCTTTCAGGAGGTCATCGATCCCTTTGCCCTCTCCCTTGTCCTCCCTCATATCCAGGGAAGTATACACGCTGACGAACTTCTCCACGGAATAGGTGATGTTTTCCCTGGCCTGGAAGGTCACCTCCTCCCCGATCTTCCAGTGCTCCTGCACGATGTGCTTGTTGTTGTCCAAGGGCTTGCCGTCTTCCCAGAGCCTGGTCCGGGAGCACATCACGATGTCGTAGTGCGAGGAAATGGTGCGCATGTGCAGGTACACGCCCTGCTCGTCGTCCTTGCTCCGGCTCTGAATCGGGCCTGCGGCCACGCCGATGAGGTGCTTGGACTCAAGCTCCCGGTAGCGGGCCACGCCGTCGTTGATCACGTTGCCGTCCAGAGTGGCGCGCACCGTCACGGGCTCGGAATAGTTGCAGGGGGTGAGGTCGTAGCGCATGGCGCAGATGTGCGGATCGTGCATGCTGGCCAGGCGCTGGGAGTGCACGCGGGTGATGCGCCCCAGGCTGTCCTTGCAGACGATGGTCCAGCGCATCACCGCCTCGCGCATGTCCAGTTCCTGATGGTAGTGCAGCAGCTCCATCTTCATGGGGCTGACGTATTCGCCCTTGCCGATGCGGAATTCTATGGGCAGCCAGTTGGGGCAGTTGACGAAATCGTTGTTGTAGATGTCGCGGCCGTGCAGATGGGTGACGGCCTTGTTGAAGATGCCGGCGATATAGGTGCCGGGGTAGAAGTTGTAGGAGGCGGACTCCCCCTCGAAGCAGCCGCGCGTGCCGAGGTAGCCGTTGCCCACGGTGCACAGGGTCTCGCGTAGCTTTTCCTCGCCTGGATCAAAACCCTGGTAGCCGAGCTTCCAGCCGTCCTCCGGGATGCTCCGGCTGAACCAGCGGGTGATATCCTCCACGTCGATCTCGGCCAGGTCCTTGACCACGATGTCGGCGCCGAAGCGCCTGAGCATCTCGCCTTCCACGTCCCGCGCCACGCCGAGCACCAGTCCGAAGTTCCCGTTCCTGCCGGCCTGCACCCCTGAGATGGCGTCCTCCACCACCAGGCACTGCCCCGGCTCCAGTCCGAGCTTTTGCGCCGCCACCACGAAGATGTCCGGGTCCGGCTTGCCCCTGAGCCCCAGCTCCTGGGAGAGCACGCCGTCCACCCGCGCCTCGAAGAGATGCTCCAGGTCGGCCAGCTCCAGCACCAGCTTGCAGTTCTTGCTGGAGGAGGCCACGGCCACACGTATGCCCCGGCTCTTCAGCTCCATGACCGTCTCCACTGAACTGGCGTAGACCTCAGGGCCCTCCCGGCGCAGAATCTCCTGAAACAACAGGTTTTTCTTGTTGCCCAGGCCGCAGATGGTCTCCGTGTCCGCCGGGTCTGCCGGGGCGCCGTAGGGGATCTCGAAACCCCGCGACTGCAGGAAGCTCTTCACCCCCTGGTATCGAGGTTTGCCGTCCACGTACTTGAGGTAGTCGTCCTGGCGGTCAAAGGGCAGGAAGGTCTTGCCCTCCCGCTGTGCGGCCTTTTTCAGGAACTCGTTGAACATGGACTCCCAGGCCAGGGCGTGGATCCGGGCCGTGTCCGTGAGCACCCCATCGAGGTCGAAAATGGCGCCCTTGCAGCGTATCGTTGCCATGGGTCAGCCCCCGTTTGTCCTGCGTTGCGCAGGTGTTTGCCGCTGCGTTTCACGTCAGGGGGGCGATGCGCCCCCACAGCTTCAGAGACTCCCCAGGGTGGTCACCAGCATGTCCGGCTCGGGCACGATGAAGGCCCTGGGGCACAGCGCGCGCACCGTGTCGGCCAGCTCCGGATTGCGGGTGACGAACACGGCCCAGGTCTCCTCGCAGCGCTCCAGCACAGTGCGCAGCATGGGCACGTCGGAGCCGGTGTCGCCGCAGACCAGATGCGCCCCTTGATCGAGGTGCAAGCCCAGACGGGCGTCGAGATAGGCCACGCCGTCGCCCTTGTCGAAATCCTTGGTCTGGCCCTGCACCGTGTCCTGGGTCAGGATGATCTCGATGTCCAGACCCGTGTCCTCGATGCGGAAATGCGCGGCCTCTGGGTCCGCCCCTGCCACCAGTCCGCGCACGATCTCCAGAAAGGCCGCGGACTCCGCCTCGGGCACGGAACCGCCGATGTCCTGGCGGGCGATGGTCAGCTGTCCGAACTTGCGCTGCAAGCCCGAGCCGATGAGGGTGAACTTCTCGTATTCCGGCCGTAGCGTCAGGGTGGCCAGTTCATGGCCCAGGGCATCGAGCAGGGCCTGCTTTTCGGCCGGTATGGGATGACTGCGGCGCTCCCCATTGAGGTCCAGGCACTCCCTGCCCTTGGACGCGGCGTAGATGAACGTACCCGGTGGATTCACGCTGACCTGGATAATGCCCTCTTCCAGGAGGGGCGCCGAGGTCAGCAGCACGGGGTGCCGCACCAGCCTCTTGGCGAAACGGGACAGGAACACCGCGTTGTACGCGGACTGGATGGAGGAAAGGTAGCGGCCGCAGTAGTTGTTGGTGGTGCCGTCGCGGTCGGCGATCAGGCAGTTGAAGCGCAGCCCGGCGAGATGCTCCACCCCTGCGGCCACGGTCTCGGCAAAGCCCTGGTGCAGCCTGGCCAGAAAGTCGAGCAGGGCGTCCTCGCCCTGCTCCAGGTAGAGAATGTCCTTTTCCAACTCCCCGATTTCATAGCGCAGGTCCAGGGGGATTGATCGCTTCTGGTCCAGTGCCACCACGGGCTGGCCGTTCTCGACCGGAATGCCCAGCAGGGCCGCAAGGCTCAGGCGCAGGAACTCCACGTCCGCCGTGGCCACGGGCTCGGGCCCGGCGAGCATGGCTTGGGTCAGGCGCCTGCGCACCGGTACGGTGGCTGCCATGAGTTGGTAGAAAGCCTTCAGGGAGCGCGGTACGGCAGGGGTGATGCCGGTGTCGGTCATTGCTGGCCTCTTGTCCGGTCACGCATTTGGTGGGATTGTTGGCGGGAAACCGCTCCCGCCCTCTTCTCCGTGCATCAGCACCGAATGCTATATCGTAATCATTGGGCTTTTGTGGGTCAAGCGCGGTGCCAGCGCAGTTGCCCGAAACCACGCATGGTCCGGCGTGCCCGCGGTTAGTGCAGGCGCCGGGCAAGCAGCACGCCCAGCGGCACGAACACGATGCCCAGCAGGATACTGAAGATGACGATATGCGCTCCAAGGGAGAGGTCGCAATAAATGGTGGTGAAGGAGAGCATCTTTGTCCAGATGTTCCACTTCATGAACAGCCATTGCAGGAATGCGGTACAGGCCTTCCACTCCTGCGGTCCTTCCCGGAAGCTGGAAATGGACTGGACGAGAAACAGGATCGCGCCTCCGAGTAACCCCAGAAGCGGCCCCCCCACGAAAAGATTGCTGAGAAAACGCAAGAACATCCGGGGCTCACAATGGTTGCGGAATTGTCGGAACCGGAATTTCCGGGCTTTGCCTGCGGCACGGCCTGTGTTAGCTATTGCCGTCGAGCCGTTCCCATGGCCGCCTCTGTCACTGTGCTGCAAACAGACCGTCAGCACCCCCCCGGCGCTGCCCCTCAGATACAGCATGCGCGGTCTGACGGCAAGACAACCTCCACCGCTCGACACCTCACGGCAAAGGAGCAAACAATGAACCCCATCCGCACCTACTGGCAAATCCGGCTCGAGACCGTACGGCAAAACCTCGAGGCCAACAATTTCGACGCCCACGTCCTCGACGATCTGAGCACGGCCAAAACCCTCGTCCTCGGGACCATCATTCCCCAACTGGCGCCGGCCAGTGTATCCTGGGGCGGTTCCGCGACCCTCAAGGACAGCGGCATATACGACGCCCTGGCAGGAGGCAACGCGCCCCAGGGCCTAGAGATCATCGACACCTGGGACAAGGGCGTGCCCCCGGATCAGGTGCTGGAGAACCGCCGTCGCGCCCTGCTCGTGGACCTCTTCTTCACGGGCGCCAACGCCGTCACCGAGACCGGCAAGCTCGTGAATCTGGACATGATCGGCAACCGCGTGGCGGCCCTGACCTTCGGCCCCAGGAACGTCATCGTCCTGGCGGGGCGCAACAAGATCGTCAGCAACGTGGACGAGGCCGTCACCCGCATCAAGACCTACGCCTCACCGGCCAACGCCATGCGCCTGAACAAGAAAACCCCCTGCGTGAAGACGGCGGTATGCCAGGACTGCAAAAGCCCGGAGCGCATTTGCAACACCTGGACCATCACCGAAAAGTCGTTTCCTAAAGGCAGGGTCAAGGTCCTGCTGATCAACCAGGACCTAGGGTTGTAGCGCGCGGTACAGGGGCGCGTCGATTCCTTTTGCATACCGCAGCGGTTCCACGTATGTCCAGAGGCCTGCGCCCCACGCCGGATCACGAACCAGTAAACCTCGCGGTGCGGACGCGCCGTACAAGGAGCCCTCTCCATGCTGTTGAACGAGCACCAGAGCAAGCTGCTGTTTGCGGAAGCAGGCCTGCACACGCCCAACGGCATCCTACTGCGCCCCAGTGACCTGGCCCGCGACCTCGCACCGCTCCTAGCCTCCCTCGGAGAGCGGGGGCCTTGGTTCTGCAAGGCCCAGGTACAGACCGGGGGGCGGGGCAAGGCCGGCGGCATCCTGCGCGCCGAGCGCGTCGAGGACGTCCGCCCGCTCTGTGAACGGCTCCTGGCCATGGAGATCAAGTGGCACAAGGTCCCTCTGGTGCGCGTGGAACCGGGTCTGTCCTTTTCTCGGGAATTCTACCTTTCCCTGGCCGTGTCCCGGAAGCGCGAGAGCTTGGTCCTCACGGCAGGGGCCGGCGGCGTGGATGTGGAGAACCTGGGGCCCGACGTCAACCGCCCCCTGCCGCAAGACATCGACCCGCGCAAGGGGCTGTCCGAACACCAAATCCGCGCGGCCTTCTTCCACCTCTTCGCGCCCCAGACACCGAACAAGGCCCTTTGGCCCGGCTTCCGACAGCTGGTCCTGGACCTTCACGCGGCCGTGTCCAGATACGGCCTGCTCCTGGCCGAGATCAACCCCCTGGTGCTGGCGGTCACCCCTGAAGGAGAACGCTGGATCGCCCTGGACGGCAAGGTGGAGATCGACGACAACGTACGCGACCTGCGCCCAGAACTGGAGCGCTTCTACCAGCCCGAGCACGCCACCCCGGAGGAGAACATTGCCAGGGAGGCCGGGCTGAGTTTCGTGACCCTCAAGGGCTGGGTGGGACTGCTGGTCAACGGCGCCGGCTTGGCCATGGCCACCATGGACCTGCTCAACTTCTCGGGGCTGCCCGCGGCCAACTTCATGGATCTCGGGGGCGCGGCCGACGAGAAACGCATGCGCACGGCCCTGGAGCTGCTCTTTACCAACGAGCAGGTAGGCGCTGTGTTCCTCAACCTCTTCGGCGGCATCGTCTCTTGCGAGGCCGTGGCCCGGGCCCTGCGCGACGCCCTGGACGACCGCGCCCCGTCAAAGCCACTGGTGGTGCGCATGGCCGGCAACCAGGCCGAGTCAGGCCGGGCAATCATCGCCGGGCTCGGCCATCCGAACATCCACGTTGGCGAGGACATGGCCGCGGCCCTGGAGGCCCTGGAGCGTGTGAAGCCCGCCACGGGCGACTGGCCGCGTTTCTCAAGGCCCGAAACGCCCCCTGTCCTTGCCCGGACCGCCGTGCCCCGTCAGGACGATGCATCCGCCCCCCTGCCCTTCCCTTTGGGAGCCGGAGCCAAGATCCTGGTGCAAGGCATCACGGGGCGCGCCGCGCGCTCGCACGCCGAACTCATGCGCGACTACGGCAGCCGCGTCATCGGAGGCGTCACCCCCTTCAAGGGTGGGGAGAAGGTCCTGGACCTGCCGGTGTACAACAGCGTGCACCAGGCCATGCAAGAGCACCCGGACCTGGCCGCCTCCATCATCTTCGTGCCCGCGGCCTTTGCCGCGGACGCCATCCTCGAGGCCGCGGCCAACGCCGTGCCCTGGATCGTCTGCATCACCGAGGGCATCCCGCAGCAGGACATGCTCGCGGTGCGCGCCGGCCTCGAGGATTGCCCGAGCAAACTGGTGGGGCCGAACACGCCGGGCGTCATCGTGCCAGGGCAGACCAAGATCGGCATCATGCCGGCCCAGGTCTTCCTGCCCGGCCCGGTGGCCGTGTTCTCGCGCAGCGGTACACTGACCTACGAGACCGCGGCCCGGCTCTCGGCCTCGGGCCTGGGCCAGAGCATCTGCGTGGGCGTGGGGGGCGATCCCTTCGTGGGCGTGGACTTCGTGACCCTGGCCGAGATGGTCCGCGAGCACGAGCAGACCCGCGCCGTGGTGGTGCTGGGCGAGATCGGCGGCACGGCCGAGGAGACCCTGGCCGCCCACGTGCGCGCCACCGGCTACCCCAAGCCCATCCTGTCCTTCATTGCAGGGCGCACGGCGCCCGAAGGCAGACGCCTGGGCCACGCCGGCGCTATCCTGGAGGAAAGCGGCGGGGGCATCGAGACCAAGCTCCAGGCCTTGAGCCAGGCCGGCATCCGCGTCTGCCCGGACATCGCCGGCATCGCGGACATGGTGCGCGAAGTACTGTAGGCAGGCAGGACCATGGGGCGATAACGCACGGCCTCTGCCGGAGATTACGGCTGCACACTGCCCCCCGTTGCTCCACCAAGAGCCCGGCCCGGCGGGCATGGAAGAGCAGACCAAGACCATGGGCGATCCCGCCAGCCTTACCCACAGAGGAAACATCCACAACGGATCCAAGGCGCAGGTACTGCGCGCTGCAGCAGTACAAGTGTAAATGCCTCTGGAGATGATTTGCGAGAACTCATTGTCCTTACAAGTAAACCATACAATACCATCGTGCAGACATCGCGACATTTGCGAGTGCTGCTATCTTATAGCTCATTTAAATGCAAAGCAACGCGACGCATCTTCTGGATGGAGTTATGCGATAGCCTGTTACACAAAGAAGATGATTTTTCACTGAATCAATAACAGCAACGTATTATCCATCCCCATTTGCTCCCAGCATGATGACTACATCATCACACTCAAGACCTACATATACAATGTACTTTTCTGCTATTGTGCTATCAAAGTCAAGCAATGTTCTAACTACGCATATGGATTGTATTGCATCAGCAGATGGCGACATGCATGCTTGCATTTGATCAAAGGAATTTTTTTTCGGATTGCACCAATCCGTAAATACGCGAGACTCTCTGCCTTCCCTTGACCCGCTGTTGTAAGCAAATGATTGAATTCGTGATGGTTGGCGACACAGACCACTCTTCGGAATGAACATGTTCAGGGTATGTTATCCGCCACCTCCACGGTTGCAGTGATCCGGCAATCCTGTCCAGGCCGTGCTTCGCGATCACCGCGGCGGGTATTGAACGCAGAGCATTCGACAGTGTGCATCACTCATTACCTGGCACTCGGACATACTTTCCTTGTCCTGCGACGGCGTTCGATCACCGGACGCCATACCCGCCTTTCCGTGGTTCTCTGTCGTGACGCATGATCATCATCTGGAATACATCCCTGCAATGCAGATTGGAAAGCATATTCCGCCTGATCAGGGCGTCGCCATTCCCATGCAATTCCCTCCATTTCGTCACATTCAACCAATCCACGGTTCCATAATTCCTGGAAAAAGCCTGATCTCTCCCAGTGGATGAAATACTGATGAATTGCGCTTGAACTTCCAAAGACTTGTTTGGGAAGCTTTCTCCATGGGATACCTGTTCGCAATACAAACAAAATAGCTTCCAAGACCTTTCGGGGTGCAAGAGGTTTGCGTCCGCCTCCTGGTTGACGTTTGTATTTCTTCAGTGGGTCTCTTTCTGTCTTTGGTATAATAGTTTTTACAGCGTTCCAAAATGCGTCTGATACTTCCTGCGACTGAATTTGTCTCTTCATTCTTGCTACCTCCCGTGGATGGGAGGTACATGAATGGCAAAAAAATGCCAGTTATTTACGGATACTGCTTAAGATTATGCAGTTGCAAGGCTACGCCAATTCCTTTACTCTGACGAAGATATCAATCGAAAATCATCGTCTTATCTGTTTCATGCTTGCAACTATGGCATTGTGGAGACCAGTTGCATGAAAAATCGTACCCGCTCACGGGGTCGCGCCGATATCAGCATGAATCCAAGCGAGATCAGG
>CAZSRS010000070.1:0-12421 GCA_964609625.1 uncultured Desulfovibrionaceae bacterium
GGGCCTGCTCCCTTGCAGCCCCGGTCACCTATGCGGAGTTAAGGGGATAGCCACAAAAATTTATCAACTAACCCTCTTAACTTTTTGCATGGAATAACACGTTAATAGAAACAAAAGTGACATCATATAGCGTTAAAAAGCCATTCAATTTTTTTTATTTCAGCATGTTGAGAAAAATCTGCTTTTACTCTTAATACTTACATTTACTCTAATTACTCAAAATTAAACCTTACCTGTCAACAGCCGCTGCCTGATGATGCGTTTCTGGGCTTTGAGGGCTTCCAGCTCGCGGCGGTGGGTTATTATGTCTGTACCCATTTGTCCCCATTTCCCAACCACACCACGACGCGAAGGGCAAGGGGCCGGGGCCTCAATAGATCTTGCGGCGGGAGAAGCTCGAGCCCAGGACGTTGAAGGTGTTCTCCACGATGAACAGGGCCTTGGGGTCGATGGTGAAGACCAGTTCCTCCAGCCGCTTGAGCTGGATGTTGTTGATGATGGTCATCAGGATTTCCTTGTCCGTACCGCTGTAGGCCCCGCGCCCCTTGATGAAGGTGGCGCCCAGGCGCAGATGCGTCATGATGGCCTCGGCCAGTTCCTGCGAGTGGTCCGAGATCACGAGCACGATCTTGCGTTTGCTGAACAGGGCCAGCACGTATTCCACCACCGTCGATGAAATGAAGACCATGATCAGCGAGGCGATGAGCAGGTCGTTGGACAGCTCCAGCGCGGCCACGAAAAAGAGCAGGGCGTTGAACAGGAAATAGAACTTGCCCACCCCGATGTTGAAGCGTTGGAACAGGATCACGGCCAGGATGTCCAGGCCGCCGGCCGAACCCAGAGAGCGCAGGATGATGCCGCCCCCGGCTCCGGTGATTACGCCGCAGGCAACCGCTGCATAGAGCTGGTTCTCGATGTGGATGCGGACATCCACCAGTTCGTAGAACACCGAGGTGAAGACCATGGCATACAGGCTATAGAGCAGGAAGCGCTTGCTCACGAAGATCCAACCCAGCACGAACAGCGGGATGTTCAGCAGGAAATACATGAGGCCGGGAGACAGGGCGGTGAGCGCGTAATGCATGAGCAGCGCCACGCCGAACACGCCGCCGGCGATGAAGTTGTGCTCCAGGGCTATGCCCTTGATACCCAGTGAAAACAGCGCCGACCCGATGGTCAGCAGCATGATGTTCCACCAAATTGAATAGGTGTAATCAAAGCGTGGCATGCCTTGAAACTACCTCTGACCACGAGGGTCTGTCTACCAGGTGTGGGGAGGTTCGGAGCGCAGGCTGAAGACGTAGGGAACACCCGGTGCGGGAATGGGCTCCAGACTCTCGGGCACGAACAGGTACTTCTGGTTCAGAGCGGTGAAAAAGGCTCCGGCCAGGGGGACGTCGCTGGGCATGGGCAGGTCGCTACCGGTCGTTTCCAGCCGCCCCAGGACCTGATACCAGCCTCTCTGTTCAGGATTTCGATCCCCGACGTTGTCCAGATGAAAGCCCACGGCCACGCCATCGGCCAGGCAGCAATAGATGAAGGGGCGCACGAGCACCAAGCCACCTCCTTCCTCCTGACCCGGCAGCCTGGTGAGCAGGCCGCGCATGGCCCAACTGCCCTTCAGGGCCTTTTCCGGGCTGCTTTCCGCCAGGTTGAACAGCTCGGGCGGGCTGATCCTGACGTATTCGCGTCCATCGTGCTCCAGAATGGGGGGCACGTCCGATCTGGGCGCCTCCAAGGTCAGGCCGCTGGACAGCCCCTCCGAAGGATCAAAGAAGCTGTCAAAGCCGAGCACGTGCAGGCCGGCCAGCAGAAGCAACACCAGCAGCAATGCCAGGGAGCCCAGCCGCCAGGGCGTGCTGCCCCGTTGCGACGAGGCCAGGCTCAGGACGCCGCAACATACCAGGAACGTCGCCGCTGTCATGTGCAGCCATTGGAAGCGGGGGTTGAACAACATCCAGTAGTTCCCACCAACCAAGAGCCAGAACAGGAATCCGGCCACGAGCAGCAGGCCCAGACCCTCCAGCCGCCCCCCAATGCCGTGGCGTGCGAGCATGCTCATGGCGCGCCTCCAAAGGCCATGGACAGGCTCATGACGTAGACCATGAGCACGGGCACCACGATCAGGGCCAGGGCAAAACGACGCTGGAACACGGCGAGGAACATGGCGATGAGCTTGATGTCCACCATGGGGCCGATGCCCATGAACGCCAGCTGCGCGCTCCGCGGCACGGCCATGAAGGAAGCGGCAACGAAGGCGTCTGCCTCGGAGCAGACCGAAAGCAGGATGGCCAGGCCCATCATCACCCCGATGGCCAGATAGGGGCTGTCGGCCAGCAGGGTCAACGCCTGCTGCGGGGCGAAGACCTTGAAGGAGGCCGCGGCCAGGGCGCCCAGCACCAGGAAGCCGAGCATGCCGGTGAATTCCGCCACGGTGTGCTCCAGGATGGCCGGCAGGGCCGGCTTTCTGGCTGTTTCGTGGTCGTGCCCGCAGCCGCAGGCACAGCCAGGCGCGTTCACGTGGCCGCAGGACGACGTCGCATTTTTTTTCGGCCGCAGGAGCAGTTCCTTGGGGATGCTGTTGGCCGCCGCGCCCAGGACCATGGCCGGCGCCAGCACCAGGAGCAGGCGCGCCGCCACCACGAACAGATCGCCCTGATAGGCTACGGCCGTGGAGAGCAGGACCACGGGGTTCACCACGGGCGCCGCGAGCATGTAGGTCACGGCCAAAGCGGGCGGTGCTCCCTTGGCCAGAAGTCGCCGTACCAGCGGCACCACGCCGCATTCGCAGGTGGGCAGCAGCAGCCCGAGCAGCGTGCCGCCGAGCAGTTGCAACGGAAGGCTCTTGGGCGCGAAACGCCGCACCCGTTCGGCGTGGGCGTACCGCTCCACCAGTGCGGCCAGGAACGATCCGGCCAACAGGAAGGGCGCTGCCTCGAGCACGATGGCCGCGGCGTAGCTGGCGAAAAGGGTCAGGGAGTCGAACATGGATTCTAATCGTTGGGAAGCGCTTTCAAGGGGCGGTCGGATATATATTGAAAGAGAAACGGGGCAGGATCGGAAACGGCAAGCTTCCTCTGTAACGCCTCCGGCCGCTCTTGGCATAGGTCGCAAAAACCTGCAAGGTGTTTTTTATGTACAGCAAGTACCTCGCTGGTTCAACATACCGGGCCGCTCTCCTGGCCTCGGGCGTGGCCGGCACTGCCGCCACGGCCGGGCAGGTCTGGCTGTTGCGCGAATTGCTGACCCTGTTCGCGGGGCTGGAACTTGCCGCCGGTCTGCTCTTCGCCAGTTGGTTGCTGTGGGGCGCGGCCGGCAGCCTGGGTTTGGCCCTGCTGCTCGCACGGCGCAAAGGGCTTGTCGGACCGGGCCTTCCGACCTTGCTCTTGTCCCTGTCCGGCCTGGCCCTGCCTCTGAGCGTGCTCCTGGCCCGCGCCGCCAGGCAACTCTGGGGTGTGCCGCCGGGGGTGCAGCCCGACATGGGCGTGATGCTGTACGTCTGCGTATTGCTCCCCGGCGTGTTCTGCCTGCCCTGCGGCGCGCTCTTTGCCTCGGCTTGGCGGGTAGCGCGGCAGGCCCGCCCCTCGACCCAACCACTGGCGGTGTACCTGGCTGACGCCCTGGGCGCAGCGATCGGGGGCGCTTTGGCCTACGTCGGTCTGCTTCTGGGCGCCGACGCGCTGCTCCTGTCCCTGCTGCTCTGGGGACTGTGCTTGTTGGCCGGTGTCTTGATCCTGCGTGCCACCGCCCCCAACAGGAGCGCGGTGGTGGCTTCCGGCCTCGGATTCCTGCTGCTCGTGGCGGTCCTGAACGATTACAGCGTTCTGGAGCGCTGGAGTCGCTCCCAACAGTGGGGGGTGGACTTCCTGGCGGCGCGCGAGACCCTCTACCAGAGCTTGGCGCTCACCGAACGGCAGGGGGAGTACACGCTCTTCGGCGGCGGGGGCTGGATGTTTACCATGCCGGACCAGCACAGCGACGAGTGGGGCGCGCATCCGCCCCTCTTGGTACATCCAAGGCCACGACGGGTGCTGTTGCTCGGTGGCAACCCCTTTGCCTTGGGCCGGGAGATTCTGTTGCATCCATCGGTGGAGCGGCTGGTGGTCATGTCCCAGGACAGGAAGCTGCTCGATTTCCTGGTCCAGGAGCTTGGCGGGATATTGCCCCATTCCTTGCGCGATCTCAGGGTGACGCTGCTGCACCAGGACCCGGTGCACGGGGTGCGGCACTGGGAGGGAGCGGCCTTCGACGTGGTGTTGCTGCATGTGGGCGAGCCGGTGAACGCGGGCCTGAGCCGCTACTACAGCCTGGAGTTCTTCCAGGCCCTGGCAGCGCGGCTGGCGCCGGGGGGAGTCGTGGCCTTCGGGGCCACGGCCTCGCCCGAGGCCCTGGGGCCGGCGCAGGAGGCCTGGATCAGATCGTTGCAGGCCACGGCAGCCAGGGTGTTCCCGGAGGTGCGGGTACTGCTCGGGGCCCAGGCCCTGTTCCTGGCCTTTGAGCGGGAAACGCCCCTTCCGTCCTCGGAGGAGCTGGGCGCCAGGGCGGCACAGCGGGGGCTCGACCTGACCTACGTGCGCGAGGACACCCTGTCCGACCTGCTCAGCCCTTTCAAACAGGCCTACGTGCGGAGCGTGCTGGAGCAGCCCGAGCCGGCGCAGATCAACACGGCCCTGCGGCCGGTGTGTTATTTCAACAGCCTCATGCTTTGGGCCGGGGATTTCGGCCAGGGGATCAAGTCCGCATTGCTGGCGGCGCCCCGCGCTGGGAGTCACTGGCTCTGGCTGGGGGTGACGGCGATCGGTGCGGCGCTGGCCCTGCTCCAACGCAAGGGGGTGGGCATCCGGCTGCTGGCGGCCACGGCCGGCGGCGGTGAACTGCTGCTCCAGCTCAGCCTGGTGCTGGCGTTCCAGTCCCTGGCCGGCAGTCTGTACGGCCAACTGGCGCTGCTGGTGGGAGCCTACATGGCCGGACTCGGCTGGGGCGCCTGGCTGGTGGCGCAGCGCTGTGCCACGGAGAAGCTTCCGCCGACCAAGCCCCGCCTTTGGCTTCTGGGCACGCACGGCGGTCTGATCCTCTGCCTGCTCTTGGCCGGGCCGATGTTCGAGGGGCTGTTGCGGCTGCTCCCCGCGGCTTTGTGGCTGCCAACGTGGTTTTTGCCGGTGCTGTTCACCCTGTTCTCCCTGAGCGCGGGTGTCCTGGGCGGGGCGCACTTCAGCCTGGCCGTGAACACCTTGGCCGCGACGCAGCCGGACCAGGACCACGGCGCGGCGCTCTACGGCCTGGACCTGCTGGGCGCGGCCCTGGCCTCGTTGCTGGCGTCGCTGTTTCTGCTCCCCTTGTATGGGCTGGGGCAGAGCTGCGGCGCCCTGGCCCTGTTGCTTTTGGGCAGCGGTGCGGGGTTGGCGCGAGAGGTTTATCGAAATGTCGGCAAAGTGGGTCTATTAACATGAGTCGATACTGCTGAAATATCGGCGTCACGCTGAAGGCGCGGGGTCTAGGCTCGGGATATCCGCGTCCGTGGCTGTTTCTCGACTTTGGCATGCTTCCTGCTGTGTTGCGGTGACGTGTGGTATGCAACAGCATCGAGCAGCAGGAGGTTTGAGGTCATGGAGAATGGAACGCTTTCCACTGTTTTGCTGGTCCTCGTGATTCTGGGGCAACTCATGGGGTGCTGCGTGCTGGTCTGGTTGGTGGGGCTGTGCACGTCGCGATGCTGGAGACGGTTGCGCGGCTGCCGGCAGGAAAGCGGCACCGCGGATGGGAGGGAGCCATGACCCAGCTCATGATCACGGGAGCGCTGGTCGTCATCTGTCTGGTGGTGGGGGCGGTGCTGGCCAAGCGCTGCCGGGAGGACTCCTGATCCGCTGTCCGACTTCAAGAGATTAACCAGCTGTAATGCGGGTGCAAGGAAGGTGTCATCTTCCTGTTGCAAGATGTAGTCACCAGAGGGCGGAACGGCCCACGACATATACCCCTCCTTTTCAACGCCAGGTATCATGCCTGGCGTTACTTTTTCCTGGGCAAGAAGTGGCCGTGCAGCCAGGATGATACTTCATGAATCATCCTTGAAGTTCAGATTGTTATCGCATAGCGACGGGCGCTGAAGGGTGCGCGGCCACGATCCTGTTCTGGATTGCGGCCTGCTTTCCATTCTTCCTCCAGCGCATGACAGATTGCACAAAATAATTGACATGACCGATGTATATGGTGATAATGATACATATGTTGTGCAAATCAACTGCTCTGGAGGGCTGGAGATGTCTACCTCCTTGGAAGCCATCGGCGCGACCATTCGCACGCGACGCAAGGCCCTGGGCCTGAGCCAGACCGAGCTGGGGCGCATGGCCGGCGTGCCGCGAACCGTGATTTCGAGCCTCGAACGCAACGCGTACATGGAACTCGGCGTGCGCAAGGTTGACCGCGTGGCCACGGCACTGGGTCTGGAGCTGTGTCTGCGCGAGGCTTCGCCCCTGCCCACCCTCGACGAACTGCTGCGGGAAGCGGAATGAGCATGCACACGCTGTCCGCGAGGCTGCCATGACAAGGGATTCGCTGTATGTCCTGGCCGGGGGCGCCCCAGTCGGTGTGTTGTCGCGTCGCCCAACGCGGCCGCGGGGGACGAGTTTTGTCTATGGAGCGCACACTCTGCCGGAAGCGCAGGTCTCGTTGACCATGCCCGTGCGGCCCGAGAGCTGGGACATGGACCATGGCCTGCATCCTGTCTTTGAAATGAACCTGCCCGAGGGGCTGCTTCGCGACTGGCTGATCAAGCTCTTTTCCAAGGCACTGGAAGGGGGGGAGGTGGACGACTTCCGCCTGCTGCAACTGACCGGCCACGCGCAGCTCGGCAGGCTGCGCTTCTCGGTTCGTGAAGACGCTCCCTCTGTCATCACGCAAGCGCCCCCAGCCATGGACTGGAAAGAGCTGGTGTCCGCCTACAGTGCGGCCGGCGCCGAGGAGTTGTTCGAGCATCTGTTGCGGACCTACGCCGTGCATTCCGGTCTGTCCGGCGTGCAGCCCAAGGTGCTGGTCCCTGTGGCCCAGGCCAGGGAGCGTCTGTCTTCCGGGCAGCCCGACCGTGCCACGATTCATGACGCAACGCACATCGTCAAGGCCTGGAGCGAATTCCCGGAACTGGCGACCAATGAATATCTCTGCCTGACAGCCGCGCGCGAGGCCGGCCTGCCTGTGTGCCAGGCTACCCTGTCCGAGGATGGCCGCCTGCTCGTGGTGGACCGCTTCGACCTCGTTTCCAGAGACGATGCCGACACGGAAGGGGGAGGAGGCTATCTCGGCTTCGAGGACTTCTGCGTGCTGCAGGGCAAGCAAGGGGCGCGCAAGTACGTGGGCAGCTACGAAAAGGCCGCGCAGACCATGGGGCGCTTTGTGGCACCCGCCCTATCCACAAACGCGCTGGCCTTTATTTTCGACTCCCTGGTCTTTTCCATCGCCATCCGCAACGGCGACGCACACCTGAAGAACTTTGGCGTGCTCTACGCCAGGCCGGTCCATGACGCGGTCGTGCCCGCCCCTGTCTATGACGTGGTCACCACAACGGCCTACCTGTCCGGGGACCAGATGGCGCTCACACTCGATGGCTCCAAGAAATGGCCGGACGCAAAGCGCCTGCTCAACTTCGGCGTCACGCGCTGCGGCCTTTCTCCGGTCAGGGCTAAACAATCCCTGGAGCGCATCGCATCGGCCCTGCACGTCACCATACCGGAGATCGAACGCCACATGCGGGACCGGCCCGGGTTCAAGGCCGTGGGCACGGCCATGCTCGCTGCCTGGCGTGAGGGTGCGGCGCAGCTTCGGGCGTAAGTGTGCGAAGCAAGAGGCTACCCTTTCCGCCTTCTGAACAATGAAAACGTCTCCGCGCACGATGGTGGAGGATGTCGCTTCACCTCTTGAAATATGTAGCAGAACATGGCATTCTCTGTTGAAGACTTTGCCCACGATACGCACAATTTGAGGCAAGCACCGTGACGGCAGGTTGTGACCTTTTCAGGTCAAGGTGCCGTCATTTCGATGTGTTGATGGCTTTGTTGATAGAATCGAGTTTGTCCAAGTGGCTGGGTTGTCGGTTTTCATAGTGGAATCCATCTCCTGTTAACCCTCCATGCTCCAGCACGAGGTACGTCATGTTCGCAGGCAAACTGTTCCAGGCAAAGGGCGTGTGGTCTTGTTTGATGACGGTGGGCATGTCTCTTCTTATTGTATCTGCCATGGCCAATGACTCCAGTGGCATGAAGATAGCAGAGTATGTCAAGCTGCATAAAGATAGCAATATAGTAGCAAAAGATGATTACATATCATTCTATGGAGTGATGATTATTCCAGACCAGAACAAGGATTGGGAGACAGAAATGCTTGGGTGCTCTCCAATTGTTGCCACGTATGGCAAGCACAAGATCATCGACCCCGGGACCCCTTCTTTGGACGGTGATCTAGAAAACGATTTGTTTTGTGCAGGAAATTTGATTGACTTTTCTGTGGTTGCAATGGACTTTCCGGAAAAGGGCATGATCTCCATGGCACTTGACATGGCTGACCTCTATCGGCGAGGTGCATATACCGTTCAACTTTTCACGGTATGGCAGGGCAAGATAGTAACGACCAGGTATTATGGCATGGGGTCGACTAATTTCCTGGGTCCCCTGGGTCAGGTGTTCGGAGAAGAACAAGGTTTGGTGCCCACGTGGAATGCCCTATGGGATATTTGTGGTCTGGGCGAAAAATGTCCGCATATTTGTTTTCAGTGTCCAGGTTGCGTGGCGAATACCGTGCACTACATCGCATTTAGCAATGGGAAATGGGCGTATACTAAACCAGGAGAATTCAAGACAGCCTACAGGAACCTCTACGATATAACTAAAGGTTATGTTGATAAGTTTGCAATGAAAACAGGCATGAGCTATATGGAGCTCTTTTCAAATTCCGACACTCAGGGTGATTTCTTATGGTATCTCTCACACCTGATATATTACTCTGTCATGGAAGGGCTCTCTGATGCAGAGTGCATGGAGCGCCTGAAGCAGTACACCTCTCCCGAGTGCGGCAGGGAATTCCTTTCCCAAATCAGGGAAGACGCGGTTGGAATGTCTCAAATACAGATGACCACCGAGGTGTATTGAACCAGGAGTTGGCTGCTGGGAGAAGCTCTTCAGGCGACGTGAGCCTGAATCGCGGCAGGCGGGCCGTGTTTAGGAATAGGCCGGCCCTGGCTATGCGGAGCGGAGCGATCATTGCCAATACCCAGATAACGCAGTCGATCGCCCATGAAAACGCCCGCCGCACCCCAGAAGACTCAGGGACGCGGCGGGCGTGAGTGTTCCTCGGGCTTTTAGGCGCCTATTCCCCCTCCGTCTCCACGGTCTCGGTGCGGAAGACCAGCCTGCTCCCAGCAACGTCCAGAGTCACGTCCTGGCCGTCCCGCAGGGCGCCCTTGATCAGCTCCCTGGCCAGGAGCTTGAGCAGCACCACCTCGTGCTTGGGGCTTTCTTCCTGTACATCAAACGGGCCGTGGCTCGTGCCTTGTCAATTTTTCCGGAGAAAAAGTTTTTCGCGCCCGAGCAAGATCATACTGCATTTGAAGCTTGAGCCATATTTCAGGCGTTCCGCCGAACACATGGGCAAGCCTCAAGGCCATCGCTGGCGAAACCCCCATTTTCTCATTCAACAAAGCCGAGAAGTTAGGCCGTGATATGTTCAAACTCTTCGCGGCCTCCGTTACCGTCAAGCCCAAGGCGTCCAGGCACCGAAGCCTGATGATCTTTCCCGGGTGGGTAGGATTGTCCTTGCTCATGTTTTCCCCTCAGTGGTAATCCACAAGATCGACGTTTGTGACGTCCGTCCCTTCAAATTCAAAGACAATGCGCCAATTCCCCGAAAGGGTCATGGACCATTGCCCTTTTCGGTCTCCCTTGAGCGGATGAAGGCGAAAGCCGTGGATGTCCAAATCTTCGGGAGCTTGCGCAACGTTCAGCATGTCGAGAACGCTTTCAACTACTTCGGCAAGCTTCGGGTTCACGCCTCGACGGTCGTCATCCTCAAAAAGCCGTTTGAGACCTTTGTGCCGAAACTTAACGATCATAACCCACTGTAGCACGTCACATGATACAGTACAAGATGCGTAAGCCCCTCTCATTTCGAGCAACCGAAGGAACGGAGGGAGAGGGCACGGAGGGAGAAGCGATTATCGGAAAGGCTTAGTGTGGTGCGCATAGTCGAGCTTGAATATTGAGCAACATTATGCAAGCTGACGCGCATCGATACGTACATTCAACAGCGCATGCAGCACTTCCCGCATAAACGCCCGCCGCACCCCAGAAGGCTCAGGGACGCGGCGGGCGTGAGTGTTCCTCGGGCTCTTGGGGCGGCTAACGCTCCCCCGCCTCCGCGCTCTCCGTCCGGAAGACCAGCCTGCCCTCGGCCACGTCCAGGGTCACGTCCTGGCCGTCGCGCAGCGTGCCCTTGATCAGCTCCCTGGCCAGGGGCGTTTCCACATTGTGCTGCAAGTAGCGCAGGATGGGGCGAGCGCCGTAGACCGGATCGTAGGCCGCCTCGGCCACGAACTCCTTGGCCTCGTCCGAGAGTCGGATGTCGATCTTGCGCTCGGCCAGGCGCTCCCGCAGCCCCTTGAGCTGCAAGTCGATGATCTGCTTGATCTGCTCCATGAGCAGGGGCTTGAACAACACCACCTCGTCCACTCGGTTGAGGAATTCGGGGCGGAAGTGCTGCCGTAGTTCGGCCATGACGTTTTCGCGCACGCCGTCGCGGAACTCGCCCTTGGGCGTGATGCCCTCGAGCATCAGGTGCGAGCCCAGGTTGGAGGTCATGATGATGATGGTGTTCTTGAAGTCCACGGTGCGGCCGTGGCTGTCCGTGAGCCGGCCGTCGTCCAGGATCTGGAGCAGGGCGTTGAACACGTCGGGGTGGGCCTTTTCGATCTCGTCGAAGAGCACCACGCTGTATGGCTTGCGCCGCACCGCCTCGGTGAGCTGCCCCCCCTCGTCGTAGCCGATGTAGCCCGGAGGCGCGCCGATGAGCCGGGCCACGGTGTGCTTTTCCATGTATTCGCTCATGTCCAGGCGCACCATGTTCTCCTCGGTGTCGAACAGGGCGCGGGCCAGGGTCTTGCACAACTCGGTCTTGCCCACACCGGTGGGGCCGAGGAAGATGAACGAACCGATGGGGCGGGCCGGGTTCTTCAAGCCCGCGCGGGCGCGTAGCACGGCGTCTGCCACGGCCTCCACGGCCTCGTCCTGCCCCACCACGCGTTCATGCAGCACGTCGGGCAGGCGCAGGAGCTTCTCGCGCTCCCCTTCGAGGAGACGGGAGACCGGGATGCCTGTCCAGCGGGAGATGATCTCGGCAACGTCGTCCGGGGTGACCTCCTCTCGCAGCAGGCGTTTCTCCTCGCTGTCCTTGCCTCCAAGGGCCGTGAGTTCTTTTTCCAGGGAGTGCAGCTTGGAGTACTTGAGTTCCGCGGCGCGGTTGAGGTCATAGGCGCGCTCCGCCTCGGCGATCTCGTGTCTGGTGCGCTCGATCTCCTCCTTGAGGCGGCGCTCGGCGTCGATGGAGCCCTTCTCGTGCTCCCACTGGGTCTGAAGCACGGCCTGCTCCTCCTTGAGGTTGGCCAGCTCCTTTTCCAGCTTGCCCAGGCGTTCGACAGAGGCGGCGTCGGTCTCGCGCCTGAGGGCCTCGCGTTCGATCTCCAGCTGCATGATCTTGCGGTTGATCTCGTCAAGCTCCGTGGGCAGGGAGTCGATCTCGGTGCGGATCATGGCGCCGGCCTCGTCGATGAGATCGATGGCCTTGTCCGGGAGCTGGCGGTCGGTGATGTAGCGGTGGGAGAGCACGGCGGCCTCGACAATGGCCGAGTCGCTGATGCGCACGCCGTGGTGGACCTCGAAACGCTCCCTGAGCCCGCGCAGGATGGAGATGGTATCCTCCACGTTGGGCTCCAGGACCAGCACGGGCTGGAAGCGGCGCTCCAGTGCCGGATCCTTTTCGATGTGCTTGCGGTATTCGTCGATGGTGGTGGCGCCGATGCAGTGCAGCTCGCCGCGCGCCA
Source organism: uncultured Desulfovibrionaceae bacterium (assembly GCA_964609625.1). Lineage (GTDB taxonomy): Bacteria > Desulfobacterota > Desulfovibrionia > Desulfovibrionales > Desulfovibrionaceae. Next base: position 12,077 of record CAZSRS010000070.1, read on the forward strand.
GCATGGGTTTGAGCAGGTTTCCGGCGTCCATGGCGCCCTCGGCCTTGCCCGCGCCCACGATGGTGTGCAGCTCGTCGATGAACAGGACGATGCGCCCCTCTGATTGGGAGACTTCCTTGAGCACGGCCTTGAGGCGTTCCTCGAATTCGCCCCGGTATTTGGCGCCGGCGATGAGCGCGCCCATGTCCAGGGCGAAGAGCACCTTGTCCTTGAGCCCCTCTGGTACGTCGCCCTTGAGGATGCGGTGGGCCAGGCCCTCGACGATGGCGGTCTTGCCCACGCCGGCCTCGCCGATGAGCACGGGGTTGTTCTTGGTGCGGCGCGAGAGGATGCGGATGCAGCGCC
>CAZSRS010000071.1:0-12041 GCA_964609625.1 uncultured Desulfovibrionaceae bacterium
CTGTGATTATTTATGAAAATAGCAAAGAAGGGAAGATGTGGCGAAAGTCCTGTCTAATACTCTAGAATGCCCAACTTATTGATTCTAAACATAAATCAAGAGGCCACGTATTTGTTGCTTGCAACAGTCTGATATTTCTTATGAATACCTTGGCTTGTGCACCCTATTTGCACCCCAGCAAAGAAAAAGGCCCTTAGATTTGCATCTAAGGGCCTGATTTCTTTGGTAGCGGGGGCAGGATTTGAACCTACGACCTTCGGGTTATGAGCCCGACGAGCTACCGAACTGCTCCACCCCGCGACGCTGAAGAACGTATATTTAGCTCTCCTCCTCGGCATTGTCAAGCTGTTTGTCGGATTTTCTCGCCGCATGTCTGAATTCCTTGGAACCACGCCCTGTACCGCCAATTCCAGGCAGCCTCCCGCCTGACTGCACGGTGTGCCGAGCGGCACCGGCTGTTCCGTATCATCCCGCCAGCTTCCGCCCCAGTTTGAAGGCCTTGTCCAGATAATGCTCCACCCCCCGACGTTCCAGGGCGCCGGCGTACAGCGAACCCACGGTGCTGGCTCTGAGTGAGTCGCGCAGGGTGCATTTGATTAAGGGGGCGGCATCGTTGCAGAACATGCGCAGATACGGCGGCACGATGCTCGCGCAGACGATGACCACGGCCCTGCGCTTCTTGTCCGAACGCGGCCCTGGGCAGCCCCTGACCGTGAGATAGCTCTTGCAAGGCCTGGCAAAGACCCAGCAGATGCGCTCCAAAAAGCAGAGCATGCGGCCGTTGACGCTGCCCATGTGCACCGGCGAACCCACCACCAGCAGGTCCGAGGCCAGGAGGTCCTGGTTGATGGCGTCCATGTCGTCGCGGATCATGCACCGGGCCAAGGGGGCGTCGGTCTTGTCGTCCCGGCAGGTCAGGCAGTTGCGGCAATGCTGGATGTCGTGGTCCACGAGATGGATGATCCTGGCCTGGGCGTCGGGCAGCGCGGCCCACGCGCCCTCCACCGCCCTTTGCACAAGCCTGTCCGTGGCCTTGCCCTTGCGCGGACTGCCCACGATGCCGAGGATGTTCATGCATGCCTCCCTGGTGCATGACGGAGCGGAATGAGGGACTTCCGCACTGCCACGAGACCTTCCACACCATATACACCGGCTTCCCGCCCGGTTTCAACTCATCTCGGTTGGTCTCTTCGCGGTACACGGGGCATGTGACAAATCAATCCTAGGGGAGAGCCGTTACCGATTTCCGCCTCGGGACATGTTCTGGAGAATTGCAGCATGCCGGCGTCAACCGTGGATGTGGTCGTGCTGGTCGCCCCCGTGATGCGCGTGCTCCACGTCGTGGCTGTGAGCGCCGTGGTCGTGCTCGTGGTCGTGTTCGTGCCCTGCTTCGTGACCGTGGCCGTGCTCGTGTCCATGGACGTGGGAGTGTTTGTGGGCGTGGGTGTGCTCGTGCACGTGGGAGGTGCCGTCGGCATGGGTGTGTTCGTGCACGTGGGCGTATTCGTGCTCGTGCTCATGCTCGTGGGTCCCGCCCTTGTGGTGGCCGTGGGCATGGCTGTGGACACGGACTTCGTTTTTCGTCATGCAACCGCAGTTCTTGCACATGATGCTCTCCTGTGTTGTTTTCTGGTCATGGGGGTCCTGCCCGCAAGGACGGACTCCTTCCGTCATGTATACACATACAGCGGCGGCACTGGAAATCAAGGGGAGTGACGAACTATTTTTCTCCAGATATCAATTGAATACGCTGTCATCCTACAGTATCACTGCATATTACGAATACCGCGTCAATCACTCCCGCGGGGCCACTGTCAACATCAGGGCGGTATCGCGGCGTGTCACGCGCTGGAATGTCTTGTGCTGCGTATCGCACGATAGTTGCACGCACTTAGATGCATTTACCATACATGTCGCATGTGGACCTGTTGCAAGCGCTCCGCACTTGGCTTCCAAATCCTACCATGATCCAGCCAGTACACATTGGTTCACGAACTAACCGCTTGCGGTTGCACGTAATCACATCTTGCTATATGGTCCCGCCCCGCGGGGGATTCCCGCAGTACACTGAGGACCTGTTTCGAACGTCACGTAGCACCGCAGAAAGAAGAGAGAAGGAAGATGGCCAACGCCAAAATCGGACAGAGAATCAAGACATTCCGCGAAGAACGCCAACTCGGCATCCAGGACCTGGCTGCGCGCACCGGCCTGGATCAGGGGCTTCTTGAGGCCGTGGAAGCCGGGCAGGCCGTCCCGGCACTGGGACCGCTCGTGAAGATCGCCCGGGTTCTGGGCTGCCGCCTGGGCACCCTGCTCGACGATGTGCACAGCGTGGACCCCTGCATCGTGCGCCGCGCTGAGCGCGAGAAGGAATTCGCCCTGCAGGCCGCCGTGGGCAACCATCCTGCCCAAGCTTACTACTCCCTGGGGAAAAACAAGGCCGACCGCCACATGGAGCCCTTCTACATCGAACTCGCACCCGCAAGGGGCGGCACGCCCGAACTTTCCTCCCACGAGGGCGAAGAGTTCATCATGGTCACGGCCGGCAAGGTCAGGTTGACCTACGGCGCCGAGACTTATGAACTCGAGGCCGGGGACAGCATGTTCTACAACTCCATCGTACCCCACCACGTGGGCTGCGCCGGCGACGAAAAGGCCACCATCCACGCCGTGGTCTACGTGCCCTGCTAGAGGAGGCTCCCATGTCCGCACTGCGCACCCTCACCCTGGGGCAGATCCTGGACCGGACCGCCGCACAATTCCCGGACACAGAGGCCGTGGTCTACGTGGACCGCGACTTCCGCCTCACCTACCGGGAGTTCAACGACCTAGTGGACCGCATGGCCAAGGGGCTCATGGCGCTCGGCATACAGCGGGGCGAGAAGGTGGCCGTCTGGGCCACCAACGTGCCCTACTGGGTGGTGCTGCAATTCGCCACGGCCAGGATCGGCGCCATTCTGCTCACCGTGAACACCAACTACAAGAAGCACGAACTCAAGTACCTGCTGCAGCAGTCCGAGGCCGAGAACATCTTCATCATGGACGGTTTTCGCGACACCGACTACGTGCTCACGCTCCAGGAACTGGTGCCGGAACTCAAGACCAGGGAGCGCGGCGACATCCGCAACCCCGACTTCCCGAAGCTCAAGCGCGTGCTCTTCCTCGGCCCCGAGAAGCACCGGGGCATGTACTCGGTGCCCGAGGTACTGGCCCTGGGCGCCATGGTCACCGAGGAGCAATTCGCCGCGCGCCAGGCCGAACTCTACCCCCACGACGTGGTGAACATGCAATACACCTCCGGTACCACGGGCTTTCCCAAGGGCGTGATGCTCACCCACTACAACATCGGCAACAACGGCTTCTGGATCGGCGAGAACCAAGCCTTCCAGCCCGGCGAGCGCCTCTGCCTGCCCGTGCCCCTGTTCCACTGCTTCGGTTGCGTGCTGGGCGTGCTCGCGGCCGTGACCCACGGCGTGAGCATGGTCATCCTGGAGACCTTCAAGCCCATGGAAGTGATGCGCGCAGTGGAAAAGGAGCGTTGCAACGCCCTGTACGGCGTACCCACCATGTTCATAGCCGTGCTCGAACACGACGTCTTCGACAAATTCGACTTCTCCTCCCTGCGCACCGGAATCATGGCCGGCTCCCCTTGCCCTGTCCACGTCATGCGTCAGGTCATGGACAAGATGCACATGACCGAGGTGACCATCTGCTACGGGCTCACAGAGGGCTCACCCGTGATGACCCAGACCCGATTGGACGATTCCGTTGCCCGCCGCACCGAAAGCGTGGGCCGAGCCATGCCCGAGATCGAGGTCCGCGTGGTGGACCCCGAGACCAACCAGGAAGTTCCATGTGGCGTGCAAGGCGAGGTCTGCTGCCGAGGCTACAACGTCATGAAGGGCTACTACAACATGCCCGAGGCCACGGCCAAGGCCATCGACGCTGACGGCTGGCTGCACTCCGGCGACCTCGGCGTCATGGACGCGGATGGATACCTCTCCATCACGGGGCGCCTCAAGGACATGATCATCCGGGGCGGCGAGAACGTCTACCCCCGCGAGATCGAGGAGTTCCTCTACACCATGCCCGGCGTCTCGGACGTACAGGTGGCCGGCGTGCCCAGCAGGAAATACGGCGAGGAGGTGGGCGCCTTCATCATTCCCAAGGAGGGGTGGAGCATCGCCCTGGAAGACGTGCGCGACTTCTGCCGGGGGCAGATCGCCTGGTACAAAATTCCGAAATACGTGCACATGGTGCGGGAATATCCCATGACCGCCAGCGGCAAGGTGCAGAAGTACAAGCTGCGCGAGCTGGCGGCCCAACTCTTTCCCGAGGCCTGAGCCTCAGGAGCCTGCCATGACAACGGAACAGGCCTACAAGGAAATAGCGCCCCGGCTGCGCGGATTGCGCGAGGCCGTGGACCTGGGCGTCGAGGAACTGGCGGCCAAGACCGGCATCACCCCTGAACAGGCCGCGGCCTACGAGTCCGGCACCTGCGACATCCCGGTGAGCTACCTGGTCAACGTGGCCCACATCTGCGGCGTGGACCTCACCGAGCTGCTCTCGGGCGGCGAGGCCCACCTGCATTCCTACTGCCTAGTGCGCAAGGACAAGGGACTCTCGGTGGAGCGGCGCAAGGACTACGACTACAAGAGCCTGGCCTACAAATTCGTGGGGCGGAACATGGAGCCGTTCCTGGTGCGCGTGCCCGCAAAGCAGGAGCACGAACTCCACTTCAACGCCCACAACGGCCAGGAGTTCATCTACGTGCTCCAAGGCCGGTTGGAAATCCGGCTGGACAAGAACGTGGAGATCCTGGAACCCGGCGACTCCCTGTACTTCAGCTCGCACACGCCCCACGCCCTGCGCGGCCTCGACGGCCAGGACGCCCTGTTCGTCGACGTGATCCTCTGATCCCGCACCGGAACCACGACAAAGGATACGACACCATGTTCACCAAGCACAAGCCCGCGAGCTATCGGGAATTTATCGACCTTTTCAAGCTTCCCGAACTCCGGAACTTCAACTTCGCCTTCGACGTCATCGACGCCATCGCCGATAAGGATCCGCAACGCCCCGCCATCGTGCACGTGGGGCCGGACACCGTGCGCCGCGAATACCCCATGGCCTGGCTCAAGCAGGCCTCCTGTCGGCTGGCCAACGCCCTCGAGGCCCAGGGCCTGGGCAAGGGCGACCGCGTCATGCTCATCCTCTACCGCCGCATCGACTTCTGGGTGGCCATGCTCGCCCTGCACCGCATGGGAGCGGTGGCCGTGCCCTCCCCCAACCTGCTCACGCCAAAGGACATCGCCTACCGCGTGGCAGCCGGCCGGCTCAAGGCGGTCATCGCCGAGGACTCCGTGGCCCGGCGCGTGCAGGAGGCCCGCGAGGAAAGCACCGGCCTCGACGTCCTGATCCAAGCCGGTCCCGCCCCCTTGCTTCCGGGCTGGCTCTCCCTCGAGGAACTCATGGCCACGGCCGCCCCGGACTATCCCAGACCAACGGACGCGGCCGGCAACGACGACACGCTGCTCATCTACTTCACCTCCGGCACAACAGGCCCCCCGAAGATGGTGGAGCACACCCACCGCTACCCCCTGGGGCACTACACCACCGGCGCCTACTGGCACGACCTGGAGCCGGGGGACCTGCACCTGACCCTGGCCGACACCGGCTGGGGTAAGGCGGTCTGGGGCAAGATGTACGGCCAGTGGATGGCCGGAGCCACGGTCTTTGTCCACGACTTCCGGGGCAAGTTCGACCCCGCGGCCCTGCTCGAGGTCATGGCCGCCAACAAGATCACCAGCTTCTGCGCCCCCCCGACGGTGTACCGCTTCCTCATCCGCCAGGATCTGTCCAAGTACGACCTCTCCAGCCTGCGGCACTGCACCACGGCGGGCGAACTGCTCAACGAGAGCGTGTTCCACGAGTGGAAAAAGGCCACGGGCCTGCCCATTTACGAGGGTTACGGCCAGACCGAGACCACCCTGCAGATCGCCACCTTCCCCTTCATGGAACCCAAGCCCGGCTCCATCGGCAAGCCCTGTCCAGGCTGGGGCGTGGTCCTGCTGGACTCCGAAGGTGCCCCCTGCTCCCCGGGCGAGGAGGGCGAAATCTGCATCCGCCTGGACCAGCTCCCCACGGGACTGTTCACCCAATACATCGACGAGGCCGAGCGCACGGCCGGGGTGCTCTTCGACGGGCACTACCACACGGGCGACAAGGCCTGGATGGACGAGGACGGCTACATCTGGTTCCTGGGGCGCGTGGATGACCTGATCAAGAGTTCGGGCTACCGCATCGGCCCCTTCGAGGTGGAGAGCGCGCTGGTCTCCCATCCCGCGGTGGTGGAGGCGGCGGTCACGGGCGTGCCCGACCCGGACCGGGGGCAGGTGGTCAAGGCCACCATAGTCCTGGCCCAGGGCCTTGATCCTTCCCCGGAACTGACCAAGGACATCCAGAACCACGTGAAGAAGGTCACGGCGCCTTACAAATACCCGCGTCTGGTGGACTACGTGGCCGAGCTGCCCAAGACCATTTCGGGCAAGATCAAACGCGCGGAGATACGAGCCAGGGACATGCAATAGGCCCCGTGTTACGACCTACCTGGCCATCGGGCGGAGGCGAAATAGAGCATGGGTAACGCCCCATGATCTGTGGGCGAATGAAACCCCCATGCGGGTGACGCGCCCATGCAACCAATCGAGGGCAATCATGCCCGGAGAGAACACAATGCGCGGCATAGACGTTCATACACACGCCCTACACCCCAAGATCGCGGATAAGGTCCTGGTTCAATTGGAGGGGCACTACGGCATCACCCCCGTGGGTACGGGGCTGGTGGAAGACCTGTTGCAACGCGAGCGAGCCGCCGGCATCGGCCGAGTCATCGTGCTCTGCGCCGCCACCGCGCCTCCACAGGTCATCCCCGCCAACAACTGGATCATATCCCTGCAACAGAAGCATCCAGAGGTTTACGGCTTCGGCACCTTGCACCCGGCCTACGACGACTGGGAGCAGGAGCTGGAGCGCCTGCACGCGGCAGGCATCAGGGGGCTGAAGTTCCACCCCGAGTTCCAGAAATTCCGGCTGGACGCGCCCGAGCTGCTGCCAATCATCGAGGCAGCCCAGGAGCGCTTCGCCTTCATGATCCACGTGGGCGACCGACTCCCTCCGGAACAGAACCCCTCCTGCCCCTACAAATTGGCGCGCATCGTGGAGCAATTCCCCAGGGCGCGGATTATCGCGGCCCACCTGGGCGGCTACCTGCACTGGCCGGCTGCCCTGGAGGCGCTCATCGGCAAGGAGGTGTACATCGACACCTCCAGCAGCGTGCCCTTTCTGGACGACGCGACCCTGCACCGCATCTGGCGCACACATCCGCGCGAGTACGTGCTCTTCGGCTCGGACTACCCCTTGTTCGATCCTGGGCAGACCCTTGCCGAGCTGCGCTCGCGTCTGCGGCTCTCGGACACGGAAGTGGAGGAGCTACTGGACAACGGGCTGTCTTTTCTTTCGGATTGACCTTAGTTGATGGGATGGCCCCGCCCCACCAAAGGGGTATCGTCAAGGAGCCCATCCCATGGACGATATTACAGTCATCGACGTTGATTTGGCCAAGAGTATTTCCTAACTCCCTGGTGTCAATGCCAATGGTAAAGCCTTTCTGCGCAAGTGGCTGAGGCGCGGTCGGTGTCGGAAGTTTGTCTGTCCCCATTTGTCGACCCAGCAGAAACGCAACCGGCTGTTCAGCTATGCGCAATACGTGGGCATAATGAATTTGGGCACGGAGCCGCCCGAGCGGACCTGAACCCATGGCCCGCACACGCGTTGACAAAACAGTTCCTCGCAACTAGACTTAGTCCGAGACTTAGTTCACACCGGAGGAACGCATGGAACAGGTCAATATCCACGAGGCCAAGACCCACCTATCTCGGCTGATTGAAAAAGCGGCCAAGGGCGAGCCCTTTGTCATCGCCAAGTCGGGCAAGCCCATGGTGACCGTCAGCGCCTACACGCCACCGCCCGACCCCGCGCAGAGGGTGGGTTTCCTCAAAGGCAGGCTGGAGGTTCCAGAGGACTTCGATGCCATGGGCCGCGAGGAGATCCAGGCCATGTTCGAGGGCGCTAAATGAAGCTGCTCCTGGACACGCACATGCTGCTCTGGGCCGCGGCCGGAAGCTTGCCCAAGGAAGCGGAAGCTCTTGTGCTGGACGCGGGCAACACGCTGTATTTCAGTCCGGCCAGCATCTGGGAAATCGGCATTAAAAAGAACCTGGGCAGAAGTGACTTCAAGGTCGATCCGGAGGTGCTTCGGCGCGGGCTCGTGGACAACCAATACCAGGAACTGCCCATCACCAGCCTGCATGCCCTGGCGGTGAATGACCTGCCCCCGCTGCACAAGGATCCCTTCGACCGCATGCTCCTGGCCCAGGCCAAAGTGGAGGGCATTCCGCTCCTGACTGCGGATAGCGCACTGCAAGATTATCCGGGGCCGGTCATGTTCATTGCAAAGACGTGAGACGCGCGTAACTGATCCGCACGCGCATTGCACGATGTCGGCGCCATGGACGAGATCACCATGCGCCGGATTGATACGCTGTGCATCCCGCCAAAGCGCACCTTCACCGCCGAGGAAGTGCGCTGCATCCGCGCCAAGGTGCATGTCAGCCAGGGCGTCTTCGCCGCGCTCCTGGGCATCGGCAAGACCACGGTGCAACAATGGGAGCAGGGCGTCAAAAAGCCCGGCGGCTCCGCATGCAGGCTGCTGGACATTCTTGACCGTAAAGTGCTAGATGCTTTTGCTTAAAAAAGCATCTATAGCAAATCACCGGGCCTGAAGCCGGGAAAGCAGTGACCGCGTTTGCTGAGCGGCACTTATCAGCCTAAGTGCACTTCCTTGTCCTTACGGCTCCTGCGCCGTGGAGCAAAGGGGACTGTGCACCCGACCGCTAGGCTCGATTTGGGATTCGCTTGTGGTACCGTTCCTGCGGCATTAATTACTGCTAGCAAGGTAACAGACACTTTGCGTGAGGATGACATCCACGAGAGCATCGCATCTTTTTCGATACGGAGCACGGCCGGGGATCAGGGGGTGACTCAGGTACTTCAGCTCTCGCCGTAAGCGCAAAAGATGGGATATTGATATAGCCACAGGTTTGACCCCATGGATCGCATTCAGCAACTCTACTACGAAAAGGACTTCCGCATTGCCTTCTTGGAATCGAAGGGGGACGGGTTTCAACGCCTGTTTGAGAAGCTGATGTCGAAGGCTCACCCCAACGATTTCATGGCTTGTCGGCCCTGGGGTAATGTTGGAGACCGGAAGAACGATGGGTATCTGCCTTCCGATCGAATCTTGTTCCAGTGCTATGCCCCTAATGAATTAACCACTACAGAAGCCATCAAGAAAATCAATGAGGATTTCGAGGGAGCCAAAGAGCATTGGGAAGACTATTTCGATGAGTGGACTTTCGTCCACAATGCACACGATGGCCGCTTAGGTCCTCATATTATTGAAGTTTTGGCAAAGCTTCACCAGGACAATCCACAAATAAAAATTGGTCACTGCGGATACGAGGAAATGCTGGCGAAGTTCCGCCAGTTGAGCTTGCAGGATCTTGAATCTTGGTTTGGGCCTTCACCGACGATGGAAGCAACAATCAATCTCGGCTACAACGACCTGAAGGCTGTGCTCAACCACATCAGCATCACTCCTGTGCCTACGGCCAGCGAAGTGAAGGACGTGTCACGCGGGAAGATTGAGGCAAACCTCCTGTCCCAAGCTGTCGCCGACTTCCTGATGATTGGGATGCTGAAGTCGCCACTCGTCGCGCAATTCTTCAATACCTGGAAATGCCCTACCTACGGCGAACAAATCGCCCGAGCATTCAAGAGTGAATATGTTGAGCTGCGGGACAGCGTGCCCCAACTACATCCTGATGAAATATTCGGCCGCCTTGAAGTGTGGGCCGGGGGGACAGCTAATACTACACCTGCACATAAGGCGGCGGTATTGGCCGTCATGGCGTACCTATTCGAAAAATGTGAGATTTTTGAAGACGCTCAAGCGATGGGGACTGAATGATCCTGCCATCCAAGCATCTACCTCAGGATCGTGCGCTATTGAACGTCGGCGCGCATGTTTTGACTTTCCTCGCGCGACCCAAGACGGTCTCCGCGCTTTGGGAGGAATTGATCAGGCATGATGTTGGCCTAGCCCCAACATCTCGGCGAATTACCTATGACTGGTTCTTGCTTGCCCTCGATCTTCTGTACGCCCTTGGGGCCATCGAACTTGAAAGCGGCCTTGTGGCACGGAGGGCAACGTGATTCATCGCATTTTTAGCACGCTGCCCAGTTTCAAGAACCTTGGAGATCTGAAGCCCGGCCTGAATGTACTGCTTGCTCAAAAAACCGAGGGGGCGACCAGCAAGCAAACGCGAAATCGCGCTGGCAAGACCAGTTTCGTTGAACTGGTGCATTTTCTACTGGGTGCCAACGCCGGTCAGGACTCGATTTTCCGCACTCCGGAATTGGCGGAGCACACCTTTGGTATGGACTTCGATCTGAAGTCAGAACGCACGGTCGTCGAGCGCAGCGGTAGTTCCAAAGCCAAAATCTTCGTGACAGCCCCGCCTCCAGCACCAGCAAGGGTCAAGTATTCGGCCAGCGAGTGGTGTACAATACTCGGCGAACAAATGTTCGGTCTGAGCAGCCTTGAATCTGCAGGCAGCAATCCACCTTCGTTCCGGTCGCTATTTGCCTACTTCGTGCGCCGACAAGCGAGCGGCGCCTTCATGGCACCGGATAAGCAGGCCACGATGCAGAACACTGGCGACATGCAGATGGCGCTGATGTTCCTGCTCGGATTGGACTGGCAGATTGCCCGGGATTGGCAAGCTGTTCGTGATCGGGAAAAGTCCCTTGATGAATTAAAGAAGGCGGCCGGGAAAGGCGCCTTCGGTTCAATCATCGGCAAGGCCGCCGACTTACGCACTGAGCTGACCATTCAGGAAGTTCGTCTCAAGAAGCTTCACGCTGAGATAGAGAGTTTTCAAGTTTTGCCTGAGTACCGGGAACTGGAAGTCGAAAGCGCAAGCTTGACCCGCCAACTCAATGAGTTGGCCAACGCCAATACCGTCGACTTCTCAGCTATACGTGATATGGAAAGCGCTCTCGCCTCCGAGGTTCCTCCAGATCATGAAAACCTCCAGGCGGTCTATCAAGAAGCAGGAATCGTGCTACCTGGCTTGGTCAAGCGCCACTACGAGGACGTGAAGAGCTTTCATGAATCGGTAGTTCGCAATCGCAAGGACTATCTGTCCAGTGAACTACAAGCCGCGAAGCTGCGCATTGAGCTGCGCGATAGAGAAAAGGCGCAGCTCGACCAGAGGCGTGGCGATATACTGAACATTCTCAGGAGCCATGGAGCGCTTGAACATTTTTTAAAGCTGCAAGGTGAATTAGGTCGGCTTGAGTCCGAAGTAGAATCGCTTCGTCAACGCTTTGAATCTGCAGAGCAACTCGAAGGCAGCAAGAACGAGTTGGCGATTGAACGCAATCATCTCACAATCCGCCTGCGGCGTGATTTCGCCGAACAGAAAGAGCGGTTGGATGAAGCTATTGTAGCTTACGAGGAGACATCGCAACGTTTGTATGAGTCTGCCGGCAGAATGACGGTCGACCCAACATCCAACGGTCCGATATTCAAATTTCCAATGCAAGGTGAACGTAGCAAGGGCATTAAGAATATGCAGATTTTTTGCTTTGACATGATGCTCATGCGCTTGTGCGCCAAGCGGAGTATGGGACCAGGATTCCTAATCATGTGCACGAATTGTAGGCAAAATGATCAAATTTCTAAGTTTGGTATGAAATCTAGGCATAGTGTAAGTACTTGAAATAATTGAAGATTTTTGGCCCCGTAGCTCAGTAGGATAGAGCACGAGATTCCTAATCTCGGTGCCGCAGGTTCGATTCCTGCCGGGGTCACCAAAAACTGTATATATTGAAGGGGTTAGTCAAGAAATTGGCTG
>CAZSRS010000072.1:0-12003 GCA_964609625.1 uncultured Desulfovibrionaceae bacterium
AGCCTGACCTTGCTTGGATTCATCCGTAGGATCTGAACCCCTGTGATCGGTTACACTGATTTAATATCGCGGCTATTTCATATTGCTGGGACTGGCATAATCCTCGACTTCTTCGCTGGCTCCGGTACCACGGCCCACGCCGTGATCAACCTCAACCGCGAGGACGGCGGCTCCCGCAAATACATCCTCGTGGAAGTGGGCGAGTACTTCGACACCGTGCTCAAGCCCCGAATCCAGAAGGTCGTCTATTCCGACTCCTGGCGCGACGGCAAGCCGGTCTCGCGCCAGGGCTCCAGCCACATGTTCAAGTACATGCGCCTGGAATCCTACGAGGACGCGCTGAACAACCTGCGGCTCGCGCGCTCGCAAAAGCAGCAGGACCTGCTGGACCTGGCCCGCCCCCAGTTCAGGGAAGACTACATGCTGGGGTACATGCTGGACGTGGAGAGCGAGGGCAGCGCGTCCCTGCTGCACATCGACGCCTTCCAGGACCCCTTTGGCTACCGGATGCGCATCGCGTCTGGGAGTGCCGGCGAGACCCGCGACGTGCGCGTGGACCTGGTGGAGACCTTCAACTACCTCATCGGCCTCACGGTGCGAACCATGGACTTCATCCGTGGCTTCCAGGTGGTCACGGGCACCGCCCCCAAAGGGGAGCGCGTGCTGATCATCTGGCGAAACACCTTTGAGAAGAGCAACGCCGACCTTGACGAATTCTTCCGCCGCCAGGATTACCGCCCCCGCGATGCCGAGTTCGACATCATCTACGTCAACGGCGACAACAACCTGGAGAACCTGCGCCGTGACGACCAGACCTGGAAGGTGCGGCTCATTGAAGAGGATTTCAAACGCTTGATGTTTGACGTGGAGGACGTGTGATGGTGGCCAAGGAACCCAGCAAGAGGACGACTGGTGGTCTGATAGCTGTCGAGGAAGTGCCCGAGAGCCATATCGAAGAATTCCTGCAACGCTTTCTTTGCAATCAACCCTTGAAATCATGTCGATCAGAAACAATGGCCGAGAAGGCCTTTGCAGCCGGCACAATGAAATACAGAGGCAAGAACAAGCAGGCCATGCTGGACAGACTCGGCCAGGCCATTGATACGCTCATTGGACAAGGGGTGTTCGAAGAGTATGAGACCAAGACCCAGATGAGAATTCGTTTCAAAAAAAAATGACACAACAATGCTCAATCCCGATGCATTGAGCTGGAGCTTGCCATGCCCCCAGTCCAGTACCACTACGGCGCATTTCCACCGCCTGAGCTGCAGTGGCGACAACTTGTGCCCCTTCTGGGGCCGGCCAACGCCGCCATTGCAAAGTTCGACGGCCTGCTGCAGGCCATTCCCAACCCGCACGTGCTGCTGACCCCGCTGACTGCCCAGGAAGCCGTCCTGTCCAGTCGCATTGAGGGCACACAGGCCACCCTGGTGGAGGTTCTGGAGTACGAAGCGGGGGCGCGCAATGTGTCGGAATCCAAACGCGACGATATCCAGGAAATCATCAATTACCGGAAGGCCATGTCGAAGGCGCTGGAGCTACTCCAAGAGCTTCCGCTTTGCCTGCGCATTGTCAAGGAAGCGCATCGCGCGCTGCTGGATGGCGTGCGCGGCCGCAACAAGATGCCTGGCGAATTTCGCGTCACGCCCAACTGGATCGGCCCCCCTGGCTGTGAGATCGAGGACGCGAAGTTTGTCCCCATCTCCGCCGACAAGCTCCCCGAAGGCATGAGCACTTGGGAGCGTTTCATTCATGCCGAGTACGACGACCGGCTCATCCAGCTCGCCTTGCTTCATGCCGAATTCGAGGCCTTGCACCCCTTTCTTGACGGCAATGGCCGGCTCGGGCGCATGCTTGTGCCCTTGTTTCTCCATGTTGTGGGGCTGCTTCCCCAGCCCGTGTTCTACCTCAGCGCGTACCTGGAGCGAAACAGGGATATCTACTACGAAAAGCTGCTGGCCGTGTCGCGCGACAACGACTGGACAGGGTGGAGCGAGTTCTTCCTCAAGGCAGTGATCGAGCAGGCGCAAGAGAACCAGGACAAGGCGCACCAGATTCTCAGGCTCTACCAGGAGACGCAACGCACAGTTGCCGACCTGACGCACTCGCAGCACACACTGGCCGCAGTGGACTTCCTGTTCAGGGCTCCCATCTTCAACACATCTGACTTCGTGAAACACTCGGATGTCCCTGAACCGACTGCGCGAACAATGCTCAAAACCCTCAAAAACTCCAACGTGCTACGCACTGTTCTCCCTGGGAGCGGCCGCCGCCCGGCAACGTTGGCGTTTTCAGCCCTGTTGAATGTAGCCGAAGGGTATGAGGCTTTTTGATGCAAGCGCACTCGCAACAAACAATTTTGTTTATAGCGAGAGGACATCTTGCTCGAAACAAGAGAGTTTGCCGCTATTTTGTTCGAATCAATACTGCATCGCACCCGAGCGAGACTCGTGACGAAAACTTTACGATAACACACTGACATTATATTATAATTATGCCAAAAGCCCGTAGAAACACCACTCCGCCCATGCGCTTTGACCAACGCCTTGTCCTGAACCAGTGGCTGCTTTCGCTGTTCGGAGAGGAGAGATTTGCCGCTGTTGCCGCCTGGCTCAAGGATGACGGCCTGCTGGGGTTTGACGCCGAGAACGTCACGCGCTTCCATCACGTGCTGGCCGCGCGGCTGCCCGAGGACTCCCGGCTCACGTGTGATGACCTCCGCGCCTATGATCAGAACATCGTGCGCCACTGGAAACGGATCACCGAGCCGCGCAACGTCCTGGGGAATGTCCTCTACCCAAAGTATTTCCAATATCTTGCGCTGCTGTTCACGGAAATCTACCTGGAGCGCTATTTCCGAGCGCCCGAGGCCTTGCTGGATGACCTCAATGCCCATGTCGAGGCTTTCAACCAAGGCAATGAGGCTCGGGACCAGGTGCGGCCGTACACGCTCGACGGCCTGAACAAACTCGCCTTCTGGATGGCCACGGGCGCGGGCAAGACCCTGCTCATGCACGTGAACATCCTGCAATTCCTCCACTACCAGCAACACTTGGGCAAGCGACCCGACCTGAACCGCATCATCCTGCTCACCCCCAACGAGGGGCTCTCGCTGCAACACCTGGAGGAGTTCCGGCTCTCGCGCCTGGAGGCCGAGCTGTTCGACAAGGACAAGGCCGGCGTCTACAGGGACGGCAGCATCGAGATCATCGACATCCACAAACTGCGCGAGGAGGCCAGGGAAAAGACCGTCGCCGTTGATTCCTTCGAAGGCAGGAACTTGGTGCTCGTAGACGAGGGACACAGAGGAGCGGGGGGCGTCGAATGGATGGACAAACGCAACCGCCTCTGCGAGCTGGGCTTCTCCTTCGAGTACTCCGCCACCTTTGGCCAGGCCATGAAGGCAGCCAACAGGGAGGACGTGACGCAGACCTACCTGAAATGCATCCTCTTCGACTACTCCTACAAGTATTTTTACAGCGACGGCTACGGCAAGGACTTCCGCATCCTCAACCTGCCCGACGACACCGACGAGGAGCACCGGACGCTGTACCTCACGGCCTGCCTGCTGGCCTATTACCAGCAACTCAGGCTCTTTCGGGACAAGCAGGGGGATTTTGCCCGCTTCCTGCTGCACACTCCTCTCTGGATTTTTGTAGGCGGCAGGGTCACGGCAGTGCGGACCCAAGGGGGGCGGCACGTCTCGGATGTCGTTGACATCCTGCTGTTCCTGGCCGACTTCGCCCGTAACCGCGCGGGGGCCACGGAGCGGCTGGAGACGTTGCGCCGAGGAACGCCTGTCCTGCTCAACGGCAGGGGGCAGAACATCTTCGACAACGCCTTCACCTACATCATCAAAAGCCGCATGGACGCCTCGACGCTGTATGCGGACATCCTGGCCACGGTGTTCAACGCCGCCCCCGGCGCGACCGGAGGCGGCAGCATCCACGTGGAGCAGCTCAAGGGCGCGGATGGCGAAGTCGCCCTGCGTCTGGGCACCAGCGAGGAGCCCTTCGGCGTCATCAACGTGGGTGACGCCCCCAAGCTGTGCAAGCTCTGCGAACAGCACGCCGAGTTGGTTGTGGAGGACAGGGACTTCTCCGGGTCGTTGTTCCAGGAGATCAACGCCCCGGACTCCACCATCCGCATCCTCATCGGCTCCAAGAAGTTCACGGAGGGGTGGAACAGCTGGCGCGTGGCCACCATGGGACTGATGAACATAGGACGCGGCGAGGGCTCGGAGATCATCCAGCTCTTTGGCAGGGGCGTGCGGCTCAAGGGGCTGGACTTCTGCCTCAAGCGCAGCCGCGAGCTTGTGGACGTCAAACCTCCGGAGCACATCGAGATTGTCGAGACCCTGAACATCTTCGGCGTGCGCGCGGACTACATGCACCAGTTCAAGGAGTTCCTCGAAGAGGAGGGCCTGCCCACCAACGAGGACATGGAGACCGTGTTGCTGCCCGTTGTCAAGAATCTGGGCAACCGGCAGCTCAAGGTGCCGAAACTAAAGGAAGGCGTGGACTTCAAGAAACTCGGCCCCAAGCCCACTCTGGGCGCGCCCACGGAATACCTGAGAAAAAGGCCCGTGGTCCTGGACTGGTACCCCAAGGTGCAGGCCGAGGTTGCCAGGGGCATCAGGACTCCGGTCGACGTCGCGAAAAAGCAGGAGGGGCGGCTGAAGGAAGAGCACCTGGCCTTTCTGGATTTCGACGCCCTGTACTTCGACCTCGTGGGCTTCAAGAACGAACGCGCGTGGCACAACCTGAACCTGCCTCGCGAAGCCTTGCATGACCTGCTGGCCGACAATTCGTGGTACACGCTGTACATTCCCGAGCACGAGCTTGCCTTTGACCGCTTCAGCCGCGTGCGGCGCTGGCAGGAAATCGCCCGCGCCTTGCTGCTGAAGTATTGCGATCGCTACTACAAGCACATGAAGGATGCGTTCGAGCGCCCGCACCTGGAATACAAGGTACTCACCGAGGATGATCCGAACTTCATTGAAGAATACCGGGTGACGGTGGAAAAATCCCGCGAAGACATCATCGAGACATTGACCCAGCTGCGCAAGGACATCCTGGCAGACAACCTCAAGGACATGAGCTTCAACAACTTTCAGTCTCTGATTTTTGAGCGACACCTCTATCAACCGCTTCTCCATTGCACGAGCGACCTGATCAAGGTCTCGTCCGTGCCCCTGAACGAAGGGGAGCGGGATTTTGTGTGCGACCTGCGCACGTTCTACACAAGCAACCAGGACTTCTTCGCGGACGGCAAGGAACTGTACCTTCTGCGCAACCAGAGCAAGGGGCGGGGCATCGGCTTTTTCGAGGCCAACAATTTCTACCCGGACTTCATTCTCTGGCTTCTGCATGCAGACATGCAGCACATTGCCTTCATCGACCCCAAAGGCATCCTGCGGCTGGAGGGGCTGAATGACCCGAAAATCCAGTTCCACAAGACCGTGAAGGAACTGGAGCAGCAGCTTGGCGACCCCAGGGTGCGGCTTTCCTCATTCATCGTGTCCAACACGCCGCTCGAAAAGGTGAAGTGGTGGGATCAAAGCCAGGGGCGCGCGGCTTTCACATCCCGTAACGTGCTGTTCCAGAAGGAAGACGACGGGTATGTGCGGATGATTCTGGAGAGGGCCGTTGCGGAACGCGAGCGATGAAATGAGCGCCACATGGCCGGCATGGCTGATTCCGTCATGGCCTTGCAGCAGAACCTGAACAGCTTGTGGATGTAACAAAACGCGTCTTAGCTTTCCTCTTCTGGTGGCCGGCCATCCTCTCCACCTTCCTCGAACAGGTCTTTGACCCGGACCCCCAAGGCTTGGGCGATGGTTTGGAGCGTTGATATCGTACAGGATACGATACGCGCATTGCGGTGGTCCTGGGAAGCCAAATAATCTGGCCGGACCTATTTGACCATTTCGAGGAGAGTGCGTATATGCATTACAGAAAGACCTGATACTTCTGAGCCGTCAGTTTGACTCTGGCCAAGCCTAGAGGTTTCAAGTCTCTTTGTTTCTCTGGCCCGAGACCGCGCCAGGGGTCAGGTCTCGGACCTGATGAAGGCTCGGCGCGCCTTCCCAGAGAAAAATCGCATCAGCAGTCTGACTTCCGGAAAGGCCCTCCGGTTTGCCACCACCCGAGTTTTCGGGGAGGGAGGAATATGAGGGTTCGTTGGTCGCCCCTCCAGACTGCTGAACTGCCGGTGCCTTCCCCCGTAATTGCGATACGGTCAGGTTGGCAACGAGCAACTCCCCTGCAGGTCATACTCCCCTCGGCCTGCAGGGGAGTCTACCTATCCCCTCCACATCTGCCGATCGAGCGGCAACGAAGGAGCCGACATGGAACACATGACAATGGCCGGCGTCCGCATGGTGGAGCGTGCCGTAATACTGGCGACCCAGGCGCACGAAGGCCAAGTGGACAAGGCCGGAGCGCCGTACATTCTGCATCCCTTGCGCGTACTGGCTCGAATGACCACAACAGAAGAGCAGACAACAGCGGTCCTCCACGATGTGCTGGAGGATACGCCCCTGACCCTGGAGGCTCTGGCCAGCGAGGGAATACCGCCTGTAGTGCTGGAGGCCCTGGAACACCTGACCAAGCGCGAGGGCGAGGCCTACATGGATTTCATCCGCCGCTGTGCTGAGAACCCAATCGCCCGCAGGGTCAAACTGGCCGACCTGGAAGACAACATGGACCTGGGCCGGATTGCGCAGCCCACCGAGAAGGACAAGGCCAGGGTGGAGAAATACCGGCAGGCGAAGGAGTACCTGCTGGCAGTGGAGCAGTCCTAGGCCAACCCCTTGCATCGGTGCCGCCAGTAATAACGGGGGTGACAGTTTAAGCAGAACCTCTTCCCAGGGGCATCGTGGCTGCTGCCCTCACTACCCATGACCCCGCCTTCGGTAATCCCCCCACCTTATGGAGCAGGAGCACATGGGCAAGCAGTCCATTCTTTCCCGTTCGTTCCCGCAAAAGGTGGGAGAGAAGTGGGAGAGAGTTGAAACCAAAGAAAAAAGCCCCTGCGGCTGTTCACCGTAAGGGCTTGTTTTTTCTGGCTCCCCGGGAGAGACTCGAACTCCCAACCTAGTGGTTAACAGCCACCCGCTCTGCCGGTTGAGCTACCGGGGAATTATCGCGGTTTCACGCGCGAACGAGACTCATATCCAGAGCCTCCATTGACGTCAAGTCTTTTTTCTCCGTGAAGGGAAAATCCCGCCGAAGCTGGGAGGGGGCGGGTCGGCTCCAAAATCGCTGGCATTTGGCGGGCAATTCGTGCATTGTCGCTGCATGGTCTCACGTTTCTTGACGGCGCATGCCATTTGGAATACATCGCTACGCTTCGAACACACATCCCATTTCGTAGTGGAGACTGTTGTTGAGCAATCAGGACAACCCTCGCAAGAAGCCGAGACTGGGCGTCAAGTCGCCTCACGCAGCCGGCTTCGAACCTTTGATCCAAAGTCTGGCGTCCAAGAACGAATTCAACGAGGTGCTCAAGGCGCGCATGGAAAAGGCCTGCGTGTTGCTTGACGCCGGTGTGCCCCTGTATCCCAACGACTTCGAGAAGGATACGGACATCGAGCAGCTCAAGGCAGATTTCGGGCAATTGCCCCAGGAACGCCTCGAAGAACTGGACCAGGATTTTCGTTTGGCAGGCCGGATCGTTTCCCTGCGCTCTTTTGGCAAGGTGACATTTTTCCATCTGCAGGACAGAGGGAGCGAGCGCTTGCAGGTTTACGCATCCAGGGACGGTCTGGGCCAGGATGCCTACGGCCTGTTCAAGAAATTCGACATCGGCGACATCGTGGGCGTCCGTGGCAGGCCGTTCCGCACCAAGACCGACGAGTTCACCCTGGACGCGGCCGAGGTGGTCCTGCTCACCAAGTCCATGCGCCCCTTGCCGGAAAAGTTCCATGGCCTCAAGGACGTGGAGACGCGCTACAGGCAGCGCTACGTCGATCTCATCGTGACCCCCAGGACCAAGTGGATATTTCAGACCAGGACACGGATAGTCCAGGAGATCAGGCGGTTTCTGGACGAGGCCGGGTTCCTGGAGGTGGAGACGCCCATGATGCAGGCCATTCCCGGGGGCGCCACCGCCAAACCCTTCGTGACCTACCACAATGCCCTGGACATGCAGCTGTACATGCGCATCGCCCCTGAGTTGTACTTGAAGCGGCTGCTGGTGGGCGGTTTCGAGAGGGTCTACGAGATCAACAGGAACTTTCGCAACGAAGGCATCTCCACCCAGCACAACCCTGAATTCACCATGTGTGAGTTCTACTGGGCCTACGCCACGTACAGGCAGCTCATGGACATCACGGAGCAGCTTTTCGCGCGTATCGCCCAGGGGCTGACGGGCGGCACGCGCATCGAGTATCAGGGCAGGGAGATCGATCTCACTCCAGGCACCTGGAAGCGGATGGAGTTCTACGAGTCCCTGGAAGTGGTGGGGAGGGTCCCGGCGTCGGTCTATACCGATTACGACCGGGCCAAGGCCTTCATCCAGGAGCGTGGGGAGAAGGTCGTCAAGGGGGAGGGGCTGGGCAAGCTCCAGGCCAAGCTCTTTGATCTGGAGGTCGAACCCAACCTACAGCAGCCGCATTTCATCTACCATTATCCCACCGAGATTTCCCCTCTCTCGCGGCGCAACGAGCAGAACCCCGAAGTCACGGACCGTTTCGAGCTGTTCATCACGGGGCGGGAGATGGCCAATGCCTTTTCCGAGCTCAACGACCCCGTGGACCAGCGCCAACGCTTCGATGAACAGGTCAAGGAAAAAGAAGCCGGAGACGAGGAGGCGCATTTCATGGACGAGGATTATCTCCGCGCCCTGGAGTATGGCATGCCCCCCGCGGCCGGCGAGGGGTTGGGTATCGATAGGCTGGTGATGCTCTTCACCGATTCTCCAAGCATCCGCGAGGTCATCCTCTTTCCCCTGCTCAGGCCCGAGATGGAAGGCTGAGCAGGCAGCAGGAGGGGGGCGATGCGATTCGAAACATATGTGGCCGTGCGCTATCTGTTGAGCAGGCAGAGGCACTCCTTCATTTCCGTCATTTCACTCGTGTCGGTTCTGGGCGTTGGGCTTGGGGTGGGCTCACTGATCGTGGTGCTGGGCGTAATGAACGGCTTTTCCACGGACCTGCGGGACAAGATACTGGGCGTGAACGCCCACGTGCTGGTGATGAGCTTCGACGGTGGGATCGAGGAGCACGAACCGGTACTGGAAGAGGTGCGCTCTATTCCAGGGGTGCTGGATGCGACACCCTTCATCTATTCCGAGGTGATGTTGTCCACGCGCTCTGGAGTCAAGGGCGTGGTGCTGCGGGGTATCGACGTGGAGACAGCGGGTGGCGTGTTGAACATCGTCAACGACATGGTCTCGGGCAGCCTGGACGACCTGGAGATGGAGAACGGCCCTCCGGGGATCATCCTGGGTCGGCAGTTGGCGGACCGGTTGGGTCTGGACGTCGGAGGCATGGTCAATCTGCTTTCACCCTCTGGCAGACAGTCGGCCTCGGGGTACGTGCCAAAGGTCAAGGTCTTCCGTATCGCGGGACTGTTCAGCACCGGCATGTTCGAATACGACAACTCGTTGGCTTTTGTCTCCCTCGAGGCGGCGCGCGATCTGCTCGGTTTCCAGAATGTCAAGGCCACGGGACTGGAGCTGAAGGTGAACGACGTGTACCGTGCGGACAAGATCGCGTTGGATGTGCAACACCGCCTCGGCCCTCCATACTATACGAACAACTGGATGAAGATGAACGCCAATCTTTTCGCGGCGCTGAAGCTGGAGAAGGTGGCCATGTTCATCATCTTGACCATGATCGTGGTTATCGGCTCGTTTTCGATCATCACCACACTGGTGATGCTGGTGATGGAAAAGACCAGGGACATCGCGGTGCTGATGAGTCTGGGCGCCCAGCGGGAGCAGATACGACGGATATTCATGATCCTGGGTACATGTATCGGCCTCACGGGCACAGCGCTGGGGTATGCCCTTGGTATCCCGGCGAGTTTGCTTTTGAAGCGGTATCAGTTTATCAAGCTGCCGGCAGACGTCTACTCCCTGAATCACCTGCCGGTGCGACTGGAGACCCTGGATCTGGTACTCATAGGGGTGGCGGCGTTTGTGCTCTGCTTTGTCGCGACATTGTATCCCTCGCGGCAGGCCTCCAAGCTTTCTCCGGCCGAGGCCTTGCGGTTCGAGTAGGGTGGTCGGCGTATCGGCAGCAAATGCTTACTTTTTTTTAATTAAATAATTTTTGCTCTCAGTCTGGAAACATGGTACCTCGTGAAAGCATCGTTGATGTTTGAATTGGAAGGTGTGGGCAAGGAGTTTCACGGGCCTACGGAAAAGCTCGCGATACTCAAGCGGATAGACCTGGAGATCAGGACTGGCGAGTCCATCGCCATCCTGGGAGCGTCAGGTTCTGGAAAAACTACACTGCTCCACCTTCTTGGGGTCTTGGATACGGCTTCGTGGGGGCGAATCAAGTTCAAGGGCAGGGATGTGACGGAGCTGAACGGTCAAGCTCGGGCGCGGATTCGCAACCGGGAAATCGGCTTCGTCTTTCAATCCCACCACTTACTGCCCGAATTCAGCACACTTGAAAATGTCGCCATGCAGGCATTGATTGGAGGCGTATCCCGTAGTAAGGCTTTGTCCATGGCAGAGGAGGCGCTCGCCCTTGTCGGCTTGGATCACCGTCGGGATCATCAGGTGACCACATTGTCCGGAGGAGAGCGACAGCGTGCGGCCATAGCCCGGGCAATGCTGCTCAAGCCCGAAGTGCTGCTCGCGGACGAGCCTACGGGCAACCTCGACGAGCAGACTGGAGACAAGGTGGGGAAATTGTTGCTGCACTTGAATCAAGCCCTTGGCACGACACTTGTCGTCGTGACTCACAACCACACCCTGGCAGAGATGATGCACCGCCGCCTGGAATTGCGTTCTGGAGAGCTCTATGCGCATGCGAATTAGCTTCACCCTGGTGCTGGGCGCCGTGCTGGCGTTTGGCGTGCTCTGCGGCCGCGCTTGGTCGGAAACCTTGCCGTCCAACGTCACGTTGATGATCTTGCCGTTTGAGATCAACGCTGACCCCGGGCTGGGGTACCTGAACAACAAGCTTCCGGAAATGCTCGGAGAACGCTTGCGCGCCATGGGTTTCAAGGTCATGGCTCAGGACAAGGTATACGAGCTGATCAACCGAAGAAAGGTCGAGTTTCTCGACTTGGCCGTGGCAAAGGACCTCGCCGCCATGGGCGGGGCGCAGTTCGCTGTCTATGGCAGCTTGAGTCAGGCCGGGCAGAGCATTTCCCTTGACGCCAGGGTGGTCGATTCCCTGGGAGTCAAGACCACCAAGGCCTTGTTCGTGACCCGCATGGGCACGAGCAATGTGCTGGCCGCCGTGGATGAATTGGCCCAAAAGATCAAGAACTCGCTCATCGTGGCGGACATCGTCGCCGATGTCGAGGTCCGGGGCATGAAGACCCTGGACAAGGACATCGTGCTGATGCGCATGAAGCTGCAGAAGGGCGATGCCTTTGACATTTCCGCGGTCAATGAGGAAATCAAGCGGATCTTCGAACTCGGCTATTTCGACGATGTGAAGATCAGCGCCGTGGATGTGGACGGGGGCAAGCGCCTGGTGGTGGAGGTGGAAGAGAAACCCCTCATCCAGTCCATCAGTGTCGAGGGCGCCAAGGGCCTCGACAGCGACGACGTCCTCGGCGTCATGAGCACCAAGACCGGCAACGTGCTCAACCCCAAACTTCTTGCCGACGACATGGCCAAGATCCGCGAATTGTACCGCAAGGAAGGGTACTACCTGGCCAAGGTCTCCCACGAAGTGCAAAGCACGGGTAAAGGCTCCGCCAGACTGGTGGTCCTGGTCGACGAATCGCAAAAACTCTACATCTCCAATATCTCCATCGAAGGCAACACGGCCTTCAGCGACAGCGAAATCAAGTCGGACATGGTCCTCGA
>CAZSRS010000073.1:0-11843 GCA_964609625.1 uncultured Desulfovibrionaceae bacterium
TGGGGCTCGAAGCCGTGTTCCGCTCCGTTTTTCCCATCGAGGATTTCAACAAGACAGCAAGCCTGGAGTATGTCAGTTACGAGATCGGCGAACCCGAGTACGACATTCCCGAATGCATGTCCAAGGGGCTGACCTACGAGGCCAGAATTTGGATCAAGGTCAGGCTCGTGGTCTGGGACGTGGACGAGGAAGGCCAGAACCGCACCATCCACGACATCAAGGAGCAGGACAAGGTCTACTTCGGAACCCTGCCTCTGATGACGGAAAAAGGCACCTTTGTCATCAACGGTACCGAGCGCGTCATCGTCAACCAGTTGCAGCGCTCCCCGGGCATCATCTTCGAACACGACTCCGGCAAGTCCCACTCCAGCCGCAAGGTGCTCTATTCCTGCCGCATCATCCCCATGCGCGGCTCTTGGCTCGACTTCGATTACGACCACAAGGACATCCTCTACGTGCGCATCGACAGGCGCAGGAAAATGCCCGCCACGGTCCTGTTCAAGGCCATGGGCATGAGCAAGACGGAAATCCTCAACTACTTCTATGAAATAGAGCACTACTCGCTGGATGACGGACGGCTCTTCTGGACCCTGGACAAGGAACTCTACCGCAAGGACAACTCCTACAGAGACGTCACGGCCCCCGACGGCAGCGTCATCGTCCAGGCCGGTAAGCCCATCACCAAACGTGCCTGGCGTCTGTTTTTCGAAAACAACATCGAGAGCATCGAAGTCGCCCCCACCAGCATCGAAGGACTGTTCCTGGCCCAGGACATCGTTGACGCCGACACCGGCGAACTCGTGGCCGAAGCCGGCGAGGAGATCTCGCCGCAGCTCATGGAGACCTTCATCGAACTCCGCGTCAAGGACATCCCCGTGCTGCACACACGCGGCCAGGACGTCTCTTCCTCCATGCGCGATACCCTGATCCTGGACAAGACGCCGGACATGGAAAGCGCCCAGATCGAAATCTACCGCCGCTTGCGCCCAAGCTCGCCCCCCACGGCAGAGATCGCCGCCACCTTCTTCGAGAACCTGTTCCGTAACGCGGACTACTACGACCTTTCCCCGGTGGGGCGCTACAAACTCAACAGCCGTCTGGACCTGGACCTCGATCTCGATTTCCGCACCCTCAGCGACGAGGACATCAAACGCTCCATCAAGCAACTGTGCAGGCTCAAGGACAGCCACGGCCCGGCCGACGACATCGATCACCTCGGCAACCGCCGTGTCCGCCCCGTGGGCGAACTCGTGGAAAACCAGTACCGCATCGGCCTTGTCCGCATGGAGCGCGCCATCAAGGAGCGCATGAGCCTGCAGGAAGTCTCCACGCTGATGCCCTACGACTTGATCAACTTCAAGCCCGTGGTGGCCGTGCTCAAGGAGTTCTTCGGCACTTCCCAGCTCTCCCAGTTCATGGACCAGACCAACCCCCTGTCCGAGGTCACCCACAAGCGCCGCCTCTCGGCCCTGGGACCCGGTGGTCTGACCAGAGAACGCGCCGGCTTCGAGGTCCGCGACGTGCACGTCAGCCACTACGGCCGCATCTGCCCCATCGAGACCCCGGAAGGCCCGAACATCGGTCTGATCGTCTCCCTGACCACATTTGCCAAGGTCAATGACTTCGGCTTCATCGAGACCCCCTACCGCGTGGTCAAGGACGGCCAGGTCACCGACGAGGTGGTGCATCTGGACGCCTCCCGCGAACTCAAGCACGTCATCGCCCAGGCCAACGCGCTCCTGGACGAGAACAAGAAGTTCGTGAACCCCCTGGTGACCACCCGCGTGCACGGCGACGTGCTGATGTCCCCCAGTGAAAGCGTGACCCTCATGGACGTCTCGCCGAGCCAGATGGTCTCGGTGTCCGCGGCCCTGATCCCCTTCCTGGAGCACGACGACGCCAACCGCGCCCTCATGGGCTCGAACATGCAGCGCCAGGCAGTGCCCCTGCTGCGGTGCGAGGCACCCATCGTGGGCACGGGCATGGAGACTCGCGTGGCCCAGGACTCAGGCAGCTGCATCCTGGCGGAGGGTGACGGCATGATCAACTATGCCGACGCCAACAACATCATCATCAGCTACGACGGCGCGCTGCACCCCAAGACCAACGGCGTGCGGCAGTTCGAACTCCAGAAATTCCACAAGTCCAACCAGAACTCCTGCTTTGGCCAACGGCCCAGGGTCTTCACCGGGCAGCGCGTGAAAAAGGGCGACGTCCTGGCCGACGGACCAGCCATCCGGGACGGCGAACTGGCCCTTGGCAAGAACCTGCTCGTGGCCTTCATGCCTTGGTGTGGTTTCAACTTCGAGGACTCCATCCTGATCTCCGAACGCGTGGTCAAGGAGGATGTCTTCACCTCCATGCACATCGAGGAATTCGAACTGGTGGCTCGTGACACCAAACTCGGGCCCGAGGAGGTCACCCGCGATATCCCCAACGTCAGCGAGGACATGCTGCGCAACCTGGACGAAAGCGGCATCATCCGCATCGGTGCCAACGTCAAGGCCGAGGACATCCTGGTGGGCAAGATCACTCCCAAGGGCGAATCCCAGCTCACCCCCGAGGAAAAACTCCTGCGCGCCATCTTCGGCGACAAGGCCCGCGACGTGAAAAACACCTCGCTCAAGGTTCCGCCCGGAATCGAGGGCACGGTCATCGACGTCAAGGTCTTCAACAGGCCCAAGGGTGAAAAGGACGACCGCACCAAGGCCATCGAGGAATACGAACTCGCCAAGCTGGATCGCAAGGAGGACCTGCACCGCGACGCCCTGTCCCAGAAATACCGCGACCAGGTCTGGGAAGTGGTGCAAGGCAAACAACTCAAGGACAACCTCATGGGTTCGAAGAAGGGGCAGGTGCTGGCCGAAGCCGGACACACCCTGACCCGAGAGATCTTCGATACCCTGCCCCTGAAAAAATGCAGCGGCCTGTTCAAGAACAAGGAATCCAACGAACAGTTGCAGGAAGAGCTCTCGTCGTATGGCGCTCACCTGGACTATCTGAAGAAAATATACGACGTGAAGCGCGAAAAGGTCACGGAAGGCGACGACCTGCCTCCGGGCGTGACCAAGATGGTCAAGGTTTACGTGGCCGTGAAACGCAAACTCTCCGTGGGCGACAAGATGGCCGGCCGACACGGCAACAAGGGCGTCGTCTCCTGCATCCTGCCGGAAGAGGACATGCCCTTCTTCGCCGACGGTACTCCGGTGGACATCGTGCTCAACCCCCTGGGCGTGCCCTCGCGCATGAACATCGGCCAGATCATGGAGACCCACCTCGGCTGGGGCGCCAGGGAACTCGGCAAGATACTGGCCGACATGGCCGACAGCGACGCGGCCCTGGAACAACTGCGGGCCGAGACCAAGGCGGTCTTCAACGCCAAGCCTCTCGAGGAACTCGTGGACGCCATGGATGCCGACGAACTCCGGGAGTCCCTCAGAGCTCTACGCAAGGGCATCCTCTGCAAGACACCGGTCTTTGACGGCGCGCGCGAGGAAGAAATCTGGGACTGGCTCGTCAAGGCCGGACTGCCGGACGACGGCAAATCCGTGCTCTTCGACGGCCGCACCGGCGTGCCCTTCCACAACCGCGTCACCGTGGGCGTGATGTACATGCTCAAGCTCCACCACTTGGTGGACGAGAAGATCCACGCCCGCTCCACCGGTCCTTACTCCCTGGTCACGCAGCAGCCCCTGGGTGGCAAGGCCCAGTTCGGTGGCCAGCGCCTCGGCGAAATGGAAGTCTGGGCATTGGAGGCCTACGGCGCGGCACATCTGCTGCAAGAGTTCCTCACGGTCAAGTCCGACGATGTCTCCGGCCGTGTGAAAATGTACGAAAAAATCGTCAAGGGCGACAACTTCCTCGAAGCCGGCCTGCCGGAGTCCTTCAACGTCCTGGTCAAGGAACTCATGTCCCTGGGGCTCGACGTGACACTGCTGAAGGAAGAGGAAAAGAAACCAAAACGCGGCGACAAAGCGGCGTAGCCCTTTCAGGCACCTGGACGTCAACGACGCGGGCGGGCGGCGAGCCTCCCGCCCCGTCGCAAACAGATAAATGCGCGGGGTTAGTAGTATGACGCTTGACGATCTCTTCTCTTTTCGCGGGGCTTCGACCACCAGCGTCACCAGCAAGACGCTCAAGGCCATCAAAATCTCCATAGCATCCCCGGAAAAGATCAGGGAATGGTCCTTTGGCGAGGTCAAGAAACCCGAAACCATCAATTACAGAACCTTCAAGCCCGAGCGCGACGGCCTGTTCTGCGCCAAGATATTCGGTCCGGTCAAGGACTACGAGTGCAACTGCGGCAAGTACAAGCGCATGAAGCACCGCGGTATCGTTTGCGAGAAATGCGGCGTGGAGGTCATCGCCTCCAAGGTCCGCCGGGAGCGCATGGGGCATATCGAACTCGCAGCGCCCGTGGCCCACATCTGGTTCCTCAAGACACTGCCCTCCAAGATCGGCACGCTTTTGGACATGACCATGGCCGACCTGGAAAAGGTGCTCTACTTCGATTCCTATGTGGTCATGGACCCGGGTCCGAGCACCCTGCAACGCCTGCAGACCATCTCCGAGGACCAGTACCTCCAGGTCATCGACCATTACGGCGAGGACGTGGTCAAGGTCGGCATGGGCGCCGAGGCCATCCGCCATCTCCTCGAGGAACTCAACCTCATCGAGTTGCGCACGCAGTTGCGTGAGGAATCACAGGCCACGCGCTCCCAGACCAAGAAAAAGAAACTCACCAAGCGCCTCAAGATCCTCGAGGCCTTCCTCGAGTCCGGCAACAAGCCCGAGTGGATGATTCTCGAGGTCATCCCCGTCATCCCGCCCGAACTGCGCCCCCTGGTGCCTCTCGACGGGGGGCGTTTCGCCACCTCGGACCTCAACGACCTCTACCGCCGGGTCATCAACCGCAACAACCGGCTCAAGCGGCTCATCGAACTCGGCGCGCCCGAGATCATCATCCGCAACGAAAAGCGCATGCTCCAGGAATCCGTGGACGCGCTCTTCGACAACGGCCGCCGCGGACGCGCCATCACCGGCACCAGCGGACGCCCCCTGAAGTCCCTCTCGGACATGATCAAAGGCAAACAGGGTCGCTTCCGGCAGAACCTCCTGGGCAAACGCGTGGACTACTCCGGCCGCTCGGTCATCGTGGTCGGCCCCAAGCTCAAGCTGCATCAGTGCGGCCTGCCCAAGAAGATGGCCCTGGAGTTGTTCAAGCCTTTCATCTACTCCAAACTGGAAGAACGCGAGCTGGCCTCGACCATCAAAAGCGCCAAGAAGATGGTGGAGCGCGAGGAACTGGTGGTCTGGGACATCCTGGAAGAGGTGGTGCGCGAGTACCCCATTCTGCTCAACCGCGCCCCCACCCTGCACAGGCTCGGCATCCAGGCCTTCGAGCCCACCCTGGTGGAAGGCAAGGCCATCCAGCTGCACCCCCTGGTCTGCGCCGCCTACAACGCCGACTTCGACGGTGACCAAATGGCCGTGCACGTGCCCCTCTCCGTGGAAGCCCAGGTGGAGTGCCGCGTGCTGATGATGAGCACCAACAACATCCTCTCCCCGGCCAACGGTTCACCGGTCATCGTGCCCTCGCAGGACATCGTGCTCGGCCTCTACTACATGACCACGGAGCGCTCCTTCAAAAAGGGCACGGGAAAAATCTTCACCGCCCCCTGGGAGGTCATCGCGGCCTATGATTCCGGCTGCCTGGACCTGCACGCCGGCATCAAGGTGCGCATCGGCGACACCCTGGAAAGCACCACCACCGGGCGGGTCCTGGTGGGGCAGTTGCTGCCTCCGAACGTGCCCTTTTCGCTGATCAACCGCGTCATGACCAAAAAGAACATCCAGAACCTGGTGGGCGAGGTCTATCGCCACGCGGGCACCAAGGCCACGGTCATCCTCTGCGACAAGCTCAAGGACCTCGGCTACGAATTCGCCACCCAGGCCGGTGTGACCATCGGCGTCAAGGACCTCCGGATTCCCGACTCCAAGCCCAGGATGCTCGAGGAGGCCCACACCGAAGTGGACAACATCGAGAATCAGTACCGCGAAGGCATCATCACCCGCACCGAGAAGTACAACAAGGTCGTGGACGTCTGGACCAAGGTCACCCACAACGTGTCCCAGGACATGTTCAAGCAGATCTCCCAGGACATCCTCGAGAACCCCGAAACCGGAGAGAAGGAAAGCAACCTCAGCTTCAACCCCATCTTCATGATGTCCAACTCGGGTTCGCGCGGCAACCAGGACCAGATGCGCCAGCTCGCCGGCATGCGCGGCCTGATGGCCAAACCCTCCGGCGAAATCATCGAGACGCCCATCACCTCCAACTTCCGTGAAGGGCTTTCGGTGTTGCAGTACTTCACTTCTACCCACGGCGCGCGGAAAGGCCTGGCCGACACAGCCCTGAAGACCGCCAACTCCGGTTACCTCACCCGCCGCCTGGTGGATGTGGTCCAGGACGTGATCATCAGCGAATACGACTGCGGCACCGTGGACGGCCTTGAATTCGCCCAGCTGGTCAAGGCCGGCGACGTCAAGGCCAAACTCTCCGAGCGTGTGTTGGGCCGTGTCACCCTCTTCCCGGTCTATGACCCGGAAACCGGTGACGAACTCTTCCCGGCCAACACCGTCATCGACGAAGAAAAGGCGCAACGCCTGGAAGACGCGGGCGTCAGCTCCATCATGATCCGCTCCGCCCTGACCTGCCAGAGCCGCTACGGCGTCTGCATCCTGTGCTACGGCCGCGACCTGGCCAGGGAGCATCTCGTGAACATCGGCGAGACCGTGGGCATCATCGCGGCCCAGTCCATCGGCGAACCCGGTACCCAGTTGACCATGCGTACCTTCCACATCGGCGGTACCGCGTCCAGGGAAGTGGAGCGCTCCTCCATCAAGATCCAGCATCCGGGGCGCGTGGTACTCAGCCGCGTGAAGATGGTCAAGAACCAGGAAGGCCGGTACATGGTCCTGGGCAAGAGCGGCCAGGTGGGCATCGTGGACGAACAGGGCCGCGAGCGCGAAAAATACGTGCTGCCCACCGGCGCCAAACTCCTGGTCCAGGCCGGCGACACCGTGGCCAAGGACCAGGTCATCGCGGAATGGGACCCCTTCAACGAACCCTTTGTCTCGGACGTTGACGGCGTGGTTCGTTTCTCCGACATCATCGAGGGCAAGACCTCCCAGGAAAAGGTGGACGAGACCACGTCCCGCGCCACCCAGACCATCACGGAGTACCGCACCACCAACTTCAAACCCTCCATCTCCATCGTGGACGGCAAGGGCAAGCCCAAGCAGCGCCCCGATTCCACGCTCCCGGCCGTGTTCCAGCTGCCGGTGGGCGCCATCCTCATGGTCAAGGACGGCCAGGAGGTCCAGGCCGGCGACATCATCGCCCGCAAGCCCCGCGAGACCTCCAAGACCAAGGACATCGTCGGCGGTCTGCCCCGCGTGGCCGAACTCTTCGAAGTCCGCAAGCCAAAGGACATGGCCGTTGTCTCGGAAATCGACGGCATCGTCTCTTTCGGCCCGGAGACCAAGGGCAAACGCAAGCTCATCGTCACCCCGGAAACCGGCGACTCCAAGGAATACCTCATCCCCAAGGGCAAACATATCACGGTGCACGACGGCGACTTCGTGGCCGCGGGCGAATTGCTCACTGAGGGCTATCCGGAACTGCACGACATCCTCAAGATCAAGGGCGAGAAGTACCTCGCCAACTACCTGGTCGAGGAAATCCAGGACGTCTACCGTTTCCAGGGCGTGAACATAAACGACAAGCACATCGAGATCATCGTCCGCCAGATGCTCAAGAAGGTCAGCATCACCGACCCCGGCGACACCACCTTCCTCATGGGAGAGCAGGTGGACAAGCCGCGCTTCATGGAGGAGAACAGCAAGGTCATTGCCCAGGGCCTCAAGCCCGCCATGGCCGAACCCCTGGTCCTGGGCATCACCCAGGCCTCCCTCTCCACCGACTCCTTCATCTCCGCGGCCAGCTTCCAGGAAACCACCAAGGTGCTCACCGAGGCCTCGCTGCTGGGCAAGGAAGACCATCTCCGCGGACTCAAGGAGAACGTCATCGTCGGCAGGCTCATCCCGGCCGGCACAGGCTTCCGCCAATACGTGGACGCCGAGATCGACGTGCCCGATCAGCCGGAAAAGCCCAACAAGTTCCTGGAGGAGCTCGAGGACAACCCCCTGATGATCGACTCCTGATCACCCACCCGACAAACACCCCCGCTTCGGGCGATTCCGCCCGGGGCGGGGGTTTTTTCTTTCCAGCGCCTTGCCCTCCAGGGACCTTTGCAGCTATGGAAATCTGACACGATACGTCCCGTGGCGGAAAAGACGCTCCCGCGTCGCCCGTGCTACCCGCTCCCGCAAACAGTGCCTCCGCCAACGAGAGCGGAGCACAAACCGGAATGTCATGCCCATGCCCAAGGCCCCGGCCGCTCTCCTGCTCTGCACCGTGCTCCTGCTTATGGCGCTCCCTGCCCTGGCCGGCGAACTCATCCTGCGCAGCTTCGTCCTGGACAGCCGGAACGGCGACGTGGGGCTGCGCTTCAGTGTGGCTCTCGACGATTACAGTATCCTCGAACCTCTACTCGCGGCGGGAATGCCCCTGCTGCTGGAGGCCGAAGCCAGCCTGGACGAAAAACGCGGCTACTGGCCCGACGCCTTCCTGACCAAGGGTAGCCTTCGCAGTACACTGCGCCAGGATCCCAACACCAAGGTCTTCGAATGCCTGCTGCCCTCGGGTGAAATCCTCAAGGACGAGGAACTGGGTGCCTTGATCCATAACGCCTGGCAAAGCCTCTCCATCTCCCTGGGCCCCTTCTCCATCCTCGATCGTGGCAGCCGTTACACCCTCAGGTTGGACGTGCGGTTGAAACAGGCCGAAGTACCCGCCTGGAAACGCTGGGTCATATTCTACAGCGAATTCGAGGTGGTCGAAGGGCTCGGCTACCAGATGGAATTTCAGTACTGACCTGTGCCATGAAACAGGAGAACAACGCCATACGCATCAGCGTGGCCGACGAACGCGAGCGCCGGCGCCGCAGGCGGGAGCTGCTCCTCGCCGCCTTGCTCTTCCTTGTCGTGGTGGTACTCTCCATCATCGGACTCAAGTATCTGGGCGTCAACGTCTATCTCTTTCTCGCCCTCTTCAATATCAATTTCATCTTCCTGCTCCTGGTGTTGCTGCTGGTGGTGCGCAACGGGGTCAAACTGCTTCTGGAGCGCCGGCGCAACGTCCTGGGCTCCGGACTGCGCTCCCGTCTGGTGCTGGCCTTTCTCTCCCTGTCCCTGATCCCCACCGTGCTCATGTATCTGGTCAGCGTCCAGTTCGTGCAGACTTCCGTGGACTTCTGGTTCAAGAGCCAGGTGGAAAACTCCATGGAACAGGCCCTGGATCTGGGGCAGGCGACGTACACAGCCGGCAAGGAACGGCTGGGGCGTCTGGCCGCCGGCCTGGCCGAGACCCTTGCCAGGCAGCCGCGTCACGAGCCCGAGGCACTGCAAGACCTGCTGAACGAAAAATCGCGCGAATACGGCCTGGTCATGCTCGGCCTGCTCGACTCGGAAAGCAACGACCGGGTCTGGAGCTGGTCCCCGCGTTTCGAGGCCGCTTGGCACAGCGACATGCACGCGGCCGTGGACTGGAAGGCCCTGGCCCGGCAACCCAGGTTCTGGGCCATGTGGTGGCCGGGTGCGGGCGAGGACTTCGTTGTCGGGGTCCTGCCCGTGGACATCGCCGCCGTGGATTCCAACGCAACACAGCCCTGGCGGGGCTACATCGTTCTCGGGGAGAGCATCGGTTCGGGCCTGCTCTACAAGATGGACTCCATCGCCAGGGGCGTGGAGGAGTACAGCCAACTCAAGACCATGAAGCGCCCCCTGACCGTGGCCCTGTTCTTCATCATGGGAGTGCTCACACTCTTGATCATCTTCGGCGCCATGTGGTTCGGTTTCCGTTTGGCCAAGGAACTCTCCGCCCCCATCATGGCACTGGCCCAGGGCACGGAGCGCATTGCCAAGGGCGATCTCTCGGTTCGGTTGGAGGACACCTCCAAGGACGAGATCGGCGTGCTGGTGCGCTCCTTCAACCGCATGGCCCAGGACCTCGAAGCCATGCGCACCGGGCTCACCGTCGCCAACCTCCAACTCTCCCGCACCAACCAGGAGATCGAGGAGCGCGGTCACTACATCGAGACCGTGCTCAACAACATCGCGGCCGGCGTGGTCTCCCTGGACCAGGAGGGGCGCATCAGCACCGTGAACAAGGCCGCCGAGGCCATGCTCGGCGTGGACAGCGAAGCAATCACGGGCCGCGCCCCCACGGAGTTCCTCGAACAGGAGCACATCGACCACCTCGAACAGGCGCGGGCCTTCCTGGCCCAGAGCCCCGGCGCCGTGTTCGAGCACCAACTCTGCCTGCGGGTCAAGGGGCTGGAGCGCAAGCTCCTGGTCAACGTGGTCGGCCTGGGCGCCGGCGAGGCCGCCAGCCTGGTCGCGGTCTTCGAGGACATCACCGAAATCGAGAAGATGCAGCGCATGGCCGCCTGGCGCGAGGTGGCGCGGCGCATCGCCCACGAGATCAAGAACCCTCTCACGCCAATCAAGCTCTCGGCCCAGCGCCTGGAGCGCAAGTTCGGCGACCAGGTCCAGGACCGCGCCTTCATGGAGTGCACGGGGCTCATCGTCACCCAGGTGGAACACTTGCAGCAGATGGTCCAGGAGTTCTCGGCATTCGCCAAGCTGCCCGAGATCACCCCACGGCCGGGGCGGCTCGATCCCCTGCTGGAGGAGGTGGTTGCCCTGTTCCAGCACAGCCACAGCAATATCCGTTGGAACCTGGACATCCCCGCGCCCCTGCCCGTGTTGTCCTTTGACCCCGAGGGCCTGCGGCGCGGGCTAATGAACGTCCTGGCCAATTCCGTGGAGGCCCTGGAAAACGCCTCGCCCAGGCCGGAACAACCCAGCGTGACCGTGAGCGCGAGCTTCAACAAACTCCGCAACCTCGTGCGCCTCGCCTTCCATGACAACGGCCCCGGCCTCACCCCGGAGGAGCGCTCACGGCTCTTCGAACCCTACTTCTCCCGCAAAAAGGGCGGTACGGGCCTTGGCCTGACCATACTCAAGTCCATCGTCACTGACCACAGGGGCTATGTGCGCGCCTTCAACGCTCCCGAAGGGGGCGCTGTCCTGGTGCTGGAACTGCCCGTGGGCTGAGGGTGCGGCGGAGCTTCGAAAGCTGGCCAATCATCCGCATTCGGCTCGCGCCTTGGCCATGCGGCAATGCTTGATTCCAGGCTTCTTGTTTGTCATCAATCTTTGATAGAACTCAGGCGCGAGAGGAGACCATACCGTCGAGTTACGTTATCGGGGATCATTTCGAGCGCTTCATCAAGGAACAACTCCAGGCGGGCCGCTATGTCAGCGCAAGCGAGATCGTCAGGGAGGCGCTGCGCCTCCTGGAGGAGCACGAGGAATTACGGGCGGCGCGACTTCAGAAACTGCGCGCCCAGATTGAGGAGGGGCTCGGCAGCGGCCCCCCCCCTTGCCTGCGGACACTGTTTTCGGGCACCTCGAAGAGAAATACGACCCCATGCGCGGCTGAGCGCACCGGCCATGCAATGCCTCTTCCTGCCCTGCGCGGCCTGTGACCTCAAGTGAGGTCTCGGATATGACGAAAAAAGACCTCAATGCTGTTATCTCTGTGTTCTTTGAAATTGCTTTTGCATTTCTTCAGCACTTAGCAAATGAGGACTGGCTGAGGGACAGGACTTTCGCCACATCTTCCCTTCTTTGCTATTTTCATAAATAATCACAGC
>CAZSRS010000074.1:0-11726 GCA_964609625.1 uncultured Desulfovibrionaceae bacterium
CCCGCCCCGCGAGGACCCGGACTTTACATACACGCTTCTGGCTTGCTACAGGCGGTTATGGGATATTCTGCATCGTTCATGGTGCCACGGCCGGTACCTGCGCCCCTTTCTTCGCTCAAGCCCACGCTCGCGGCTCCAGGAGTACGGGGCGTACCCAGCATCGACGCCATGCGCGTGTTCGCCGCCCTAGGCGTGATCTGCATGCACGCGGAGCCTCTCGTGCCGGGGCGTCTGGCCGTGGACACTCCCCTGAGCATGACACTTGCCTGGTGTATCCAGGTCCTGTCCTTGTTTGCCGTGCCCTACTTTTTCATCGTCTCGGGTCATTTTTTCGGCAACGAGGCCCGTGCTTCCTCGCCTCTCGTTGCCTTCAGACGCCTGGCTGCCCGTCTTGTCCCCATGTTCCTGTTCTGGGATCTGTTTTTTGCATTGGCCCCCACGCCATACGCAGCGGGGCGTTTCGGTTTCTTCCCAGCCATCTGGCGCAACCTTGGCTTTCTGCTCAGGGATCTGCGGGACAACCCCCTGAAGGTGCTGTACGACGGCTCCTCCATTCAACTGTGGTTCCTGCCTGCCTGTATCATCGCCGCGGGGCTGGCGACCCTGTTTTTGTCCATGAAACGCCCCACCGCGATGCTGGTTCTGGGAGTGGCCCTGTTCCTTATCGGGCTGCTGGGGCAGGCCTGGGGTGAGGCGTTGGATTTCCTGGTTTCCAGGAGGTTCGGCATCAACACCAGGCTGGGTCCGTATTTCGGCGCGCCCTTGTTTTTTCTGGGGGTCTGGAGTTCCGAGCATGCCGTGCCACGACGCGAACTCTCGGTCCTGGTTGCCGCTGGAGGTTTGGGTTTGCTGTTCCTGGAGGCTTGGTTCCTGATGCGTCTGGGCGCGCATTTGGGTCATTACTACTGCAGCAGTATCCCCCTGGCACTGGGACTGCTTTGGTTGACCTTGAGCGCACCGAACATGTTCGGTCGTGCGATTCTGCCCAAATTGGGGCGGCTGACACCGGGCGTCTTTCTGCTCCACGTGTATGTTTTGACCATGTTCGAGCAGTTCTGCTTCGTGTATTTCGAGTATGCGGCGTTTCAACTGTCGCTCCCCGTGCTGCTGTTTGCGCTTTCCGCCGCTGTAACACTGGTCTTGCGACATATTCCCTGGTTGCGGCGGACGGTATGAGCCAACCATGTACCGGGAAAAGGTGCTTAGGTGTTCCGAGTCAATGATGATTTCTGAACCTGGAGTTCCGAAATCAACGGTATTGAACAGGCGTGTTGTTCTCATTCAGTCAGTTAGCGTGTGGCACGTGAAATGCTTCGGCGCGGTCGCGTGGCGTGACCGCCACGTTGGCCTGGATTTTTCGGCCGCACATTACAATTCACCGTGGAGGAAGTTCGATGCGACGCATTTTTTTCTTGTCGGTTCTGTGTAGTATGCTGCTTCTTGTGGGCAACGCCGTGGCTTTTGAAGTGGGCGAGCACGTGGAGGTTTGCAATGACGCTGGCGCTTACATCCTGCTGGATGCCGAAGCCGAGTGCACGGGCGAAGTGCTTGATGTCCAGGTGGTCGAGGTTCGGGAAGGCGAGATCGACGTCAAGATCGGCGACCAGAAAATCGCCACGGTGCCCCTACACTAGCTTTCCGATGGGAGAGGTGTTTCCACGTCGGCCATGCCCGGCGCGAACCGTTCCCGCACAAGTGTACAGACCGCGCGGCCAAGTCCGCGCGGTTTTTTTATGGTGCGCCCGGCATGGCGAAGACTTTACGCATCCCGTTGCCGCAGGTATGAAAGGATGAACTTCTCCCATGGGGGGATCAAGGACGCTCCATGAACGAAGACCTTCTCGATTTGCAACGGGAAATGGACGAGGCCGGGATTATTTTCTGTTTTCGCGGTGCCATCACCCAGGATATCATCATCAGTCTCGGAGATGCCTTGAAAAGGCAAATGGAACTGCGCAAGGCCAACATGCGCACGAACATGCGTGTGTTCTCCGCCTTTATCGAGCTGGTGCAAAACATCGACCGCTACTCCGCCGAACGTGAGCCGTTGAGCGAAGAGAGGAGCGTGAGCTACGGCATTATCGTCATCGGCAACAAGGAGGAGTCCTTTTTTCTGCGTTGCGGCAACAGTATCGACCGTGCGCGACAAAAGGAACTCGACGATCTGCTCAGGCAACTCGAGGGCATGAACCACCAGGAGCTCAAGGCTTTTTTCCGGGAACAACGGCGCAAGGAAACGCCGGACGAAAGCCGTGGAGCGGGGCTGGGCTTCATCGAACTGGCGCGGAGCTCCACGAGCATGCGGCATTCGTTCACCCCTCTCAGCGAGGAGGAGACTTTTTTTTCCGTGGTCGTTACCATATGAGGAGCACGGCATGGATCCCTTGATCCAGGAGCAGACCCGACAAATCCCGGAGGTGCGTTTCGACGCCGCCGCGCCGGTTCTGACAATTCGAGGAGAATCCTATCCTGAAAACGCCGGGGCGTTTTACGCTCCCATGCTGCGGTGGCTGGAGACCTTTTTGGTCCAGGGCACCACGCCTGTGGTTTTGGACCTGACCATTACCTATTGCAACAGCTCGAGTTCAAAAGCCCTGCTGGACATCATGGGCATGCTAGACCAAGCGGCGGCCGTGGGGCGTCAAGTCGTCATAACCTGGCGGTATCACGAGGAGAACGACATGGGTCTGGAGTACGGTGAGGACTTCAGGGCAGACCTCGCCCATGTGCGGTTCAACCTGTTCCCCTTCAGCGACTGAGTGTCGCCGAGGTCCCTGTCCAGCAGCGAAGAGGTGGTTTGCACGGTATACGCCGCCAATCCGGTAGGCGCCGGGAACGCGCGCCACACCGAGGGCACAGCCTCATAACGCGTAGCATTTCCGCGGTTTGGCGCAACGGCATGCGTGCAAGACCGAGGCGCCAGAATCCCTGACGGAATCTTTCAAGACGATATTGGGCCGCCCATCACTTCCATTTCGGAAGGATCGGGCGGCCTTTTTGCGTTCAGGCCCCGTCTCTGCGTCCCATCGTTGTCCAGGTGACATGTGTTGATTCCCCTGCTTCAGTCTTGCTCAAGTTGGCTTCACGTTTCCTGAAGAAATCCTTACGCGATTATAACGAGCTTTACGCACTGTTAATGGATGTATTGCTGGTCTCCATACGTATAATGTTGCAAAGGAGGCGATCAGTGAGGATACATGTAGATAAATATATCCATGATACCGGCGTTCTTCTGTGGGGAGGAGACATTTTTGAGGGTCTCTCAAGAAGCTCATTCCTGTGTCCAGGAAACAACACAATAGCAGGATATCTTGACAAAAAACTTCCAGCGAAAGCGAGAAAGGCAGTAGAGACGCATATTGCAGCATGCAAGGAGTGCAGAAGAGATATAATAGAGTTAAGAAGAATGATATTATCAATCAACAACGACACTGAAATGGAGGACGAAAATGTATATTGATTCAGCATTGCAAAGCTCCCTGTATACGACAAGCCAGACAAGCAACTCATACGATTCGCTGAGTGGATCGGACTTCATGCTGCTGCTCATCGCGCAGCTCGAGAATCAGGATCCCCTGAATCCCATGTCGGATACGGACATGCTTGCGGAGCTGGCCCAGTTTTCCAGTCTGGAGCAGCTCACCACGATGAACCAGACCCTGCAGACCATCTCGGACCAGTTCAGCGTGCAGACGGTGAACAGCGCCCTGAGCTTCATCGGCCTGGACGTCGTGGCCGCGGGCAATGGCATCAGCAAGGGCGCGGATGGTGTCAGCGAACTCTACTACACGCTGCCTGAAGACGCCGCATCGGCAACGGCGAACATCTACGACGAGGACGGTTCCCTCGTGACCAGTGTGTCCCTCACCGACCTCACCTCGGGTGAGCATTCCTTCACCTGGGACGGCCGGGATTCCTTCGGCGCCGAGGCGGCCGACAGCAAGTACACGGTGAGTATCGAGGCCAGAGGGCAGGACGGCGATCTGCTCACGGTCAGCACCCTGTGCAAGGGCACGGTGGTGGGCCTGACCACTTCCAACGGCAGCACGGTCTTCGAACTCGATGACGGGCGCACGGTGGATATCATGGCGGTCACCCGGGTCCATTCGCCGTCCGCCTGAGCGCGGGAGTGATTTCCTCACACAACGAGGTCCGGTTGATTTCCGGCTCTCTTTTCCGCCCCCCTGTCAGGAGGCACGAGGAGCAGTATCATGAGTACACTGACCAGCGCCCTATATGCAGGCATCTCGGGCCTGACCGCCCACAGCCGGGCCATCTCCGTCGTGGGCAACAATTTGGCCAATTCCAACACCATCGGCTACAAGGCCTCGACCATTCAGTTCGAGGACATCTTCTACTCAACGGTGAACACCGCCAACGGCGCGGATCAGGTTGGGCACGGGGTGGCAGTCTCCACCATCTACAACGATTTCAGCCAGGGATCCTACGAGTCGTCCACCTCGGTCACGGACGTGGCCATCGGGGGAAACGGGTTCTTCATGGTAACCTCCCCGGTCACGGGCGCCACGTATTACACCCGGGCCGGCAACTTCAGCTTCGACAAGCAAGGCTACCTCGTCAACGCCCAGGGGTTCAGGGTCCAGGGCTGGCAGGCAGACACCTCTGCCACGGCCAGTGGCGTGAGTACCATGGGTGGACTGACGGACATCCAGCTCGAGAACATGCAGTCGCCGCCCCAGGCTACATCACTGGTCTCGTTGCTGCTGAACCTGGACAAGGACAGCGAGGAGAAGTCTGTCAATGCCAGCGACCCCTTCTTCGCGCTGCAGCAGGAGTGGGACGGCACTCAGGATCCTCCCTTGGGGACCAACAGCTACACCTACCAGACCACGATCACGGTGTACGACGAATCCGGATCGCCCCACGTGCTCACCGTGTACTTCGATCCGGTTCAGGACGCCGCCGTGGCCAGCGGGGCCGGGGGCACGCAGACCTGGGAATTCATCGTGACCTGCGATCCCTCGGAGGATGGCAGGACCATCGACGGACAGACATTGTCCACCACCTCCAGCGCCGGTCTGCTCATGTGCGGCACCCTCAGCTTCAGCTCCTCGGGCCAGTTGCAGGGCATGACGGCCTTCACCCTGGGCGACACCGCGAGCGGCGATCTGCACGATCTGAGCAACTGGACTCCCGCGGAGATCAACGACGACGGCTACCCGGTGTTCACCGCCAACTTCAGCAGGTCCGATGACGCGAGCACCACCCAGGGTGCCAACGCCGTGGAGATCGGCCTGAACTTCGGTATCCACGACCGCACTCCCACGTCCACGTCGTGGAGCGGCGCCCCGGCCAATGCCTCGCTCATCGGCACGGACTCGGCCAACCTCTTCAACTTCGAAGACCCCGTGTTCAGCGCCAACACCACCACGTCGTACAGCTCGGCGTCCACCACCGTGAGCAGAAGCCAGGACGGCTATGCCTCCGGTTTTCTCGAATCCGTGTCCATCGATGCCAACGGCGTGATTTCAGGCCGGTTCTCCAACGGGCAAACCCTGGAACTCTGGGTCCTGGGTCTGGCCAGGTTCGACAACCAGCAGGGGTTGGTCAGCGAGGGCGGCAATCTCTTCTCGGCCAGCAGCACCTCCGGTCTGCCCATAACCGGAACGGCCAACACCAACGGCTTCGGCACGGTGGCCTCCAACACCCTCGAGCAGTCCAACGTGGACTACTCCGCGGAGCTGGTGGATCTCATCGTCTACCAGCGGGGATATCAGGCCAATTCCAAGGTCATCACCACGGTGGATTCCCTGATTCAGGAAGCCTTGAACCTGAAGCGCTAG
The DNA here is from genome assembly GCA_964609625.1 of uncultured Desulfovibrionaceae bacterium. Taxonomy (GTDB): domain Bacteria; phylum Desulfobacterota; class Desulfovibrionia; order Desulfovibrionales; family Desulfovibrionaceae. The sequence continues at coordinate 5,805 of CAZSRS010000074.1, forward strand.
GAGAGCGGCAATGATCAACGCCCTGCTCAGCCTGGGGCGGCAATCGCTCATGAACGCCCAGGTGGGCATCTCGGTGACCGGCGACAACATCGCCAACATCGGCACCGAGGGATACGCCCGCCGCACCGTGAGCTACGTCACCAGCCCCTCCATCACCCTGGGCGGCTTGCGTATCGGTACGGGCGCATCCGTGGAGAGCATCCGTCGTCATTACGACTCCCTGCTCGAATCCCAATACCTGACGGCGAACGGCAAATCCGCGTATTGGAGCGCCCAAACCGCGACACTGTACAATGTCGAGACACTGTTCAACCAGAGTGACGACTATGGGCTCTCCACGGCCCTGGACAAATTCATGGACAGCCTGTCGGCCCTGGGGCAGGCCCCGGCGGATGCCGCGACCCGGCAGGAACTTCTGAGCTACGCCCAGACGCTCATCGACAGCCTCACCACGGTGCAGGACTCCCTCCAGAGCTCCCTCCAGGTCATGGAGCAGGACTTGGCCGACAAGGTGGAGGAGGCCAACACCCTCATCGAACGCATAGCCGCGCTCAACAAGTCCATCACCTCCAACCCGACGAGCCTCGAACTCCAGGACGAGCGCGACGTGGCCATCCGCGAACTCTCCAGCCTGTTGGACATCAAGGTCATCGAGCAGGAGAATTCCCAGGTGACGGTCATGACCAGCAGCGGTCTGCCCCTCGTGGACGGAGCGGAGACCTTCAGCCTGTCGCTGCAAGGGCCGGGGGTGGAGACCGACCTGAGCAAGGGCTCCAGCTTCGACGGCGCGCTCTACTTCGACGGTCAGGGCGCGGACGAATTGCTCGTGGAGTTCGTTTCCGCGGGGCCCGCGGACGGCACCGCCTCGGCCGCCACCTTCCGTGTCTCCCTGGACAACGGCAAGACCTGGCTCAGCGGTGATGACGGCTCGACGTTGCTGTTCACGGCCGGCGGCTATGACGACAGGGTAGAGGTCGAGGGGATCGCCATCTGGTTCGGTCAGAGCAACGACTCCCTTGCCAACGCCGCCACGGACATCATGACAGGCGACTCCTTCATCGTCATGCCCAAATCAGGCGTCTACTGGAGCACCACCACCGGGGGCAATGTAAACATCACCCCCCTGGCGGGCGGCGACGGCAGGAACAATCGGCTCTCCGGCGGTGAACTGGCCGGGCTCCTCAGCGCGCGGGACGAGGGACTCGCGGTCTATTCCACGGTGCTGGACGCCCTGGCCCACGAGTTGATCTGGCAGATGAACTATCAGCACAGCCAGGGCGCGGGCCTGGAGCATTACAGCGGGAGCACGGCCGGTAATGCGGTGCGGGACGCGACAATACCCCTGGCTAAAAGTTCCCTGGCCTATGCAGACAAGCTGCAATCCGGAGGCCTGTCCTTTGCCATGTACGACGCGGACACAGGCGAAAGCCTGGGGTTGCAGAGTCTTGACTTCTCGTCCATCACCCCGGGCACGGCCAACTTCGACCCGGAACTGCACTCCCTGCAGGATGTGGCCGCGGCCGTCAACGCCAGTTTTTCCGGCAACCTCACCGCCACGGTGCAGGACGGCCGCTTGCAGTTGCAGGCTGCGGACGGCGTGGAGTTCGAATTCGCCGGGGACAGCAGCGGTCTTCTGGCCGCCCTGGGCCTGAACACGTTCTTCTCGGGCAGCGGCGTTACGGACATGGCCCTGGATCAGCGCGTGACCACGAACCCGAGCAGGATCAACACCGCCACGGTGGACGCCTCGGGTCTGGTGGCAGAGAGCGACAATACCAACGCCCTGGCCCTGGCCGCCCTGGCCGAGAAAAAGGTCAGCCTCGACTGCCGGTACACGGCGAACTCCCAAACCCTGAGCGGACACCTCCACGCCCTGGTCGCCCTGGTGGGAGCGGACACGGACACCGCGGCGCGCAACTACACACAAACCGTTGCCCTGGCCCAGGCCCTGGATGCCAGACAGCAGGAAGTCGCGGGCGTGAGCATGGACGAGGAGCTGACGAACCTGCTTCGCTACCAGCAGGCCTACCGGGCCGCGGGAACCCTGATCCAGACCGCCAACGAACTCTTCGACGTTATCATGTCCCTTAAATCATGAGGTAATGCCATGCGGATATCCTTCAATATGATCTATGGCCAAGCCGTGCGGGGCATGAACAGCAATCTGGTGGAAATCATGCGGCTCAACGAGCAGGCAGCCTCGCAGAAACGGATCAACCGCCCCTCGGATGATCCCGCAGGCATGGGGCGCTCATTGGATTTGCGCACCACACTGGGGCGCATGGAGCAATACCTGGAAAACATCGACACGGCGGAAGGCTGGCTCAGTCTTGCCGACGACCAACTGCGCCAGGCCAGCGACATCCTCACCAGGTTGCGGGAGATTTGCGAACAGGCGGCCACCGGCACCTACTCCTCGGATCAACGTCAGATGATCGCGGCCGAGGCCCGGGAGCTGATGCAGGAGATGGTGGGCATCGCCAACACCGAGTACGCCGGATACTCCATTTTTGCCGGGTCCAAAACCGACAGCAACGCCTATGCAATGGGGTTGGGCGCCACGGTCAGGAACGCGGAAGGCTCCTCCCTTTCCGTCGTGCAGGTGACCGGAGCCGCGGATTCCACCGTGTATGTGGAGTTTCTCGACTCGGGCGAGGTCGGCCTGGATTCCCTGCGCTACCGCTACACCACGGACGGGGGTGCCAGTTGGCGGGAAGGAACCCTGGAAGCGGGAGAAAACGTGCTCGACTGCGGCACGGCTCGGGCCGAGTTGGCAGTCGGTTCGACAGTGACAGCCACGAGTGAGGCGGGTGAGGGCGACGGCAGCGTGCTCTGGCTCCGCCCCGCGGCCGTGTACCTGGGAAACGGCTCGGATGCGCTGACGGTCACGCACCAGGGCGCATCGCCGGTTACGGCCGATGTCACGGGGGTGTTCTCCACGGGGGTGATCCTGCGCGTGGACAGCGGCGGTACCCTGTCCGGCTCCCTCGAGTATTCCTGGAGCGTCGACAACGGCCAGACCTGGAGCACCGGGTACACGACGTCCAACGCCTCGTTCCAAGTTCCCGGAGGATATCTGACCCTGGCCTCCAACGGTGGTTCCGACCTGGCCTCGGGCGACTTGTTCGTGATCCGGCCCGAAAACGCCGCCATCACGGTGGATATCGGCTACTCCAGCCGCATCCAGATCAACAGCGTGGGCAAGGACATCTTCGGCGGCCTGTACATGGAGTCGGGAACGGGCCAACTCGTGGCGGCCACGCCAGTGGAGGGAAACCTCTTGGAAGCCGTGGGAGAACTGGTGGGATACCTGGAGAGCAACGACCAGGAGGGAGCGGCGCAATGCCTGGAGAAGCTCGAACAGGCGCACAAGAACCTGACCGTGGCTCTGGGGGAAATCGGCGGCAGGGAGAACCGCCTGATCTTTGCCAGGAACAGCGTGGAGAACATCAAGGCCACGGCCACGAGCAACCTCTCCAGCATCGAGGATGTGGACATCACCACGCTGAGCACGGACCTGGCCAAGGCGCAGTACGCCTACCAGGCCGTGCTGCAAACCAGCAGCCAGATAATGAACCTCAGCCTGCTCGATTATCTCTAAAGGAGGACTCCATGACCGATTATTGGTCCGGTTCCATCACCTTTACCGGTCTTGGCAGCGGCACTGACTTCGAGTCCATCATCGAGGCCACCATGAACGTGGAAGGCTACCGCCTCACCCAGATGCAGCGATGGGAAGCCCAATGGAAAGCCAAACTCGAACAGGTGCAGAACATCTTCTCCGAGATTAAACAGCTCAAATCCCAATTGGAGCAAATGGACACGGTGAACGAATTCCTGGTCAAGTCCGCCACCAGTTCCAATACGTCGGTGCTTTCGGTGACGGCCAGCGCGGATGCCCTGGAGGGAACCCACAGCATCCTGGTGGGGCAGAAGGCGCAAAACGACATCTGGAGCACAACCGAGGGCTGGGCGAGCAAGAGCACCGTGGTCACCGAGACCGACGCCAGCTTCGCCCTGACCTGCGGTGGCAAGCAGTTGACCATCGACGTGCCCGCGGGCACCACCCTCGAAGGACTCGTGAACCTGATCAACAACGACACGAAGATGGGTGACTCGGTGCGCGCCAACCTCGTGAACGATGGTAACCGGGTGCAGTTGCAAGTGCGCGGCCTGGACCTGGGGGCCGACAACGCCGTGAGTATCGTGGACCTGGGTGCAAGCGCCATCTCCGGCCTGGCGCCGGATGCCTTCGAACACAACCAGCAGGCCAGGAACGCCCAAATCAAGGTGGACGGCTATCCCGCGGGTGCAGACAGCTGGATCGAACGGAGCAGCAACAGCTTTTCCGACGTCATCGAAGGGCTCAGCTTCACCATTCTCGGCAGCGGCAAGGGCGACACAGTGGACATCACCGTGAGTACCGACACGGAATCCGTGATCACCAACATCGAAAGCTTTCTGGAGCGTATCAACGCCATACGCGACGCCATCCGGGCCCTGGACAGCACGGTCACCTCCAGCGACGACGAGGGCACCAGCACCACCGGGTACGAACTCCGCGGCAACTACGGTATGACATTGATCTCCCGGGCACTCCAGGACATGCTCACCGCCAAGGGCTTGGGGTTCCAGTACTATGATTCCGCGACCAAGAGCGGTGACCCGTACGCCAGTCTGACCTCCCTGGGCATCACCACCGACGCCGACCAGGATTCGTTGACCTTCGGACATCTGGTGGTGGACTACGACGCGCTTGAACAGGCCTTGCAGGCCGATCCGAACGCCGTGGCCAGGATCTTTGCCGCCAAGAACGACGGCGTCTCCCGCGACGCCACCTTGACCTTTGATTCCGCCATCAGCGGCATCACCAAGCCCGGCGAATACACCGTGACCTACACCGTGGAAAACGGCGCCATTGTCAGTGCCAACATCGACGGGCAGGAGGCCAGCATCGAGGGCTGGACCATTACCGGGGGCTCGGGCAACGGGGCGGCCGGCATGGCGGTCACGGCCAACAACCAGGCGGATGGAATGTACAGCGGGACTGTCTGCGTGCGCCAGGGCAAGATACCCCAGGTGATCGAGGCCTTGAAAACGTACACCTCGAGCGAGAACGGTACGTTGAAGATCATCGAGGACAGTTACCAGAGCATCATCGACAACAACAGCGCGGCCATGGTCAAGGAAGAGGCCCGGCTGGAACTCAAGCGCAAGAACCTGGTGGCGCGCTACGCCGTGCTGGAAAGCCTGCTGGGCTACTACAACGACCTCAGTTCCTCCCTGGAATACCAGCTCTCCCAGCTGGAGTAGGAGCGCACCGTGCCTGAAAATGCGGCGGCCCCCGTGGGATGCGGGGGCCGCCGGCTCGATCGGCTAGACGGTGTGGGGGGCGTCAGGTCTAGCTGAGGAGCGACAGGGCCATCTTTGGCAGCGAGTTGGCCTGGGAAAGCATGGCCACGGCGGATTGTGTGAGGATCTGCTGCCGGACGAACTCGGTCATCTCCAGGGAGACGTCCACGTCGGAGATGCGCGACTCCGCGGATTGCAGGTTCTCGGCCTGGATCTGCAGGTTGGAGATGGTGTTTTCCAGCCGGTTCTGCAAGGCGCCCAGATTGGCGCGGATGTTGTCCTTGGAGATGATGGCTGCCTGGATCAGATCCAGCGACTGCTGGGCAAGGGCCTGGGTGGAGATGGAGTTGCCGGCTGCCAGTCCCACGCCCAGAGCCGAAGCCGTGGCTGTGCTGATCTCGATGTAATAGTAATCCTCGGCCGAATCGTTGGCCGTGCCGAAGTGCACCTTGAGCTTGCCCGTGGATTGCAGGCCGGTACCGTCGTGATCACCGTTGAGGTTGCCGTTGAGCAGATAGATGCCGTTGAAGTCCGTGGCGTTGGCGATACGGGTGATTTCCGAGGCCATGG
>CAZSRS010000075.1:0-11042 GCA_964609625.1 uncultured Desulfovibrionaceae bacterium
TCCTGATCTCGCTTGGATTCATGCTGATAACTGCGCGACCCTGTGAGCGGGTACGTCGCGGCAATGCCCTGCTTTGGGTGGCCGTGGGCCTGTTGCTGGGGTTGTCCTTTGGGGACTGGGAGTGATGGGGAGAGGACGGGGTGTGGAGAAGAGGTGCGGTGATGACCCCTTACAAAGCCACCAGGGCCTTCAACGATGGACAGCGGGGCGCTGGATAGCGCAACGCCCTCTCAGGGGAATCATTGTCCTTCGGGAGGAGGGTCGGTCGTGTTCTTGTCTTGTGCGCGCGTGGCCGATAAAAAACCACGAACCGTTTTGCGCATTGGGCCAAGACCCTGTCCTGGTCATGGAAACGGGTCAGTGCGGCATCGCAATAGTCCATGATGCATTCCGCGCCCTTGAATTGACGCACGACATCACCGCTCTTGAACGTGGTCGACTTAAGCTCGATAAACAACATCAGGGGCCGGTTTCCAATTGCTGTCACCAGGACATAATCGCAGCGCTTCCTCTCTCCCTTTTTTCCTTCGAAGAGACTTTTTGGCTGTTCATATTGCTCGAGATGCAGAAGTACCGAGTTCTTGGGCACATCGAGGATGTCCACCTTCTTCAGCTTCGCATCCGCCCCGGTTTCGTGAAGCCGGACATACCCGCGGCCGTTCATTTCCGACAATTCGACAACGATATCCTCAGCCAGCAAGGCGCGCAGGGGTACCGGGTCCAGCATCACGCGTCCTCTCCACTGAAAATGATGGATTCCTGGATGCGGTTCATGTCGTCGATGGTGGTATCGAAACTGCCGACCTCAATGCCGAGATGCGGGTCGATATCGGCAGACTCGAAGGTCATGCAGCGGGTGCTCCTCTTCATTCCTTCCCTGCGCATGAGTTTTTCTCCGGCCACGTAGACCTTGACGTCATCCGCGGAGAGAAGTTCCTCGTGCGTGTACCGCTCCCTGGCCATGATCTCCGAGATTCGGGGGTGAGCGTCGTTCAGCATGATCAGCGTGTTCAGTTCCTTGACGATGTAGTCGCTGTGCGTGGTGATGAAGACCTTGACCCCGAGATTGACCAACCTGGAAAAGAGGCGCGCGATCCGGCGTTGATTCTCGGGATGCAGGTTGAGTTCAGGCTCGTCCACCATGAGCAGATCGCCGGGGCGGGCCACGTGCCTGAGATATAAACCGATGTCGAGCAACGAACGGACCGCGCTGGAACTCTCATCCATGGTCAGCTTGATCCGTTTGCCCTGGGGCACGAAGTACAGTTCATCATTCTTGGAAACGTGGTACGCGCCTCCGATGATGTCGGAGAAGTCACGCAGCAGGTCTGGATGCCCCCGCGCAATGAAGCTGTCGTTCTTTGCCAGCTGCTCCAGTTGCCGTGTGAAATCGACATTGGTCTTCACTGGCAGCGCATAATCCGAATAAACCTTTGTCAGCAGGTCCAAGGGATCCAGGTCCTTTTCCAGTGAGCTCATCTGCTCCAACAATCGGTTGCGCGCAAAGTTGAGTTCCTTCCGGAAGATCGCGGCGCCCGTGCGTTCCGCACTGGCAATGAAGGGATTCGGGAACAGGCCGTCGAACACGATATCCTTCAGGGCGTCTCCGATGACGTCGCTGATCACGGCATGCGGCAGCCTGATCTTTTCCTTGTCCACAAGCAGGGAAACGCTCACAGTATTGGACGCGCTCTTCTTGGATATGGAGAACAGCTGCGCCCTGGCTGCCCGCATGGTCATGTCGTACGCATCCCTGGGCCGGATGTCGCCTGGGTCCAGCAGAATGCTGAAGTTGCTGTCGGAAAAATGCCTCGGAGAAGAGGCGAACACGCCCGGCAGCTGTTCCGTAAACGCCTCGCACCCTTTCCGCAGCGTCTCCTGGGCATTGGCAACGAAAGGGGCGATGTCGAGTTCGATTGCTCCCTCGTGCAACAGCCGGCGGATGTGCTCCTCCCTGACCCTAATGGAAAGCAGCCTGCGCCAGGACTTCAGGAAGCCGAACAACGCGTAGGTCGCGTAGGTTTTTCCGGTGTTGTTCCTGCCGCATATGATCGTGAACCTGGCAAGCTCGAACACGGCCTGGTCAAGCGCGCCAAGGTTCTTCACGAGTATTTGCATGGCCTTCCCACCGCGTCTGGATAACCCTTGCGAACATGCGCAAGGAGTTCATTGCTGTTTCTTGTGGATGAAATCACACAAGCCGTCAAGCGCTTGCACGTCGAGACCGAGTTCAACAGCTTGGTGAAGGCGCGAGAATACAGATATACCCTGATCCTGCGCCGTGAGGCGGAAGCAGTGGGCTCAGCAGCGCCCTTCACCCTACTTCTCCACCCGGTCGTAGACGTCCTCCAGCCGCACGATGTCGTCTTCGCCCAGGTAGGGGCCGGTCTGCACCTCGATGAGTTCAAGCGGGATCTTGCCCGGATTGCTCAGCCGGTGCACGTTGCCGATGGGGATATAGGTCGATTGGTCCTCCGAGAGCAGCATCTCCTTGTCGCCGTTGACAATCAACGCCGTGCCGCGAACCACCACCCAGTGCTCGGCCCGGTGGTGGTGTTTCTGCAGGGAGAGCTTCTGCCCCGGCTTCACCGTGATGCGCTTGACCTGGAAGCGGTCGGCCATGTCCATGCTCTCGTAGGAGCCCCAGGGGCGGTAGACCTTGCGGTGCACCAGGGCCTCCTCGCGGCCGGCCTCGTGCAGGCGGTTGACCACCTCCTTGACCTGTTGGGACTGATCGCGATGGGCCACGAGCACGGCGTCGGCCGTAACCACGGCGATGACGTCCTCCAACCCCACAGCCGCCAGAAGCTTGTTCTCGGAGTGCAGGTAGCAGCCCTTGGAGTCCTGCACCAGCACGTCGCCCAAGACCACGTTACCGGCGTCGTCCTTGTTGCCGGCGTCGAACAGAGCCGACCAGGAGCCGAGATCACTCCACTCCACATCCATGGGCACCACGGCCCCGTGCTTGGTCTTCTCCATCACGGCGTAGTCGATGGAGTCGGCCGGGCCGGCCGAAAAACGCTTCTTGTCCAGGCGGATGAAGTCCAGGTCCGCGCTGCTCTCCTCCACCGCCCCGCGACAGGCCGCGACGATTTCCGGCGCGAACGTCTCCAGTTCTGCCAGCAGGGCCGAAGCCCGGTACATGAACATCCCGCTGTTCCAGTAGTATTCGCCGGAGTCCTTGAACTCCAGGGCCGTGTCCGCGTCGGGCTTTTCCACGAAGGAAGCCACCCCGAAACCCTCGCCCACGGGAGCGCCACGCTTGATGTAGCCGAATCCGGTCTCGGGGCGGTCCGGGATCACGCCGAAAGTCACCAGCATGCCCTGTTCGGCAAGAGGCAGGGCCTTGGCCACGGCCGTCGCGAATCCCGAGATCGGTTCAATGATATGATCCGCCGGCATCACCAACAGCACCGGGTCTTCCCGCTCGCAGAGCACCGCGGCGGCCGCGATGGCCGGGGCGGTGTTGCGGCCCACGGGCTCGAGCACGATCTCACCGGAGATGCTCAGCCCCTGCAACTGCTCGGCCACGAGAAAGCGGTGTTCGGTATTGCAGACGGTCATGGGCGGCAGGGCGTCCAGGCCGACGGCGCGCAGCACGGCCTGCTGGAACAGGGTCCGGCTCCCACCCACCGCGAGGAACTGCTTGGGGTAGAGTTCGCGGGAAAGGGGCCAGAGCCGGCTGCCCTTACCCCCGCAGAGTATCACGGGCTTGATCATGATCAGTCCTTTCGATGCCTGATGTGCTCAGGCCGGGTCAGGCGTTTACGAAGCGGGATGCGTCTGCCAGGCTTCCAGAGCGCGGGCGCTTCAGCCGCCTGGGAAGCCGGCAGCGGTTCGCCCTGCTTCGGGGTGCGCATCACGGCATAATACGCAACCGGGATGATCACAAGGGTGAACAGGGTGGAGGCGAAGAGTCCGAAGATCAGGGCCCAGGCCAGGCCCGAGAAGATGGGGTCAAGGGTGATGGGCCAGGCGCCCAGGGCCGTGGTCATGGCCGTCAGCACGATGGGGCGCAGCCGCACCGCGCCGCTGGAGAGGATGGCCTCCTTCAGGCCCATGCCCGCGCGCATGGAATCCTGCACGAATTCGATGAGCACCAGGGAGTTGCGGATCACGATGCCGCCGAGGGCGATCATCCCGATCATGCTCGTGGCCGTGAAGAAGATGGGGTTGGCGAACCCTCCCACCGGCGTGGTGAACAGCGCGTTCAGCAGCCAGAACCCCGGCATGATGCCCAGCAGGGTCAGGGGAATGGCCATCATGATCAACAGTGGCATGAAGAAGGAGTCGGTCTGCACGATGAGCAGCAGGTAAATGCCCAGCAGGGCCGCGGCAAAGGCCAGGCCCAGGTCGCGGAAGACCCGCAGGGTGATCTCCCACTCCCCTTCTCCGGCCCACTCCACGAACACGCCGGGGGGCAGGGGGTGCTCCCTAAGCTTGGCCTTCAAGTCGATGATCGCCTCACCCGGCGCCCTCCCCGCCATCTCGGCGAACACGTAGACCACTTGCTTGAGGTTCTTGTGAAACACGGGCTGGTCCTCGGGCTCACAGGAGAACGAACCCAGTTCGCCCAGGGCCACCATGTGGCCGTCGGCGCTCTTCACCGGAATCTGAGCCAGTGAGCCCACGCTGGAGCGCCGCTCCCGAGGCAGAATCAGCTTCACGTGCAGGGGCTGGCGCTCCATTTCCACGTGGGCCTTGGCCGGGGAGTCGCCCCCCACGGCCAAGCGCAGGGTGCGGGTGATGTCCGCGGTGCTCACACCGTGCAGCGCGGCCTTTTCCTTGTCCGGGACAAAGTTGATCCGCCGGCTGGGCAGGGCATAACTGGCGTCGATGTCCACCACGCCGGGCTCCTGGCGCAGCAAGTCCTGGATGTGCTTGGCCCCTTCGATGAGCTGATCGTAAGTCTTGTAGGGGCGGCCATGAATCTCCGCGGTGATGGTGCTGATCACCGGCGGTCCCGGCGGCACCTCCACGATCTTCAATCTGGCGCCGTAGGCCGCGGCCACTGCCTCCAGATCCGTTCGCAAGCGCAGGATGATGGCGTGGCTCTGGCTGGCGCGCCTGGTCTTGTCCGCCAGGTTGACCCGGATGTCGGCCTGATGCGCCCCCTGCCGGAGATAGTAGTGCCGCACCATGCCGTTGAAATCCATGGGCGAGCTGTTGCCGGTGTGGGAAACGAAATTTGTCACCTCGGGCACCGCGCGCAGGTAGTCCTCGAAGGCGCGCACGCAACGGTCCGTGGCCTCCAGGCTCGTGCCCTCGGGCATGTCCAGCACGATCTGGAACTCGTTCTTGTTGTCGAACGGCAGCATCTTCAACGGCACCAGCCGCAACAGGGCCAGGGAGCAACTGACCAGCAACAAAATCACCACCGCCCCCCCGAGCAGCCAGCGCAGCCAGGCGGCAGCCAGGAACGGCGAGACCGCAGCCCGGTAGCCCTTGACGATCCAGGCCGGTGTCACGTCCCGTGGTTGGCCTTGGGCATTCCCGGCGGCATTTCCAGGCAAGGGCAGGGCCTGGGCGTGCTTCCTCAAGAGCTTGTAGCTCAGCCAAGGCACGATGGTCAGGGCGCAGAGGGTGGAAAAAGTCACGGTGAGCGGCACGTTGGCGGCCATGGGCGCCATGTACGGCCCCATCATCCCGGTGATGAAGAACATGGGCGTGAAGGAGACGATGATGGCCAGGGTGGACATGATCACCGGCGGCAGCACCTCGCGCACGGCAAAGAGCGTAGCCTCGAAGGGCCTGCGCACCCCCATGCGGATGTGACGCTGGATGTTGTCCACGTTGGTGATGGGGTCGTCCACAACCAGCCCGAGGGAGAGGATCAGGGCGAAGAGGGTGACCCGGTTGATGGTGTAGCCGAAGAGGTAGTTCACGAACAGGGCCAGGGAGAAGCTTACGGGCACGGCCACGGCCACCACCAGGGCCTCGCGCCAGCCCAGGGTCATGGCCAGGAGGATGACCACCGTGAGAATGGCGAAGAACAGCGAGGAGAGCAGGTCGTTGACCTTGGTCTGGGCAGTCTGGCCGTAGTTGCGGGTCACCTCCACCTCCACGCCGTCGGGGAGTACGGCCCCCTGGAGCTGTTCCATGCGGGCCAGGATATTCTCGGCCACCCGCACGGCGTTGGTGCCCTTTTTCTTGGCCAGGGCGATGGTCACGGCCGGGCAGGTCTCGCAGCGTGGTTCGTGCCCCTGCTCCCGCAAGGCCAGGGCGCCCAGGCCGAAGCGCGAATACTCGCCCGGCTCCGCTGGGCCGTCCAGCACCGTGGCCACGTCGCGCAGATACACGGGGCGGTCGTCGAAAACTCCCACCACCAGCCGGCGCACGTCTTCGGCGGACTGGAGAAATGAGTTGGCGGTGATGGACAGGCGTTCGTTGCCCTGGTCCAGGGCCCCGGCCGTGACCGAGGCGTCGGCGCCCTCCAGGGCCTTCACGATCTCCATGGGAGAGACGTGCAGCCCGGCCAGACGCTCGGGGTCGAGTTCCACGCGAATCTCGCGTACCCGCCCCCCTACGAGGGTCACGCGGGAGACGTCGGGCACCTCGGCCAGGCGCTGTTGCAGCTCCTCGGCCATGCGTCGCAGGGCGTGGTCGTCATGGACGCGGGAGTAAAGGGTCAGGGTGACGATGGGCACGTCGTCGATCTCCACGGGCTTGACCACCCAACCCGTGACGATGGAGGGCGCCAGGTCCTGGTTCATGGAGATGGCGTTGTGCAGCTTGACCAGGGACTCCTCGCGGTCCTGCCCCACGTAGAAACGCACCGTGGCCAAGGCGCTGTCGGGGCGGGATATGGAGTAGACGTGCTCCACGCCGTCAATCTGCCAGAGCAGACGCTCCAGGGGCGCGGCCACGAGCTTTTCCACCTCCACGGCCGAGGCACCGGGCGCCTGCACGAACACGTCCGCCAGGGGCACCACGATCTGCGGCTCCTCCTCGCGGGGGGTGAGCATGATGGCGGCCGCGCCCAGACTCAGGGCGAACATGAGGAAGATGATGGATTCCTTACCACGCAGAAACTGACGCACGATGGCCGTGATCAAGCCCTTGGATTCTTCAGGAGGCATCGCCGCCCTCCGTACCCTGAAGTATGGGCAAGGGCACATCCAACGCCTCGGGCAGGCCGATGACCTCTCCGCCGCTCAGGCCGGAGAGTATTTCCACCTTGTCGCCGTGCTTTTGTCCGGCCTTGACGAAGACGCTGCGCCAGACCTCACGCCCCTCGGCGGTGTCCAGCACGTCCACGGTCTCGATCTGCCCCGTGCGACGGATGGCGGCCTTGGGCACCAGCACGGCCTCGCGCTCGTCCACGGGTACCAGCAACCGGCCGAACATGCCCGGATAGACACCGCTCAAGGGCGGCAGCCCCACCTTGACCAGGAAGGTACGTGTGCGCGGATCGCCCGAAGGCACGACCTCCTCCACCACTCCCGGCACACGCTGGGCCTGGACGGTGATCGCCACCTCCAATTCCGTGCCGGGGCGCACGCGGTTGATCAGGGATTCCCTGACCATGGCCTCCAGGCGCAGGGAACCGCTGGTCTGGAGATACAGCAGGGGCTGGCCAGGCACGGCCAGATCGCCGGGTTCCACCGCCCGCCCGGCCACCTCGCCGGCCTCGTGGGCCTCGATGCGCGCGTAGCCCAGGGATATTTCCGCCTCCTCGACCTTTTCCCCGGCTTGGCGCACCGAGGCCTCAGACCCGGAGAGTTCTTCCCGCGCCCTGCTCAGGGAGGCCTCGGCCTTGAGATAGGCTGCCTCGGCCTCGTCCATCTCGCTGGAGGCCACGGCTTTCTTGGCGTAAAGCGACTTGATGCGCTCGTACTGCGATTTGGCCTCGCCAAAGGCGGCCTGGGCCGCGTCGATGGAGCGCTGGGCCTGACGTTTGGAGGCCTGGGCGTTCTCCCACCCCTGCCGCGCCTGCTCCAGACGACTTTCCAATTCGCGGCTGTCCAGCAGCACCAGCAAGTCCCCCTTGTTCACCTGCTGCCCCGGAGAAACCAGCACCTCCAGCACCTTGGCCTGGACCTGAGACTGGACCTTGGTTTCCACACGGGGGCGCACCGTGCCCACGGCCTCGTAATGCTCCATGACGGGTTCGACGCTGACCACCCCCCTGGCCTCTGGCTCGGGCAGAAGCCTAATGGGAACGATGTCCGTGTTCTCGTCGATGAGTCCGGTGGCCAGAAAACCGCCGGACCAGACGATGAGCCCCACAAGGCAGGTACTGCCCAGGAATATACCGAAAATCCTCGCGAATCTGTTCATGGTCATGTCCTTTGCCGCCAACGGTTCACGCCTGCGGCAGTATTTCACTATACCATCAGCTCTGTTTTTGGCAATTATTCCCGCCGCGCCTGTTCGCTCCCTGCCCTTGCGATATCGGCAGGCTTTGTGTCATGCAAGCCGCATGACCCTTCTGGCAGAACTCCAGCGCCGGCTGTATCCGTTGCTGGCCCCCCTGGGCCGCGTCTATGCCTGGGGCATGGCCGAACGGCGCAAGGCACATGCCCTGGGGCGTAGACCCGCGACCATGCCGCCCGCGCCCTGCGTCTCGGTGGGCAACATCGCCCTGGGTGGCAGCGGCAAGACCCCCCTGGTGGGTTGGATCGTGGAGTGGGCCGTGGCCCGGGAATTGCGCCCCTGTGTGCTGACCAGGGGGTACGGCGGCAAACCGCCGCGCCTGCCTCTGCCGGTCACGCAGGATGCCGACTGGCAGGAGACCGGGGACGAGCCCCTGCTACTGGCCCGACGCTTCCCCCAGGCCCACGTGCTGGTGGATCCGCGGCGCGCCAGGGCCGTGGAATTCGCCCGCATACACTTGGCGCCGCGAATTTTCATCATGGACGACGGCATGCAGCACCTGCGGCTGCATCGCCACCTGGACCTGATCCTGCTGCGCTTGCGAGACTTCACCACGGACTGGGGGCGGGTACTGCCGGCCGGCCCCTGGCGCGAAGGCCTCTCGGCACTGCGGGCCGGCGCCGCCTTTCTGGTCAAGGCCGAACCCGAGTCCTTTCTGGATCACGCAGGAAGCATCGAAAAACGTCTGGCGTCTTTCGGACGCCCGGTGTTCAGCTTCTCCCTGAGACCGCAAGGATTGTATCGGGTGACGGACGGCGCTGCCTTGGCTGCCCCCCCTGACGGCGACTACGTCTTTGTCAGCGGCCTGGGCGACAACCCGCAAGCCGCGGCCACGGCCCAGCGGTTCATGGGGCGCGCTCCGGCCCAGGTGCTGGCCTTCCGGGACCACCACGTCTACGGCCAAAACGACGTGGAGCGCATCCGCCGCGCCAAGGAAGAGCACGACGCCAGGGTGGTCATCTGCACGGAAAAGGACGCGGTGAAGCTCGCGGCCTTTGCCCTGCCCTGGCTCCATGCCCTGCGCGTGGAGGTGGCGTTCGGGCCGGCGCTCTTCGCGGACATGCCCTTTGACCTCTGGTGGGAGGAGCGCTGGCGACAGCAGTCCCAGATCGAGAGCAGGTGAGCGGGGAGGGCGCTTCGCGAAGCGCCCCTACGCCTCCTTCAGGGGGCGGGGGAAGCGGCACAGAGCTGCGCCCCTGACCAATCCCGTATACAATACACGCCCGGCCAGACAATGCCTCACGCAACACGGTCCCACGGAGAACCAGGGCCTGCAATCACCCGGGTCCTTCGATCACGGCCATAGGTGCTGCTCGCGAGCCCCCCTTCAGCCTGCGTAACGGCTACGGTGGAAGGCTTTCGCGCCCTCCCCCGCCATCCTGTCAATGCACCGCCACGGTGGTCCGCGAGGCCTCGATGACCGGCTTGAGGCTGTTGAGCTTCTCCAGGGTGCGGTAGAGCAGGGCCGCGTCGCGGACCTCCACGGTAAATACGAGTTCCGTGAGTCCGTCCACCGTGGAGTGGAAGCTGCCAGAGTCGATGTTGACCTGCTCCTTTGCCAACAGGGCGCTGATCTCCGCCAGGACGCCCGGCTCGTTCCTAGCCTTGATCATGATCTTGGCGGGCAGGAGCTTGTCCTGCTCTCCTTCCCAGAAGACGGAGAGCAACCGCTCAGGCTCCATGTTCTGGACATTGGGGCAGTCCACGGTATGGATGGTGACACCGCGCCCCCTGCTGATATAGCCGAGAATGGCGTCGCCGGGCAGTGGGTTGCAGCACTTGGCGTAGCGCACGAGCACGTCGTCCACGCCGGAAATCCTGATGCCCTCGCTCTTGGGGCGCTGCGTTTCCTCGCGGGTTTCCACGACATCGACTTTTTCCGGCTCCGGCTCCTTCTCCTCCCTGGGCAGCAGCCGGCGCAGCACCTTCAGCGGCGTGAGTCGGGCATAGCCCACCGCGGAGAGCAGATCGTCCAGGCTTCTGAAGGAAAACTCCTTGGCCACCAGATCGAGCTTGTGCTCCTTGATGGCCTTGTGGATGTTGATACCCAGCTTGCGACCCTCTTTCTCGAGCATCTCCCTGGCCAGGGCGATGCTGCGGGAGCGCTCCTCGGTGCGTATATAGTGGGTGATGCGCGTGCGGGCCTTGGCGGTCTTGACGAACTTGAGCCAGTCGCGGCTGGGGTTGCGGTGGGAGTCGGTGATGATCTCCACGCTGTCGCCGTTCTTGAGCGGAGTGCTCAGGGGCACGAGCTTGCCGTTGACCTTGGCGCCGGCGCAATGGTGCCCCACCTCGGTGTGAATGACATAGGCGAAGTCCACGGGGGTGGCGCCTTCTGGCAGTTCCTTGACCTGCCCGGCCGGGGTGAAGACATAGACCTCGTCCTTGAACAGATCGAAGCGCAGTGAACGCAGGAACTCCCTGGCATCGGACTCCATCTTTTGCCAGTCCATGATCTGCCTGAGCCAGGTGAACTGCCCCACGTCGCGGCCCTTGACCTTGCCGCCGTCCTTGTACAGCCAGTGGGAGGCCACGCCGTATTCGGCCATGCGGTGCATTTCCTCGGTGCGGATCTGGATCTCGATGCGCTCCCCTTTGGGGCCGACCACGGTGGTGTGCAGGCTCTGGTACATGTTGGCCTTGGGCATGGAGATGTAGTCCTTGAA
>CAZSRS010000076.1:0-10904 GCA_964609625.1 uncultured Desulfovibrionaceae bacterium
ATCGAGCACTTGGCTTGGTTCTACAAGTGTCTGAAAAATTCAATCAAGGATGCGGAGAACGATCCAGGACTGCTTTCCAGAGGGGAACTGCTCGAGTCTTTGCTCATTGTCCTTGCTGACAATCAGGCCAAGCAGGGTTTGCCGTTGTTGGTACGTGCCATCAAAACCAAGGGGTTCTTCCAGTGGGAGTTCGCACTGTGCGACCCCGCGCTGCAACAGTTCGTCGCGGCCATGCAGGCCTATGCCCGGCGTTCACAGAATCCCAGGCTTCTGCAACTGCTTCCCTATCTGCTGAAGATCACTGCTGCCGCGGGAAAGGTATCCCCGGCAGAGGGGTTCTTGCCATTGAAAAAAGAGTTGTTCCAGCTTCTGAATAACTTGCGCGGCATGGCCGATCGCCAGATGTCCGCAGCCCAATTCGCCAAGATGGCCGTGCTGTATGCTCCATTCTTCCAAGGGCCCGACATATTTTCTCTCCCGACCGTGCGTGCTTTTGCACTGGAATTGTCCGCTCCCCTCAAGTCAATCGACGTGTCACGCCTGCGACGATAGGTTCGCTCAGTGTGCTCCATGCCTGATGCATGCCGAGAGTGATCGGGGCAATCAGGTGACAAATGGGTCAAGGTGCAGTAGAATGACCCAGGAGAGCATGTTGATGATGCAGGCCAAGACCATTGCCGCACCTACTGACCAGAAAGCAAGAGAAAGTGCCCTGGAGCGTTTCTCATGCTATTTTCGAAAGCTGCAAGAACTCCGTGAAGGGAACATCACCGATGAATACCTACAGCGGGAGTTGCTTGTGGACTTTCTGCGCATCAATGCGCACATGCTGAGCGATTTGCCGAAGAATACCTTGCAGCAGGTGGGGGTCGTGAACTTGATCTGCCAGCGTTCCTTCAAACATCCGCGATTTTCCAATCTTGACAATATTTTGCAGGGGTTCAGCACCGATGTCGCCAGGATGATGCAGACCAACCCCAAGGAAGAGCCCGATCTTTTCGAGAAGCGTTTCAGCTTTGCCTGCAATGCAGAGATGCTGCTCCTGCGCCTGTTGCAATCCGTGGTACGAGTTCAGGCCGATGTTGTGGGCGGGTTTCGTGACATCATCACCAGTATATACGGAAAGACCGGTACAGAGAAATTCGACGAATACTACGGACAAATGGAGTTTTCTCCGGCATTCTGGCGTACGATCATAGACTATTTCGTCAAGAATAAGCTCTCCGCCGCCTATGAAGACGTCACCCGAAAGGCCAAATACAATTATTCCCGAACGCCCAAGACTGTACGCATCAATTTTCAGTTCGACCTGATCCTCGAGGAACTGAGTCGCGAGGGTGTGCTGGTGCAGCGGGAAAACAGATTCCGCCCCTACATTCAAACCCAGGTAGAGGAGTTCGAGTACAAGCGCATTCGCCAGGTCGTCAGCGACTTTCTGCGTGAAAACAAAGACTTCTACCTCGAGGACAAAGCGGACGACGACGCGGTGCAACAGATAATCGCCATGGTCTGCTTTGATCTCTCGGCGGCGGAGTACAAACGGGCCGCTGTGGAACAGGCGATGCGCTCCGTGGAGTGGGAAGATGTGGTCAAAAACGAAGAGCAGGAACTGCTCGACCGCTTTGACATGATCAAAGGGAAGCTCCTGGCAGCCGCACTGGGTGTTTCCATAGCCTACTACACCATGCAGCGCGACTTCGTCGAGGCTATGAACGTATTTTCTGCAAAAAATATGCACATCTACGAACAGAAGGACATAGAGAATGCTGCTAGACTGATGCGCTTCTTCGATAAGGATGGTCTCGAGCAAACCTTGATGTACATGCTGGAGAGCTACTTTTTCAACATTCTACGGCGCAAGTGCCTGGACAAGAAAGAAAAGATAAAGATCCAGTCATTGCACAAGAAGCGGATTCATGTCGACACATTGGAGCAACTCTATCACTTCGGGCTGACACGCATCCAAAAAAACAAGATATTCAACCCAGATGCCTACAATCAGGACATGGTGGAATTCCGCATGCTTCACTATGAGGTCCTGGAAAAGCTTTATGAGCTTTTGCAGATGCCTGCACACCTGCGTGACCGTGTGCGACAGGTCTGGGAGATGGCCTCCAACAAGGTAGTGTTTTACGTGATCATCGATCTCGCCATGATATCCAAGACGAGCACGGACATTAAGCGCAGTCTTACAGAGATACTGTACAAATACAACATCGTTGTCTAGTCGTTTTCAGCCTGCCCCGCGTTGCAACACAGCAGCGAAACTGAAACTCACCTTGGGACGCCGCACAAGGGAAAAACCCGCCACCACGGCGCGCTCCAGTTCCTTGCGAAAATATCCCTCCCGGACATCCAACTTGGGTTCCGCCACGAAGAGCGTGCCTCTGGGACGTAGTCCCGCATGTATCTGGGCAAAAAGGGTGTTTTGGTTCGGGGCCTCATGTACCATCCAAAAAGCCAGGGCAAAGTCGGCCTCCTGGTCTTGTACCGAGAGGTCCTGTTGGGTGCACAGCCGCGTGCGTATTCGCTCGTTCAAACCGGCCTTTTCGGCACGTCGGCGCACTGAGGCGAGCATGCGCTCCTGCATGTCCACCGCCAGCACGGAACCGCTAGGCCCCACCAGACGGGCCATGGCCAAGCTGAAGTAGCCGAGTCCGCATCCAAGGTCCAGGACGTGCATGCCTGATGCTATCCACTCGCCAAGCAGTGCGTCGGCGTCGTGCACCAGCCGACGCAACGGGTTGTCGAAGGTGTAGCCGAACCACCAGGGGCAAACAGGATGGGTGTTGTGTTTGTTGCCCATCATTCTCGCCTCTTCCGTCCAAGAAACAAAGCACCACGGTTGCCGTTAACCCGCCAGAACCCGCTGGCGCAGGCGCTTTTCAAACTCCACCACCAGGTAAGCCGCAAGGCCGAATCCAAAGGTCTTGACCCAGGCCAGCAGGCCCACGGGCTCGCTCTGGAAGGCTGTGTTCATGAACGGCGCGTATGTATACAGCAACTGCAAGACAAGCATCAGGCAGAAGCCGAGGATGACCCATTTGTTGGTGAGCAGGCCCAGCTTGAACACGGAGCGATGTAGTGAGCGGCAGTTGAAGAGGTAGAAAGCCTCCATGATGACGAAGACGTTCACGGCCCCGGTGCGCGCCCGCTCCAGACTGGCACCCTGAGCAAGCTCCCAATGGAACAGGGCAAAGGCGGCGAGCATCAAAATGCCCCCGACCATGAGCACCCGGAAGAGCAGGTCCCTGGTGAGGATGGGCAATCGCGGATCCCTCGGGGGGCGTAGCATGATGCCGTCCTCCTTGGGCTCGAAGGCCAGCATCAGGCCCAGGGTCCCGGCGGTGGTCATGTTGATCCAGAGGATCTGCACCGGCAGGATGGGCAGCGCCACGCCGAGCAGGATGGAGGTCATGATCACCAAGCCCTCGCCGAGGTTGGTGGGGATGGTCCAGACGATGAACTTGACCAGGTTGTCGAACACCCCCCTTCCTTCCTCCACCGCGGCCTCGATGGTGGCGAAGTTGTCGTCGGTGAGGATGATGTCTGCCGCGTCCTTCGCCGCATCGGTGCCCGCCAGTCCCATGGCGGTGCCGATATTGGCCTGTTTCAGGGCCGGGGCGTCGTTGACGCCGTCACCGGTCATGGCCACCACTTGGCCTTCGGCTTGCAACGCCTCCACCAGCCTGAGCTTCTGTTCCGGGGATACGCGGGCAAAGACGTGCACGTCCCGAGCCGCGTCGATGAGTCCCTGATCCGAAAGCTCGGCCATTTGGCGGCCGGTGAGACTGCGTTGAGGCTGCCTCCCTCCCCGTTGTTGGGCGATGCCCAGTTGTCTTGCGATGGCCAGGGCGGTGACGGCATGGTCACCGGTGATCATTTTCACGCTGATCCCGGCCTGGATGCATGCCTTGACCGCCTCCACCGCCTGGGGGCGGGGAGGGTCGATCATGCCCTGCAGTCCGAGGAAGATCAGGTCTTGGGCCACGTCCTGGTGCTCGATGCGTCGTTTCCCGGCCGGGAACTTCCTGTAGGCCAGGGCCAGTACCCGCTGCCCCTGTGCGGCCATGGCCTCGGCTTGGGCCACGATCTTGTCGTAGGCCTCGTCCTCCAGGGGCAAAGCGTCTCCCTGGGCGTCGAGATACGAGGCGCAGCGTTCCAGAATGACTTCCAGGCCTCCCTTGACATAAGCCACGGCGTCTTCCCCACTCTGATGCAGGGTGGCCATGTACTGGTGCTCGGACTCGAAAGGGATGGCATCGAGGCGCGGCATGTCACCTGATTCGCGCTCCATATGCAACCCAGCCTTGGCCGCGGCCACGATGAGCGCGCCCTCGGTGGGGTCGCCCTCCACCGCGGGGCGGTCGTCCTTGCGTATCAGCTTGGAATCGTTGCACAGGAGCCCGGCCAGCAGGCAGTGGCGCAGGGCATCGGTCATGACCAAGTCCTTTGCTTCGCCGCCGTCGGGGTACAGGAGGCCGACAGTGTCGTAGCCCGTGCCCGAGAGCCGGTAGAGCCGCCCCCCAGCCATGATCTCTTGCACGGTCATCTGGTTCTCGGTGAGGGTTCCGGTCTTGTCGGTACAGATCACGGTGGTGGAACCCAGGGTCTCCACGGCCGGGAGCTTGCGCACGATGGCCCTGCGCTTGGCCATGCGCGAGACGCCGATTGCCAGGATCACGGTGACCGCGGCGGGCAGGCCCTCGGGGATGGCACCAACGGCCAGGGCGATGGCGGCCATGAACATCTCCACCATGGGCTGCCCCCGTAGCACACCAACGAGGAAGGTCAGGGCGCCCAGGGCCAGGATGACCCAGAGCAGCATGTGGCTGAAGGCGGCTATCTTGCGGGTCAGGGGAGTCTGGAGTTCGTCGGCTTCGGAAATGAGCTGGGAGATGCGGCCGATTTCGGTCTTGCCGCCGGTGGCCACCACCATGCCCGAGGCAGTGCCGAAGGTCACCAGGGTGGAGGCGTAGCTCATATTCGTGCGCTCGGCCAAGGTGGTGTCCATGTCCAGGGGGGCAACCTGCTTATGCACCGGCAGGGACTCGCCCGTGAGCGCGCTTTCGTCCACGCGCAGCTCACGGCTTTCGAAAAGCCTGAGGTCGGCCGGTATCTTATCCCCGGACTTGAGCAGCACGATGTCGCCGGGCACCAGTTCTTCCGCCCGAATACGCAGCCGCTCGCCGCCGCGCAAAACAACGGTCTCGGTGACCATGGACTTGGCCAGCGCGTCCAGGGCCTTGATGGCCTTGGCTTCCTGCAGAAAGCCGATGAGGGCGTTGACCAGCACCACGCCTAGTATGACGCCTGAATCCACCCACTCCTGCAACAGGGCGGTGATGAACCCGGCCGCGAGCAGGATGTACACCAGGGGTTGGTTGAACTGCATGAGAAAGCGTTGCAGGGGGGTCTTGCCTCTGGCCTGCTCCAGGGCGTTGGGGCCGAAACGCTCGAGCCTGCGCTTGACCTCGAAGATGTCCAGGCCTTTTTCGCAGCTGGTGTCCAGGAAGCGCGCCACCTCGTTCGCGGGCAGCTTGTGCCAGTATTTGGTGAATATCTGTTCCATAGCAAGATTCCTTGTTGTTCAGTCTGCCCCGCATCTCGCAAGTGCGAGGGCTAACCCGCCATATAGTCATGTGTGGGGTGAAGGTAAAGGCCAGGATGGCGCAAGCGGGCCGTTTTATCAAGGCTGTGATTTCGGCTGTAGGCTCCGCGCGGTGGCATGATCGTGAGTTGGCAAGCAGCTTCCTTTGGGTGATCGACATTTTTGTCGCTCAGGTCGTGGGAAGCGGACAGCGCGAGGAGATATATCGATGTCCGTCCAGATTCTGGAGACAACGGGCAATCAGCCTTCGCACTCCTGCCCATCGGCGAATCCGCATGCTTGCAGCCCTCGAGGACGCGCGCGATACTTCCAGCATCGATGCCTTTCATCGTCGGCATATCAGTGGCGAGGAAGACACCTTCCCGGAGTGTGACCACCTCCAACATTACCAAGGTCGAGCGAGGCAAAGGTTCCATGTTCCTGGGACCGCTGCGCCGGCTGACCGAGGCGCTGCGTGTGGAGTATTCGACTTTTCTTTGAGCGCCAGGCATTGCACCCAGTATCGGGGAGGTTTATAAGGTGTGCATGCTTGCTCTCCATGGCCGGGATTTGGGTGGGAAGCAACGCCCACTTGACGCAGCCCGTTCACCTGGGGTGCGTCCAGGCTTTTTTTTCGTCTTGTTTGCTCTGCTTGTGGACGATTTATGCTTCCGTTTCGGTACGCCAAGCTATTCGGTATTGTGCTATTCCTTTAAGATGACAATGCGTTTTGAGTTGGTCCATTCTATGCTTCCGCGCAGGTAATCGGATGTGCGTCATGGCGCGCACACCCGGCAATCGTGGACCATTGAACCAAGGAGTAGAGCAATGCCTGGATTTGACGGAACAGGACCCAGAGGTCAGGGCCCGATGACAGGCGGCGGTTTCGGCTACTGCGCGGGAAGCGGCGCGGGGTATGTCGGCCCTCGCGGTGGCTTAGGCCGTGGTCAGGGGTGTGGCAGAGGGTTTGGACGCGGCAGGGGCTTCGGCCGGTTTGCCGCACTCCCGCAGACGCCCCCGATAGAGGACAAGGCTGCCCTGGAGTCGCGTCTCGGTTGGCTGGAGCAGGAAACGGCCCGTATCCGCGAACGGCTGCGTAACCTGGAGTCGTAGCCGGAACAGCGGTTCACCACTACAACTGTGAGGAGGATTGTTCATGGCCATTAGCATTGACGACGATGCCTGCATGGGGTGCGAATCCTGCGTCGAACTCTGTCCAGATGTATTCAAGATGAATGATGCCGGGGACAAGGCCACGGTCATTGATCCTGACTCCACGCTGGAGTGTGTGGAAGAGGCTATTGGAGCCTGCCCCGGCGAGGCCATCAGCAACTAGCTTTCGAAACTGGAGCCACAAGGCGGTGCAACCGCGGGGGGAAACCTCCGCGGTTTCTTCACGCCTTGATAAGCTGATGTCACTTGCCGATGAATTCCACAGCAGTCAAAACAGGAGATGAGTATGGCCAAGATCGGCATCATCCGTTGCGAGAAGAACGAGCACAGGTGCCCCCTGACGAGTTGCCTGCGCTGCCTGCACCAAGGCGACCAAGGCTTTGCCGTGCACCAGGATGAAAACCAGTTGGTGGGAGTGTTCACCTGCCGCTGCCCCGGCGACCAGGCCGTGAATCTAGGCAAGATTCTCAAGAGCAAGGGCGCCGAGGTGATCCACTGGTGCACCTGCCTCTTTGCACACAAGGTGGAGAAAACCTGGGTGATGGGGAACGGCCTTTGCGGTGACCCGGATTCCCTGGTGCGACGCGTGGCCGAGGAGGCGGGCATTCCCTGCGTCAAGGGCTCGGCGCACCTGCCCGCGGGGTACGCGCCCGAGATGGTGGGCATGGCGCTCCCCACAGGAGGGCGGTGATGCACAAGGACCTGGAGACCTTTGCGGGGGAGCTTCAGGCCGAGGCTGATGCAGCCGCGCGTCTGGAGATGGGCGAGGCCGTGTATCGACGCTGGCGCAATCCCCTGTATATGGGGGCGCTGCTCGATGCTGACGGCACGGCGACCCTGCGGGGGAACTGCGGTGACCAGATGCAGCTGTTTCTCAAGTTCAATGGGGAGCGCGTGAACCAAGCCACATTCCAGACCGATGGCTGCGGCCCCAGCGTGGTCAGCGCCTCACACGCGGCGGAACTGGCCCTGGGCAGGACGGTGGAGGAGCTTCTCGCCGTCAGTCCCGGTGACATTCTGGCCGCTGCGGGCGGGCTGCCCGAGGACCACGAGCACTGCGCCTTTTTGGCCGCGGAGGTGCTGCACGCCGCTGTCCGGGATTATTTGGCAAGGCAAGGAAGGTAAGCCGCCGAGCAGTCCTCTATCCCGTTTTGGAGGGAAAAGGTTCCGGGGCAGGGTGCGTCACCCGTCGAAGAAGGCGTCACCGCAAGACACCCACCTCGCGATAGTAGCGCTCGGCGCCGGGGTGCAGGGGCGCGGGTAGGCCCTTGGTGGCGCGCCCCAGGCTCATGGCCAGGGTCGCCTCGTGGATGTTGTGCAGGAACGGCAGGTTCTCGTGGATGGTCTTGGTGATCAGGTAGACCGTCTCCTCGGGCAGGTCGACACGGCAGACCAGGAAGTTGGGCTGGGAAATGGTCTCGATGTCCTGCTCCTGTCCCGGATAGGTGCCCGCCGGGATCACGAACCTCCCCCAGATGGGAAAGCGTTCCTGGATCAGGGCCAGTTGTTCGTCGTTGAACTCGAGCACCGTGAGTCCGTCAGCGCCGAGCAGGTCGAAGAGCTGGGTCACGGCTGCCACCGGAGGGCCGGCCGGGATGTTGACACCGGCGATGTGCCCGTCGGCCATGGCCTGGGCCGAGGTGCTGTAATCCATGTACTCGAGGGTCATGTCCTGCTCCAGGTCGATGCCCAGAACTCCCAGCAGCGCGCGGCCCGACCCCTCGGTGCCGCTGCCGCGTGTGCCGATGGCGAAACTCGCTCCACCCAGGTCCTTGAGGTCCATGATAGTGCCGTTCTTGACGTAATCCATGCGCAGGATGAAATGCTCCACGTTTTCCCAGAGCATGGTGATGGAGCGAAAATCCCTGAACGGCTCGCCGGCGTAAGGCCCAGCGCCGTTATATGCATTGTGCCCGAACAGGGCCTGGAGAATGGCCAAGTCGCATCGTCGCTCTCTGAGCATTTTGATGTTCTCGCCCGATCCGGCCGAATTCACGGCAGTGGCAGTGAAGCCATGGGGTCCGGCGAGCTTGATGCTGATCAGGGTGCCGATGCTCACGCCCACTGGATAGTAGGTGCCGCCTGGCGTGGCGGTGGCGATGATCAGCTTGCCCTCGTCGGCCCTGGATAGCGATGCCGGGAGCGACGTGATCAGCACAATGGCTAGCAGCATGCGCGCGAGCCTTTCGGACATATTATGTCTCCTTGCAATGGTGTTGTTCCGCCGCATCCGTTGCTTAATACCCCAGGGCGCATCCGTCGCCACGGGGGTCGCTGCCGGCCATGAGCATGCCGGTCTCCGGGTTGCGCAGGATGACCTGCCCCCGGCCGAACAGGGCGCGGTCGTAGCCGTGCACCATGACGGTTTCGTGTCCAACGGCTTTGAGCTGCGCCTGGATGCGTTCATGAATGCCCTCTTCAAGGGCCACGGCGCCGTCGCCGCGCCCCAGCAGACAGAAACGGGGCGCGTCCAGGGCCGCCTGGGGGTCCATGCCGTGCTCCAGCAGGTTCACCAGCACCTGCACGTGCCCCTGCGGTTGCATGAACCCGCCCATCACCCCCAGAGCCGCGAGCAGGGAACCGTCCTGACCCAGGACCATGGCCGGGATGATGGTATGGTAGGGGCGTTTGCGTGGCGCCAGGACATTGGCATGCCCCGGCTCCAGGCTGAAGTTGTGCCCCCGGTTGTGCAGGGAAAAACCGCAGTCCTCGGGCACGATGCCGGTGCCGAAGGTCATGTAGATGCTGTTGACCATGGAGCAGGCATTGCCTGCCGCGTCCACAACGCAGAATTGTACCGTGTCCGAGCCGGCCAGGGGGAGGCCCAGGTCCGGCGGCATGGCCCGCTCCGGATCGATGCCCGCGGCCAACTCCCGGGCGTAGTCCGGGGCCAGCAGCCCGTCCAATGGGAGTACATCCAGCGGAGCGGGCGCTGCCTCCGGATCGGCCACGTAACGCCGCGCCACGGCAAAGCCCTGGCGCAGGGCCTCGATCATGCAGTGCAGGCGCTGCCTGCTTCCTGCCGAGCCACGGAACGCCGGCCCCAGGGCGTCGAGCACGTTGAGCGCCACCAGCGCGGCCAGTCCTTGGCCGTTAGGCGCGCATTCGAAGACCCGGACCCCACGATACAACGTACTGCACGGCGCGCTCCAGTCCGGCGTGCGCCGAACATGATCCGCCAGGTCATCCATGGTCAGCACGCCGCTGTACTCCTGCACGGCAGCCGTGATGCGCTCCCCTGGCCAGCCGAGGTAGAAGGCCTGCTTGCCGCCCCTGGCCACGGTCTCCAGCACGTCCGCCAGCAGTGGGTTCCGCAGGGTCTCGCCCATGCGGGGAGGTCTGGGAGGGCTTGTGGGGGAGTCCCGCACCAGCAGGGCTGTGGCCTGCCCTGGCTCCTTGAGTCGCGCCGTGCCTTGTCGCCAGAGTTCGGCGGTGACCGGTCCCACGGCAAAGCCTTCGCGGGCCAACAGAATGGCCGGCTCCAGAACCTTGCCCAGGTCCAGCGCACCAAAAGTCTGATGCAGGTCGCACCAGGTCGCGCAGGCGCCGGGCACAGTGACGGTCAACGCATCGTCCGGGGGCAGTTCAGCTCCCGACCCGGTGGTAAAACACCGATCCTCGATCAAATCCAGGCACAGGGCGGCCGGCGCGCGGCCCGAGCCGTTGTAGCCCCTAACCGTGCTGTGTGGGGCGTCGTGGTAAAGGAAAAAGGCATCGCCCCCCAACCCGGTGGAGCAGGGCTCCACCACCGCGAGCACGGCGGCCATGGCCACGGCTGCGTCCGCCGCGCTGCCCCCCTGTTGCAGGATCGAAAGTCCGGCGCTCACGGCCAGGGGCTGGTTGGCCGCGACCATGGCGTTGCGCGCCAGCACCGGCGAACGTCTGGAGGTGAAGCGGAATTCGGGGAGCGCTATGTCTGGATCGAAGATGGAGAAAGGCTGTTCCGAGGTCATGCTGGACTCGTTGGTTGAACAGTGAGCGATAACTTCCTGCATACACCGCCACAGTTGCTCTGCACAAGGCCCAAGGGAACGTAGGGGCAGGACAGGGCAGTGGGGAGGAAGGGTCGCTCCAACTATATCTCGGATAATTGCCTCTGGGTAAACCCCCGGCTTTGCCGGGGGACTCCCAAAGTTTGACA
>CAZSRS010000077.1:0-10870 GCA_964609625.1 uncultured Desulfovibrionaceae bacterium
CCGGTTTGCCGGGCAGAGGTCTGGCAGGGCGCGAAGAGAGTCGTTTATCCTGCACGTCTGCCCTCCCGGGAGGAGAGAGCATCTTATTCTCGGTAAAATCGCTGCCTGCCACAGAGGAACGGGGGGGAAGCAGAGGGTCGCCAGGTCCGGCGTCGCGCTGGCTGCATGCGGTGAGCAGAAGGCAGAACAGCAGTGCCGACCAAATTCTTATGATGATCGACGAAAAGCGTTTCATGGGATATCCGTCATGGTTGGTCGATTGGGCCCACCCCGCTCACGAGGCCGAGTTGCATGCGAATACCCAACGGGGTGTCCCGGTTGGGCGTTGCTGTGACGCACATCTCACGCACGAGCAGGGGCGCTTCGAATTCGACAAGCGCGTCGAGCAATGCGGCAAGCCCCTGGATGTTGCCGGCTAATTCATATTCAAAGGTTGCCAGGGAGATATCACCCTCTTGTCCATCTTGCAGGGGGCGAAAGCGGATTTTGCGTAGGTTGCCCGGTGCAAGGCGCGTGATTCTCGCGTCGAATCGCGTGGCGATTTCCTCCACGGAACCGTTCCCCGGGGTGAACTGTGCTAGGAGCGCCAGCCGTTCCGTTGCGTGGTCCGAGTTCCCCAACGCCTTTATTCCGGCTTCGGCCTGTTCGATTCTGTGTGCATAGCGCCCCGCCAGTTTTTCCTGGCCGCGGATGGACTCCTCGAGTGTATCCAGTTCCCGCAGCACGGGCAGGAGGAAGACGACGTCCAAGACGAACAGTAGCAGTGCGACGATGAAGAGGATGCGGCGGCTGATTCGTCTGGGGCTCAATCGGCCGGTGTTTCGGAAACGGGTCGTCGGCAGGGAGAAGGGGAACGCACGCAGGAGATTCATGGCGTCTCTTTGGTAGCTGCATGCTGCCGCAAGGCAGGGCCATCCACCTCGATGATCATGGAAAACAGTTCGTTGGCCTGGTCCTGGCCTTTAGTGACGCTGCCGACGATCCTGACCTCACGGAAGGGCGGGAGTTCGGCCAGCGCGTTGCGATAGGCCAGGGCTTCGGGTGTTTGTCCGGTCATGGCCAGCCGAGAGCCAGTTATGCACAGTTCCCGCAGCCAGGTATCCCCCGGGGTCTTCCGTGTCACCAGCGAGAGCAGTTCATCCACCGGGACCGCCGTTTCCCGGAATTCAGCCAACACCCGCTCCATGGCCTCCAAGCGTTCGAACCAGGCACCTTGCGCTTCAAGGGGCTCCCAGGCGCTACGAAGTTCGGCCACAGCTTCGATGCTAGCCTCGTGGAGATCACGTTTGACTTCCCGGTATTCCAGAACCAGGGCGAACAGCAGGATGTGGAGCAGCACGAGCGCTACGGCGGTAAGCATGGCCAGGGAAGGGCGCTTGGGCGTGAGTCGGAACTGCCCTCCGAATCCCTGGGCCGGGTCGGCAAGGAGTGCCGTTCGGGCCAGTTCTTCAGGCCAGGAGTTCAGAAGGCAGGCGTTTCTTGCCCCATGGTCGTCCACCGATTCCGGGCCGCTGCCTCCTGAACGCTCCCACAACCGCAGAACAGGGACAAGGTCGGCGCGACGTTGCGTTTTCCTGCGCCACAATGCTGCAGCCGGATCGCCCCGTTCGAGGGGCAAGGCCTCGGCCGTGGCGCCGTGGGACAGGCCATAGGCGAGGGGGGCGTCATGCTGGAGCGCTCCCCGAAAGAGTTCGCAGAGCAGCGCGCCGTGTTTGTGACCGGGGCAAAGCCTGCTCCAGACTTCGGGTACCAGTGCGGCGTCCGGCGCCACGAACGTACGTTGCAATCCGGCTTCGCGGAATGCCCCCAGTATGGTTTCGTACAGGGAGCGCTCCATGGCGTGAAAGGGCACGGCAAGCAAGGTAGCATCCACAGTAGGCTCTGCATGGAAGCAGACCGTGGCGTCAGGGGCGTGCGCAGAGTGGCCGGAACGCTCGAATTCAAGAATGCGCGGCAGTCGTCTGGCCATTGCGCGGGGATAGCGGAGCAGCTGCGTTTCGTAATGCCATGGGCCCAGGATCGCCAGACCGGATGTGGCGCGCTCGCCGTGGGATGGCCTCAAAACCGCTGGCACGGTCCAGGACGGACTTTCCAAAGGAGGGGCTTTGCAGCTCTCGCCAAAGGTCCAGACGTTGTTCCGGTATTCCGCCCGGAACCAGAGTGTGGTGTTCGCGGCACACCAAGCCGTCACGACGCTCCTCGTATGGGAGATGGAAAAGGTTGACGACTGCAACATCAGAGCACCCTCCTGTGCAGGACAACCACGCCAGCGGGATGGACGGGTTCCTTGCGGGCTGTGACCCAGAGCATGGCGCTGACGCCCCCGCTACGACCGAGGGCCAATATGCGGTAGGTATGCCCGGGCAGGAACGAGGCCGCGTCGGGCTTTCTGTTTCGTTGCCGGACAACGCCACCATGCACGGTGAGCAGATCCACCAGAGGGAGGGCTTCCCCAGAAGCGGCGAGAGTGCCTTCTTTTGCGGCAGGATCCATGGATGGCTCCCCGAAGAGGCGTTTCGCAGAGATGTCGGGCAAAAGCAGCAATCTGTCCAGGGTGCGCAGAGGCCAGGCAGGCTGCCGCGAATTACCTGAGCGCGAACGAGCGATGGCTGCGGCCAAGTAGGCGGGAGCGTCCAGGCCGGCAGCACGAAAGGCTTGGTGCAACTCGTCCTCGGTGGCCAAGTTCACGTCCAACATGGCCGCAGTATCCAAGATTGAGTAGAAGGCCTGCCCATGTGAATAGGAAACGGCCGTCACGGAGCCGTCCGGTCTGGTTTCGGGAGCCAGGCCGGATATCACGGCAAGTGCCACGCTTGTGCCTCCGTGCGCCAGGAAGAGGGCGCGGGCTTTCTCGATCCTGATGCGCGCTTCGCTTGTGGCTACGTGCCGCGAAAACGCGGCCATGCCGGCAATGCCTGCGATGCCCGCAGCCAGCAGCAGGACCGGCAGCAGGATCATACCCCGCTGGTGAATGGGCCCTCCAGGGGTCATGGCTGGCCTCGCTGTTTCAGGCCGGAAAAGTCCATGACCAAGGGGAACAGGGCGGTTTCGCTTGGAGAGGAATTTCCGGGGGGCCGGTAGCGGCAGACCACGGCTTCGGGCAATTCGGCGACGTGTGGCCAGTCGCTGGAGCGTCCTCTGTCGCGTGAGCGGTGATAGAAGATCGAAAATTCGGCCGCAGGAATTTCCAGGCGACTGACGTCGGCGCCGGGACGTTCGGTGAACTGGCGCACGGCTTCGGGTGTGGCGTTGTCCAAGGGCATTTCGGAATAGTACAGGATGCTGTCGTCGAAAACATAACAGACCAGCACTGGTGCGCCTCCATGCAGCGAGCGGAGCGAAACGAAGGTGGGGAAGACGAGTTGGTGAGACGACCCCTGCAGACTCAGAAAGCGGGCGTCGTCCCCTCCCTGCGCAACGGGATCATAGGAGGCGAGTTGCATGGCAAGGAGTCGCACCGCGGCATGCACGCCTCCTTTGTCGCGCTGCTGTTCGCGTTCCCATTCGTCGATGGAAAAGCGGAAGGAAACTCCAAGTATGGCCATGACGAGCCCGGCGATGGCTATGCCTACGAGAGCTTCCAGAAGCGTGAATCCGGCGGCAATGGGCGTGTGCATGGCGATCAATACAACAGCGTGCTGCTTTCCAGAGCAGTGGCGCCGTATTCCACGGTTATTCTGACCAAGGAGCGCTTGCCGTCGTCGTTATCCACGGTAACGCGCACGGCGACCATTGGCGCTCCTTGGAGATAGGGTACGGTCATGTGTCCCTGCCGCAGGGACACCGCCCCGGAAAGCAGGGCCTGCATCGCCGACTCGGCCACGGCGAGTTCGCGCTCGGTTTCCAGGGCACGCCTCGCTGCGTCGGCATGAGCGCTGTGGACGCCCGCCACTCCTCCAGCAACGAGGGCTGCTATGGCCAGAGCAGCCAAGGCTTCCAGCAGGGAAAAACCGGCCTGGGTTCCAGACGTTTCACAGGTTCTATCAGGGGGACGCATGATCACTCTGCTACCTCCGACGAGGGGTACATCCTCGTGCAGCGGACGCCCTCAAAGGGGGTGAAGCTGATGCGGTACGTCCGGCCAGTTGCAAAAACCACGTCGAAGGCGCTTTCCCGCGTGTGTTCATCGGCATGGACAATGGTCGACCCGTCGGCATGGAAAGTGATCGAAACGGGATTCTGCAAAGCACTGGCTGAAGAGGCGCCTGAAAGCCGGATCCGGACGCCGACCGGAACGGTCGCTTCCTTGTGTTCTGTCCTGGATTCGAGAGTGAATTCTTCGGGTTCAAAGACGATTCTGGCGAGGGCAAGCCCTTCCATCGCCCTGATCCGGGCGAACTGCATGTGTGCGACGAGCCTGCGCAGAAAGAGCAACTCCTCCTGATTCGTCAGTTTCAGTGTGGCGAATCCCGATGCCGCGGCGACGAGGGCCAGCACGATGAGGACTTCGAGGAGAGTGATTCCCTGTGCCAATGTGCCGCGACGCATACCCTCCTCCTTCAGAAATCTACGTTAGTTACCGAGACGATGGTGGAGAACATGCCGATGACCACGGCACCGATGACGACGCCGGTCGTGAGGATCACCGCGGGTTCGATCCAGGCGGCAAGCCGAGCGAGTGCGGTCCTGGTTTCTTCCAGATAGCGCACGCCCAGGGTGGTGCACCCCTTGTG
This sequence comes from uncultured Desulfovibrionaceae bacterium, assembly GCA_964609625.1. Taxonomy (GTDB): domain Bacteria; phylum Desulfobacterota; class Desulfovibrionia; order Desulfovibrionales; family Desulfovibrionaceae. Next base: position 4,674 of record CAZSRS010000077.1, read on the forward strand.
CAGCGCGCCCTGCTCTTCCGCGATGCGCAACAGGTTGGCGACGCGTCTGGGAAAAAAATGGTGCTGGGAAAAGTATGCGGAAAGCGGGCGGCCTATCTTTACTTCGCTGATGGCTGGAGCAAGACGTTCGAACAGGACCGAGTTGCCTGCGGTGCTTTGGGCCAGAGCCAGGGCCGAAACCAGGGGCACGCCGCCTTCGAGCAACTGCCCCAGGGTGGAAAAGTAGCGCCCCAGTCCCCTGGCGAGGGCGATGTTCGAGAGCAGCGGGGCGCGGAGGATGAGGCCGTCGAAACGCTTTCTGGCAAGGCGCTCCAGATTGCCGAACCGGATGGCGAGCAGGGCGGCAAGGAAAAAAGCGAGGGGCAGCCACCACCACTGCCTGGCTAGCTCTCCCACGGTGAGGAGCAACCGGACTCCGGTGGGAGGCTCGGCATCAACGGCGTCAAAGATCAGGGCGAAGTTCGGCATTACGTACAAGACCAGCACCGCCAGGGTCAGCAGGCTCATGGCACAGAGCAGGGCCGGGTAAACCAGGCTGGCGATGAAGGATCTGCGAAACGCCAGCTCCGCGTGTCGTGCCCGGGCCAGCTCCTCAAGTGTCTTGGCAAGGCGTCCCGTGGCCTCTCCCGCGCGCACGAGTGCGGGAGCGGCAGGCCCGAAATACGGGGCGTAAGATTCCAGAGCCTGGGCGATCGAGCGCCCCTTGTGGACGCTGTTTGCCATTTCACGGCCCGCGAGGGCGAGCAGGGGGTCTTCGGATTGCGTCGCGGCGAGATGCAGGGCCTTGTCGATGGGCACGCCCGAGTCCACGAGCCCGGCGAGGTCCTCCAGGAACTGGACCACGTGCATTCGCTTTGGGATGCTCCGGTTTGCAGCGCGTTGCTCGCGCACATCGACCGGATGCAGTCCCTTGGCGTTCAGTGCGCTGACGGCCGCTTCCCTGCTTGCCGCCTCGAGTTCGCCGCTTCGCCTGGAGCCGTCTCTAGCCATGGCCTTGTATGTGTACCGCTGCATCAAGCTACTCGAGGCTTGTCACGCGCATGACTTCGGCCATTGTCGTTCGCCCATCAAGAACTTTACGCAGGCCGTGTTCGCGCATCGGTTTGTAGGAAGTGGAGCGGGCGATACGAACGATTGTTCCCGCATCCTTTCCGGATGCGATGGCGGAGCGGATATCCTCGTCGATGGCGATCAGCTCGAAGATCCCCTCCCTCCCGGACCAGCCCGTGCGGGAGCAGTGATCACAACCGTCTGCCCCAGGCACGTACAGGAATTCGGGGAGCGTTTCCTGCCCGAAACAATCTGACAACAGCCGGTTTTCGGCATCCGAAACAGCCACGACTGTTTTGCATTCCGGGCAAAGGACGCGCACCAGTCGTTGCGCGGCGACGAGGAGCAGGGAGTCTGCAATGAGGAACGGCTCGACTCCCAGGTCACGCAGCCTGGTCACGGCAGTAGGCGCGTCCTTGGTGTGCAGGGTGGAAAGGACGAGGTGCCCTGTCAGCGACGATTCTATGGCGATCTTGGCTGTCTCCTGGTCCCGGACTTCTCCCACCAGGAGCACGTCGGGGTCGTGGCGAAGGAACGAACGCAGGGCGCTGGCAAAGGTCAGCCCGATCCTTGGATTGACCTGCACCTGGTTGACCCCGGGAACTTGATATTCGACGGGATCCTCCACGGTGATGATCTTGCGGCTCTCGTCACTCAGGGTTGAAAGCGCGGCATACAGGGTGGTGGTCTTGCCCGAGCCGGTGGGACCTGTAACGAAGATCATGCCGTAGGATTTGAACAGGCAGTTCTCGATCAACGAACGCTGCTCCTGCGAAAGCCCGAGAGAAGTCAGGCTGAAAACACTCTGCTCCTTTTCCAGAAGCCGCAGCACCACGCTTTCGCCGAAAAGGGTGGGAGAGGTGGCGACCCTGACGTCCACGCGCCGTCCCAGGGATTTCCAGGAAATGGCGCCGTCCTGGGGCAGCCTGCGTTCGGCGATATCCAGGCCGGCCATGAGCTTGATGCGGCTCGTGACGGCTGCCTGCTGGGCACGGGGAATCCTGTCCATGACCTGCAGGATGCCGTCTATGCGGCAGCGCACCAGCAGGGCCGCTTCCTGTGGTTCGAAATGTATGTCCGAAGCTCGGGCGTCCAGGGCGGTATTGATCAGGTAATCCACCTTGCGCACGATGCCGGCTTCCCTGGCCAGGTTCTCGAGCTGTTCGAGATCCTCGGCTTCCAGCGCCATCGTTGTCTCGTCGCGCTCTTCGCGGGGCTCATCGTCCTGGGACGGATAAAGGTGCTCGATGGTCATGGCGATTTCTTCGCGCAGGCCCATGGCAATTCGGGGGAGGGCATCCTCCTGCGCGTCGGGCTGTTTCGAAAGCAGCCGTAGCACAGACTGCAGGGCCGCGATGTCGAAGGGGTCATTGATGACGACCATGGAGCCGCGTCTGTCCCGTCCCACGAGTATGGCCTTTTTCTTGAAAAACAGCCGGGCCGCTCCGTTCATCGGGATACCCGCGACCGGGTGTTCCGCCCTGCGCAGCAAGGGCAATCCGCAGTATTCGGCAAGGCGAGGCGCAACTTCCTCCTCTGTAACCTCCGATTGCCGCGCGAGCGCATCCCACAGCGGCAATCCCCAGGCGAAGTAGGCTTCCTCGAACGAGGCAGGCCCCTCGGCGGCACGCACCGCATGTGCATGCAAGAGACTTTTCATGTTCTTCATGAATATCACCAGGGATATCTCGATGAGGCTTGCAGGTACACGATTATAGGGTTATCAACTTGCATTGTCAAACACATGGAGCGGAGCATTCAAATGAATAGCGACAGAATGGCCTTGAAAAGCAGTAGCGGATTTTCACTTATAGAGATACTGATTGTTGTCGTCATCGTGGGATTACTCGCCGGTCTTGTCGGGCCGGAGCTTTTCAGTCGTCTGGGTAAGGTCAAAGCCACGGCGGCAAAGGCCCAGATCGAACAATTGTCCGCGGCTCTCGACTCCTACAGACTGGACATGGGCAGCTACCCCATAACCAGTCAGGGACTCGTCGTCCTTGTGGAGCCCCCCCAGCAGAACCAGGACTCATGGACCGGTCCATACCTCAGGAAGGGCAAGATCCCGCTCGATCCCTGGGGGGAGGCATACCGCTACCGGTCACCGGGCGAGCACGGAGACTTCGACCTTTTTTCCTACGGCGCGGACAAACAACCCGGTGGAGAGGGTGAGGACGCGGACGTGGCCAACTGGGATTGACGCTCATGTCCTCGAGATCGCTTGCTCTCCGCATTATGGCAGTGTTGTTGCCCCTGGTCGCCTGCCTGCCGACGTACCTGATCGCTGCGGACCCCGCCATCGTCGAGCAGAATCTTTTTTCCCCAGAACGAAAGGCGGAGCAGCGCGGCCTAGCGCCCGAAACCAGGCCTGCGCCACCTCCGGTGCTACAGGAAGACGCCATCCTCTTGCGAGGAGTCAGTATCCATGACCATGCGCGGTGGGCCTTGTTGTCGATTCGCACCAATCTCCTGCCCCAGGACCGCACAGGTGAAAAAGGTGCCACACCACCCGGCCGGGGCAAGGTCAGGCCCCAGGCGACGCCCAGAAACCGCGCGGGAACCCGGGAGCGAACCACCCTCTTGGTGCGGGAAGGCGACACGATTGGGGAGTTCCTGCTGCAGACCGTGGCACCGGATCATGTACTGCTCGTACAAGACGGCAGCACGCTGCACCTGGAACTGCGCGGCCCGGCACGGAAAGAGCGCGCCGTCCCATGAAGACCGACACGCAATCCCACGGCAATGGACGGGCTGCGGTCGCAATGACTTTCGGCCTCCTGTCGCTGTTGGTGCTGGTGATCATCCTGAAGACTCCGGCAGCCATAGTAACGGACGGACGCTTCTGGATGGAGGAAGGCTCGTTCTTTTTCCAGCGCATCTGCCCCCGCGGTTTGGTGGAGGGATTCTTCTACGTCCACGAAGGACGCCTGGAATTGCCCGCCAACGTGCTGGTGAGTCTTTCGCGCCTTGCAGGCCTGGAAAAAGCGCCCCTCGTGACCGCGTACGGCTCCTTGGTTTTGCAGTCCCTGCCCTTGATCCTGCTCGTTCTGCAACGCCGCCGGCTGGATCTCGGAGCGCTAGCCTGCGCCATCCTCGTCGTGCTCCACGCCTGCCTCCCTCAAGCGGATGAAGTCTGGGCCAATGCCATCAACCTGCACTTCCATTTCTCGCTGCTCGCGGCGCTGGTGCTCATGCTCCCCACCCAGCAGACCCGCCCCTGGCGATGGAGCATGCGCGCCGCGGCGCTGGCCTCGGGTCTGTCCGGCGCACCGGCCTGCGTGCTCGCGCCGCTGTTCGTCTGGCGTGCCTGGCGCGAAAAGGACAACGAGCGGGGAATCCAGGCCGTGCTCATCGCAACCGCGGCCCTGTTGCAGCTCATGTTGCAACTGACGGCCGATGATCTGTCCCCCCGTCAGTTCAGCATCGATTTCGAACAGTTCGGCATAATCGTGGCTACCCAGCAATTCCTCGCCCCCCTGTTTGGCGTGGGGCACGTAATGGAGTGGCTCACACCCCTCAGACGCAATGCAGGTGGGGAGTTCGCGGCCTTGCCCCTGATCCTCTCGGCCGTGGCGGCCTACGCCTGCTTTTTCGGCGCTACTTACAGGAGGGGGGCGGCTTCTCTTCATGGACTGGTTGGAGCGGTGTTGCTGGTCGCCCGGCCCTGGTGACCAGGCGCGAGAATCTGGCCGACATGACCTACCAGTTGCGCGGATTGCGCTATTTTTTACGCCCCGAACATGCTCTTGCTCGTGCTCGCCGCCTGCGTCTGCAGCCGCTGTCCAGGCAGGCTCGCGTCCACCCCTCCCATGCAGCGTGGCTTGGCCGTTGCCCTGGCGCTGTGGGCCCTTGGCACTGGCCTGCTGCTCAATTTCCCCATGGCCAGACACTTTGCCTCGGGTCCCCCCTGGCAGACGCAGATACGTGAGATTCGGACACGGAGCGCGGAGCCGGGGACTGCACTGCGCCTGGACATCTGGCCAACGGGCATGCGCATGCACCTGCCACGTGAATGCCTCGAACGGTGCGATTCAAGCGACGACACCTCCCCATTGCCTCGGGAAAGCAAGGAAAGCAGAGAGTGAACAGGGCAGTGGTCGTACTCCCGACCTACAACGAGGCCGGCACAATCGCGCTGGTTGCGGCCGGAATCGTCACGCAGCAACAGCGAATTCCCTCCCATGAACTGCACCTCCTGGTCGTGGACGACAACTCGCCGGACGGAACAGGAGGCGTGGTGCGGGAGATGATGCGTACTACCCCCCGCATCCACCTGCTTTCCGGCAGCCGCTCCGGCCTGGGTAACGCCTACAAGCGCGGTATCGCCCATGCCCTGGAACACCTCTCCCCGGACCTCGTGATCCAGATGGACGGCGACTTGCAACACGACCCGGCCATGTTGCCCCTCTTTGTCCACCACGCCCTGCAAGGCTATTCCCTGGTGATCGGATCCCGTTTCACCGCTGGGGGGCGAACGCCCGGCATGCCGCTGCGCAGATACCTGCTCAGCGTCGTGGGGAACGGGATGCTACGGTTGATGAGCGCTGCGCCCCCTGTGCGCGACTGCACGTCCGGCTTCCGTTGCATGACGGCCGAACTGCTGCGCGCCTGCGACGCCACCAGGCTCCCCGGCCGTGGCTATGCCTACCAGGCCGTTTTACTCTTGGCCATGCTGGAGAATGGGGCGGCTGCTATCGAGATCCCGATTGAGTTCCAGCGCCGCAGCAAGGGCCGATCCAAGCTTACATTCCGTGACCAGTTCGAGTTTGCCATGAACCTCGTGGCACTTGGATTCAAGAATGCAACCAGACTTGCGTTATTCTTGAAATAAGTGCATCCTGAATCAAGTAAAACATGCATAATATTACAATTTTATATCAATTATTACATTTATCATGGAAAGTTACATTTTCCTTGTAATTTTGTATTGAAATCAGTAGAAATATCACAGTTATAAGCATTTCTGAGTAGTATAAACAAAAAAATGCTTGCATGCATTGATTTTTCGCTATATCGCACATACCTGTTCGTTCATGCCCAGGCGATTTTACTTCTTCTTCCTGGAGGTCCTCGTGCGATACCGCGCTGCTGCACTGCTCCCGGTCCTGGTTCTCGTCCTGCTTCTTTGCAGCCTCTTCTTCCTTTCC
>CAZSRS010000078.1:0-10799 GCA_964609625.1 uncultured Desulfovibrionaceae bacterium
ATCACACCTAATCATTTTTTAGAGAAAGTCTAGATCCTGTGAGCGCGTACGAAAATTCAGCTCAAGATCAATTGCGTCAGCCTGGGCATTCTCCTGGCCGTGGCCATGGCCATAAGCCTGGCCGGTACGCTGACCATCGAGGAATTGAGCTATGATATGAGTCGTAAACACCTCTCTGTTGAACTCGAAAACATCTTCGTTACCCTTGACGACATTCACCGGATTCTTGAGCAAAGTGGCGTGGCAAAAGCCCCGCGCTATGTGCAAAACGCACAGCAGGAGACCCTGCTTGACCTTTCGGCGAGTCGCGACAGGAGATTGGGACGTCTGACTGTGGTTGCTCTGCCGGATACGGTGGTCTTGAACGAAAACCAGGAGCTTGACGGGGCTGGTCTTGAGTGCCTGCCGGAGATGCTCCAGAAAGCCTCCGGTGATGTCGAATGTTCGGAAAGCGGACAGAATAGACTCTATTATCATCGCATTTTTCGGCCGTGGAACTGGAAGGTCATCCTTTCGGCATCCACACAGGAGATGGTGGCCCTGCGCACTGCTTTCCTGCGCAATGTCCTGATTATCACTATCATCAGTCTTGTGTTGGGCGGTGGCATCCTTGTCCTGCTCACCAGGGGTATCGTGCTGCCCCTCCAACAATTGGCAAAGGCTGCCATGGGGTTGAGCAGGGGGGATTTCAGCGACCCCCTGCCCAAAGTGAAAACCAACGACGAACTGTCCGAATTGACCAGAGCCTTCAGCCAGATGTCGGAAAACCTCGCCGCGGCGCATCACGACCTTGAACTCCAGACGAAAGAGTTGACCCAGGCCAACAGGGACTTGAGCGCGGAAATCATGGAACGCAAGGTCGCCGAGGCCAAACTCGAGGACCTCAACCGCGGGCTAGAAAAGCGTGTGGCCGAACGCACCAGTGAACTGGCCCACAAGGCCGATGCCTTGGAAAGAGCCAACCAGCAGCTCCGTAACCTCGACGAACTGAAGTCCTCATTCCTTTCCTCGGTCTCGCATGAGTTGCGCACACCCCTGACTTCCGTGCTCGGATTCGCCAAGATGATCTGCAAGGATTTCACCAAGCACTTCTCGCCCTTGAGCGAGAATGACGAGACCTTGCGACACAAGGCAAAGCGTATCCTGGCCAATCTGGAGATCGTCGAGACCGAGGGCGCCCGGTTGACACGCATGATCAATGATGTCCTGGATTTGAATAGAATCGAGTCCGGGCGCATGGAGTGGCACGACCAGGACGTGGATCCGACACTGTCCTTGCGACGGGTCGCCAATGTCATCGGCAACCTCTTTTCCCAAAAGCCGGGGGTGACATTCATCGTGGATGTTCCCGACATACTCCCAATACTACGTATCGACCCCGACCGTTTCGAGCAGGTGTGCATCAACCTTCTGGACAATGCCTTGAAATTCACGACCAACGGCGGCGTGACCCTTTCCTGCCGGTACAACCAACAACAGGGGGTCCTGGATATCATGGTAACTGATACCGGCCAAGGAATACCACCCCAGGACCTGGAAAACATCTTCGACAAGTTCTACCAGGTGCGCCTGGATACCCTGCGGCGGACAGTCCGGGGCACTGGTCTCGGCCTGGCCATCTGCAAGCAAATCGTGACCCACTACGGGGGGCGCATTCATGCGGAATCCGAACTGGGCAAGGGGAGTACCTTTCATGTGGAGCTGCCGGTCTGATGTCACAACACCCTTCATGCAATGGTACTGCTTCGGATAACCCTCCGTTGGCAGCAACCGTAGACATAACTTGAATCTGCCGTGCGTCAACGCCGCAAACTGCCATAGCAGATTCGTAGCATATGGCCACATCTATTTCCTCCGACCTTGCCTGATATAGTATTGCAAAAAATTTGTTTTTGCTGTAGGTATTTGCTCCATTCATGAAGGATAGCAAACACTGCACGCCCAGCGGCCGTATCGTCCGCGACGCTGATTTCCCCGGCGCAGTGACAGTTCGCTTCTTCTGCCGACCGAATCGGCAGACGTCGCCCCGAGGCCCACTGAGACGGACCTTCCCCGCTCGGCGCAGCGAGGCCGGCATCGTCTCGGGAGTGTAATGTCTGATACAGGGAGGACCTGCGATGCTATTCAAGAAGATACTTGTTGCTGTAGACGGCTCGAAACACTCTGACAAGGCGGCTCAATACGCCCGTGGCGTAGCACGGACTCAAGGCGCGGAATTGATGTTGTTGCACTGCCCCGGCAATATCCCGCGTATCATCGGTGGTTCAGCTCGGGAAAAACTGGAAAAAGACCTTCTGGAAGAAGGTCGTAAACTCATCGAAAACTACAAGAACCTTTGCGACGGCTTCAATGTCTGCTACACAATCGAAGTCCGCACTGGCGACCCTGCCAACGTGCTCATCAAGTACGCCGAAGAAAATGGTGTGGACCTCATCGTCATGGGCAGTCGTGGTCTCACGGACCTCGAAGGTCTGCTCATGGGCAGTGTGACACACCATGTATTGCAACGCACCTGCTGCCCCGTGCTTATCGTGCGGTGATGTCCCTCTGGCATTGCCCCTAGCGTAACTGACCCTCAAACGCGCCTTCCGCGCGTTTTTGCGGCGAACCCAGATCAAGTCTCAGATGCGGGAGCGTCTCGCTTCCGCTTTTCGTAATACCATAAAGCCCGGGCGCTCAGGCAGCGAGGCTGCCGTCCGCCCCTGCTCTCGCAGTCCTCTGCGGGGCGACAACATCAAACCCAGGAGGAAATACGGTGAATTCCATTCCACGTAGCATTTGTGCCATATTTCTCATGGCACTCGTAGCGGGCGTCCTGCTGCCTCAGGCAGGATTTGCGGCCGGCGACAGCGATCTGCACCACTTGGCCGAGGCCATCGGGACGGAGCTGGGTGTGCTCTGGGTCGTACCCTTTGTGGGCATGCTCCTGTCCATTGCCATCTTCCCCTTGGCCGCGCCCCATTTTTGGCACAAGAACTTCGGCAAGGTCTCGGCTTTCTGGTCCGTAGCCTTTCTCCTCCCCTTTGCCCTGACATTCGGCTTCAATCTGGCCTTGTACGAGGTCATTCATGTTTTGCTGCTCGAGTACATCCCCTTCATTATCCTGTTGTTCGCGCTGTTCACCGTTGCGGGGGGCGTGCGTCTCACGGGCCAGCTCGTGGGTAAACCCATAGTCAACGTCGGCGTGCTGCTGGTGGGCACGGCACTGGCCAGCTGGATGGGAACCACCGGAGCGGCAATGCTGCTCATCCGCCCCTTGCTTCGAGCCAACGCGCATCGCACGTACAAGGTGCACACCGTGGTCTTCTTCATCTTCCTGGTAGCCAACATCGGCGGCTCCCTGACACCCCTGGGCGACCCGCCGCTGTTCCTGGGTTTCCTCAAGGGCGTTGACTTCTTCTGGACCACCACGCACATGTTCGTGCCCATGCTCTTCCTGGTGGTCATCCTGCTCGGACTCTACTTCGTCATCGACACCATGCTCTACAACAAGGAAGGTCGCCCCACGATGCCCAACACCAGCGCCAGCAGCGAGAAGCTGGGGCTGGACGGTAAGATCAACCTGCTCTTCCTGCTGGGCATTATCGGTGGCGTGCTCATGAGCGGCATGTGGAAGTCCGGCGTGGAATTCGACGTCTACGGCACCCACGTTGACCTGCAGAACCTGCTGCGCGATCTGATCCTCCTGGGCATGGCCTTCCTGTCCCTGAAGTTCACCACCGCGGAGAACCGCCGCAAGAACGACTTCGACTGGTTTCCCATTGTGGAAGTGGCCAAGCTGTTCATCGGCATCTTCCTGTCCATGATCCCGGCCATCGCCATCCTGAAAGCCGGCACCAAGGGCGCCCTGGCCAACGTGGTCAGCATGGTCTCCGGACCTGGGGGCGAACCCGTGAACCACACTTACTTCTACCTCACCGGCGTGCTTTCTGCCTTCCTGGACAACGCACCCACCTACCTGGTGTTCTTCAACACCGCCGGCGGCAATGCCGCTGAACTCATGACCACCATGGCCGCCACGCTGCTGGCCATCTCCATGGGTGCGGTGTTCTTCGGCGCCTGTACCTACATCGGCAACGCGCCCAATTTCATGGTTCGCTCCATCGCGGAAACCAGCGGCGTGAAGATGCCCAGCTTCTTCGGCTATATGGCCTGGAGCGGCGGTATCCTCATTCCACTGTTCGTGCTCGTGCACCTCATCTTCATCTGAGCCTGATCCAGCAAACGTCAATCACGGGCCGCCCCCTTGTACAGGAGGCGGCCTTTTTCGGTGGTGGAAAAAGGGAGTGGGGGGGAGGGAGGTGAAAAACAAAAAAAGCGCCCAAAGGCGCAATTTTTGTATATTTGATGTAGTACTTGAAGATTGGTGGAGGCGGGGGGAGTCGAAGAACGGTCAAAGTTAATTTAATTGCAGTATGTTGCTGCGACAGTGTTTTCATTGTTGGGCCAATGGTTGTGCCACTGTGAAGGCCGTTTGAAAAAATGAGGGTGCCTACATATTTGAGACCTCTGCACGACAACGTAACCGCGCAATAAGCCCCACCTTGCACGCCTTCCGCGACTGCGGCAGCATGGCTGCTAAGGCTACGCGTGGACGAGGTGGGCTGTGTCGATGTGCGCTGGTGCAAGACGTTGATATCCGCCGTGGAGGTTGCCGAGGGGAGGTTCGCAAAGAGCTTCTGGTCCTGCGCCAGACGCTCCAGCTTGTAGAGAGAAGTGGTGCCAGTCAAACGCCGTGGTCTTGATCAGCTTTTCTCCTGCCCGTTGAGTCGAGTCAGTCTGTCGGTGAACGTCTGGATGATGGGAAATTCCATTTCGTGTTCCAGGTCAGTCATTTTTTCGTAATCTTCGGTCCAACATAGACGATAAATAGTGGTTCGCCTGCTTTGACCGGCCAGGAAAAATGAACGCGGAGTTGTGGTGTTTGAACTTTTCCATGCCATGGGCAAAAAATTGTGGTTCCTGACTGTTGAGGATGAGTGAAGGTAAGGGACTTCTCGAATACATTCTTTTCGGTATTAGAGGAGTCTGTGAAGGAAGCCCCTCGGCCTCCATCGCCTTTTTTGCCAGTAAAATGAGATTGATAAATTTCCTGTCCTTCACTATTTCGTTTCCCACTAGGGTCATGGCACAGCACAAATCTGTTCAGGGTGTGGAGAAGAAATCGAATTCGTTCGGCAGCACTTGAACTGAACGGGTGGTCTTGCAATGGAGCGAATGCGTCCTGAGCAAAAAACAAGGCCTGGAATTTTGGACGACTGATCATCTCAAGCTGTTCCCAGGAGGAGATGGGTAACGGTGCGTCGTCCAATGCCAATTCAAAGTCAGCAGGAATCCAGTGGTTTTGCAAATTCGCAGTTTGTCGTGTTTCTTGTGATAGCACATGGTCAACTGAAATTGGCGAACAACACCAAGCTGAAGGGGAGAAGCTGACAATTCCCCTGTCTATTCCATTGAGTAAACACCAAGCGGCTTCGCCAATGGCAGTGTCAGTTACGATATCGCCGTTGCATATCATATAGTCGTCGGGCGAATGTTGACGCAAGTCGTCCCAAAACGGTCCTTGTTTGGTAATCCATTGCAGCAAGGCGCGTTGTTCATCTCTGTTCAATGCCTTGGATACCGCCTGTTGCATGGTCATTGTCTCGTTCACTACCGCATGTGCAATCTGCTGATGACAATACAAAGTTCTGCTATGCCGCCGCGCAATCTCTCGAAACTGCATCATGCACCTAATGGCATCGCGAAAATCGCTCACATTTTGGAACTGCCCGTGGCAGGAAAGGTCGTTGACGAGAAAATCCATCTCAATTACCCCATCCTGCAAAGTGGTTCATATCCTTGTCGAACTGGTCAAAAAAGCCTTCGGGCCAGGAGTCGATATTGCCAGAGGCATCCAATACCGGAGTTTCCACTTGCGGCAAGTCCTTCATCCTGGGCCGGAAAAAGTGGAGGGCAACCCGAGCTGGATCGATCAATTGCGCCTTCACCGCTCGCCGAATGCCATTGAGCACGTGGTCGCTGTGTGATTCCACCAAAACCTGCACGCCGGCGTTTGCGACTTCAGCCAAAAAACACCCCATGGCAGCCTGGCCGGCGGGATGGAGATGCACCTCTGGGTTCTCGATCAGGAGAATATCGTTTTCCGCCATGGACAGCGCAGCGACTATGATGGGAAACACTTGAGTCAGGCCAAAGCCAACGTGAACCGGGCGGTGAAAATCAGTGTCATCCGAAGTGCGAAGGCCCAGCGTCACGGCGTTGGCTTGCGGAACCTGGCGCAACACAAGGCCGCAACCAGGGAAGAAATTCCGCATCCGCTCTTCCACTTGCCGCAGTCTAGTCGGAGGTGTTCCTTCGAGAACAAGTTTATCAATCACTTGCTCATCTCTGCCCCAGTTCAACATGCTCACTGCATGTTCGCCAGCCGGTCCGACAACAGATGCAATCTGACGATCTTCAATTGAGTATATTTCTCGTGGACCAATGCGCTCGGCAGTGATGTACGTCAAGTGCATCAGGCGGGCAGCCAACACCGTCGCAGAGGTCTTGAGATCAACCGGCAAGAGACACTTCAAATTCTCCGGCGCATCCACCTGTTTACCATCAACGCGAACAAGGTCTACAGTCATGGACATTTCGTCGCGTTCGCCAGAAAAACTCCAGTCGTAGGCGACCTCATCGTCTTCAACGCGGATTCCCATGGAGCGTCGACCATACACTTGGTCCACCACATCAGACACGACGCCCAGCCGAATGGTGTCACCGTTAAGCATAAGTCGTGTGGACCATTCCTGCTCGCGCATGGTCTGATGCAGCAGCACCAGCGATTGCAGAACGGACGACTTGCCGGAGGCGTTGGTCCCGGAAAGCAAGGTCAATGGCGCTAGGGGCAGCTTCAGCGTGTGGAAGCACTTGAAGCAGTGCAGGTCAAGACGCGTGAGCACCGAGCACCTCCTGAAACATTTGTTCGGCCTGGGCAAATCGCCCACGCACTTTCCGCGGATCATTAGGCCCGTAAGTGATGCAAGTAACGAATTCTTGATTTTGCATGAGCGCATAAAACGCGTCGCGCAACGACTTTGCGTTGGTTTCTACGTATTGTTCAGAATACAACGACAATCCAGTGGACATGACGTCCCACAGGGAAGCATTTAGGACACTTCGAGATGCTGTCGGATCAGTGTGCTTTCTGAATGCATGCTTTTCAAACACTGCGTAGTTGTTGGCGAGGGTGGTGCGAAACTCCGCAGCAAGCTTATTCAGCTTCATATCAGAAAGTCCGTTCATATGCTTCAGTCCTTGAGCAAGAAAATCGTCCATATCCCCTTTGTACTCCTCAATTTTTAGGAGCTGAAATGCACAGAATCTATTCACAAACTCGCGGTCTCGCATGGTTTGTACGTTTAAGCTTCCACCAGTGGCTTTCTTGAATAGAGCGGAGTTAGCCTCATCGCGAAGAAACCTGGTTGCCTTCCCTTGGTACAGACTGTTGCGCATTTGCTGCCGAGTCAGAGGCACGCCGCTGTTCACTCGTTCAAAAATATCCAGGCGAGCCCTCTCCGGCACCTTGGCATCAATGACGTACAGGATGAGATTGCAATCTTCTACGCGGTTTTGCAGCTTCGCGCTCAGATCTTTGAATCGCTTTTTATGTAGCTCTGCCTGCTCAGGAAGTGCCAAAGCCAATTTGTTGTTGACAAACAAATTGAAAGTAGAAAGGCGTTGCAAGCCGTCAACAACGATCATTCTGCCTTCCTTGTCCTCAGCAAGATAAAAAACTGGGAGCGGAATACGTAGCAGTACGGATTCGATGAGCTTGCTCTGCCGCTGTTCATCCCAGATGAAATCGCGCTGGAAATCTGGGTCCATCACAAAGGTACCCTTTTCAATCCGTCTTAGGACATCGTGGATAGTGCGGCTTTCGTTGCGTATCAACAAGGTGTCTATTGGATAGTCGCCCCAAGACGCATCTTCGTCATCGCCGAGGCCCTCAATTTCTTCTTCCGCAGGATTAGTGCAAGTAATTTCTGTCACTACGTCCCTCCAGATGGCATTACATTCATAGTTTGAACACTTCCATGACTTCATAGCCGAGATGGTTGATGACCTTCACGGCGATGCGGCCCAAATCCAGCTTGGAGAATGGGCGGGAAACATCACTGTGGAGTGACGTCCAGGCGTCCTCGTCGATCTCCGCTTTTGGGCTGGTTTCGAGTGACTTGTACGGGTCGTTCGCCCAGGTTGAGCACAAGGCGAAGGGCGTGAAGAAAGTTAGATTTCCCAACTTTATCATCACCCATTATGACCATGTTTTGGCCAACAACGTTGACTTCTTTGAAGTTCCAAAAATTTTTGATCTGGATTCGGCTGATTCTCATATCATCCCTTTGGCAGTTCGGGGAATTATCTTTCTGGAAATAGTTCGCGAATGGGAACGTAGGCTTCGTTGCTCTCCGAGGCACGACGGGTTTTCCGGGAGATAGCGTCAATAAAGCTCAAGCCGTTGCTGATGATCTCCCAAAGGTCGAATCCATCCATGCAGACTATTTTCGTCGAGCGCCCTGTTCGGAACGCGGCAAGTCCGTCTGGTGAAAAACCAGAGTAGCTGACGAACATTCCTCGTGCCCAAGCAGCCTTGCCCTCAACCTTGCCTTGAAAGGTCAACAGTTCCGACTGGCCAACTGGTGTGCTTTGCCACTTGGCTTCCAGCAAATATGTTTGATCGTTGAGTTCGAAACTGCCGTCGATTTGTTCGCCGTTGTTCCGAAAGCCGGCTCTAGGCATCAAACTGTACGCATGGAAAAGTGCGGAGAGCAGCTTTTCAAAAGCATACCCGCGTTGTTGGGGTGGCAGGCTAGTTAATTGGGTGAGCTCATTGCCCAAATTGCTTAGGTCGAGGCGTTGTTGACCTTTCTCGGGTTCCGGGGTTTTCCGAGGAAGTGATTTGAGAAATTCAGGGTCATGCAGCTCTGGAATTTTAAAGCCGACGCCGAGAATTGATGCATTCAGTGACTCAATTTCCTCGTAGGTCACAGGGTTGGACTTGCGCCGTTTCTCATTGCCTCGTCGAACAATTTCAATAAGAAGTTTGCAGAACTCCCCCCTCTTGTGCTCCAGGGTAAGCTCCAGCAGCTTCGAAATTGCCGGAAGCTTGCTTCCTCCGGTCCAATAATTACCTAATCCAAGGTCTTCTGCAATGGCAGGGAAGGAAAGCCGTTTGACCCCATATTTGTGTGGGGTGCCGGGCAAGAAGTCGTAGAGCACTTCGGCAATTTTGACGACGGCATTGCTTTCCTTCAGCGTCAGCGTCATTGCTCATTCCCCTTGCTGGCGATTCTGTACTTCGCTCCACGCTTCTCGCCGGTCTGGACCACACGGCCGGCGTCCTTGAGTTCGCGGATGGCGGTATTCCATTGGGAGGTGCTGAGGCCGAGGGCGTCGCAGAGCTGGGCGCGGGAGTAGGCCTGTCCTGGCTGCATGTGGGCCAGGATGGCGGCTGCGGCGTTCTTGCCCGTGGTGTCTCTGGCTGCCACGTCCTTGGCTGGCATGTCCCGGGCTGGCGGGGCGCTGGCGGGTGCTGTTGGCGTCACGCGGGCAGTGGAGGTCCCCCGCCGCATGTCGGGCATTGGATGGGACACACCTGTCGGGGGAGATGGCCGTGGGCAGGACGTTGGCGCGGCGGGAGGGGGGGCGATTGGCTTCGCCGATGGCCTGGGCTGCTGGCGGGGGGGCTGGGCCATGGGCGCGCCAAGGGCCTCGCCGAGGAGGGCTTCCAGCAGGCGGGCGCGTTCGGTCCGGGCGGCGGCAAGCTGGGTTTCCAACTCGTCGCAGAGGGCCATCAGTTCGTCCACCTTGGCGACGATTCGGTGTTGCTCGGCGAGGGGGGGCAGAGGAAAAAAATATTGTTTTACACTGTTTGCGGATAAATTAGGTTGAGCTGTGCCATTGTCAAATTTAAGAGTTTCACTTCTCCCAATGGGGCTAATGCAGTAGTAATAAACATATCGATTGAAGCAGCAAGGACGCAGCCTAATTATCATCAACGAAGAAGCGATGGCCCCTTCAGTGTAAGGGTCTACGATGGCAGTTTTGCCGATCGTCGCACCTCTGAGGCAGTACACTAAGTCTCCGAGTTGTATCTTTCCACTGTTCAAGCTGATAAATTTGTGGCGAGAAATATAATTCATTTCGACTTTTGACAAGGTTCCGTCTGGATTTATATGGCCAGTATTGATCCACGGGACCCCTTCGTTCACGTATTCATTTTTGTTTGGATAATTTTTTCCTCTGTCTCCATTTATGAATTCAGCAACAGCTCCGAAGCGAACCCATTGCCACTGCTTTGGCAAAGCACATGGAGTGTCTTCGCACACATCCTCTGACAATATGCTGGAAACATGGGCTGTTCGTCGTTGCTGTTTGGCTGCCTGAGTCCTCTTCAGCAACTCCGCCGCCGGTTCATCGTTGGGATCCTGGGGAACCAGCTTGCCCCGTACCGCCAGATTCAGGATAGTCTGGCGCAGGGCCTTGATGTGTTCCGGGCGGGTGGCGAGGCGGGGCAGGTGCTGCAGGTGGAAGCGGACGTTCTCCCGGAACGCCTCCCCGTTGCCCTCCTCCTCGGGCTGGCCGATGCGATGCAAGGACGCAGCCGCCAGCCTGTCCCGTCGGCGCTCTCGTCTGGCCTGGGCGGCTCCCAGCTCGTCGCAGAGGGCCATCAGCTCGTCCACCTTGGCGACGATGCGATGTTGCTCGGCGAGGGGGGGGATGGGAACAGGTATCTGATCCATTCGATTTTT
>CAZSRS010000079.1:0-10457 GCA_964609625.1 uncultured Desulfovibrionaceae bacterium
AGCGGACATGGAAGTGGAAGACGCCATCCTGCAGGATGCGGAGACCGGCGCCGTGGTCTTCACCGAAAAGACCAAGGGCCTGAGCTTCGGCGAGGGTTCGGAGTTCTGCCCCTACAACATTCCGCGCAAGGATCCCCAAACCGGAGTGTGGTCCAAGTGCAACATGTGCGTGGACAGGGTCAAGAACGGCATGCTCCCGGCTTGCGTGGCCACCTGTCCTACCGGCACCATGAACTTCGGCGAACTCGAAGAGATGAAGGCCATGGCCCAGGCGCGCCTGGCGGAGGCAAAGACGAAGTTCCCCAACGCCGTGCTCGGCAACCCCGAGGACGTCCGGGTGATCTTCCTCTTTGGATATGACCCCGCCCTGTACTACTCCTATGCGGCGGCCGAGGTGAACACGCCGTTGCTCAACCGCAAACAAATGATTGCCAAGATGTTCAAGGATCCCGTGAAACGGATTCTGACCTAAGCCTCAATTGGGGATTTGGGGGGTCTTCTCCCCGGTCCACATCCTCCTCTGACGCCAGGGCACGCCCCATGCCCTGGCGTCCCTCGTCTAGTACACACGAGGGGTGTCGGGACTCCAAGCTCACGAGATGGGTGAAGAACGTTGCCGGGGTTGTCGGGAAGGGTGCGAGTTATAGGGGAGGATCACTCCTCCTCCCCACGATTGTTTTCCATGCTTTCGGTCATCTCGGCAGCCCAGAGGATGGCCATATTATGCGAAACAGCCACGT
The DNA here is from genome assembly GCA_964609625.1 of uncultured Desulfovibrionaceae bacterium. Lineage (GTDB taxonomy): Bacteria > Desulfobacterota > Desulfovibrionia > Desulfovibrionales > Desulfovibrionaceae. The sequence continues at coordinate 741 of CAZSRS010000079.1, forward strand.
CGGACATGGTGAGAGAAAGCATCTGCAACAAGGGACCGAGCTTGTCCCAGCGCGCCTCTTCCATGTCTTCGATCATGGTCAGGAGCATGCCGTAGACGTTGTCCTTGCGGCAGAGTGCGTCGGCGATTTCGTCTTCAATGCCAAGTTCGTCCGTGAGCGTACGCATGTCCCGTGAGAGCAGGACATCGAGCTTCGAGAACAGTCCGAGCATGAACAGGCTGTCGGCCTTGCGCGTGAGTTGCGGCGATTTTCCGGCCAGTAGTTCCAGGAGCCGGGCACGCTTGATGGAGATGAAGTACATCTCTCTGCTGCGAGGGTCGTGACAGACATCGGAGAGGATCGCGGCCATGAGCCAGTGCCTGAGGCGTTTTTGCCCCAGGAGGGTAACGGCGTGGGCAATGGAGGTGATCTTCTGCTTGAGGCCGAAAAAGGGCGAGTTGATGAAACGCAGGAGGCGGTAGCTCAGGCCCAGGTCGGTGGAAAGAATTTTGGCGAGGGCCTCCACGTCGTAATCCTCGTCCGCCAGTTCGCCGAGTATGCGCATCCTGGTGAATTCGGTGGTCTGCAGTTTGTGCCCTGGCAAGATCATGGGCTTGCTGAAGACATAGCCCTGAAAAAGATCGAAGCCGAGGTTCATGAGCCGTTGCAGCATCTCCTTGGTCTCGATACGCTGGGCCAGCAGCAGGGCATCGAGAGTCTTGAGCTTTTCAGCGATCTTGTCCAGGTCCACGTTCTTGAAGCGCAAGAGGTCGAAGCGAACGATGTCCGCCAGCTTCAGGAGTTCGGGCTTGGCCGGAATCTGGGTTGCCAGAAGAAAACCCTGCGACTTAACATTCTTACAAGCCTCGAGATATGCTTGGTCGTCGAATTCCGAGGGAACGTCCGCGATGCACCGGTTGGGCGGCAGGAAGTCGTAGACTCCCTCCAGGATCATCTTGCGGGTGAAGTTGATGGCCAGCCGTCTTTCTTCCTTGACGCCTACCACTCCCAGAGGGAAGCCGTCCACGATGACGGCCGCGGTGGCCTTTTCCGGGTCTTCGATCTCCGCGGTTTCGGCCGTGCCCGTGCTGCGGAAAAATAGTTCATGTCCCCAAATTTTCAACTCCTTGTCGTAGATGGCCTGTCTGGCCACGAACACGGAATTGATGCTCTGCGGGGAGATATTGCCGGTATCCACGATGTTCATAGCACATCCTGATTTTCTTGAGATGGCAGTGGAGATCGTCTATAATGCCACACTCACATATTCTTCGAACGTTGTCAGCCCCTGCAATACCTTGCGGGCGGCATCGTTTTGCAAGGTGAACATGTTGCCGCTTTCGACAGCCATTTGCTTTATTTCGTAGGCAGAGGCACGCTTGATGATCATTTGCTGCACCATATCGTCCACATTGAGGACCTCGAAGACACCAATACGGCCCTTGTATCCTGTGTTGGAGCAATAGCTGCAACCCTTGCCCTTGAAGAAATGCATAACAACGTTCTGTTGTTTTTCCATACCCATGGCCCGTAAATGTTTTATTTTGGCCTGATAGGGCTCGATGCACTGGGGGCAGATTCTCCGTAGCAGACGCTGCGCAGCCACCACAAGGACGGTGCTGGCAATGAGAAAAGGTTCGATGCCCATTTCCATGAAGCGCGTTATGGCGCTTGTGGCATCGTTGGTGTGCAGCGTGGAGAGCACCTTGTGCCCTGTCATGGAGGATTCGATGGCGATCTTTGCCGTCTCCATGTCACGTATCTCCCCGACCATGATCACGTCGGGATCCTGGCGCAGCATGGAGCGCAGACCGCTGGCAAAGGTCATGCCCGCCTTGGTGTTGAGTTGGATTTGCGTCAGGTAGTCCACCCTGGATTCGATGGGATCCTCCAGGGTCATGATGTTGATGCCGGGTTCATAGATCATGTCCAGCAGGGTGTAGAGCAGGGTGGTCTTGCCGCTACCCGTGGGGCCGGTGGTCAGAATCATGCCGTGGGGCTTGCGCGCGGCTCTGCGGAGGAAGAGTTGCTCGCGCTCCCCCAGACCCAGGTCCTCGAGGGAGAATGCCCGGCGCCCCTGCATGTGCAACCGGAGCACGACTTTTTCGTCGTACAGGGTGGGAATGGTCGATGTCCTGACGCTGATCTCACTGTCTCCGGCACGATAGGTGAAACGACCGTCCTGGGGCAGCCGGGTCACGGAGATGTCCAGCTTGGAGAGCAGCTTGATGCGCGAGACGACGGGCAGGAAATACTTCTTTGGAAAGGCTTCGATGTCCTTAAGCTTGCCGTCGATGCGCATTTGCAACTGCACACGGTTGCGTACGGTCCGGATATGGACGTCGCTGGCTCCCGCCTTTACGGCCCTGAGCAGGATGCTGTTGACCAGTTTGATCACGGGAGCTTCTTCGGCCATGTTTTGCAGCGAGGAGACATTCATGGCCTCCTCTTCAATCTGCTCCGCGATCGAGGTTTCCTCTGTGTCCACGATGGCCTCGAAGTCGAAGAGATTGTCTTCGGCCTGTACGTATTCCGCATTATAGACAAACTCGAAGGCTTGCCTGAACTCGGCTCTCGTGCAGATCACACTTTCAATCTCGAAGTGTGTCTCTTGCTGCAGTTCGTCTATGGAGGCGATGTCGGTGGGGTCCACGGTGGCCACCAGCAGCAGTGAACTCTTGCGGAGCAAGGGGACGGTCCGCGTCCGTTGCGCCAACTCCCTGGAAATGACGCTGTCGAGATCCTTCCGCGGCGTGAATTTATCCAGGTTCAACCGGGGTACGCGCAGGTGTCTGGAAAGAAAGTCCACAATCTGGCGTTCGGTGATAACGCCATGGTCGATGAGGATTTCCCCCAACTTCCGTTTCGAGTGTTGCTGTTCGAGAAGGGCGTCGTCCAAGTTCTGCCGCGTAATGATTCCCGCTTCAACCAGAAGATCGCCGAACCTCTTTTTCCGTGTCTCGATCGTGTCCAATTTCGGCATGATGCATCGTCCTCGTGCTGTCGCCGTGTACCAGATCATTCGTAGTCGGACATCCACTGCTCAGAGGGATAAACGATACACCAAACAGAGACAACTAAGCAACTTCAATTCCGTCAGTGTCTTGCAAGTACTTGGGTGTTCAGGTCATGAAGGAGTCCACCGAAGGTGGCACGGCAGGGCAGGCGGTGTTCTGGCGGTAACACTGATTCGATGCCGGGGACAGTTCTACGCATCCTGTCCTTCGGAAGAAGACACACTGGTTTGCACCACGGGGACAATTGGTATAGTCATCCCCCCTGCGGCCCGGACCATCGTATATCTACCTTCAACCGAACAAGGTGCTGCCATATGCGTTCATTCGCCTCGGACAACAACGCCCCCATCCATCCACGGGTCCTGCGGGCCTTGCAGGATGCAAACCACGGACATGCAGTGGCCTATGGCGACGACCCTTGGACCGAACGAGCCCTGGCCCTGCTGCGTCAGGAGTTCGGACAGGACAGCAAGCCCTTTCTCGTGCTCACCGGTACGGGCGCCAACGTCCTGGCCGTCAAGGCCGTGACCACCACGTGGCAGAGCGTGCTCTGCGCCGAGAACGCGCACATCAATCTTGACGAATGCGGCGCTCCGGAATGCATCGCCGGGTGCAAGCTGGTCCCCCTGGCGGCGGAGAATGGCAAGGTCCGCCCGGAAACCATCCGCCCCCACATGCATGTGCTGGGCTTTCAGCATTGCAGCCAGCCCAGGGTGCTTTCCATCACCCAGTGCACGGAATACGGCACCCTGTACAGCCCGGAGGAGGTTCGGGAGCTGGCGGACTTCGTGCACAGCCACGACATGCTGCTGCATATGGACGGCGCACGGCTGGCCAACGCTGCCGCGGCCCTCGGCTTCGGCCTGCGTCAGGCCTCGCGGGACCTGGGCGTGGACGTGCTCAGTTTCGGTGGCGCCAAGAACGGATTGCTGTGTGGCGAGGCGGTGGTCTTTTTCCATCCCGAGCATACCCATGCCTTCAAGTATCTACGCAAGCAGGGCATGCAACTGGTATCCAAGATGCGTTACATCGGGGCGCAGTTCAGTGCTCTGCTGGAAGACGGATTGTGGCTGGAAAACGCGACCCACGCCAATCGCATGGCCACACTCCTGGCTCGGAGAGTTGCCGGTTTGGAGAGGGTCACGGTCACACGCCCCGTGGAGACCAACCATGTGTTCGCGATCCTTCCGCAAGAGATCGTTCCAGAGTTGCAACGACTGTGGTTCTTCTATGTCTGGGACAAGGACACCTGCGAATGCCGCTTCGTGACCTCCTACGACACCACGGAAGCCGATGTGGAAGCGTTCGCGCGAGACCTTGAGAAACTGCTCTGTCGGAACCGAGGCAGGTGACCGTCTGCCATGGCGCGGGCGCGCGCGTGGTGGGGGCGTGCAACCGGTGCTCGAGGCGTTGTGAAACTGCCCGCATCTTCGGCCTGGCTTCCTGTTGCCCACCGGGTGGGTGGTTTCAAGGCCGAGAGAAATACTGTATCCTGAAGAAAAGAGGGATACAGTGGCGGGTGCCGTACGCTGACAGCTACACGGGCAGGGGTGGGGAATCGCCCGAACAATCAGGGATCGGGGATGCGGGGTGGTGGATACACCGGAAAGCAGGTCATTGTCGCGGGAGCTGGCAACGGTCAGGGCACGGGTCAAGGAACTCGAAGAGCGGCTGGGGGCGGTGGACCCGGGAGGCATGGCTTTGTGCACACGCCTGCATGAACTCGTATTGCAGAGCGCCGAGGAGATCATTGTCCTTCTGGACCGCAATTATATCATACGGGCTGTGAACAGATCGTTTGAGCACGCCTTTGGCATCGGACAAGAAGGTGTCGTGGGGCGTGAGGTGTATGGCGTCATCGCCCTGGCGACCTTGCACGCGAAAGCCAAGGATCTGTTGGACAGATGCCTGGACGGGGAGGTGGTTCGTTTCGGCGGCTGGTTTGAGTTTCCGGCCCTTGGCCGAAGGTTCGTGGACGTGAGCTGCACCCCGTTGCGCGACACCTCCGGCGTGGTTCTGGGTGTGCAAGCCGTTGCCAGAGACGATACGGTGCGGGCGCGACTCGAGCTGGAAGCCGATTTCGAACGCGACTGGCTGAACAACGTGCTGGGTTTTCTGCGCACCGGGCTGAGCCTGATCAACCCCGACATGTCCATCGCCTGGGCAAATACCCTCTTGCATCAGCTTTTTCCCGGCAAGGAACCGGTGGGAGAGATTTGCCACGAGTTTTTCGAGGGTTGCTCCACTCCCTGCAAGGAATGCGTGATCCGCAATGCCTTCCACACCGGACGACCCCACGGGGGGGAGTATCGCCATCCCGAAAGCGGAAGCTGGTTCGCTGTCTTTGCCCAACCGCTGTTGGATGGTTCAGGACACGTGCGTCAAGTACTCGCAAGTTTCACGGAAACTACGGAGTTGCGGCGGACGAAGAAGGAACTGGAAAACAGCAGGGAGCGTTTTCTTCTGGCTTTGGAGGCCAACAGGGCGGGTGTCTGGGAAGCAGATCTGACCACCGGCGATATCCATTTCAGTTCGGAGTGGTGCGAACTCATGGGACTTTCCCTGGATGTGGTGCCTGGTGGCATCGAGGGCTGGAAAAGTCTGGTGCATCCGCTCGATCTTCCAGAAGTGATCGCGAAGTATAAACAATACGTCGAAGCGCCCGGCGAGGACTCCCTGCGTCTCGATTATCGGTTGCGCAAGGGAGGCGACCAGTGGATATGGGTGCGCGTCCTGGCCAGACTGGTGGCTCGGGACAATAAGGGGCGGCCCAAAAAACTAGTGGGCATCAGCCTGGACGTCACGTCAGAGCATGAAACCGACGAACTGCTCAAACGCACGGAACAGACCTATCTCGAAATATTCAACACCACCACGGACGCGATCATCCTGCACGATGCGGAAACCCTGGACATCGTGGACGCCAACAGGACATTTCTCGAGCTCTTCGGCTATGTCCGGGAGGAGTTGCCCGGCCTCAACGTGGCCGATATCAGCCAGGGCCATTATCCCTTTGATCTGGTGGGAGCCCTGGAAGTGATTCGCAACCTGTACAACTCCGAGTCCCAGTTTTTTGAATGGTTGAGCAGGAAACGTAACGGCAGTGTCTTCTGGAGCGAGGTGCGGATCAAAAAAGTGACCATTGGATGCAAGACACGCATTCTGGCCTCGCTACGGGATATTTCACACCACTTACGTATTCGAGAAGTCCTCGAGGAGCGGGAACAGACCCTGCACGGCATCCTCGAGGCCGCACCCTTGTTGATTTGCCTCGTCACCGGAGAAAGCGTGGTCTGGAGTAACAGCCAGATCCAAACCATCCTCGGTTACACCAGCGAGGAGGTCGAAGGCGCGGATCTGGCGGTGTTTTTTTCCGACAGGAACACGTTCCCCCAAGTAAGGGAACAGATACAAGAACAGCTACGCTCCCAAGGCATGGCCAGGCTGGAGGCCGACCTGAGGCACAAGGACGGTCATGGCGTGCCGGTGGTCATGCGCTTGGCACCCCTGGACGAGAAAGACCCCACCAGGGAGGCCATCTGCATCGTTGCGGACGTTTCTCACCGCAAGCAGTGGGAACAGGTCCTGTTGGAGCGCGAGGCCCGCTACCGCGACCTCTTTGACAACGCCCCGGTGGGCATACTGCGCCTCACCTATGACGGAAAGGTATTGCAGTTGAATCAGGCCCTGGCCGGGATGCTCGGGTATGATTCACCCGCCCAGTTCCTGGAGGAGAGTGACCAGGATATCGGCAAGGTGTATGTCGAAATGTCCCGTCGCGAGGAACTCAAACAGATGCTCCTCACCCACGGCTCGGTCAGGGATTTCGAGACCGAATGGCGTGACCGCAAGGGGCGGGTCAGGAGCATGCTGCTCAACGTACGCTCCATCCGCGAGGGGAATGCATTGTTCATCGACGGTTTCGTCACCGATCTCACCGAGAAAAAGCGGATCGAGCAGGAGGCGCGGGAGCGCGACAAGCAGCTCATCCAGGCGGACAAACTCATCTCCCTGGGCATCCTGACTTCGGGAGTGGCCCATGAAATCAACAATCCCAACAACTTCATCTCCCTCAACGCGCCGTTGTTGAAAAAGGCGTTCGACGGTCTTCTACCCACGCTGGACTTCCTCGCCGACCGCGAGGGGGACTTCATGGTCGGCGGCTTGCCCTATTCGCGCATGCGGGAGCATCTGCCCCGCTTGCTGGACGGCATCCTTTCCGGATCCAGACGCATTTCCGACATCGTGGAGAACATGCGTCGGCTCTCCAGGCCCGATCTTGAAGGGCCCATCGAAATCGTGAATCTGAACCTCATGTTGCACGTGGCACTGCCCTTTATCAAGCCGCGTCTGGTGAAATTGCGCTGCAGTCTGGAACTGGAGCTTGCCGAATCCCTTCCCACTGTTCGAGGCAGCTCGCAGCAGATCCAACAGGTGATTCTCAACCTCCTGCTCAATGCGCTGGATGCCATGGCCCAATCCGGGGGGCGGCTGCTGGTGCGGACAGGCGTGACCGAGGCGGGCGACCACGTCCAACTATCCGTGACCGACGAGGGACCGGGCATACCCCCGAACGTCCAGGGGCAGCTATTCACGCCGTTTTTCACCACCAAGAGAGGCTCGGGCGGTACTGGCCTGGGGCTGGCAATTTCCGAAAAAATCATGCAAATACATGGGGGAAGCATTGAACTGCGCAACAACGCCCCCCCACCTGGAGCAACGGCCGTCATGACCCTTCCCATTGCCACAGGATCCAACGAGGTCGCGCCATGATCACGACGAACAATCCGCTACGCCCCATTTTGGTCGTGGATGACGAACAAGGTGCGCTCGAGAGCCTTTCCATCGCCCTGGAGTTCATGGGCTACACCAACGTCATCACCTGCCAATCCTCCCACAAGGCACTTGAGTTGCTGCGGCTTGAGGATTTCGAGGTCGTGCTTCAGGACATGGTCATGCCGGATATTTCGGGGGAGCAACTCCTCGAGGAGATCGTTCTCGAGCAGCCCGACGTGCCCGTGATCATGGTCACGGCCATCTATGACCTGGATACAGCCGTACGCTGCATGCGCAGGGGCGCTTTCGACTACGTGACCAAACCCGTGGACCCGGACCGCCTCTCCGCCAGTCTGGCCAAGGCTCTGGAGCGCAGGAGCCTGAACAGGCAGATTCAGGTGCTCAAACGCAACACCCTGTGCCCCTCCAGGAGCGTGCCCGAGGCCTTTGCCGGATTCCTCACCAGGGAGCCGGCCGTGATCAACCTGCTCCGGTATTGCGAGGCCGTGGCGCAGAGTAGCGAGCCCGTGCTGATCACCGGGGAGACGGGCGTGGGTAAGGAACTCATCGCCCGGGGCATTCATGCCGCCAGCGGCAGGCAGGGTGAGTTCGTGCCTTTGAACGTGGCCGGCCTGGACGACGTGGTCTTCGCCGACACCCTCTTCGGCCACAAGAAGGGCGCCTACACCGGCGCGTTGCAACACAGGCTGGGGTTCGTGGAAAAGGCGGCCCACGGCACACTGTTCCTGGACGAGATCGGCGAGCTTTCGGAGATTTCGCAAGTCAAACTCCTGCGCTTGCTGCAAGAGCGCGAGTTCCACCCCTTGGGTTCGGACACCCCAGTGCTGTCCACTGCCCGTATCGTGGTGGCCACCAACATCGATATCCAAAAAGCCATGGAATCCGGATCATTTCGCCATGATCTCTACTACCGGCTCAAGACCCATGCCGTGCACCTGCCGCCCTTGCGGGAGCGCAAGGAGGATGTGCCCCTGCTTTTGGAGCACTTCCTGGAAGTCGCGGCGGAAGAAATGGGCAAGGAGCCACCGAGCTATCCCAAGGAACTGCCGCAACTGCTGCACACCTACCACTTCCCCGGCAACATACGCGAACTGCGGGCCATGGTCTTTGATGCCGTGAGCGTGCACACCGCACACGTGCTTTCCATGCAGTGCTTCAAACAGGCCATCGGATCGGGGCAGGACCACTCCCAACCGTCACGGCCGGCGGAGTCTGTCGGCCTGTTTGCGGACCTAACGACCCTGCCCACGCTGCGCGAGGCGTCAGATGCCCTGGTGGATGAGGCCATGGCGCGCGCCCAAGGCAACCAGCGCATCGCGGCCGGCATGCTGGGCATCACGGCCTCTGCCCTGAACAAGCGCCTCAGACAGCGCGAGGCCGAGCGGCCCGATCCAACGTAACCAAGCAACCCTCTCCTCCGGAAGGGGTGTGAATTTTCTCAATTTGTTGACTTTTTCGCTTTGCCGGAAGGTAGAACTATTTCCACTGATTAGGTTTTATTTTGTTGTTCTCGCGCACGGGATATGAGGTCCTTCATATCCCTTTCTTCGTCCTCGCCGTGATTTGTTCTTCAGAATCAACGAGTTCCAGAAACGCTTCCTTTCGGCACGTATCTTCCATTGACTCCGCGGTAACGAGGCCGGGAGTGGCTTGGCCTGTATGCGGGGCTTTTCCCATTGCAGTGACATGGATCCATCAGGGGGTTGACATGTTCAAGAATTTGAAACTGGGAGTCAAACTGGGAATCGGTTTTTGCTTCCTCATCCTGCTCACGGTGCTCGTGGCCGGGGTGGGCGCTCTGGGCTTGAATAGTGTGCAACACAACGTGAAAATGGTCTCGGAGCTCAACGAGATCATGAACGCCATGGTTCTATCCAGACAGCAGGAAAAGAATTTCATCATCCGCAAGGATCAGCAATACATC
>CAZSRS010000080.1:0-9609 GCA_964609625.1 uncultured Desulfovibrionaceae bacterium
TCTGCTCGCCGCCATCATCATCTTCTGGAACACCATGAAGCTCGGCGAGGTCGTTGCAAACCAGAAACGCGATGGAAAGCTGCTATCGCCCGATCTCTTGGCCCATGTTTCGCCGCTCGGATGGGAACACATCAATCTCACCGGAGAATATCGCTGGCCAAAGCCTTAGCGTAGGATTCCGCCCCCTCCCGCAAACGACCCCTCGATAAGCGCCAAGGCGCTTGGGATATCCCGCAACACGCTCTACAGAAAAATGAAGAGGTTTCAGCGCGCGGATGGCTGAATATCGCGCGTTGCCTGAACGGCTGGCGCGGACCGTGCCGACCGGGCACAGGGAGCGGTGGCAGGCATTGCGAATTGCGGCCAGTCAAGCAGATAAGGGCGGGGCTGTGAGCCCGTTTTTTGTCATGCATCCCAATAGTAGCCTTCCCAAGCGTGGCGGGCTAGGCGTTCCGTTCCTTCCCGAGGCCCTTTAGACGGCCAGAACCATTTCTATCGGCCGGCCGTTCACGGATACACTCGCTGTAGGCGTTATACAGAGCGTTGCTGCGGCGGGGTAGGGAACTTTAACCGCGTTTGCGTTCCGTACGTCCCGTGTTCGCACGGCTCCTCGACACAGATTAGCTCCATTGAATCCTGATATTTTTGATATTGGAGCACGTCAGGGCCGGCGATGGATGCGGAATTCCTTTGTCTTTTCCCAAAGGCCGTTTGGCCCCGGGGGATATCCCCGGGGCCATTCGTCTGGGTGCCGGGCTAGAAGGAGTTTCTGAATATCCGCTCCACCACGGCTTCGTCCGTCTTGATGGGCGCCAGGGGCAACAGCGCCTTGGACATCGATGACTCCATGGTCATCTTGACCAGAGCCGGGATGTCGGCGTCGGTGTAGTAGCCGGACATGCTGGTGGGCTGGCCCACGGAGTGGCACCAAGCGCGCAGCTTTTCCACCACGAAATCGGTCTCGCTGGGTTCGCCCTTGAGGCCCGGGATAGCCGGCGAGAACAGGTCGGCGATGACTTCCGGCACGGCCGGGTAGATCTCCTGGACAATGGCCGGCATGAGGATGCCCAGGCCGTCGCCGTGGGTGACCTTGGTGTTGATCGCGCTCATGGCGTGCTCCATGACGTGGGTGATGTGGAGCATGCCTTGGTAGAAGCTGATGCCGGCAATGGCCGAGGCGTACATGAGCCAGTACCGGGCCGTAAGGTTGGACGGCTCGACAATGGCGGTCGGCAGGTAGGTGATGACCAGCCGGATGGCCTCCTTGGACAGCCCGATGGAATAGGGCGTGGTCGTGATGGTGGTGGCCGCCTCCAGAGCGTGGTTCACGGCGTCCATGGAGGTGGAGATGGTCTGCTTGGTGGGCATGGTCGCCGTCAGGCCAGGATCCTCGATGGTGTAGGTGGAATAAATGTGCGGCGAAAAAATGGCGGGCTTGTCCTCTCCGTCGGATTGGGCCACGGCACCGTATCCGCACTCGGAACCTGTGCCGTGGGAGGTGTTGATGAGAATGAGCGGCACGGCCCCGGTGATGGGTTCGCCCTTCTCGTAGAATTCAACAGCCTTCTTGCCAGGGTGCTTCATAAGTACGGCGGCCGTCTTGGCCGTGTCTATGGCGCTGCCGCCGCCGATGGCGAGAACGGCGTCGGCCTTGAAGTCCAGGCCTATCGCTGCGGCATCTTCGCAGTTGGCATAGGTGGGATTGGGCCGGACCTTGTCATAGTGCTTCCACTTCACGTTCCCGTTCAGGGCCGGCTCCACGCTCTTCCAGGCACCACTGGCCTTGTAGGCGATGGAATCCGTGACCACGAGGATGTTCTTTTTTCCCGTGGCGGCCATCTCCGCCAGAATGCTGTCAATCTTAGCGATGGCCCCGACGCCGAAATAGGTGATCGGCTTGGGCTGTTGCAGAATAAAAACCTTGTTGATGTCGATCTTTTTTTCCCACTGAGACATGTCAACCTCCATCAAGTTTAAAGGTCGTACCAATAGTATATATTCCACGAATGTAAACTGAACGGCACTTTTAAATCATTGCAACAGGCATTAGGTGCAATCAGCTCGTACGACATAAAAATTAATCCGAAGAAGGATATCAATATAAGTTTTATTCCTGTTGATACTGGACAGTTTTTGGCTATATTATGCCCTCTCTATATTTTTAATCACAGACATTTATATAGTCATGATGTTTCTCTTATGGATGAAGTTGCATTAGATATCAGTTGCTTCGTAGTACGATATCCATGGGTGTGTTATTTGCTTTCTTGCAATTGGTTTTGCTTAAGCAAGTTCTGTGCCGGCAAGATTTGCGGAGCGTATATCATGAGGGCTGACTCAAAAAATAAATCAAAATTGGACACGGGATATGTCCACACGACCGAAGCATGTCAGCTAAACAGGTTCCTTAAAATCCTAGTAATTTCAACAGATATCACAAAATGCCGCGGAACGGCCGCTGTTTTGGGCCTATGCGGTGTGTTCATGGAATAGTAGGGTCTGTTTCCAACAGATTCCTTGACAATGCAGGTGATTACGGCATCCACGGCACTTGAGTCGCCACGACATCTCTGCCGACCGTTGGCAACGCCTTGAGGCATTGGTCTGCCCGCCTCGTATGGAATCCCGGGGTAGGGCTAGGACGACGACGCCATCATAGCCGCAGTGGACGCCAAAGCGCTATCGCGGGCATCCCCTCCATGGGCAATCGTCTGCAGCAGTGCGCCGATGACCCACATCTTTTACAAAGAATGGCACTTGGTTGCGTGTTTTTCTGTAAACTCAAAGACTTTCGCCGCATTGAGGAATACGATAACTCGCGGCTAGGCATTTTACAACTTCCATCAATTTTACATGTTTTTATTAATATAACCTGGGCAATTCATACCGTCAAGAGCCTTTCTGGTTTTCCGTGTTGGAGTTGTCCCCGCAAAATACTATGTTGGTCGGACAGGCCGGGTTTTCGATAGAGCGGATGAACGCACGGAGCGAGCGCATCCGCAAACCCTCGTGGGGGCAACGGGGCGGCCGTACTCGGGTGCCTTGGCCCGAGGCTTGACCAGCCCCGGGCGCACAGGGGACAAGGGAGGCGTGCGCATGGCCCAAACGGCAAGGAGTCTCGCTTGGCTGCAATCGATCTCAGCATTTTCGATCTGTTCAAGATCGGTCCCGGGCCTTCAAGTTCCCACACCATCGGCCCCATGAAAGCCGGTTGCGATTTTCTGCGTCTTGTCCGGGAATTGCCGCCCGAGGCCCAGGACGCGGCCACGCGCATCGAAATCGTGCTTTACGGCAGCCTTTCGGGGTCAGGACACGATTTGGCAAAAATCGTACGCTAAGGAATTGAAAGCCTCTGCTGGGGGCTCGGGCGCAGGGAGCGAAGGCCGGGAACATCCACCGATGGGGACTCCCAAGTATAGTCGCCTGTCAAGTTAATGTGCTCCCAACCCAGCGGCGCGACATGTGGCAACAGGCCCTCATTGACAGGCGCGCCTTGCTCGCGGAGTTCTTCCACCGCCTTGTCCAGGTAGACCGTGTTCCAGAGGATGATAGCGGCGGTCAGCAAATTCAGCCCGCTTGCCCGGTAGCGCTGGTTCTCATAGCTGCGGTCGCGGAGTTCGCCGAGACGATTGAAGAAAACCACCCGCCCCAGGGCGTTTCGGGCCTCTCCTTTGTTCAGCTCCAGGTTCGCCTTACGCCTCAGGCCAGGATCCTCCAGCCAGCGGAGGGTGAACAGCGTTCGCTCCAATCTCCCCAGTTCCCTGAGGGCGAGGGCCAAGCCGTTTTGTCGAGGGTAGGCTGCGAGCTTTTTCAGGATGAGCGCGGCGGTTACCGCGCCGGTTTTGATGGAAGTGGCCAACCTCAGGATGTCCTCCCATTGCGATTCGATGCGCCGTACGTTGACACTTCCGGCAATGAGCCCGGAGAGAGGCGGATAGTCCGCAGCCTTACCGAAGACGTAGAGTCTGCGATCACGCAGATCCCGGATGCGGGGCGCGAAAGTGAATCCCAACAGATGGCAGAGGGCGAAGATGTGTTCGGTCGCTCCGCCGGTGTCGGTGTAGTGTTCCCGGATTTCCAAGGAGGAGTCGTGGTAGAGCAGGCCGTCGATGACATGCGGGGCCTCGCTCTCCGTCGCGCTGATGACCTTCACATGGTAAGGGCCAAACTGGTCCGAGACATGGGTATAGAACATCGCGCCTGGGTCGTTGCCGTAGCGGGCATTTACTCGGCCGATCGCCTCACCCTTGCCCCCGGCGCGGTAGTGCTGGCCGTCCGAGGAGGATGTCATCCCCTCGCCCCAGTGCCTGGCAAAGGGATGCCCATGCTGGAAGTCAATGAGCTGCGCCAGGGCATGGCCGTAGCTCTCGTCCCGGATATGCCAATCCGATGTCCAGCTGAGCCGGCGCAGGCTCACAGTCTTGCACGCCTCGGCCATCCTGGCCAGGCCAAGATTGATGCCATCAGCGAGGATGGCGGAGAGGAGCGTCTCCTTGTCTTCGGGCGGCAGGCCCGTGCGCAGATGAGTGAACTGGTCCGCGAAACCGGTCCAGGCGTCGACCTCCAGGAGCAGCTCCGTGATCTTGACGCGAGGAAGCATGCCATAGAGGACTCTGGCCAACTCCCGGGCCTCTTCGGGAGAGGATTTTTTCACTGGAGCCATGCTGAGGCGTCCGTTCTCCAGGCTGACGTCGGGCAGCAGCCCCTCCGAGGCTCTCGCGCAGACCCTTTCCAGGATCTCGGCCAAAGCGGACGTCTTGTTGCCGATGAAAGCCTTGAAGTCCGGCTCCACGGCCAGGGGAAGGAGCCCCTCAAGACGCATCCGCGCAAGGGTTGTCTTCGGCAGAAGATGCTCCTCGAAGTTTCGGTAGCGCCGGCTCCCGACCACCCAGACGTCGCCGGCGCGAAGCCTATCACGGAGTTCCGCGAGCACACACAGCTCGTAGTAGCGCCGATCCACCGTGCCGTTGGGAAAGACCAGGCGTTGCCAACGTTTTTTCACGAAAGCAGCGGGCGGGGATTTCGGGAGGCTGCGCCGGCCCGTGGAGTTCATCTCACGCAAGAGGTCGACGGCCTTCATGAGGGGCTTGGCCGGGCTGGAGGCTTGGAACTCAAAGGAGGCGAGCAGCGTCGGGGCATATCGCCTGACGAGGGAGTACCGTTCGCCCAATATTTCAAGAGGATCGAACTCCTCAGGCCTGGCGAGCGCCTCGGCTTCCTGCACGCTTTTTAGGAACCGCTCCCATGGCAGCACGCTGTCGATGGCGCTGAAGGGATCGGCCGCGTGCTCCCTGGCCTTGATGATCGCCCTGCCGACCGCCGCATAGAGCCGGAGTTTCTCGTTGATGGTCTTGGCGCTTTGCTGAAAGCGTTCGGCGTAGCGCCGCTCGCTCTTCCGGAACGTTGCGCCCAGCATGTGGTCAAATATCTCGATGCACTCGTCGGTGATGGTCTCGGCCAAGTCCAGGAGTACCGCCACGAGGGTGGCCCGCCTGCGCTCGGGTTCGTATTCGGCGAGGTGCTGCACGGTGCTCCGGCCGCCCTCGCACGCGAGTTGGGCCAAGCGATTGCGGTGGATGCTGCGTCCGCGGTCCAGATCCACACCGAGTGCCCGGATATGATCGAGTCGCTCGACAAGCCGCAGGAAACTCTTCGCACCGGAGCCGTCCGACACCTTGCGCAGCCAGGCCAGCCAGCTTTGCTCACCGTCAGGCCGAATCCGGAGTAGCCCTTCAAGGCCCTCGATCTGAGTTTCCGTGAGGCCATGGAGCACGGCGCGATAGGTGTCCCTCCTGGCCGTACTCCGGGTTTCCTCGGCCAGACGCTCCACGACCATCAAGTTGGGAATGATGATCTGGCGTCGGCGCATCTCTTCCAGAAGCGTTTCGACCAACACCACGCCCTTGTCCGTGCCCATGGCCACGGGCAGTAGCCAGGCCGATAACGCCTGGCGCGTCTGGCCGTCGAACGTCCGCATGCCTAACACCATCCTGAGTTCAAGGAGGTGCTCCCGACGAGTCTCATCACGACGTGCATAGGCGGTGAACGCCTGCGGCTCGACCCCGAGCTGTTCCGCCACAAATTCGACCACATGGCGAGGAATCTGTGCGGTGCCGCCATTCGCGGTGAACGCCTGCCCGGGAAAGCGCAGGCAGCAGAGCTGCACGGCGAAGCCGAGCCGGTTCTGCTCCCCCCGTTTGCTGACGAGCATCGCGCGGTCCATGTCGGAAAGGGTGTAGTGGCGCACCAAGTCGCGCTCTTTCTCTGGGAAAGCCAGCAGACGGACGCGTTGCGCAGGGGATAGCATGGCGGGTTTAGACATGGATCGCCTCCGGATGGCGTCCCCAAAAGGTGGAAATATTTTATGGACACACCGAGTTTTAGAGACATATTTTAGAGACGGCAATCGTGCCGGTACTATCGTGAGGCACGAGTCATCCCTAAAACGTCCCTTTTGGAGACAAACCATGAACGCGATCCTGGGCTACGCGCGGGTGTCGACCGGCGAACAGGACCTGGAAGGGCAGCGCCGTCGCCTCCAAGATGCCGGCGCATTGCGGATTTTCGAGGACGTCAGCAGCGGACGGAAGTTCGAGCGGCCTGGTCTGACCGCGCTGCTCGAGTATGCGCGCCAGGGCGATGTGCTATGTGTGGTGCGCCTGGATCGTCTAGGACGATCGCTGCGCGAGTTGCTAGAGACGGTGGAAACGCTTAAGGCCAGCGGCGTGGCCCTGCAGTCCCTGGAGGAGAGGCTGGATACGTCTTCGGCCGCAGGAGAGCTAGTCTTTCATGTCTTCGGGGCTATTGCTCACTTCGAACGACGGCTCATTGCCGAGCGCACGAAGGACGGCCTCATAGTGGCCGCAATGAAGGGGCGCCTGCCCGGTCGGCCTGCACTCGATCCGGAGAAACTCCAAGCAGCCTATGCCCTCGTCGACGCCGGCCTCTCCCCTACGCAGACGGCCAAGCAACTCAGTATCGGTCGGTCTACGCTCTACCGTGCGCTTTCAGAACGTCCGGAACCCCAGATTCCTTAGCGTACGATTTTTGCCAAATCGTGTCCTGACCCCCAAAGGTCTTCCCCCGCGCCTTGGCTGCGGCGATGCCGGACCGCACCCGTTCCCGGAGCAGATCCCGTTCGAACTCGGCCAGCGCGGCCATCATGGACGCGATCAGCTTGCCTTGGGGCGTGCTCAGTTCAAACTGGAGGCCGGTCTGCGCGATCAGGGAGACATTCCAGGCCTGAAGATCGTGGAGGGTCTGGACCAGATCCGTGGTGCTGCGCCCCCAGCGGGTCAATTCGGTCACCAATACAGCGTCGATGCGCCGATCCTGGGCTAGGGCCATAACTTTCTGTCGTTCCGGCCGTTGGTCCTTGGTCCCTGACGAAATCTCCCTGCGGATATCCACCACCTCGAAGCCCGCCCGGGCCGCATAGGCCAGGAGGTCCTGCTCCTGTCGGGCACAGGACTGATCGGCCGTTGAGACCCGGCAGTAGATGACCACTTTCTGTCCCAATTGAACCTCTCGGATTTTGCGGCCTGGGAATCCTTGTGGGGCGTGGCTCGCCTTGTGTATCATTCTGGGTAGAGTTCAATGTGCACAATCCGGAGGTTTTTGTGAAGCGATGCTGGAGCCAGGACGAGCTGGAGCTGCACTGGGGGCTCCTGCCTCCGGAATCGGGCCTGCTCCGCAACAAGAGCGGGGCCACTCGCCTGGGATTCTCGCTGCTGCTGAAATTCTTCCAGCTGGAAGGGCGCTTTCCGGCGGCGGCTCACGAGATGCCAGATCAGGCCGTCGCCTTCCTTGCCGAGCAAACTCAGGTCCCTGCAGCAGACTGGCGGCAGTATCCTTGGGATGGCCCCACCATTCGCCGGCATCGAGCCGAGATCCGCAGCTGGACCGGGTTTCGTGAAGCCACCGTGGAGGATGCGCGGGCGCTGGAAGCCTGGCTCCTAGCGGAGGTGCTGTCCGCGGAGCAGCGCTACGACCGGCTGAAGGAAGCGGCCTTGGACCGCTGCCGGACCCTGCGGATAGAGCCGCCTGCTCCGGAGCGGCTCAAGCGCCACATCCGGGCTGCAACCCATGCCCACGAAGTCCGCTTCAGCCAAAGCATCCACCACCAATTGCCCCCGCCCGTTTTGGCGCGTCTCGCCGGGCTGTTGACGCCCTTGCCGTCTACAGCGGAGGCCTCCGAGTGGGCGGCCTGGCAAACCCTGAAGGCCGATCCGGGCAGGCCGAGCGTGGCGAGCGTCAAGGAGGCCGCCGCCCGGCTGCTGCTTGTGCGGGAGGTCGGGCTTCCGGCCGGACTCTTCGCAGGCGTCCACCCCAAGGCCTTGGACAGGTACGCCAAACGAGCCTCGGTCGAAGAACCCCATGAGCTTCGCCGGCACAGTGGGGCACTCCAGGCCACGCTCATGGCCGCCTTCCTGCATCGCAGGGCCGAGGAGCTGACTGACCATCTCGTCGATTTGCTTGTGGAACTCATCCACAAGATGAGCAAGCGGGCGGAACAGAAGGTTGAAGAGGGGCTGGCCAGTCAGCTCCAGAAGGTCCCCGGCAAGCTCGGGCTGCTGGCCCGCATGGCGGAGGCATCCCTGAACGCGCCGGAAGGCGTGGTCAACCAGGTCATCTTTCCGGTGGCCTCGGAACAGCTCCTGAAGACCCTGCTTCAGGAGATCCAGGTCTCCGGGCCGGGTTACAAGGAGACCGTGCGAACGGTGCTCAAGCGCTCGTACCGGTCCCATTACCGCCGGATCCTCCCGGAACTGCTGGACGTCCTGGAGTTCAGGTGCGGGAACGCCCGACATCAGCCGGTGATGGAGGCCCTGGCCGTGCTCAAAGCCCACCTGTGGTGCAAGGGATCGTCGTACCCCAAGGGGACCACGGTGGTCACCGAGGGCGTGGTCCGTCCCGCCTGGATGCCGCTGGTGCTCGATGACGACGGCGACCCGCCCAGGATCAACCGTATCGCCTATGAAATCTGCGTGCTCAAGGCGCTGCGGGAGCAACTGCGGTGTCGGGAAATCTGGGTGGTGGGCAGCCGTCGCTACCGGAATCCCGAGGAGGATCTGCCACAAGACTTCGAGGTCCGACGGGAGGCCTACTACTCGGATATGGGCCTCCCCCCGGATCCCAAGGCCTTCACCGCAGCCCTCAGAGAGGAGATGGACCACGCATTGGCGGCCTTGAACGAGGGGATGCCGGCCAACCCAAGGGTCAAGATATTACAGAAAAAAGGCGGCTGGATCGCGGTCTCGCCCTTCGAGCCCCAGGCCGAGCCAGAAAATCTGGGGGCGCTCAAAGCCGAGGTGGCGCGACGCTGGCCGATGACCAGCCTGCTCGATGTCCTGAAGGAAACCGACCATCAGGTGGGCTTCTCACAGTGCCTGAGGAGCGGCACGGAGCGCGAGCACCTGGACCGCCGCGTGCTGCGTCGTCGCCTCCTACTTTGCCTCTACGGGCTTGGCACCAATACCGGCCTCAAGCCCATGGCTACCGGCCATGCCGATGACTCGGCCAAGGACCTGCTCTATGTCAGGCGGCGCTTCCTTTCTCTCGAAGGCCTGCGCCAGGCCATTGCCCGGGTGGTGAACGCCACCCTGGAGG
>CAZSRS010000081.1:0-9566 GCA_964609625.1 uncultured Desulfovibrionaceae bacterium
CGATCCTGGACGACGACGCCGCAGCCATCGTCACCACCTACCAGTTCAACGACATGGTGGGCGTGGGCGCTTTCTGGGCTCGTCCCTTCAACAACGACAACAACTTCTTTGACGCTCAGTTCGTCTCTGGTGGTAACACCTGGAACTCCCTCAACGACGAGATCGACCTGTTCGGCATCTTCGTGCCCATTACCATGGACGGCGTGTTTTCCTTCACCCCGTTCTTCACCTTCGGTATGGCCGGCACCGATGCTATGTACGCTGCCAACTACGCCACCACCAACCAGGCCCCCTTCACCCCCTGGGGTAACTTCCCGGGTGGTATCGGTTCCGCCAGCAACTTCGCCGGCCTGTCCTCCAACGCCGTTGGCACGGGCTACTCCAGCGTAGGCCGTCCCATTCCGCCGATCTTTGGCGGTCTGCCCAGCCCCGCTGGCACCACCGGCCCCTACATCAACAACGACTACCAGTACCTGTACTGGGCCGGTGCCGCGTTCGAGTTCACCATGCTCGATCCCCTGGTCTTCGCCCTCGACGTGAACTGGGGCCTTTCCAACGATCCCAAGGACAAGGCCATGCGCCGCTCCGGTTGGTACTTCGCCGGTTCCGCCGCCTACAAGACCCCCTGGGTCACCCCGGCACTCCTCGGCTGGTACAGCACTGGTGACGACAAGAACATGTACAACGGCTCCGAGCGTATGCCTGTCATCTCCGGCGACCTGAAGGCCACCAGCTTCGGCATGGACGGCGGTTCCATCGTCGGCATGACCGGCCTGCTCAGCCTGGACAACGCCTACATGGGCACCTGGGGTGTTGGCTTGCAGTTTGGCAACATCTCCTTCATCGAGGACCTGACCCATCAACTGCGTGTGGTCTTCTTCGGCGGCACCAGCTCGCCCCGCGCCATGCGCGACTACCGCACCATCGGCGATGGCATCAACTTCAACTTCAACAACCCCGCCGGCATCCTGGTCACCACCAAGGACTGGGGCTGGGAGCTGAACTTCGACCACAAGTACCAGATCTACGAGAACCTGGCGGCCTATGTTGAGTCCGGCCTGATCGACGTGTACCGCGCGAAGAGCGCCTGGATCAACGGCGTGAACAACGTCAACACCCCGCTGATCAAGCGTTGGAACACCTCCACCGCCTGGAAGCTTGGTATCGGTCTGAAGTACACCTTCTAGTAACCGCTTCGTGTAAACTGACACTTCCCCCCCGGCCGGGGCTCCCCGCAGAGCCCCGGCCATTTTTCATGCCACGCTCTCGACTTTTTCCTCGGCCTTTCCTACAACCACGGCAGCACCCACATTTCTGCACCCGTAAACAAGGAGTCCCCATGCCCTGCCGCATCCTGCACTTTTCCAGCCCCGACCACTGGCCGGAGATCTCCGCCTGGCTGCAAGGCCGCGACGCTCCACAGGGAGACGACACCCTCCGCGGTCGCGTCCTGGACATCCTCCAGGACGTACAACAGCGCGGTGATGCGGCCCTGGTTGACTATACCCGCCGCTTCGACTGCCCCGACTTCTCCGCCGGCATGTTGCTGACACCGAAGGACGCATTGCGCGAGGCAGCCGCCGTAATTCCCGACACCGACCTCAGGATCATCGAAGAGGCCATCGAGAACATCCGCCGCTATCACCTGGCGCAGGTCCAACACTCCTGGTGCGAGACCGCACCGGACGGCACCATCCTCGGCCGACTGGTGCGCCCCGTTGATCGTGCCGGGCTTTACGTCCCCGGTGGGCAAGGCGGTGAAACCCCACTCATCTCCAGCCTGCTCATGAACGCCATTCCTGCCCAGGTGGCCGGCGTTGGTGAAATCGTCCTGGCCTCCCCCCCGCGCAGGGACGGCTCCCTGAATCCCTACATCCTGGCTGCCGCACACCTGCTCGGTCTGGAGCACGTGCTCCGCGTGGGCAGCGCCTGGGCCATAGCAGCCATGGCCTACGGCACTGAAAGCTGCCCCGCGGTGGATGTCATCGCCGGTCCCGGCAACATTTATGTCACCATGGCCAAGCAACTGTGCATCGGCAGGGTGGGCATCGACATGGTCGCCGGCCCGAGCGAAATCGTGATCCTGGCTGAACCATCAGCTACCGCCTCGCTCGGCACCGTTGCCCCTCCGGAGTGGCTTGCCGCGGACATGCTCTCCCAGGCGGAGCACGATCCCTTGGCCTCGGCCCTGTGCATCGTGGTGGGAGCCCAGGAGGCCCAGGCCTATGCCGACAGATTGCTGCATGCCCTGGAAGAGCAGCTCGAAAACCTGCCGCGCAACGCCATCGCTCGCCGCTCTCTGGCAGACTGGGGCGGCATCGTCTTCGTGCCCGATCTTGACACCGGTCTGGAACTGGTCAACCGTCTGGCTCCAGAGCACTTGGAACTGGCCCTGCACGCCCCCTGGGCCAGCCTCGGCAGGATCCGCAACGCCGGCGCCATCTTTCTCGGATGGCATTCGCCCGAGCCGGTGGGCGACTACTTCGCCGGCCCCAATCATGTGTTGCCGACCATGGGCACGGCTCGCTTTTCTTCGGGGCTCTCGGTGGAGACATTTTGCAAGAAATCGAGCCTGATCGCGGTGAACCAGGCCTATACCGCCAGGCACGGCGAGAAGATCGCCCGCCTCGCCCGCCTCGAGGGCCTCGAGGCCCACGCCCGATCCGTGGAGCAACGCCTCAAGCCGTGATCCCCAACATCGGAGGAGACAGTTCATGCAGATCGTGACGAAAACCGACATCAGGGAATATCCCCTGCACTCCCGTGGCAAGGTCCGCGACATCTACGCCATCGACGACGCCACCCTGCTCATCGTGACCACGGACCGCGTCTCGGCATACGACGTGGTCATGCACGAGCCCATTCCCCATCGGGGAGTGATTCTCAACAAGATTACCCTGTTCTGGATGGAACGCTTCAAGGATTTGGCGCGCAACCACATCCTGGCGGCCGACGTCAGGGATTTTCCCGCGCCATTGCGCCAGCACGCCGACATGCTCGAGGGGCGTAGCGTCATCGTACGCAAAGCCCGCCCCCTGCCGGTGGAGTGCATCGTGCGTGGGCACATCACCGGCTCGGGCTGGAAAGACTACTTGGCCACGGGCACGGTCTGCGGCCACGCGCTGCCCAAGGGACTCCAGGAATCCGAGAAGCTGGAGCGCCCCCTGTTCACGCCCTCGACCAAAGCCGATCTCGGCGAGCACGACGAAAACATCACCCTGGAGCAGGCCGCGGCCCTGACCGGCCAGGACCTGCTGCGCCGCGCCGAGGAACTTTCCATCAGCCTGTTCAGCAAGGGGCGCGAATACGCTGAGAAACGCGGCATCATCATCGCGGACACCAAGTTCGAGTTCGGCGTTCTGGACGGCGAACTGCTGCTCATCGACGAGGTGCTGACCCCGGACTCCTCACGCTTCTGGCCCAAGCAGGGCTACGCCCCGGGCAAGCCGCAGCCCAGCTTCGACAAGCAGTACCTGCGCGACTGGCTCTCGGCACAGGACTGGAACAAGCAGGCTCCGCCGCCGTCACTGCCCCGGGACATCGTCGAACAGACCGGCCAACGCTACCGCGAGGCCTACGCCATCCTCACCGGGGAGGAATTCTGATAACAACGTGAATGCAAAGAACTTTTTTTGCTGAAGAAGGTACGTCTAGAAAGCGTTTGAACGAGTGTGCCTGGATAAGCGTAATCGCGGAGTAGATAGGTATGGCGGTAGGGAGAGCAACAGGCCCCGGCTCGAACATGCGTAAGACGATTCGGTTGCAGCGCTACGACTATTCGCAGCCTGGTGCCTATTTTGTCACGATCTGTACCCAAGACAGACGTAGTTTGCTGGGAGAGATCGTCGACAATTCCATGATCTTGAACGAATACGGAATGATTGTTCACGAGACCTGGGCGTGGTTGTCCCGTCAGTATGCACATGTTACGTTAGACGCCTTCGTGGTCATGCCCAATCATTTGCATGGTATTATATGCATTTCATGTATTGAAGAAGGCGTATCTCGAGACATCTCCGCAGTCGCCAGCAAACGCAAAACGGTTGGCCAGGTTGGTGGAGCCTTTTAAACAGTGTCGACAAAACATGTCAATGAAGCGCGTAAAACACCGGGCAGAGGATTGTGGCAACGTAATTTTTATGAACACATCATTCGTGATGCATATGACTTGGAGGATTTGAGGACATACATTGTGAACAACCCCGCTGCCTGGATATTGGATACTTGTTCCATCTAGTCTGACAGGACTGGCGTCATGACGCCGACGGAAGGGCGGCTCGCGAGCCCCCCCTACGGCAGAAGGCCAACTTGCGGGGGCTATTTCGGTGTTGTTTCCTGGCCGGATACGGCCGATGCCGAATGGTGTGGGTCATTTCGGACGATATTTCGGGGGTGAAAACGACCGCTGCCAATAGGCGGTGAACATATCGGACGAGATACGGAGGGCGGCTACCGCCCCAAAAGGCGGTGGTCAACGCCGGCACCTGTAGATGCCGCATCCGCCCCCAGAAAGGGGCGTAGGGGCGCTTCGCGAAGCGCCCATTCATAACGGCCGGTGTTTCCCAAGACCCGGCAGGCGTCATGACGCCGGTGGAAAGGCGGCTCGCGAGCCCCCCCTACGGCAGAAGGCCAATTGGCGGGGGTGGATTTCTGGGGGGCATTGCATGGCAGGCATGGTTTGGTATACGGGTGACGCCCCCTCCCCAGCCCTTTGGGCTTGGCCCACTACTTGATATAATACCCGGCCACGCGCCAGACGCCGTCAGGGTCGAGCATGGCCGTGACCGTTTCCACGGCCTGCGCCTTGTTCTCGAATGACGTCTGCAGCTGCATCACCACGTATTCGCCGTCAGGCACGCCGGGCAGGGAGGTGGTGTATTCGGCCAGGGCGTCTCCGCGCTGTCCCACCTTGCCCAATGGGGTGCGGTAGGTGGTCAGCTGCTCGATCCATTGCTCCCGCCCCACCATCTTCCTGAAAAATTCCGCGGACTGCTCCCAACTGGTGGGGTAGTCGCCGGCGTCCACCAGGGTCAGCCACTGCTTGATGGCCGCGGCTCCCTTGTCAATGGCCTCCTGGGTCTCCTGATTCTGGGCCTGTGCCACGCCGGTGAGCAGTAGGAATACCAGTGAAATCGTCGCGAATATCCTGAACATCTTCATCCTCCCGTGGACTGCCCGCGTCATTGCCGGTCCTGCTCCCGCACCTGAGTCATGATCCGACACACGGAGCAGACCTCGGCCGAGGTTGGGGAGCCGCAGACCGTGCACGGGCTCAGGCTCGCGCCTTCCCGGCACTCCAGATGTTCGAACGCGGGGCGGCCGGTCTTGAGAAAGGTTTCGTAGAAATTGAGCTTCTGTCCTGGGCTGTGCGACTCCAACTCCTCCCACATCTCCTTGTGTGCGCTGAAGCTCGCGCCCTTGCTGAAAGGACACCCCCGCATGTGGTGCTCGATGACTTGTAAAAAGCAGTAGTTGGCCAGTTCGAATTCCGTGAGGCGATACAGGGGTTTGATCTTGCGCACGAAACCGTCGGAGGCCGGGAGCAGCGGCCCTTGGTCCGCCAGATAGGCCCTGTCCCAACGCAGCACGTTGGCGAACAACCGCCCCACCTCGTCGTCCAGGTTGTGCCCCGTGGCCAGGACTGTGAATCCGTGCTCCCCGGCCAGACGGTTGAATGCGTGGCGCTTGAGCTTGCCGCAGACGGCACAGACCGGACGTTTGATCACCTTGCGCACCAAGGGTATGGCGATGCCCTGGGCCGCGAACTCATGGACGATGAGGGGGTAGCCGTGCCTGCCGCAGAATGCCTCCACTGAGGCACGGGCGCTTTCGGAGGAGCCTTCGATACCCAGGTCCAGATGCAGTCCGCTGGCTGTGTATCCGAGCCTGTGCAGCATGTGCATCAGGGCCAGGGAATCCTTGCCGCCGGAAAGCGCCACCAGAATCCGGTCCTCCGGCTTCAGTAGCTTGTGTTTGTGGATGGCGCGCTCCACTTGGCGCAGAACAAACAGATCGAAACAAGAGGCGCAGAACCCGGCATGATGGCTGGGCAAGGCCACCACGGCCGGCTCGCGGCATCGGCTGCATTTCATGGAATTCTGCTATCCTTTGGAGCCGACCTTACGCAGGGTGATCGCGTCCCCGTGATGCAAACGTTGATCAGGCGTAAGCAGCCGGCCGTCACGGATGACCAGCGTTCTGGAAGGGCGCAGCCCCATGCGGTTGAGCAGCTGCAAGACGGTATTGGCTTGGGGTGCCTCGGAACGCAGGCCTTCGGGTTCGATGTTCAGGGTGATCATGGGGCAACATTCCTGGATGAGACAGGCTGCTCAGGCCTGTTGTTCGATCTGGTCGATGACCAGGGCCAGCTCCTGTTCGAGTATGGGCACCTGGCGGTGTAGTGTATCCATATCCTCGGCATGTACGGCATCTTCTATAGATTGAGCAAGTTGCATACAGCCGATCGCACCTACCGCGGCGGAAGCACCTTTCAGCGAATGAGCGCGCTTGAGGATCTGAAGCAAATCCTCGTCTTCCAGGGCCTGCCTCAGTGTCAGCAGCTTCCTGGGGGCGTCCTCCGCATACGCGGCATACAGTTGCCCCAACAACTCCTTGTCGCCCCCAAGGCGTCTGAGGGTCTCCTCGATCTCAAGGCACCCCCCCTGCTTGAAATTCCAACCCCCATCCATGGATAGCCCTTTTTCATCGTTCGCCGGGATCGACCACTTTCCGGCCTGAAGCCACCGTGCGATGGCTGTATGTATCGTTTCTTCGCACGTTCGCCAAGGCATAAATCTTCTCCGCGGCGCAGCCGATTCTTGACCAGCACTGTAGAACGGGGTAGAAAAATAATTTGGGGTCGAGTGGCTATGCGTGTTCTGCGTTCGGTGTTGCGGGAGTATCTCGGCACCAGCCATGGCGGCGGTAAACGCTTCCGGCAGTCGCGGTTGTGGCAGGAGTGGGGGGCCGTTGTGGGCGCGGAAGTAGCCGCCCTGGCCCGTCCCCTGGGGACGCGTAGACGGACCCTGATTCTTGGCGTCGAGGACGGCGCCGCACTACAGGAAACTCGTTTCTACGCTCCGGGGATTCTCGATGACGTGAACGCCTATCTGGGCGAAGTTTGTTTTGACAAAGTACAGTGCGAACTGCTAATGGGCAGAACCCCTCTGGACGTTCGCATAACACCGGAGAGACAATCACGGTATTTACACCCCCCGGACAATCTCGGCCGGGTGGATCTGGCACCACCGGCGGACAGTCCGGTTGGGCGATGTTATCGGGCCTATTTACGCGTATTCGGCAAGGCAGCGGTGACTGGCAACGACGAGCATGAGCACGGAGAACACGGTTATGAGTGAAGAAGTCAAGGAAATTAGCTTTGATGAACTGGGACTGAAAAAGCCCTTGGACAAGATGACCGCCAAGGAGCTTCGCGAATTGGTGATCGGGAAACTGCCGATGATCACCGGTGCTTCCGGCATGGGCAAGGAAGATATCGTTGTCGCCATCAAGCAGGTTTTCGGCATTTCCGACGAGGAAGGCGAAAAAGTCTCTCCCTATCAAGCGCACATCTCGGAACTGAAGAGCGAAATCAAAACCCTGCGCCAGTCCAAGGCAGGTGTGGAAAACCGCAAGACCAGGACGCAATTGCGCCGCAAGATCAACAAGCTGAAAAAGCGTACCCGCCGTCTGGCCGCGTGGAGCTGATTCCGCGCGAGTCGAGGCACAAGGACCGCGCCCCTTGGCCGGCGTGATGTCAACAAAGCGCTTGACAGCTCTTGCAACTTTCCGTAGAGAAGTCGTTTCCAACCGACTGGGGGATCGTCTAGCGGCAGGACGACGGGTTCTGGCCCCGTTAACCTAGGTTCGAATCCTAGTCCCCCAGCCAAAGAGTGCGTCCCCATCGTCTAGCCTGGTCCAGGACACCGGCCTTTCACGCCGGCGACAGGGGTTCAAATCCCCTTGGGGACGCCAAATGATTCTAAGAGGTTATCGGAAGGTTGACCTCATTGAGCCAGGGTGGTTACAAATCCTGGTTACAAAATGCCCTCAGAGCCCAATTCCGAGGGCATTGCCTTTTTGAAAGCCAAGACCTTGCCCGCTCCTCTGTCCTCGAACACGTTCAAGGCTTCCTTGGCCTCGGAGTTGAATCCCAGGCTTTTGAGATAGCGCGCCGTGGTTGTCGCGTTCTCGTGCCTGAGTATCTGCTGGATTACGGCCACAGGATGGCCGGCCTTGTAGAGAATGACCGCCGACAGATGCCGGATGGCGTGCATACCAAAGTGTTTCACGCCTGCCGACGCGCACAAGCCCTTCATCCAGTGCTGCCGACATTTGTAAGCCTCACCTGTGGTTTCCGCGACAAAGACATGGTTTGAATTGTTGGTTCTTTTCTCCCAGTGGGACAAAAGCGCCTGGCGCAACTCATTGGTCATGGGCAGGTAATCCTCCTTCCAGGAGCCACCTCGCGTCTTCCTGGTGCGCAGCTTTATCTTGCTTGCTGCAAAGTCCAGGTCCTCCCAGACGAGGCGAAACAGCTCACCGCGACGTGCGGCCAAATGCAAGAAGGCGATCAACAGCACCCTGTCCTGTCCTTCGGCCTGTGCATACACCGCCCAGAAATCCTCCTCGGGCGGAACGTAACGCGCGTGCCTTTCTTCGGGGTACTTTTCCACAGAGAGAAACGGATTTGCTCTTCCTGTGGGAAATCCCTGGTCTGCAAGGTACTTTGCGCCCCAGTTCCAGGCTTTGCCCAGGTTCTTGCGGTCCGTATTCAGTGCATTGCCGCTACGCATCTTGCGTTGCTGCCCAAAGTACTGCAACGCATTGCCAATCTCGTAATCCTTCACAGCCATATCCGGATTCTGAAAACGGAAGAATCGGCGATACACAAGCCGCTTTTCCTGATAGGTCTTCTCAGCCCATCTGCCTTTGCCGTCATCCATATACTGCGTTATCCATTCAATCAGGCTAAGACAGGAGGTTGTGGGGATCGGGGTTTCCTTCTCCTTTTCCTGCTCGGCGATCTGCTCCTGGAGTTGCTTCCTTTCGCGCTCCTCCCACATGATCGCTTCGCGCTGGCTTTTCTTGCTGTCGTCCTTGAACCACTTGACCTTGCTGGTTCCGTAGACCATGACCGCAGCGCGCCAGACCTGCTTTCCGCGTCTTTTGCAAAGACTGGCCATTCAAGATTTCCTCCACTCGCTTGTCAAAGAACCGAATGCGTCCAGGGCAGACTTCCACACCTCCCCATACGTGAGCATACTTCTTGACCGTGCGCACATCAACCCCTAGCCACTCGGCCAAGGCCTCGGGCGTGATTGGTGTGCCGTATCGGCTGCGAAGCTCTTCAGGCCCTACGCAATCCACTGCATCACCCGGTTCTGGTTTCTATGTGTATCGATATTTCGGACAACCATTCCCAATTCCAACTGAAATCAAAGTCTGCATTGTCTGTGTTGTCTGTCAGCCGGCCAATGGCGTCCTCTTCCGCGTGCAGACATTGGTTTTTCAATGATGGGATGGCCCCGCCCCTCCAAACGGGGTACGCCTCAAGGAACCCCGAA
>CAZSRS010000082.1:0-8710 GCA_964609625.1 uncultured Desulfovibrionaceae bacterium
GTGTCCGGGTTCGCGGCAAAGACGCCGGGCGCGGAGGTGAGATTCACGAGCAGGTCGGCTTCCACGAGGTTGAGCAGCAGCGCGGCCAGGCTGTCGTTGTCGCCGAACTCCAGTTCGTCCACCACCACTGTGTCGTTTTCGTTGACAATGGGCAGGGCGCGCCAGGCAAAGAGCCTGTCGAAGGTGTTGCAGGCGTTGAGAAACCGGCGCTGGCTGCGGAAATCATCCTTGGTCAGCAGCACCTGGGCCGTGAGCACGCCGAGCACGTCCAGGGCCTGGTCGTAGGCGTGCATCAGTCGGCTTTGGCCGATGGCCGACGCTGCCTGACGCGCGGGCATGCCGCGCATGCTCTCGCCTCCGGTGACATGGGGGGAGTTGCCGTAGGTGCGCAGCAGACCGCGCCCGGCGGCCACGGCGCCCGAGGAGACCAGGGCGATGTCCAGGCCGCGGCCGTGGAGCGTGGCCAACTGGCGGGACAGGCTGTTGACCACGGTCAGGTCCAGGCCGCGTTCGTCGGTGAGCACGGCGCTGCCCACCTTGACCAGCACACGTTTTGCATTGGCGAGGGTCTGTCGCCGTTCTTGAAGAATGGTCCTGGTATCCATGGCCGTTCATTGTCCTTGGCGCATGCGCCACATCTCGTCCACCAGTTGCTTGAGGCCGAATCCCAGCAGGGCCGAGATGAAGAAAACGCGCCTGTTTTCCTGCTCCGCGCGCCGGCGCAGCCGCTCGAGGGTGTCCGGGTGGAGGAGGTCGATCTTGTTGACGACGTTGATCTGCGGCTTGCGGGCCAGTTCGGGGTTGAATGCCTCGAGTTCGGTGTTGACCACTTCGAAGCCGCGCCAGGGATCGTCCTTGTCCAGGTCATCGGCGCCGAGGATGTGCACCAGGAAACTGGTGCGTTCCACGTGGCGCAGGAACTGGTGCCCCAGGCCGTGCCCCAGGTGTGCGCCCTCGATGAGCCCTGGGATGTCGGCCACCACGAGGCGCTGCCCCAGGTCGTTGTCCAGGACCCCGAGGTTGGGGGAGAGGGTGGTGAAGGGGTAGGCGGCGATCTTGGGCCTTGCCGCGGAAATGGCGGCGATGAAGGTGGACTTGCCGGCGTTGGGCAAACCAATGATGCCGCCGTCGGCCAGGATCTTCAACTCCAGTTTCAGGAGCCTGGCCTCCCCGGGTTCGCCGGACTGAGCAAAACGCGGTGTGCGCATGGTGGACGACTTGAAATGGGTGTTGCCCTTGCCCCCGCGTCCGCCGCTGGCCACGACCACCTCGGCTCCGTCGCGATCGAGATCGGCGAGCAGTAGGGGTTCCGAGGGTTGTCCATCGTCATCCACCTCGCCGTCGTGGGTGTCTTCGGGATCTTCGCTGTCATCGCCTCCAGCCTCGTAGACGAGTATGGTCTCCCCACCGCGCCCCTGCATCAGGGTGGGAGTCTCGTCCTCGCAGCCGCAAGGCAGGCCTTCTGTCGAGGGAGCATCACGAGGGGGCGGAGTATCGTCACGCAAGAGATAGATCTGGGTGCCCACGGGCACCTCGATGACCAGGTCCTTGCCGGCGCGGCCGAAACGCTGCTGCCCCTCTCCGGAGCGGCCGTTCTCGGCTTGGTAGCGGCGCTTGACGCGCAGGTCGTAGAGCGTGAGCAGCCTGGCCTGCGCCCTGATTATCACGCTGCCGCCGCGTCCTCCGTCGCCGCCGTCAGGCCCGCCCTTGGGGATGAATTTTTCGCGCCTGAAGGAGACGCAGCCGTGGCCGCCGTGTCCGGCAATGACATTGATTTGTGCCTGGTCGATGAACCGCATTGTGCTCCAACCCCGAGGGTGTGTGTCCCCCAGGAATTTTATGAAGGAAAACAAAAACAAATTATTTTACGCTTTTTTCCCGTAAAAGCAAAGGACTGGATTGGAAGGGAATCCGGTGGTATGCATACTCCAAGATTGTGTTGCGGCGTTGCACGCGGCTCCACACAAACCAAAGAGGCGGAGGATGGCCAAAGGGTTTTCGCTGATGCGCTTCAGGCGCGGTATTCAGACACGCAAGGAAATATGGTTCACGGTGAACCGTTTCAGGAACATGCAGGGGGAACTGCTGACATCCCCTACATACAAGTTCCTGGAAAAGCAGGAACTGAAGCGGACTCTGGCGGAGGATCCCACGGACGCGGAGTGGACCCTGTAGTTGTTCCGGCCCTGGAACGGGGCGCTTCCAGGGCCGGGCATCTCTCGACTCCAGACGGAGGCATGTCTGCTCCAAGGTTGGGCGCGGTTCAGAGCTTCTGCCAGGGAGCCTTGTTCTGTTGGAAAAACTGTACCATCACGTCAAACCCTTGCTTCACCTGGTCGGAGTTCGGCGGCAGGGCATCGATGGCCCGGCGCATGCTGTCGACGGCGGCGGTGAAGTCCCCCGACTCAGCCTGGGCCGCCGCGAGCAGGGAATAGAGTTCGTAGTCGGCGTGCACCTTGAGTTGCATGGCCTGCTTGGCCAACTCCACGGCGCGTTGTCCGTCGCGGATCGCGGCGTCCTCGCAGGTGGCCAGGAGCTTGGCCAGGTTATAGCTCGGGGGGCCGAAGTTCGGGTCGAGCGCGAGGGCCTGTTGATAGTCATCCCTGGCCTTTGCGTATTGCTTCAGGTTCTCGTGGGCGAATCCCCGGTCGTTATAGGCCACGACCACGTCCGGGAGCAGAGCCAGACCCTTGTTGAAGTCCTCCACGGCGTTTTGGAACCGCCCCATGCTCAGGAAGATGGCACCCCTGTTGAGGTAGGCCTCGCCATAGTCGGACCGCAGTTTCAGGGCCGTGTTGAAATCCGTGATCGCGTCATTGAATTTGTTCAATTGGGAGTAGGAAATGCCGCGGGCCAGATGCACCACTGCTTGGTCCGCTTGCGGGACCTCGCCGGATGCCAGCACCTCGGTGAACAGGGTGAGTGCGGTGTCATGATCCCCATTTTTGGCGGCCTCCAGCCCAGAGTGGAATTTCTCCAGGGGAGTCGCCGTCACGCAGGGTGCGCTGGTCAGGAAAATCGTGCAAATCAGGATGGACAGGGTGAGAAACTTTCGTGATATGGACATGTTGCCTCCAAGTTGACGGTGAAGGTCCAGTCGTGGCGCATGGAGCGCTTTCGGTCGCGGCCGTATCAAGACTTGCCAGGGCACCGGGACTGACGTTTCTATATCCTCATTACAGAGGCTTTTACGACAGGAGGAACAGTTTGGCAATACGCGGGTGGCTGCCAGGGGATCATTCGGTTTACTCAGGGACATGAAGAAATGTACTGGGCGTGTTTTGACGCCGCATCGGAATGCAACCATCCCTCCATCACGCCGCGCGGGAAGGCTATCTATAGGAATAGTTATTATTGAATACTCATATTGGAATACATTGTGAATGTCAGTAAAATCAAGTAGCCGTGATTTCATTAGTGGTGACTGGTCCTTGTCTGCGTGTTCTTGCGGCGGTGATTGCAATGCTGTTGCATTTGGCATATGTTTGTAATT
Organism: uncultured Desulfovibrionaceae bacterium; assembly: GCA_964609625.1. Lineage (GTDB taxonomy): Bacteria > Desulfobacterota > Desulfovibrionia > Desulfovibrionales > Desulfovibrionaceae. The sequence goes on from CAZSRS010000082.1 coordinate 3,494, forward strand.
GGAACCGAGGAACAGCCCCGCCGTTTATCGCCTGGGCAAGACCGTTGCAATCTGGGGCGCTGTTCCAGCTGCCCGGCGCTTGGACGATACACATCCAGACCGACAGCCACGACAGTGTTTGCCTGGATGCTTCTCCTCAGGAATGTTCGGCGGATTCGATGCCGGCAGGACAGTGCGCCAACAGAGTTCTCGTGATCAGGCAATGAGGCAAATACGCCCCCTTCAGTTCATGGTTGCATTCCTTCTCGCGATCGATTGGGCCGCGGCCGGCATGGTTGCGGGGCAGGAGTTGCAGTCCGGAGCAGGACTCACGGAGTCATATTGGGTCTCGACACCGGTGCCGGCCTGGGTCCTGTTGTTCCCGCTTCTGCTGCTGGGTGTAGTCGGGGTGCGTCTGGTATGGGAGCGCAGGCGTACCAAGCGCGCGCTCGATGAGCTTACCAAGGATTACACCGTGATCGCGGACCATTCGGCCGACGTGATCTGGCGCGTCGACGCCGCGCTCAGGTCCATCTACGTCAGTCCGTCCGTGGAGCGGCTTTTGGGGTACAGTCAGGAAGAGTTCCTGGGCCGCCCCTTCCGTGAGATGTGCCTGGGTTCCTCCAAACAGGATTTCGACTCCTTCTTCGAGAAGGACGCGTGCGACATCGGCTCTCGTGGCCGTTGGTTGGGAGAGGAATACGTGGAGTTGGAGCTTTTGCGCAAGGACGGCCGCGCCATCTGGACCGAGACCTCGCGCACGCTGCTCTGCGACGATGACCGGGACGTGACCGGGCAGGTCTGCGTGACCAGGGACATCACCCCGCGCAAGCTGGCCGAGCATGCTTTCAAGGAAGAAGAAGCGCGTTTTTCCACCCTTGCCCGGCATCAGGTGGATCCCCTGCTTATCGTCGGCGAGGCAGGAATCGTGGAATACGCCAACCCCGCGGCATTGGCACTCTTCAACATCGGCGGGTCCACGGTGGTGGGCGAGCCGTTCGGTTTCACGGTCCGCGGGGAGCAAGGCATCGAAATCGAAGTTGTCGACGGAGACGATGCGCCCCTGGTCTTCGAGATGCGTAGTGCGGCCATCGTCTGGGACCGCAAGGCCGCGTACGTGGTTTCCCTGCACGATGTAACTCGGCGCAAACAGATGGAAGAGGAACTACGCAGATCCGAAGAGCGCTATCGCACGGTGGCCGACCATACCCACGCCTGCGAGAGCTGGGTGGGGCCCGACGGAGAGTTGCTCTACGCCAGCCCCTCCTGCATCAGGATCACGGGGTTTGATCCGCGGCAGTACAACAGCCTGGAGGCGCTCGCTGAGAATCTGGTGTACGAGGAAGATTTGGAACTATGGCGGGAGCACATGCACAACCAGCGCCATGGGGGGAACGGGAGCCTGGATTATCGTATCCGCCACGCCGACGGCCGACTGCGTTGGGTCTGCCAGACCAGCAGCTTGGTGCACAACGACGAGGGCAAGTACCTGGGGCTGCGGTGCAGCATACGCGACATCACCTCCCGCAAACTCATGGAAGAGCAGATGCGGCATCAGGCGCTGCACGACCAGCTCACCGGCGTGGGCAACCGCACCATGTGCCTGGACCGCATCGCGCAGGGGCTGGAACGCTCCAAACGCCGGGACGACTATTTCTACGCCGTGGTCTTCATGGGATTGGACCGCTTCAAGCTGATCAACGAAAGCATGGGGCACGCTTTTGGCGACAAGCTGCTCATGGAGGTCAGCCGCAGACTGCTGGGCGGCGTGCGCGAGCTGGACACGGTCTCCCGCTTCGGCGGCGACGAGTTCGTCCTGTTTCTGGAAGAATTGGCCTCCCCACGCGAGGCCGTGCAGATCGTCCAGCGCATCTGCAACAGACTGCGCGAGCCGATTATCATCGACGACAAGCAGGTGAGCATCACCGCCAGCCTGGGGGTGGTGCTCAGTCCCGCGGACTATGAAAAGCCCGCCGACCTGGTACGCAACGCCACCATCGCCATGTACCGGGCCAAGGAAGGGGGGCGCGACAGGTACAAGGTCTTCAACTCCAGGATGCTGGAGAACGTGGTGCATCAAATGCACCTGGAGAACGACCTGCGCCGGGGCATCCTCAACCAGGAGTTCTTCCTGGTTTTCCAGCCCATTATCAGCCTCGAGGATGGCAGGCTGCTGGGGTTCGAGGCGCTCCTGCGCTGGCAGGATCCCAAGCGCGGGGTCATCCTGCCGGGTACGTTCATTCCCCTGGCCGAGGAGACGGGGCTGATCGTCGAACTAGGGCGTTGGGTCCTGGAGCAGAGTTGCATGGTGCTGCGTCGGATGCGCGATGAACAGCCCGCCGCGACCGCTCTGTTCATCTCCGTGAACATCTCCGGCCGGCAGTTCTCCCAGCCCGGGCTGGTAGAAAACGTGCGCCGGTCGTTACAGCAGGCTGGTCTGCCGCCGGATCACCTCAAGCTGGAGATCACCGAAACCACGATCATGGACAACGCCGCGATGGCCACGGAAAAGCTGCACCGGCTCAAGGACCTGGGCGTGACGCTGTCCATCGACGACTTCGGTACCGGGTACTCCTCCCTGGCCTATCTCCAGCGCTTTCCGTTGGACAACCTGAAGATAGACATCAGCTTCGTGCGGATGATGGAGACATCCACCGAGAACCTGGAGATCATCAAGGCCATCATCGACCTGGCGCACACCCTGGGCTTGCAGGTTGTGGCGGAAGGCGTGGAAACCTCCCTGCAGCGCCAGATGCTGGCCGCGTTGGGCTGTGAATACGCTCAGGGCTATCTCTTCTCCAGGCCCGTGTCCCTGGAGCAGGCCATGGAATTGGTGCGGGAACTCGCGGTGCGGCAGCAGGAAGGCGTGCTGCGCTCCGCCTGAAGCACTACCGCGCATCCGGCCCTTGAGAATCGTCGGGCTATTTTCGCGTCAGTCCCAGCCGCTGGGCCGCGGCGTCGGCCGCCGCCGTGGTGAATTCCTCGGAGGGCAGGGCCGCGCGCTGTTCCGGCGAAATGAGCAGCTCGGGGCGGTTGACCAGTTTTGGGTCCGGGGTGATGCCGTACTCGGACGGGAAGCTGTTTTCGAAGTACATCTCCTGGAATCCGATGAACTTGAGGCTGTGGGCCGTGGCGTCCAGCACCAGGCGCTCGTGCTGCTCCAGCAAGCCCAACTCCAGGGCGCGCAGGGCGCCGGCCAGGCACTCGCCCCCCTGGGTGCAGGCGATGTGGCCGTGGCGGTTGGCCAGGAGCATGCTCTCGATGATGGCCTGCTCCGTGACCCGCACCACCTGGAAGCTGCCGCTGCCGCCGACGGCCTCGAAGCGCTCGGCGAAGTGGCGCACCCTGGGGAAGGACACGGGGTTGCCGATCATGGCGGCCTGGGCCACGCTGGGTTCCACGCGCACGGGCGCCCAGACGCGCTTCTCCGGCTCTTGCACGCTGTAGTAACGGTAGACCGGGTCCGCGTGTTCGGACTGGACCCCGAAGACCCGGGGCAGGGTCTCGATGATGCCGAGTTCGTGGAGCTTGAGGAAGCCGCTCATCACGGCGGTGATGTTGCCGGCGTTGCCGATGGGCACGAAGACGCAGACCCCGCGCAGGTCCCAGTCGTACTGCTGCGCCACCTCGAAGGCGTAGGACTCCTGACCGAGGATGCGCCAGGCGTTCTTGGAGTTGAGCAGGGCCACGCGGTAGGTGTCGGCCAGGCGCTCCACCACCTTCATGCAATCGTCGAACACGCCGGGGATCTCCAGGACCACGGCGCCGCTGCCCAGGGGCTGGGCCAACTGCTGCGGGGTGACCTTGCCCTGGGGCAGGAGCACTACCGAGGTGATGGGCGCGCCCACGTATGCGGCGTAGAGCGCGGCCGAGGCCGAGGTGTCGCCGGTGGAGGCGCAGACCGTGAGCACCTGCTCCCAGCCGTGCTCGCGGATGAGCGCCTTGAGGTAGCTGAAGGCGCAGGCCATGCCGCGGTCCTTGAACGAGGCGCTGGGGTTCTGACCGTCGTTCTTGTAGGCGAAGTCCAGACCCGTGATCTCCCTGAGGCGCGGACTTGCCGGCGTCACCGGGGTGTTGCCCTCGCCCAGGTGGATGATGTCCTGCTCCTCCAGGAGCGGGGCCATGAGTTCGTAGAAGCGGAAGATGCCGCGCAGGGCGTGGCGCTTGGTGGCGGCGCGGGTGTCAAACAGCTCGCGCCACTGGGCGCCTGAGGTGCGGCGCAGAACGTCGAAGTCCAGGTCCTGGAGCAGGAACACGCTCCCGCATTTGGGGCAGGTGTAGTGCAGCTCGCCCACGTCGCGGCGGTCGGCGCAGCCGAGGCAGAAATACTCCATGCGGCCGCGATGGGCCGGGAAGGCGTTGGTACAATCTGGAAGGGGCATGTTCAATCCTTATGCGTGCGGAAGTCGCGACTGCTGCCGCGCCGCAGCGACCATAGCCCCAAGCGAGGCGTCGGGCAAGGGGGGAGTGCCGCCGTGGTGGGGCGAGGAAAAGGTGACGGTTATCCGAGGGGAGCGGGGGAATTACGCGGGATCATCGGTGTGAAGCCCAATACGCGCGGTCACGAAGTCCAGGATGCCTTTGGCCTGCGAGAATGCTTGCCGTGTCTCGACAGGGGCGAGCTCGATGCGATCAGCGGGGTTCCGTGCAATGACGGTATAATCGTTCTAGGTGAAGCAACGCTGTTCCCAGTGGGAAAGGGTCGCATCGAGAGAGGCGCACTCCTGAACGGACGGTGCTTTCAATCTTCGAACAGGGCAGCGATGTCCCGCGCGCCAGGCAATACGCGGGCCAATGTCTCGATTGGCGCCGCGCCGAGGTAACCACGACCTCAAGGGGGCGGCGGGCAAGGTTACCGCGAGTTCCTCCCTGCTGCTGCCCCGACAGTTGACGCTGGGAACCTCCTCATTCCAGCTGACCGTCAAGTGCAGTTGTGTCGGGGGGATGAAGAGTTGGATCAGAATGACGATGTTGTGGGAATGCTGATGCGGCCATTAGCATAACCCAAGAGAGTATCAGTAATGTTACGCCTAGCGTAGTGCTAGATTGAATTCCGCTAGTATTTTCAAGGGACATTCATATGTTATTAATCTAGTACTTTACCAAGAATATCCAAGACAAAAGGGCAATACAAAGTTTGGTTCTGGAAACGTGGAAGATGAAAAGGCAGTGCTAAACTCCCTCAGGAGTTTCGCCCCACAGACCTTATTTTCCGAATAATAGCAATGAAATAAGTAT
>CAZSRS010000083.1:0-8266 GCA_964609625.1 uncultured Desulfovibrionaceae bacterium
TACGACCGCGAGAAGCTCCAGGAGCGTCTGGCCAAGATCGTCGGCGGCGTGGCCGTGATCAATGTCGGTGCTGCCACCGAGACCGAGATGAAGGAGAAGAAGGCCCGCGTCGAGGACGCCCTCAACGCCACCCGCGCGGCCGTCGAGGAGGGCATCGTGCCCGGCGGCGGCGTGACGCTGGTGCGTGCGGCCCTGGTTCTGGACAAGGTCGTGCCGGGCGACGACGACGAGGCAGCCGGCATCGCCCTGGTACGCCGCGCCGCCGAGGAGCCCCTGCGCATGATCGCCCAGAACGCCGGCTTCGAAGGCGCCATCGTGCTGGAGAAGTGCCGTGCCGGCAAGGACGGCTTCGGCTTCAACGCAGCCACCTCCGAGTACGAGGACCTCATCGCTGCCGGTGTCATCGATCCCAAGAAGGTTGCGCGCATCGCCCTGCAGAACGCGGCCAGCGTAGCTTCCCTGCTGCTGACCACCGAATGCTCCATCGCCGAAAAGCCCGCGGAGAAGAAGGATATGCCCCCCATGCCCGGCGGTATGGGTGGTATGGGCGGTATGGGCGGCATGTACTAGCCCCTGCTCGAACCCCGCTTTGACATCGAGGCCGGCTCCCGCAAGGGGGCCGGCCTTTTCGCTGACTCACATCGCGTGCACCCCTTCCGACGTGAATTGCCTCTCCCTTCTTGCCGCTTTCCCTGCCGGGGCAAACAGTGTATTTAGCTTTATCCTTCATCCATTTCGACTCCGGAGAGGTTTGTCATGCCGCCAAAACACTGCCCTCCACTCCACTCGACCGCATTCCTGGTCCTGCTCCTCCTCGCCGCTCCCTGCCTTGCACCGACAGCCGCGGCCCAGACCGTCTCAACCGGCGACTACGCCCTCCCGAACCTGGATCCCCAATGTCACGAAGTTTCCGGCATTATCGAGCGCAACCTCCCCGGCTTCGCCATCGTGCCCGGATCATCCTTCGCCTTCAAAGGGGGGCGCTTGGGCGGCCAATTCTGCCTCCAGACCCTGATGCCCGCGTCCGGTGAATTCCTCACCGACGCTGCCTTCATGGTCACCATCCTGGGCAGCGACCCCATGGAAGAACTCACCACGCCCATGTGTACCAGTCAGGCCCCCCTGGAAGACTGCTGGCCCACGCGGATTGGTTTCGATGACATCAACCAGGACGACATCCCCGACATCCTGATGCTCATTGGCTGTTACAATGGCGAGGCCGGCGCTCCTGCCAACGACAACGTGCTCTACCTCAGCCACGAGGATGCGGCCGGCGACGCACACTATCGCCAGACCACGGCCATGAACCAGGTGGTCTCCACGTTCGCGGACTACGCCCAGGCTAAAAATGCCGCTGTCCAGGCCCTTTCCATCCCAGGCTCGGCACCCGCCGCCAAACAGACGCAAACTGCTACGGCTCCGAAGCCCAAGGCGGTGCCCGCCCCCATGCGGACTTGCACCTACGAAACCGACTGGGGACTGATGACCCTGCGCTTCGACAACGCGGCAAACACCGTGAACGGAACCTACACCTACAGGGACGGCCGCGTATCAGGCTTCATGCGGGCGGGCGTCATCAACGGTACCTGGCAAGAGAGCGAAGGCCAGGGGAGCTTTTTCTTCAAGCTGATTCCGGAAGGCTTCGAGGGATCCTGGAACCATCAGGGGGACTCGGGCTGGCAAGGCCCCTGGAACGGCCGCTTGGTGCAGTGCAGGTAGCACCATGATCCTGTTTTTCATCTGCGTCGGAGTCCTGATCCTCGGCTACGTGATCTACGGCGCGGTTGTGGAGCGCGTCTTCGGTAGTGCCCCCTCGCGACCCACCCCGGCGGTGAGCAGCCCCGACGGCGTGGACTTCGTGCCCATGCCCGCGTGGAAGGTCTTCCTGGTGCAATTGCTGAACATCGCAGGGCTCGGCCCAGTGTTCGGTCCGATTCTTGGAGCGCTGTACGGCCCTGCCGCCCTGATCTGGATCGTTGCCGGCGCCATCCTTGCCGGCGGGGTGCACGACTATTTCTCCGGCATGCTCTCCGTTCGCGAGCAGGGACGCTCCGTACCCGACGTGGTCGGCCACGAACTCGGCCCCGCTTTCAGACGGTTCATGCTGGTGTTCTCCGTGGTGCTGCTTCTGCTGGTGGGGGTGGTCTTCGTTCTCGGCCCTGCCAAGCTGCTGTCCCAACTGCTCGGACTGGACACCCACGTGCTCGTGGTCATGATCTTCTGCTATTATTTCCTGGCCACCGTCCTGCCCGTGGACAAGCTCATCGGCCGGCTCTATCCGCTCTTTGGCCTGACGCTGCTGTTCATGGCCGTGTCCCTGCCCCTGGCAATGCTCTGGCAGGGGTACACCTTTTTTCCGCAGCTGACGCTGTCCAACCTGCACCCCGAGGCATTGCCCCTCTGGCCGCTGATGTTCATCACCATCGCCTGCGGCGCCCTGAGCGGCTTCCACGCGACACAGTCGCCCCTCATGGCGCGCTGCCTGGGCAACGAGCGTCATGGACGCGGCGTCTTCTACGGCGCCATGATCTGCGAGGGCATCGTGGCCCTGATCTGGGCCACCGTGGGCATGAGCTTCTTCGGTTCAACGGAAGGACTGGACAAGATTCTGGCCGACGGCGGCCCGGCGCACGTGGTGAACCACGTCTCCACCACGCTGCTCGGCACCTTCGGCGGCTTCCTCGCCATTCTGGGGGTGGTGCTGCTGCCCGTGACCTCCGGGGATACCGCCTTCCGCGCCACCCGGCTGATCATCGCCGACTTTCTCCAGTTCGGCCAACGCGCTGTACGGAACAGGCTGCTCATCGCCCTGCCCCTCTTCGCCGTGGGCTTCGCGATCTCCAAGGCGCCCTTCGACGTCATCTGGCGTTATTTCGGCTGGGCCAACCAGGCCCTGGCCACCATCGTGCTCTGGAGCGCCGCGGCCTGGCTAGTCCGCCACGACAAATGCCACTGGTTGGCCTCGCTGCCCGCGACGTTCATGACCGCGGTGGTGGTCAGCTATCTGGCATACGCCAAGATCGGCTTTCGCCTGCCGCTGGAGGCGGCCACCGGCATGGGAGCCGCGGCCGCGGCCCTGTCCCTGCTGGTGTTCCTATACGCCTTTCGCAAATCCAAGGATTACCCCACCTTGCGCCCCAAGTAGAAGACGTAACCATAACTAGCGGCGTGGCGACGGTGGATGTCCATCTCTAGCTGCTCCAGACGGACCACCTCGCTGGCCACGGGGTTGCCGGCATGCCTGGCCTCGAAGGCCGGCAGGCGCTCCCGCAACGGGTTGTAGTACTCGGTCCACCAGTCCGCATCAGGGAGCCGAAAGGCCCCCAGGGGTTCATAGCCGAAGCGACGCAGGGCCTCCAGGTTCGCCTCCTCCCCGCGCATGGCCGGGTAACACTCGTCCCAGAATTCCTTGGCCTCCCGCGGGGGGGCGTCGGTGAACCAGGCTGCCTCGGTGCAGGCCAGGCAGCCGCCGGGCTTGAGCAACTCCCGCCAGAGTCCGAGCCCGCGGTCGAAGCCGATATTGTAGATGGCGCCCTCGCTCCAGACCAGGTCGAACCCTTGGGGTGCGCACGCGGCAAAGGTTCGGGGCGTAACCTCGGCCATGTCTCCTTCCACTGTGGTCACGAAATCGGCCAGGCCGGCGCCTCTGGCCCGCTCCCTGAGTTGCTCCAAAAATTGGAGATACAGGTCCAGGGCCACCACATGCCCCTTCCTGGTGCGGGCGATCTCGGCCAAAACCAGTGTCTGCGCACCCGGCCCGCAGCCCATGTCGATGATGCGCACGCCCTCGGGCAGTTCGCCGATCAGCTCCAGGGCGCGCAGGGTGCTGGTCCTGCTCCCCGGCCCCTGCCTGGGGAGCCCGGCGTGGGCCTCCATGAACAGCGTGAAGAATTCCTCGTTCATGACCTCTCCGGTGACCAATGCAAAGACGCTTCCCCTGGCTCCTTCGTCTCCTCCTCCGCCCCCTGCACGGCGAGCACGAAGGGCCGGTCCGCGATCCACTGTTCGTGCACGATCTCCAGGCCTTGGGGGCGGTTTTCCCATTCATCCCAGAACTTGCGGCGTATCCCCAGCACGGCCTTGGGATGCAGGGCCAGTTCCTGCTCCAGTTCCTTGAGGTCGCCGGTCTCGTGGATGGCCTGCCCGGCGTAATAGGTGTAGGTGCCGGAGTAGACCTTGTAGGCCAGGGGGTAATGCCCCTTGAGGATGTATTCCCGCATGAGTTCGGCCTGGGCCTTGGGGCTCATGATCGGGTCCAGGGAAGGCGCAAGGCGCAGGCCCGCAGGCTGGAGCCAGATGGTCAGGCCCAGGGCCGTGAACAGCAGGCCCGCGCGCCAATCATCCCGAGGAACCCAGAGCCAGAGCAACAGCGCCATAAGCAGCAACCCACCGCCGCAGAGCAGTGTTCCCTCGATGGAGATGGGCCAGGGGTGCAGCAGATCGGCGAAAGGCAGTACCAGCGCCAAAAGGCCAAAGAGCGCGGCAAGGATCAGGAAAAGCCGCGCGCTCCGCCGCTCTGGGTCTTCTGCCAGGCGGCGGGCCGTGATCAAGGCCAAAGGCGCGAACAACGGCAGTAGATAGACCACGATCTTGATGCTTACCACCGAAAGCAGCACGAAACCGCTGACGAGCAGCACCCAGCAATAGACCAGCCCGGAGCGTTCACGCCCCTGGTGCCTGGCGCCCCGCGTCTCCAGAACATCCAGCCAGAAGCTCTTACGGACCAGACGTTGCAGAGGTTGCACCAGGAGCAGCAGGGTCCAAGGCAGGAAGGCCCCGGGCAGGGTCAGAAAATAGTGGTAAAAAGGTTGTTCGTGATGCCAGGTGTTGGTGGCGCGGCGGTAGATCTGTTCGTAAAGGATGTTCTGGATGTAGGCGGCGCGCTCCACAACGAGGGCGGCCGCGAACCAGAGCAGGAGCACCGCGCCTGCCGCCAAGGCGGCGTAGGCCACGTCGCGGCGGAAGAAGCGCCCCAGGTTCCGGGTCCAGGCCAGCCAGGCCAGGGAGCCCAGCACCGGGAAAGCTACCCCCAGGGGGCCCTTGGTCAGCACGGCCACGGCAGCCAGGAGCATCCCCGCCATGGCCCAGGCCAGGGAGCGCTTATCAACGGAGTCGCGCTGCCAGACCTCGAACAGGCAAACCTGACTACAGAGGATCAGGGCGCCGAAGAGCAGATCCATGCGCACGTAATGCGTCAGCCCCACGAAATAGGGCGTGGTCAGCAACACCAGACCTGCGGCAAGCTGCGTCTCCCGGCCCAGGCCGAGCAACCGACGCCCCATCCAGATGGTGGCGGTCAGAAAACAATACCCACTGACAGCCGCGCCCAGGAAGAGCAGCCGCGGCCCTTCCAGGCCTGTTATCCAGCGCAACGCCGCCAAAAGCCAGAAAAAAACCGGTGGCTTGTCCGGGTAGAACTGGCCGTTGAGGTAGAGTACCAGCCATTTGCCCTCGTGCACCAGATTGTCGAACACATCGGCGTAGCGGATCTCGTCGGAAAACCACAGGGCCCTGCTGTCCAGGAGAAACACTGTCTGCAGGGTCAGGAACACGGCCAGGGACAGCAGGGGAAACCTGGCCAGAATCCGGAACAACGACACCAGCCAACCGTTGGAGATATTTGGAATCCGCATGGTTACCTTCCGTAGACATGGATGAGCCAGGCGGCGTAGGCCCCGAACATGAGCCCGAACCCCACGTCCGCGAGGCTGTGCCACCCGAGATGAATGCGGCTGTAAGCCACCACGGCCAGGAGCGACCCTAGGCTCAGGCTGAACAGGACGTTTCTCCAGCGCATGACCAGCGGCAGTACTGCTCCGGCGATTTCCGCGCTGTGGCCCGAAGGCATGGCATTGTGCCCCGCATCGAAGCTGAAGGGCAGACACCCGCCCTCCACGCCGGGGCGTGGGCACCCCAAGGTGATCTTCAACACCCGCACCAGAGCGAAACTGACCAACAATTGAACAACGGCATAGGTCAGGGCGAAACGCATCAAGGAGCGGTTTCGCGTGCGCCAGCCGTAAAGGAATATCCCCAGGTACACCACGTAAAACAGCGGATTGCCCAAGTCAGTGAACAGGCGCATCACCTGCTTGAGGTGCGGCCCAGCGGCGCGCACACGCGCGAAGAACAGATTCAAGTCTCCAACCTGGGACTGCATGTACAGTAGATATACAACCATTGCGCAGGGCAAGGCTATTCCAAGAAAGAAATGGAACAGGGCGCCCCCGCATGGAGACGCGGGAGGGAGGATGGGGGGTGAAGTTCTGGTTTGCATGGCGACGCACCGCAGTTGGTACGCCATCCAGTCACGAGAAGCAAGACGGCCGGCGCGGATTCACCTACAGGAATGCTCGACTGGTCCCGGACGCGTCACTTTGCATCCTGGGCATCCATCTCCTTCAAAGCCTGACGGGCTTTCTCCCTACGCTCGCGGTGGATGGCCACTGCCTCTCGATAGCGTTCCGGGCCAAGAAGTTCACGCACTTCCAGGTAATACGTGAAGCGTTCGCGCCCCAGCACCCCCCTGAGTTCGTTCAAGGCTTCGTACTGGAGCATGACAGCCTGCTTGTCCAGCGGTTCCTGGTCCATGAGCACTTGCAATTTCACGCGCTCCTTCTGCACAGCGGCCTTGAGATCGATGAGCCGGCTCTTGCGCAGGAGATAGAGCTCGTCGAGGCGGCGGATCATGGGCTGATCCAGCTTCAGGGTCTTGGCGATTGCCGGACGCAGCCACCAGCGTCCGTAAGCCGTCTCCTCCTCGGCACTCTGGCCCCGAGCCGCCCCCCCAAGCAGCACGAGGACAAGACCGACGGTGAACAAACATACGATGGGTGGTCGCGACATCTCCATCCTCCCGCGGATTATGGGTTCCGCACTGCTCACGAGAACGGGTCTCCCGGCACAAACAGGGGCTCCAGCAGCTCAAAGGCCAGGAATGGATCCTCCAGTTCCTCGCCCTGATCCGCGATCAGGGCCGCGACGATGCCGGGCAGGGGATCACGCTCCAGGGCATGAAGCTCATGCAACAATGCGGCGTCCTCCAAGAGCAATTGCCGGGACTCGTCCTGCTCCGGTCCAGGGGCAAGAGGCAGCCCGGAGAACCAGAACACCAACAGCAACGCCACGGTGGCGGCCAAGGCGCCACCACAGGCACCAAGAATGAAGGCGGGAGAGCCGCTGCAGCTCCGCGGCTCCCGCACCGGCAAACGGACGGGACGGATGGGCGTGGGTGCCGCCGCACTTGCAAGAGTGGAGAGGCGGAACAGGTCGGCACGCAAGGTCTCAAGCTGTTCCCGACACCAGGGGCATGCACCTAAATGCTCCGCCAGGTCCCGACGCGGCAGGGCATCAGGCTCGATTGCCAGGCGGGCCAGTTCGCTGTCGTCGAGATGCGTGTGCTTCATGAAGCCACCTCATGCAGGAATGATCGCAGTGTTGCATCCTTCTGGAATTTCTTCACGGCACGGTGCAGGCTGGTTTTCACCGTGCCTTCGGTCTTGCCGATGACCGCCGCGATTTCCTTGATCTCCAGCCCGTCCAGATAGCGCAACATGAACACCTCGCGTTCCCTGGCACCCAGGCGATCGGCCAGGACTTCCAAATGCCTCCAGAACTGCACGGCAGCCATGTACTCCTCGCCGGTGGCCTGGGAATCGTCCGCTATGTGCGCCGCGGGCTCCGGGGGCTCATCCGCCGTGCGGGACTCCCCGCGTTCAAGGAACAACAATGCCCGCACCTTGCGTTTACGGTGCAGATCCCGCACCGTGTTCACGGCGATGCTGAACAGCCAACTCTGGAAGTGTTCGACCTCGCGCAAGGCGCCGAGCTTGTTGAAGGCCTTGATGAACACCTCCTGCGTCAGATCTTCGGCGTCGCTGCGTGAACGCGTGCGATAGTACACGAGCCTGAAGATTCGCTCATGATAGTATCGTACCAGTTCTCCGAAGGCCCCTTGGTCGCCGGTGACGGCACGGCCGGCCAGCGTTGCGATCTCGGCCTTGGAGGCCGGGCGATCCTGCACCATGCTCCTGCCCCGTGGAGCGACGCCTCACCATACAAGACGCACGCCCATTGCATGAGGTTGACATTCGATCATGTTACTTGCCCGGTGTGTTTGAGGCAAGTCTGTTTCGGTGAGCTTCCAGAATCGGGTTGTATCCGCGGGCAGACCAGATCTCGATGCAATGGACCGGGTCGGGAGCCCCAAAGGAGGGACGCCAGGGCATGGGGCGTGCCCTGGCGTCAGAGGAGGATGTGGACCGGG
>CAZSRS010000084.1:0-8162 GCA_964609625.1 uncultured Desulfovibrionaceae bacterium
GGGAGCATGGCACAGACGTGGGCGCTGCGGAAGAAGGGCGAGATAAGACGGTTACTGAACCTCTGACCTATCCACCTCTGACTTGCCGATGTTCTCGATATCGCGCAGCAGTTTATTGGCTGTGCCGAACGGGATCAGCTCGCCATCGAGGGCGCCTCCCCATCCCAACGTCTTGACCCAGTAATCAACCTCGCGGCGGTCGCCGACCTTCCTCTTGGCGATATTCTCGGCTTGCGCTCGAACGGCATTGAGTGCTGATGCAGAGAGTTCCTTGTGCGCTTCGCTCCCATCAAAGTTGCTCCAGCTTCCTTTATAGATCGTTTCAGCGACCCTCGCAGCGGCTTTGATGGCTCCAGGGTCGGAAGACCATGCAAGCTCCAACGGTTTCTCACGCATGGGCACCTTGAATTTTTTGCCCTGTGATTCAAGATACGCAAGTTTCCCGCCCTCCGAGAAAAGGAACAACTCAATGGCTTTGTCGCGGTCTGGGGAGTTGACCATATTGTCCCAGACTTCGCTCAGGACTACGTAGTTATCGAGTTTTTGGAAAGCATCCTGGTGCCTGTCCATGAACAATTGTGCGGCCTTGGTTTTTACTTTTGGCCAGATAGGACGTGGGAACCTAGCAGAGTAGGCGTCGGCGGAGAACACTGGCTGCACCTCTGGGTCGGCTAGTTCTTTGTTGCCCAGCAGCGTGATGCCGCCGAACCCCTCGAACGGCTTGCTCGCCTTGGTGATGCCGATGCTCGGGACAGGAATCTTTCCACCCATGCTTTCAGCAAAAAGGATGTTTTCTGCACTCAGATTGTGCGCAGCCACGAGTTTGTCTGCCAGCTTGACCCGCCCCTGCTCCCCCCGCCGGGAGAACATGATGGTGTCGGCGTCAGCGTCAGGGGTGGGCTGTGAACCAGAGGGCTTGCTTTTTTCGGATGGAGTGATTATCTTTTGCTCAGAAACACTCTGGCCCGAAGCGTTTGGATCGTCGTCTCCCAGCCCATCTTGACGGCGTGTCGCGGACGGGGGCGCAAGCTGGGTGTCTTGCTGAGCGGGTTCGCTCCGCTCCCAGAGAAGTTTCTTTTTGTTGATGTATTCGCTTCTCGGACGCCATGCTGTTGTCACCGTGTAGAAGTCTTCACCTCCGCCGGGGACGAGTTCAATAACAGCGACCCTGCTTCCCCCATTACGCTTCACCAAGAAAAGGCTTCTCCCTTTTCCTTTCCGTATCTCTGTAAAACCAGCGACGACATCACTGACAAACTCTGGAACCGTCATTCCAGTTTGAGCGATCTCTTCCCCGTGCGTTCGTTCAATGTGCTCAATCCCAAATCGGATGCGTCCAATATCCGATCCTTTTTGCAGACGGATTTTCCCAGGGACCCTGTTGATCTTTGCTGCAATATCTTCAGTTATGGCACCCAGCTCAACATCGGCACCCTTTGAAGTAGACTTTTCCGGTTTTCGCGAAAACATCGCTCCCCGTGTCTCGCCAACCGCCTCTTTCTGAGTCGCTTTCGGCTTTGCGGATACCTTGCGCGACGCTTCACCTTTCACCTTCGCCGCCGGAGCTTCCGCCACCGCGCTGCCCATGTCCATCTCGACTTCGGCGTTGGTGTCCACGTCCACGCCGAGGATGCGGTCGCCCTTGATCTCGGTGACCCGGACGCGCTTCTCCGGCATGTACTTGTGGTGAACGATGGCGCCGGGCTCGATCTTGCTAGAAGATGTTTCCACTACGGGCTTTGCCGGAGCGGGCCTCACGGGATTCTTTGGCGTACTCGTCTTCGGCACTCCGCCAGTCACCCCCGCCTGCTCCTGGACGTCCTGCACCACCGGAGTCTGCACCGGCCCGCGAGTGTCAGGAGGCACGACTTCTTGCGGCGGCCTGCTCGCCTCGATGGCCGCGATCATCTCATTGACTTTGGCCAGGTTCTCCTTGGCTTTCTCGCTCCCGGTCTTCTCGACGTTCTCTTCCAGGTTCTTCTGCTTGCGCTTCAGCTCCGTGAGTCTGGCCTCGCCGGGGAGCACGGTGGCCGTGTCCTGCACGTCCTGGCCCTGGGGAACCTGGACTATCCCTTGTGCATCCTGAGCAGGTCCTCCTGGTACGACATCTGTTGTGACGCCCTGGTCAGTGCCTGTCTGAGCGGATGGTTCTCCGGCAACTGTTGGGCCTGTGCCAGATCGTGGGACCTCATCGTGCCAAGGGGGTTGCGCTTGCACCGGCGGCTTGTATTGAGATACGAGAAGACCAGTGCGGACAATACCAGGTTGCCTCTGCTCGGGATCACCGACGTGCGGCTCAAGCTACCGTTGTGCAGCCCGGAAACCTCTTGTCTTGAGAACTTGCAACAACCATGACCACAGCCTACCACGCCCGCTATTTCGCTCATGAACTGACGCGACAAGCACCAGCGAACGAGTTGGACAGGCTGTCCTCTTCCTTGTTCGACGCGAGTGTCGATCTCAACCCGCATCAAATCGAGGCCGCGTTGTTCGCTTTGCGCTCCCCTCTTTCAAAAGGGGCGATCCTTGCCGATGAAGTCGGGCTTGGCAAAACGATCGAGGCCGGTCTCGTGCTTTGCCAGCTCTGGGCGGAGCGAAAGAGAAGGCTGCTGATCATATCCCCGGCCTCCATTCGTAAGCAGTGGGCACTGGAACTTGCCGAAAAATTCAACCTGCCTTCCATCATCCTGGACGCAAAAACATACAGGGATGAACAGAAATCGGGTAATCTCGCCCCATTCGAGCAACAACGGCTGATCATCACCTCCATGCATTACGCCAGCCGCATGCGTGACGAAATCCGCCGCGTTTCCTGGGACCTCGTAATCATCGATGAGGCCCACAAGCTCAGGAATGCCTACAGGCCCAGCAACCGCATGGGGCAGGCTCTTCGTTGGGCGCTGGAAGGCACATTCAAACTGTTGCTCACGGCAACCCCCCTGCAGAATTCATTGCTTGAGCTTTACGGCCTCTCCAGCCTCCTTGACGAGCACCTCTTCGGAGAGCCTGCCACGTTCCGCAGCATGTACATGCACCAGGACGGCGACCTGCGAGACCTGCGCGCGCGACTTGCGCCAATATGCAAGCGCACGCTGCGCAAGGACGTCCTGGAGTACATCCGCTATACCGAGCGCAAGCCCATTGCCTTCAGCTTCCGCTCCACGGATGAAGAGCACAAGCTCTATGGTGCGATTTCAGACTTCCTGCGCCGCGAAGAGGCCTTTTCGCTGCCCACGAGCCAACGCCAGCTCGTGTCCCTCATTTTACGCAAGCTGTTGGCTTCATCCTCCCACGCCCTGGCCGGCACCCTCGAAACAATGCGCGACAGGCTTTTGCGACTGAAAGAGGGCATTGAGGAAAGCAAGGACTTCGTTTCAGACATCGTGGATCAAGAGGAGCTGGAATACGATATCCTTGACGAGATGGATGATTATGGGGCTGAAGCTGCCGAGGAACAAGACGAAGCCGGCATAGACCTGGAAGCCCTGAATGCCGAAATACGAGAGCTTGAACACTTCATCGCCTGGGCCAGGTCCATCGGCATCGACACCAAAACCCGCACCCTGCTCACGGCCCTGGAGACTGGCTTCAACGCCATGCAGGAGATGGGGGCGCTTCAGAAAGCGCTGATCTTCACCGAGTCCCGCAAGACACAGGAATACCTGCGCAACTTTCTCGAAGCCAACGGCTACGCCAGCACGATCGTGGTCTTCAACGGCACCAACTCCGGCCCGGAGGCAAAACGCATCTACGATGCCTGGCTGGAGCGCAACCGCGACACCGGCCGCGCTTCAGGCTCCCGTGCCATTGACGCCCGCACCGCGCTCATCGAACATTTCCGCGACAGCGCGCGGATCATGATCGCCACGGAGGCCGCGGCCGAAGGCGTGAACCTCCAGTTCTGCTCCCTGGTCATCAACTATGACCTGCCGTGGAATCCACAACGCATCGAGCAGCGCATCGGCCGCTGCCACCGCTACGGGCAGATGCACGACGTGGTGGTCGTCAACTTTCTCAACGAGCGCAACGAGGCCGACCGGCGTGTGTTCGAACTGCTCACCGAGAAGTTCCAGCTCTTCAGCGGCGTGTTCGGCGCATCTGACGAGGTGCTCGGCTCCATCGAGTCGGGCATGGATTTCGAGAAGCGCATCCTGGCCATTTACCAGACCTGCCGCAGCTCCGAGGAAATAGACCGGGCCTTTGCCGCCCTGCAAAAAGAACTCGAAGACAACATCCAACACCGGATTGCCTGGGCAAAGCAGCAGCTCCTGGAGACATTTGACGAAGACGTCCACACCCGCCTGAAGGTGCAGCTCGACAACGCGCGCGAACAGCTCGACCGCGTTGGCCAACGCTTCTGGACGCTTACCAAGTTCATCTTGAACGGCTCCGCGCGCTTCAATGAAGAGGACTACACTTTCGACCTGCTCACCCCCGTGTGTGGCCACTGTCGAGAGGGGCGTTATCACCTCGTTTCCAAGAACCGGGAAAACATTCCGGGCAATTACCTCTACCGTCTTTCTCACCCTCTGGGCGAGCATGTCTTGCAGACCGGCAAAAATTGTGAAGCCCCGGAAGCCGACGTCGTCTTTCACTACGGCACACACCCGACGCGCATTTCCCTGATCGAGGCCTTGCAGGGCAAACGTGGCTGGCTGCTCCTACAAAAGCTGCGCGTCGAGTCGTTTCAGGTGGAGGAATATCTGCTCTTCTCGGGCTGCATGGAGGACGGTACGCCCCTGGATCAGGAGACCTGCGAAAAGCTGTTCCAGCTGCAAGGCAGTGTCGAAAAGCTGAACCCGCTCCCCGGTGACGTGCGGCAACGTCTCCAGGCCGATGCCGAGCGCCACGCCGTCGCCACCATCAGCAAGTCCCTGGAGATGAACAACCGCTTCTTCCAGGAGGAGCGCGAGAAGCTGGACAAATGGGCCGAGGACATGGTTCAGTCCGCCGAACGGGAGTTGCAGGACACCAAGAACCAGATCAAACTCCTGAACCGCCAGGCGCGTCAGACAACCACGACTGAAGAACAGCATCATGTGCAGAAGCAGGTGCAAGAGCTGCAACGCAAACAGCGCCGCCAGCGGCAGAAAATCTTTGACGTGGAAGACGAGATCATCGAAAAGCATGATGCCTTGATCGAGGGGCTGGAGAAGAGGATGGCCCAAAAAACATGGGCATATACGTTGTTCCAAATCGCCTGGGCAACAGAGTAGCTCAGCAATTCCCAGGAATGCACTTCGTTTCTGGCAAAAAATATCGGTTAAAACTATGTATATTGTAGATAACTTTCCAAACGACGTGAACAAAGCATTGAAGCACGTACAGCACGATACCTATCCTGAAAATGTCGGTCTTCTCGTGTGGACGTGTGTTCAATGTTACGTTCGATCGGCAGAATTGATCGGCGTTACCACAAGAATTTATAAGCAAATACTGTCAAAAGATTGTATCCCGTCTTTCGACCATCGAACCGTTCAATTTGCCCATGACGCAATCGCGGCGTTTTACAGATATTCAAACAGCAGCCTTTACAAACCGATGTTAAACAACCATGAGCCATACCGCGTATATCTTACGTCACGTTGGTTGAATTTCTACCACAAAGAGGTTGAACGCATAGCCTGGGACCACCCCCTGAACACCGCGATTCTCAACTCAGTACTCCATGCAAACACAGACATGGGATATGAGAATGAGCATCTGGCAGTTTACCTACTGGAAAAATCATACGGACCTGATTTTGAAGAGGCGTGCAGGATACATCGGGAAACCACCAGAAGAAAGTACAATTAATTCCTGACCTATTCAGTCAGTCGAAGTGACAATAATTTTCGCGACATTTATCCCCGAAACAAGCTCTCTCTGGTGACAACATGACCCCCAACTTCCAAAAACTCACCACGCTCCTGTCCGAACTCTTCCAGATGGATCGCGCGGACCTGGATTTCGGCATCTACCGCATCATGAACCAGAAGCGCGAGGAGGTCTCGCAGTTTCTGGAGCACGAACTCCTGCCACAGGTGCGCGAGGCCTTCGCCGAATACGAGTCCTCGGGAAAAGCGGAAAAGGAGAAGGAACTCGCCGAGACCGTCAAGGCCATCGAAAACGCGGGCATGGACCCGGAGCAGAGCCCCAAGGTGCGGCAGTTGCGAGACGAACTCGCGGCCATTGTGGACGTCGCCGCCCTGGAAGACGAAGTCTACTCCCACCTCTGCACCTTCTTCCGCCGCTACTACAAGGACGGCGACTTCCTCTCCCTGCGGCGCTACAAGGAAGGCGTCTACGCCATCCCCTACGAGGGCGAGGAGGTCAAGCTGCACTGGGCCAACGCGGACCAGTACTACATCAAGTCCAGCGAAAACTTCCGCGACTACCTCTTCACGCTCCCGGACGGCCGGCGCGTGCAGTTCAAGCTGGTGGACGCCGACACCGAGCGCGACAACAACCGCGCCCAACAAGGCGGGGAGCGTCGCTTCATCCTCAACGCGGACACCCCCTGGCTGGAGCATGAAGACCAACCCGGAGCAGACGAGGCCGTCCTGATCCTGCGCTTCGAATACCGCCCCGATGAGCAGAAACGCAAGCAGGCCGAGCTGAACGCCGATGCTGTCCAGCGTCTGCTCAACGATCCCGCCCTGCGTGCCTGGATCGGTGGGCTCGGCCAGGCCAGGGGCACGGACGCCGCCCCCAACCGCACGCTGCTGGAAAAGCACCTCACGGACTACACGGCCAGGAACACCTTCGACTACTTCATCCACAAGGACCTGGGCGGCTTTTTGCGGCGCGAGCTGGATTTCTTCATCAAGAACGAGATCATGCACCTGGACGACATCGAGAGCGACAGCGCCCCCCGCGTGGAGCAGTACCTGGACAAGATCAGGGCCCTGCGCCGCATCGCGCACAAGATCATCCGCTTCCAGGAGCAGTTGGAGAACTTCCAGAAGAAGCTCTGGCTCAAGAAAAAGTTCGTGGTGGAGACCAACTGGTGCGTCACGTTGGACCGCGTGCCCGAGGAGCTCTACCCCGCCATTTGCGCCAACGACGCCCAGCGCGAGGAGTGGGTGCGGCTCTTCGCCATCGACGCGATCAAACCGGAGAAGGACCAGCAGAGCCGGCAGAGCCAACAGGCGTCCTTGTTTGATCAAGCGCCAACCCCGGCCTACTCCGTGCCCCTGACCATGGAGTTCCTCAAGGCCAACCCCTTCCTGGTGCTGGACACCAGATTCTTTGACCAGGACTTCACACGCGCGCTGCTGGCCGGCATCGAGGACATCGACGCCCAGTGCGACGGGGTGCTGCTGCACGCGGAGAACTTCGGGGCCTTGCAGTTGTTGCGGGAGCGGTATCGTGAGCGGGTGAAGTGTGTGTACATTGATCCGCCGTATAATACTGGTGGGGATGGGTTTGCATATAAGGATCGGTATCAGCATTCGAGCTGGATGAGCATGTTCGTAGACAGAACTGCTCAAGCTAAAAGATTGATGAAAGAGGAATCTGTATTTTTTTGTAGTATAGATGATATTGAACAAGCCTGTGCAAAATTATGTTGCTCAGATGTATTTGGAAAAGATAACTTCATAACAACAATCATTTGGCAAAAGCGTTACTCTCCTGCAGGTGACTCAAAGTGGTTTAGTGAAGACCATGATTATATACTTTGCTTTTCGTATAATATGCAAAGTTGGTTTCCTGTCAAGCTAGAGAGGAAAAAACAAAGCAACGATTCTTATAGGAATCCTGACAATGACGAGCGTGGAGCATGGAAGGCTGATAACTATAAATGCAACAAAACTGCTGACGAGAGGCCTTTCCTGTATTATCCCATTAAAAATCCTACAACAAATGAAGAAATATGGCCTAATCGGAATGCAGTATGGAGATACAACAAAGAGCGACATGATAAAAATGTCTCTGAGAACAGGGTGTGGTGGGGGCTCGATGGCACAAACAGTGTTCCTGCTTATAAACGTTTTTTATCAGAAGTTGGAGGTCGTGTTCCTCAAACTATATGGAGTCACGATGAAGTTGGTCATAATCAAGATGGCATACGTCAACTTCGGGCTTTAATTCCAAATACACTTTTTTCTTCCCCCAAAACTACTGATTTGTAAGCGATCACGGGGTCTAGACTTTCTCTAAATAGTGCACATTTTTTGTCT
>CAZSRS010000085.1:0-7564 GCA_964609625.1 uncultured Desulfovibrionaceae bacterium
CGCTTTGAGCGGTTCAAATCTTTCAAGCCACCGGCTTTGCCGGTGGTAACTGACTGCTGGTGGTGTCAAGGAGGGCAAGGCAGGACAGGGCAGTGGGGAGGAAGGGTCGCTCCAACCCTTTGCATTCCAGGGCGAAATCTGACAGACAGGGGAGGCCGCGCGCAACGGCCTTTGGAACCCACATGCCACGCATCGAACATCTCTTTCTGGACCGCGACGGGGTGGTCATCGAGGACAGGCACTACCTCGCGGACCCCGGCGGCGTCGTGCTGCTGCCCGGCGTGCCCCAGGCCCTGGCAGGGGCGCGCGACGCCGGCGTGCGGCTCTACCTCGTGAGCAACCAGTCCGGCATCGGCCGCGGCTATTTCACTCGCGAGGCCTGCCTGGCTTGCCAGCGGCGCCTGGACGAGTTGCTGGCGGAGCAGGGTATCCATTTCACGGACGCGGACTTCTGCCCCCATGCGCCGGAGGAAGGTTGCGCCTGCCGCAAACCCGGCACCGGCATGTGGCTGAGCATGGCCAAGCGCCACGGGCTGCGCCCCGAGATCTGCGCCATGGTCGGCGACAAGGCCTCGGACATCGCCTTTGCCCGCAACTGCGGCTTTGCCGCCGCCGTGCTGGTGCTCTCCGGCAAGGGCGCGGAGCAAGCGCGGCAACTGGGGCTGCCACCGTTGCCCGAAGGCAGGGAGTGCCTGCCCTTGGCCGCTAAACCTGGATTTAGGCCCCAGTGGCCAGACGTCTTGGCCTGGGACCTGGGCGCGGCCTGTCGCTGGCTGCTGGACAGTGAGGTAGGAGGGCAGGGCGCATGAAGCGTATCTGTGTCTGGAATCCGGCCTTTCTGGGCGACGCCGTGCTCACCCTCCCCTTGCTCCAGTCCTTGAAGCGCGCCTGGCCCCAGGCGGAGCTGGATTTCTGGGTGCGCCAGGGCATCGAGCCGCTCTTCGCGGCCCAGCCCGAGCTGCACCGCGTGCTCCCGGTGGCCAAGCGCGGCCGCAAGCGCGGTGTCTTCGGCCTGCTGGAACTTGCGCGGTCCATACGGCGGGAGCGCTATGACCTGCTGGTCTGCGCTCACACCAGCCCGCGTAGCGCCATGGTGGCCCTGCGCTCCGGCGCCGCGCTCCGGGTGGGGTACAACGGCGCCCCTCTGTCCAGACTGGCCTTCCACAAGTCCGTGTCCCGGAAGTTCGAGGAACTGGAGGAGATAGAGCGGTTGCTGCGGCTCCTGGAGCCCTTGGGCATCGCCCCGGCCACGCACTGGCCCGAGCTGGTCCTGCCGTTTGAGGCCCGCGAAACCGCTGGGCGCATCATCGGGGAGCGCATCGGCAACAAGCCTGCGGTACCGGTGCTGGGCCTGCATCCGGGCTCGGTCTGGCCCACCAAGCGCTGGCCCGTGGAGCATTTCGGCGAGGTGGCGGCCAGGGCCGCGGCATCCGGCGCCTGGGTGTTGCTCTTTGCCGGCCCCTCGGAAAAGCCTCTGACCCGGCAGGTGCTGGAGCACGCCCTGCGCCTGGAGCCCGAGGCCGCCGCGCGCATCCACGACCTCTCCGGCGCCCTGAGCCTGCCCGAACTGGCCGCCGCCTTTACCTGGCTCGACTGCTACCTGTGCAACGACTCCGGCCCCATGCACCTGGCCTGGGCGCAGCGCGTGCCCGTGGTGGCGCTCTTCGGCCCCACCACCCGCGAGCTGGGCTTCTACCCCCGCGGGGAGCGCAGCACCGTGTTGGAGCGCGCGCTGCCCTGCCGCCCCTGCGGTAAGCACGGGGGGCGCTCCTGCCGGGAGGGAACCCACGCCTGCATGCGCGACATCGAGCCGGAGCGGGTCTGGCAGGTGGTGAGGGAGCGCCTGCCGCGCAGGGAGGTTGTAACGTGAACCACTATCAGGAGCAGCGCCCCTGGGTGGTCTGCCGGCTGGGGGCCATGGGTGACGTACTGCTGCTCACCGGCGTGCTGGACTTCTGGCGTCGGGAGCGGGGCCTGCACTTCGTGGTCCTGACCCGCGCCGCCTGGGCCGGGCTCTTTACCGGGCATCCGGCCGTGGACCGGGTGGTGGGGGTGGAGGAGGCGGACCTGCGGCTGGCCGCGTTCATCACCCTGGGGCGCCGTCTGGCCAGGGAGCACCCCGGCGCCGGACTGCTCGACCTGCACGGTGTCATCCGCTCCAGACTGCTCGGGCAGTTTTGGCCCGGCACGGTGCGGCGCTATCCCAAATTTTCCCTGGAGCGCAGGCTGTATCTCCGCTTCCGCTGGGTGTTTCTCCGCCGCCGGCTTGAGCGCCTGAACACGCCGCAGCGCTACGCCCTGGCTTTGGAGCGAACCCCGCCCCCTGCTTCCGCACTGGCCCCCAGGCTCTGGCTCACGGAGGAGGAATTGCATACAGCGGCCGGGCGGATGGAGTCGGCGTCGCTGATGCCCCCCCCTGTGGTGGCACTGCACCCCTTTGCCACGCATCCGGCCAAGGCTTGGCCCTGGCAGCGCTGGCAGGAGCTGCTACATCTGCTGGATGCGGCGGGCTGGGCATGGTATTTCATGGGGCGCGGGTCACTGCCCCAGGGTATGCGGGCGACCAGCAGGGGAGGGCAGGGCTTCCTGAACCGGCTCACGCCCAGGGAGAGCGCTGCCCTGTTGGCCCGCTCTCAGGCCCTGGTCAGCGGCGACTCCGGCCCCATGCACCTGGCCACGGCCGTGGGCACGCCTCTGTTGGCGCTCTTCGGCCCCACCACCAGTGCCTGGGGCTTCATGCCCGAGGGGAGCGGGGTTCGTGTCCTGCAAAAGGAGCTTCCCTGCCGCCCCTGTTCGTTGCACGGCAAGGGTGTCTGTTCCAGGGGGCAAGAGTGTCTTGAACGCATCACCGCAATGGAAGTGATGTATGGCCTGCGTGACGTACTGCAACAGCAAGGAGAAAGAGGATGAAACAACTGTACTTTGACTACAACGCGACCACGCCGGTGCTGCCCGAGGTTTTCGAGGCCATGCGACCATACTTCATGGAGCGTTTCGGCAATCCGGGCTCGCCCCACACCTGGGGCATGCAGGCCAAGACAGCGGTGGCCGAAGCCAGGGCCAAGGTGGCGGCCTGCATCAACTGCGGCCCGGAGTCCGTGTTTTTCACCTCATGCGCCACGGAATCGAACAACCTGGTCCTGCAGGGTGTGTTCCAGGACGCGGCGGGGGGCTGCTTGATCACCAGCCGTATCGAGCATCCGGCCGTGCTGGAGCCGGCCCACGTGTTGGCGCGGCGAGGGGTGCGGGTCATCGTGCTGCCGGTGGGCGCCGACGGCGTGGTGCGGCTCGATGGCCTGGACGCCGCATTGGACGACGCCGAGGACCATCTGGCCGGCGATCCCATGGGGGGCGGTCCCAGGCTGCTCTCCCTGATGCTGGCCAACAACGAGACCGGCGTGCTCCAGCCAGTGGCCGAGGCTGTGGCCAGGGCCAAGGCCAGAGGCTTTCTCTGCCACACCGACGCGGCCCAGGCCGTGGGCAAGATTCCCATGGACGTGGCTGCCCTGGGCGTGGACTTCCTGAGCATCGCCGGTCACAAACTGTACGCGCCCAAGGGTGTGGGCGCGCTCTACACCAACCCGGTGGTCAACCTCCCCCCCCTCATGCACGGCGGCGGGCAGGAGGGCGGACTGAAGCCAGGTACCGAGAACGTGCCGTATATCGTGGCCCTGGGTGCGGCCTGCGCCTTGGCCGGCAGGGATCTGGAAGTGGAAATGCGGCGGCAGCGCTCCCTGGGCGATAGGCTCTATCACGGCCTGCGTGGCCTGGGCGTGGAGTTCTTGCTCAACGGCAAGGGCGCGCCCCGCCTGCCCAATACCATGAGCGTGAGCTTCAAGGGGCTGCGGGCCGGGGACGTGCTCTCGGAACTGGTGAGCCGCGACGTGGGGGCCTCTGCCGGCGCGGCCTGCCACTCGGGCGGAACCAGCGTTTCCCACGTGCTGGAGGCCATGGACGTGCCCATGGACTATGCCCAGGGCACCATCCGTTTTTCCTGGGGGCGGTTGACAACGCAGCAGGACATGGACGCGCTGCTGGAGCGCCTGGAGCCGGCGCTCCGACCCACGGCGGTGTAGGGGGGACGGGATGTCGAGGGGGCTGCCTGCTGTGGGGACTGCGAAGCGGCCGCCTACTCGAGCAACACGGCCAGGAGCTTTTCGGTCACGGGGCTGAAAAAGGCCACGGCCATGGCAGTGAGGCCGATGAGCACCTTGAGCATGGTTTTGAACCGGGCCATGCGTGCTTCGAGCCGGCCCATGTCTTCCTTGAATTCGGCCCGCAGGTTTGCCAAGTCGGCCTTGGTGGCCACTTCGGCCAGGAGCGCGGACACGACGCGTGCGTCCGAGGTTTGAAAGGCCTCGAGGATGGGGCCGGCCTTGCCCGCCCCAAGCGCGCCTTCGATGGCGCGTATCTGCTCAGAACTCAACATATTGATATCCATGCCAATTAGACGTTGGTTTGTCCATCGGTTTGCTCTCCGGTGTGTACAGACAAGCCTTTCAGGACGTGGACGTGTTGCCGGAGCGCCAGGAGCCGGTGCTCAGATCCATGGCGGTGTGACATGGCTGGCTCGTTGCCACTGCGCCGGCGGGCGAGGCGCGGACACGTTGGAAAATTGTTTCATATTTGTAACACGTCTCTGAAGCGCGGTTTCTTGTTTCATTGTAATGCGTTCTGTGTTAGTGCTCCGCGAAAAGCTTGGGCAAGTGCAGTATTGTGCCGCAGTTTGGTTATCCTGAGGCACTCTGCCCAGAACGTATGACACTGGCGAAGCCGATGCAGTATGGATAGCAAGATCATTGAGCAGGTAAACTGCGTTGCACTGCAACACCTGAGGCAACATCATCGAATCAATGCGACATCCGGAGAGATGGAGCCAGCTTTTCCGACGTGCTCCTCTCGCGACAGAGCACCTTTCGAGTGCTGTGTGACAGGGGGCGCGTGCTGCCTGATGTTCATCGCCACCGTGGCTTCGGCTTCCGTGGTTTGGGCGTCGGACGCCACAGCCTGGGCATGGGCATACGGCTCCGGATTCTGGCTGGTGGCTGTCGTTGTTCTGCTCGGGGCGCTTGTCGGCTGCCTCTGGTTCTCGCTCAGGGCTAAAAACCTTGCCAAAAGGCTTGCCGCCTCGGAAAGTCGTTTCTCCGGGCTCATGGACAACCTGCCCCAGGGCGTGGTGATGATCGACGCGGACATGCGTATCAAGGCAATGAACAAGGCCATGCGCCACTGGTACCCGAATGTGCGGTCCGAGACCGCTCCGTTGTGTTTCCAGTCTTTCAACGAACCCGAAACGCCCGGCCCCTTGTGGTATTGCCCCACCCGGCGGACGCTGCAGGATGGGCAGGTACACCGCGCCGTGGTGGAAAAGGAAATCGCCGGCAGGAAGCGGCTCATGCGGATCGTGTCCTGCCCGGTGAAAAATGATCGTGGCGAGGTTGTCTCGGTGATCGAACTCTTCGACGACATCACGGAGTACATGGAAAGTCAGGTGGCGCTCGAGGAGCAGCTGCACTTCACGCAGTCGCTGTTGAATGCGGCGCCCATGCCCATCCACTACAGGGACAGAGAAGGCAGGTATCTTGACTGCAACAACGCCTATGCGGAGTTGCTGGGCGTGCCGCGGAAGCAGATCATCGGCCGCGCGGCCGAGGACTTTTTCCCTTCGGAATGGGCCAAGGAAAGCAGGAAGTGGGAGCAGCGACTCTTGGAGCAAGGGGGGGTGTTCGTCGAGGAGATGCGTCTGCCCTTGCCTGGTGGGGAGGTGCGCGACGTCATCGTGAGCAAGGCTCCGTATACCGACGTCAGCGACATTCCTGCCGGTGTGGTCACCGTGCTCACCGATATCAGCGAACTCAAGCGCGTGGAGCAGAGTCTGCACGAGGCTGAAGAAAAGTACCGCACCATCTTCGAGAACGCCATGCTGGGCATCTTCCGGGCCACTCCCGAGGGAGACCTCCTCGAAGTCAACCCGTCCTTGGCCGCGTTGTTGGGATATGAAGACCAGGGCGAATTGCTGCGTTCTCCCCTTGCGCGCGGGCTGGGGTTTTTCGCGGCTCCGGAGCGAGGAGCGGAGGTGCTCGAGGCCCTGCGGCAGGGGCAGGATATGCTCCGCCTGGAGAGCGGTTTCATGCGCGAGGACGGCACGGTATTCAGCGGCGGCTTTTCCATGCGTATGGCCAGGAATGAGGCAGGGGAGCCGTTGTTCATCGACGGTATGCTCGAGGACGTCACCGAGCGCAAGCAGGCCGAGGAGGAACTCAGGCGCGCGAAGAACGAGGCCGAGGAAGCCAGCCGTCTCAAATCCGACTTCATAACCGCGGTGTCTCACGAACTGCGCACGCCCCTCACCTCGGTACTGGGGTTTGCAAAGATGTTGGGCAAGAAGCTCGAACGGGACATCTTTCCTCTCCTCGGCAAGGGGCAGGGAGAGCGGACCTTGAGTCAGGTGCGCGCCAACCTGCGGATGCTCACGATCGACGCCGAGCGGCTCAGCTACCTGATCAACGACGTACTCGATCTCTCGGCCATGGAAGCCGGCCGGCGGGAGTTGTTCCTTCGCTCCTCGTCGGTGCCCGAGCTGATGCGCCGCGCGGTGAACGGCATGCGCCGCGATTTCGAGGAGGCCGGCGTGGAGGTGGTCATGGATCTGCCCCCCAATCTGCCGACGGTACTCTGCGACCCGGACCAGATAGTGGAAGTTATCAAGGAATTGTTGGAAAACGCCCTGAAGTTCTCCCAGGGGCGCAGGGTGGTCCTGAACGCCGGATTGAGCGCCTCTGATGGGTATGAACGGGTTGTGGTTCGCGTTAGTGATACAGGCGAAGGAATAGCGCCGCAGGACCAGGAACGGATTTTCGAGTTGTTCACCCAGCTCGGCGACACGCTCACGGACAAACCACGGGGCACGGGGTTGGGGCTGCCCATCTGCCGCCGTATCGTGGCGTTGCATGGGGGCGAACTGGCGCTGGAAAGCGTTCCGGGCCAGGGCAGCACCTTCAGCTTCACCCTGCCGCGGGAACTGTTTTTCGCAGAGGGAGTGGAAAAGTGACGCGGGAGGGGAGGCCGGTTGCGGCTTGACCCCGTTTCCCCCTCTGCTACAATCGCGAGTAATAATCATCGTGAATAGCTCCAGTTGCGGCTTGACCCCGTTTCCCCCTCTGCTACAATTACGCTGTTCAGGAAGGATTCAAACTCGTTCGTTGCGGCTTGACCCCGTTTCCCCCTCTGCTACAATCAAGACTGCGGCCATGATCGAGCTGGGGCAGTTGCGGCTTGACCCCGTTTCCCCCTCTGCTACAATACGTTGCTCACGTTGAGCTTGCCCAGATCGGTTGCGGCTTGACCCCGTTTCCCCCTCTGCTACAATCACGTACTCGCAGCTGATGGCCGCGGCGCGGTTGCGGCTTGACCCCGTTTCCCCCTCTGCTACAATTGCAGATGCCGCCGGATGCCGAGGACCCTGTTGCGGCTTGACCCCGTTTCCCCCTCTGCTACAATCTGCTTTGGCGTAACCGATCACAGGGGTTCAGATCCTACGGATGAATCCAAGCAAGGTCAGGCT
>CAZSRS010000086.1:0-7428 GCA_964609625.1 uncultured Desulfovibrionaceae bacterium
GTCTATAACCGCTCGCTACACCAGGTGGAAGGTGGAGTCATGGTGACGGTTACGAGGTTCACAAGCAACTGCGGAAAAAAGTCTCCGAGACGGACCCGGACTTCATAGAGTGGGTTTCAGGCCAGATCAAGCCTCTCTTTGGCGAACCAAAGATCAAGGTGCGCGGCAAAAACGTGCCCATGACCATCGACAGCATCGTGGACGCCATGACCTCCGAGACTGTGAAAGGCAAGGAAGACACCATGGTGTTCGGTCTCGGACAGATCCGTGCGTCCATGTCCAAGCGGTTCAAGAGCTTGGGCGAACTCAAGGCCGAGCGCGAGCGCGTCGTCTCTACCGCTGAAGAACGAGCCAAGGCCGGTGAACTGGACGCGACCATCGAGCAGTTCAGGAATGCCGTTGTGCAGCATTACAAGCACACAAACTGGCGTGGTGACATCGACACCTGGAATGCCCTGGATGACAGTATGCGCTCCCTGGCGCACGCGGTGAAGAACGGTGGCGGAGAAAAATCGTTGCGCCGTGCGCTCTCCAGATTCGGGTTCAGCAAGGTGCCGCAAGACGTGATCGATCAGGGCATGGAGTCCATCCAGGCGCTCAAAAATACCGTGACTGACTACTTCGAGGCGAAGCCGCAACGTGCAGTGTCGCTCTCCGAGTTCAGGGGTGCTGTTGTCCCCAAGGGCACGCCCAAGAAAGTGATCGAGATATTGCAGCGGCATGGCCTGGCGGTGAAGGAATACCGCAAAAATGGACGTGAGAAGGCCGTATTTGAACTCGGCAAGCAGCTTGAAAAAGAGCATGGCGACATCCTCTTCCGCCGTGCCTATCATGGTACTCATGCACGCGGCATCGAGCGGTTCCGGCTCCAGTACATCGGCACCGGCGAGGGTGCGCAGGCGTTTGGCTGGGGGATGTATTTTGCGTCAGCAAAAGACGTTGGGGAGGGATACCGTCAGAAGCTGTCCATCGGGAACGGCGCACAGATAATGAAGGACGGACGCAATAACTATTCTGTGTGGGCAAGGGTTTCTGGGCACGATCAAATCCAACCTGTTGCTGAAAACTTGCTTTACGGCAAGGCTATAGAATTTAAGGAAAAATACGACAAAAAACATGGTGGTCAACTCTACGAGGTCGAAATCCCGGATGACAACCAGCTCCTGGATTGGGACAAGCCGCTTTCCCAGCAGCCGAAGGCAATCAAGGCGAGGCTGAACAAGCTGCCGAAGCAGGTGGCGGAGAAGTTGCGCCAGAAGGGATTGCAGAACGTCACCGGCGAAGACCTTTATGATGCTCTGACACAATACTACCGCATTAAGGGCGAACGGAACGGCCAGGAAGCCGCGTCCAAATTTCTCCACTCCCTGGGCATTCCCGGCCTTCGCTACCTGGACGGCTTCAGCCGGAACAAGGGCGAGGGCTCGCACAATTACGTGATCTGGGATGAAAACGCCATGGAGATCGTGCGGGAGCACTACCGCAAGAGCGGGCAGGAGTCTCCCGCGCAACCCGTCTCCGGCGTCCAGGCCGCTGATGTCAAGGCCGCGCTCAAGGGGCTCCAGGCCAAGGCCAAGAACGCGCTGCCGGTCGAGGTAGTGCAGAGCCAGAGCGATTTGCCCCAGCACATCCTGAAGGCCAACGAAGAAAAGGGCGGCGGCACCATCACTGCCGTCTACGACGCCCGCTCCAAGGCCGTCTACATGGTCGCCGACAACATCCATCAACCTGCCGATGCGGTGGGCGCATGGATGCAGGAGGCGGTCAAGGCCTGGAAGCACGAGCAGGGGCATCACGGCATCCGCAATTTCTTCCGGGATACCTTCGGCGAGCAGTGGCAAAACGAGTTCGAGACGTTCCTGAACAACGTCCATGCGCAGTTCGCGGGCACCAAAGAGTACGCGGAGATCAAGCGACTCTACCCCGAGGCCGGGAAGCTGGAGCTGGCGGAAGAGTTGTTCATGAAGCACGTCATGGAGAAGGTGGCGCACAACGAGGCCCTGACCAAGCGCGAACAGGGAATGTGGAAGCGGTTCCTGAACTTCGTGAAGCGGCTGATAGGGAACCTGACGCCGAAGCAGCAGTATTCCAGGAACGAGCTGGAGCGCGTGGCCCTGGGCATCATGGGCTGGCTGGAAGGCGGCAGGATGGCGGAAGAGGCGGCTGGGGATCTGCGGTTCAGTATGGCGGGGCAGTCTGCCCGCGCCGTGGCCGAACTCCGGCATGAGAACTTCGACAAGTTGTCCAAGGCCGAGCAGCAGAAGGTGCTGGCCGAGGCCAAGCGGCAACTGGACGCGGTGAAGGAAGTGCGCGGCAAGGACGGCAAGCTGCTGGCCCCCAACGGCAAGCCATCGAAGCTGAACGAACACCAGTGGAAGCAGGTGCGCACGCCATGGTTCAAGGAGTGGTTCGGGGATTGGGAGCTTGCATCCCAGATGTCAGAGGCTTCCGAGTTTGTGGATAACGCGCTGAGTGGCAACAACAAAGGGCGTTTGACTCTGGAGATGAACAACCCTGACCCGAAGGGCGACATATCCCAGGCTCTTGGTGGACGCGTTGTCAAACACGAAATGAACGCCAACGACATCAGGCACATTATGAACGCACACGGCGACCCTGCGATAGAAGCATCACGCGGGCAGGTGGCCGTTACGCCTGATGACATCAAGTTGATTCCTTGGATTCTCAGGAACTATGACGCTGTGGAATCGGGGAGCGCCACCACAAAAGGGAAGAATTCTGTACGGTATGAGAAGCGGATCAACGGTGTGGTTGTTTACGTCGAAGCAGAGACCCCAAAGGCGGGAGTGCTTTCAAGTAAAACGATGTGGATAAAGCCCTCTGCGAAAATCGATGCCCGCCAAACTGGCGTCCCCGATGATACGTCCGAAAACGTTCGCAGCCTGGGCCACACTGAGAAGGTAAGAGAAATACTCGATTCAGTCAAGGCCTCCCAGATCATCGACGCCAACGGCGAGCCTTCTGAGTTCTTCCACGGTAGCCCGAACACGTTTACCGAGTTTGAACTGTCCCTATCTGAATCTGGCGGTGCTCCTGCAATTGTTCTGACAGACGACTACTCCATTGCGGAAGAATACTCCAAAAACAACGGGTTGGCCTCGTATATTGATCCAGAGACGGGCGAAGGCGTGAAAAAATATGGCGACCGTCTATCTTCTGACAGGACGCGAGTTGTTGATCCCTTCCCATGGGATAAAGACGGCGGCGTCTATCCGTTGTTTGTCAAGGCAAAGAATCCCATTACCATTGACATGGAAGGCCGACATTGGACGGAGACGCGCCCTTCTGACATCAAAAAGGCCAAGGACAAAGGGCATGATGCGGTCATCTTCAAAAATGTCAGAGATGGCCGTTTCTCGACAGACATCGCCAGCAATGTCATCTTTGTCTTTAATAGCAACCAAGTAAAATCTTCAGAGGGCAACATCGGCACGTTCTCCGAGCAGCAGGGCGACATCCGCTTCCGCCGCACAGAGGCCGGGGCCATCTCCGATGCCGAGGCATCATCGCTGTTCCCGGACGTGGACCAGCGTCTCAAGGCCGCTGCCAAGTCACCCGGGCGCCCCGGATACATGCAGCGCGGCAAGGACTTCCTCAGCAACATGCACAAGGCCTTCACGCGGCATTTCATCCACCTGGACCCGAAGCAGGACGGCGCCGTCATCAACATCCTGCGCGAGCATCAGGAGGCCGCGACCGCCGCATGGGAGAAAGCCGGCTACACGGCTGTGAACTTCCTCAAGGACCTTTCGCCCAACGAGCGCAACGTCTTCACCATGAATCTGGTGCTGGCCGACATGGTGCGCGACATCGACAACGAGCTGCTGGACGGTAACGCGGAGCTGCCCTTCGGCTACCAGAACCGCGACCAGGCGCAAAAGGACCTCGACCACTTCCAGGCCCTGGCCGAGCGCACACCGGCGGTCAAGACCCCGGCCAACCGTAGCGATGTGTCGCCTCTTGCGGGGGGTGAACGGCAGGGGAGAACGGTCGTTCACCTTTCACCCTCCAGTGCTACGGGTGTTCACCCCTTTTGGCGCTGCAGGGGCATGTGCAGCCGAGTGTCTTCGAGCCGCAAATAATAGGAAGCCGGCATGACTAAACCGGCCCGGGTTGCGTAAAAAAACCGGCATGTCTTCCCTCTCGGGTCGACTGTGATCCCCAGACCAGAACAGGTTTGAAACTTACTCCACTTGCTCCACTCAGTGGAGGAGCGCTATTCAGATAAAGTAATTTGCTTCAGGATGTTATGCTGAAAAGTGGAGTAAGTGGAGTAAAATCCCTTTTTAAGGTCTTATGAAATTGTGTATGTATCATCTCTCGCTAACCCATTGATTTTACTATCTCGCGCACGCGATAGAGAGTGGAGTGGAGAAACAGTCGATATATATCCATGTGGATTGGGGGTAATCTAGAAAGTTACTCCACTCCCTCCACTTGGTAGTCAGTTCAAGAGGCTCGAACTTCGCAACGGCTTGTTCATGACATGAATTCCTGCGAAGCGATACCACCCCCCGGTCGATTTCCAGGAGACGACTCCCTGGAGCCTCACCCTGTCTGAGAAATTGCGCCTGTTCAGGGTGCGCCTGATCCCCGCGAGTTCCGCCCAGGCTCTATAATCATCATATAGTTCTTGGACCAGCACACTGGCACTGGGGTCCAGGATGCAGCACTCCTCGATGAACTGGGACACCTGGTCGGACTCCTGACGCCACTGTCGGCGGGCCTCTTCGCAGCTCTCGGGGACAGTGAACTGTCCGCTACGCAGCACGTCGCCGTAAGCCTCAAGAGCGATTGCCAGAATGCCGGGCAACTCCTCCAGCAGTTTTTCCTTGAGTTGGTGATCACGCTCTTCCGGCAGGAAGGTCCGATTAAAGGTCAAAATGAACGCCCGGCGTTGGAGCGCGTTGCTGAAGTCCCGGCAATGAGGCATGTGGTTGGTGCCGAACCAGCAGGTGCAGAATGGTCGGAAGTCGAACGGTGGCTTGAACTTGTGACTCGCCGTGGTCAACTCGCCGCTAACGATGGCCTTCAACTGCGCGTCGGCGATCTCGGCGCCTTCGCCGATCTCCGTCACGATGTTGGCAAGCTTGCCGTGCATGTGGGCGCGGTGGAACTCGTTCTCAAGCAGGGAGGGTTGCACCGCGCAGACGTTGTTGCGTCCGCAGATGGCCTCCACCATTGCCAGAAGCACAGATTTGCCGGCAGCAGGCTTGCCGTAGAGCAGGAAAAATGATTCGAAGGCTGTGCTCGCTGTGACGGTGTAGCCGATGGCCTCGAAAACCAAAGTTTTTTTCTGGTGGGCGTCTGCATCGCTCTGGAACACCTCCGAGAGGAACCGCATGAACCGGGGTGCCCCGGCTTGCGGGTCGTAGGCCACGGGCAGCTGTGTTGTCCGGTAGTTCTCGCGGCGATGTGTGCGCAGCTCCCAGCGTTCGCCGGTCCAATGCAGCTCGCCGTTCAAGCAATTGATGCTGTTCTGCACTTGGTCAAATTGGTGCCCTGGCCGGAATGTCTCCGTCTTGAACACGTCCAGCACGCTGTCGATGTAACCCTTGGATACGTCAGCATCGTCCACAACACGGTGTGCGAACTGCCGGATTTCCCTGTCCTCGGTATTCCCCCAGACGCCCCTATTGCGCCAGCGCCAGATGCTTATGATGTCGGTGAGCACGTTCTCTTTGCCCAAAAGGGTGATGATCTCCTTCGCGCACTCCAGCACCGTCTTCTCCGCCGCCGGCGCATCGTCGCCGAGCAAGGTCTTCTCGTCGGTCAGCAAATCCTTGATCGTGCAGCCGCATTTTTTGGCAATGAGCTTGCGCAGCCGGTGTTTCATTGACTTCGGCAACCCGGACTCCGCCACCTGCAGGAGAATGGTCGTGGTCAGCTCGTCAACGTCGTCGCAATCGGCAATCACCTGTTCAATTTCAGAGCGCGAGGGTTTCTTGTCAGGATTGCAGGGGCACTGCTTGCATTCGAAGGCATGGCCCGGAAACTCCATCCCAAGGATGAACTGACAGCCGAAAGGGTAGTGGTCGCCGCCTTGGACGTAGAGGAACAACTCCCGGAAATGTCTGCGGCGCTTCTCTATGGTGCCGTATGTGTCTGAGTTCCTCTTTGCCAGGAAGTCGCCGCAGAGGTCCAGGGCCTCGTCGAGGGGGTGCCCGGCGTCTGACCAGTAGGCCACCAGTTGCAGGCAGAGGGTGTTGAATGGCTGCGACGTTGGCCTCTTGTCCAGGATGTAGTTGATACAGCTGGGGATATTTTGGCGCAACAGTTCCCGCTGCTCGTCGCTCATGGGCTCATGCTCGGCAGCGCGGGCCAGGTCCGCATGAACCTGCGCACAGCACTGCCGGTACAACTCCACCAATTCAGTTTCCTGGGGCGGCTCGGGCAGGTTGTCCTCGTCCAGTTCCCTGTGTTTTTTGGTAAGCGCCAGAAGCTCTTCCGCCGGCAGGGACATCTCGGAGCACGCCAAGGGGACTTTGTAGCGGCCATTATTCCGGCGGATGTTGGGCAGGCGAATCATCCGACCGCGTCTCATGTTGTAGATGCTCAAGTCGAGCGTGTTTAGGTCGCAGTCAGCCGCGAGTTTCGCGGCCATGCGCTTGAAGATCAGGGGAAGGTACGGGTCGCCGTCACCGGCTCCGAAAATCAACGCCGGGATGCTCAGATGGAGCCCTTTGCTCCCGCTGGCGAAGAAGTGGAGCATGTAAGGGTCCACCCCGTATACTTCCTCCAAGTGGGCCGTGACTCGCATGACTTCGCTGTGTGCATTGACCGGCGCGTCCTTGTCATCGAAATCAAGTACGAGGTCGCCTTGCCTGTTGGGCTCCGGCTCGCCTTCCACCGGCTCGTGCGCGAAGTTCCACATCGTTGTGAACATCGCGCCGTTCACGATGGCCTGGGCAAGGGCCTCGGGCGTGTCAGCGATGACCTGCCAGGCGCTTTTCCTTTCCGAGGTCCAATATCGGATGGGCAGAAGGCCATTCAAATCAATAACCATGGCCACCTCCAGCCGCAATCCATTGCTGGAGCACAAGAATTAAAATCACAAGACGCTCAACGCCGACAGGATGATTGACAACACCGGCGTAGTGGGCTATATATAGGAAGTACTTTTTAACTTTTTCTTGGGCCGCGCTCTCCGGGCGAGGGGGCGCGGCCATATGCATTTGGTTCATGGCTGCCTCCTTCAAACCAATCGCTCGGGGCCAAGGCCACGACTGTCGAGATTTGCCAAGCTCTTTGCGCATCCAGGCAGGCCAAGGCGATCTGCAAGGGCATCAAACTTTGATCGAATGATGTACGGGGGCAGCAGGGGCTCAAGCTCCTCAGCCGGGATTCCGTATTTTGTAAGCGATCACGGGGTCTAGACTTTCTCTAAATAGTGCACATTTTTTGTCT
>CAZSRS010000087.1:0-7370 GCA_964609625.1 uncultured Desulfovibrionaceae bacterium
GGCGAAAGCGTCCTGGAGTATGGCTACAAGTACATGCTGCACTGCAGAAACGGGACTGATGCCGACGCAACCCGAACGAGTCCGGTGCGGCAGCCCCTGTAACCAGGCATAAACTGAAGGAGCCACCGCCATGGATTGGAACGCCGGTTCACTGGTCGTCTTTTCCCCCACGGGGACCACCCGCGCTGTTGTGGAGGCCGTTGCCCAGGGCTGGGGGCTGGAGCAACCCAGGTTGCTGGATCTGACGCGGCCAGAGGCAGTGGCGGACATGACGCCGTTACCGGCAACGCAAGTGACCATCATCGGCGCTCCCGTCTATGTGGGGCGTGTGGCGCCAGCAGCTCGCGCCAGATTGCGCCGCCTTCGGAGCGTTGGTGGTCCGGCGCTTGTGGTGGTGGTCTATGGCAACAGGGAATACGAAGACGCCCTTCTCGAACTGCGCGACCTGGCCCGGGAGCAGGGCTTCAGGCCCGTGGCGGCCGGCGCGTTCATCGGGGAGCATTCCTTTTCCACCCCGGCGACGCCCATCGCAATGGGACGGCCGGACAGCAATGATCTCGCCCTGGCCAGGTCTTTCGGCCAGGCGGCCCGGACCAGGCTTGAGACCATGCCACACCCGGAGACACTCCCCGTGTTGCAGGTGCCGGGCAATCACCCCTATCGGGAGGTCCCGCAGCGGCCAGGCGCCTCTCCCAGCACCAATAAGCCGGACTGCGCGCTGTGTGGTGCCTGCGTCGCTGCCTGCCCCATGGCTGCAATCTCCCTTGGGGAGCGCATTGAGACGGACGTGGAGAGATGTATCCTTTGCTGCGCCTGCATCAGGAGCTGCGACACCGGGGCGCGGCGGATGCTCGTGCCCCCTGTGCTCCAGTTCGCGGAAAACCTGAGCACGCAGTGCCGGGAGCGCAAAGAGCCGGAGACCTTCCTGCTGGCGCCAGGTGTTGCCTGATGCTGCGCTGTCAGAAACAATTCTTTCCTTCCTTTCGGGACATTCGCAATACGCCATGACATGCTTCATGGCAGAATGCTCCGGCCACGTGACTGGCCCGCACTCATTTCTCAAAAGGCAGAACATGCGCTTAGCAGTTCGAGAGCCCACTAGAACAGAAAGAGCACTCATTTTGCCACAATTTTCAAGGCCTCGTCCAAACAATAACAGCGTAAAATAATGATAAAGTTTTCTTGACCTGACCCAAAAGGCAGGTGGGGGTGCCATCTACTTGCCCTTCACCTCGCGTGCCCATTTACACCCCATATCGCAGATGTTATAAGACCCGGAATAGCGCCACACCAACTCCAATTAGGAGGGCTGGACCATGCCTGACGCATCTCCCCTGGCCATGCGGCCTGATGCAGACCACGCGGGATATATCAAACAGCTGCGCGGGAGGCTTGGTCTTACCCAGCAGGCCTTGGCCGAGCGTTTGGGGGTCTCTTTTGCCACCGTCAATCGGTGGGAGAATGGACAGACCCGACCGTCGCAGCTCTCCTGGGGGCAGATTCTCCTCCTGGAAGAGGGTGTGGCCGAAGATGCCGCGCCCTATGGCGATGCAGACAGTTCGGCTCCTCTGCCCCTAGACTTCACGGCCCAGCCCGAGTTCGTACGGATCATGGCCGAGGGGGAGCGCCTTTCTTACGGCCACCTCATGAATCCCGCTTTTGCCACCGAAATTTCCAGCATCGATCCTCTGCCGCATCAGCGCATCGCCGTGTATGAGCATATGCTCGAGAAGCCCCGCTTGCGCTTTCTCCTGGCCGACGACGCCGGCGCGGGCAAGACCATCATGACCGGACTCTATGTCCGGGAGATGCTCTCGCGCCGACTTCTCAAACGCGTGCTGATACTGCCCCCGGCCGGCCTAGTGGGCAACTGGCAACGTGAACTGTTCGTTCTCTTCAATCTGCCGTTCACTATTGTCAGCGGCAGCGATACCAGAGGCGACAACCCGTTCACCGGGCCGGACAGTGACCGCGTGATCGTCAGCGTCGATACCATGGCCGGGGAGCGGGTCTTTTCCCGCCTCGCGGAGGAAGATGTGGAGCCGTACGATCTGGTGGTCTTTGACGAGGCGCACAAGCTCGCCTGCGACCAGGGGAATGACTTCCGAATCCGAAAAACCAAACGTTACAAACTCGCCGAGGCCCTGGCCGGTGTCTTTCCACGCGAACGCACATGGCATTTGCCCTGGCACGCGCACCATCTGCTGCTGCTGACCGCCACGCCGCACATGGGCAAGGATTACCCTTAGTTCGCGCTCTGGAGGCTTCTGGAACCG
This sequence comes from uncultured Desulfovibrionaceae bacterium, assembly GCA_964609625.1. Lineage (GTDB taxonomy): Bacteria > Desulfobacterota > Desulfovibrionia > Desulfovibrionales > Desulfovibrionaceae. Next base: position 2,277 of record CAZSRS010000087.1, read on the forward strand.
GATATTTTCGCAACGCTGGATGCCTTTCATGGATTTCCTGCCGATCAACGACAGCATTACTTCATTCGGCGCACCAAGGAGGAAATGGTCACGCTGGATAGCCGGCCGCTCTATCCCACGCGTATCTGCGATACGCTGGGGTACGCGCTCACCCAGGGAGAAGAAAGCGAGCAAAGGCTCTACGACGAAACCACTGATTATCTGCGCTTCATCTACAACAAGGCCAAGGTCCTCAACCAGTCCGCGGCGCGGCTGGCCATGTCCGTTTTCCAGCGACGCCTGGCCAGTTCCACGTACGCGCTGCTGCGCTCATTCGAGCGTCGCATCGGGAAGCTGGACGCAATCATCGACGACGTCCAAAGTGGCAATCTCAGCATCGAGCAACTCCTCTCGCTCCAGCGCGGCATCAGGGAAGAGGATGACGCCTTTGAATCCAAGTCCGCGGATGAAGAGAGCATGGAGGGCGGCATCGAGGAAAACGAGCGCAGTGAAGAACAGCTGCTCCAAGGGGTCATTGCCGAATCGCTGGCGGAACTTGTGGCGGAGCGGGAGCAGGTTGTCGCCTTGCGGAATCTGGCTCGACACGTCCATGAGGCGGGTACGGAATCCAAATTCGAGAAGCTGCGGGAAGTCATCACGGACAGCAGGTTCCTGGCTGAAAAGCTGCTCCTGTTCACGGAGCACCGCGACACCCTCGAATTCCTGGTGCGGCGTCTGGACGCCTTGGGATACACCGGGCAGACCGTGCAAATCCACGGCGGCATGCACTATACCGAGCGTCAGGAACAGATCGAACGTTTCCGCAAGCCCCTTGCCGAGGGGGGCGCCCGTTTCATGATCTGCACGGACGCTGCGGCCGAAGGCGTCAATCTCCAGTTCTGCTGGATCATGATCAACTACGACGTGCCCTGGAACCCGGCCCGCCTGGAACAGCGCATGGGCCGCATCCATCGCTATGGACAAAAGCACGATCCGGTCGTGATTCTCAATCTGGTCGCCCCCTCGACCAGAGAGGGGCGCGTACTCAAGACATTGCTCGACAAGCTGGAAAAAATTCGCAAGCAGCTGAAATCCGACAAGGTCTTTGACAGCATCGGCCGCATCTTCAGCGACATCTCCCTGAAGCACTATATGGAGCGCGCGCTGACCGACGACCTGGAGCAGATCGCGCTCGACCTGGACGGACGGCTGACCAAGGAGCAGGTCAAGGCCTTGGAAGAACGCGAGCGCCGCATGTACGGCGACGGCGGCGACGTCAAGAGGGAGCTGCCGCGCCTGCGCGAGAACATGGACAGGGAGGCGTTTTTTCGCCTGCTTCCCGGCTATGTCCGCAATTACGTAGTCTCGGCCGCACCGCTTCTGGATATCGTGATCGAGGGCGATTCGGACGGCGCCTTCGCGTTGCACGCAACCAGAAAGGCCCACCTTGCCCCCCTTGTCCAGGCGTTGGAGGCCTATCCTCCGGAGCTGGCGGACAGGCTCACCGTATACCGGCCGGATGACCGCCAGAGCGCCATCTGGATGCATCCGGGTGAACAGGTGTTCGAATGCTTCCGTGGTCTCGTGCGCGAGAGCCTGAAGCAGCACGCCCTGCAAGGGGCGGTCTTTGTCGATGCCGAGACCGACCGCCCCTATCTGTTCCATCTCGCACGGCTGACCGTCAAACGCCAGGGCGATCCGGAAGTGGAGGCCCTGGCCCAGGAAGAGGTTGTGGAATCGCGGCTGGTGGGCGTTCGACAGTACGACGGTGCCGAAATATCGCTCTGCCCGATCGAACATCTGCTGATCCTGCGCAACGGACACGGGCTCACACAAGAGGCGCAGCGGCTTGCATTGTCCGCGCCCCGCCTGTGCGAACAGGCCAAAGCATACCTGACCGAGCGGGTGTGCAGGACCATGGCCATGGAGCACAGGGCGCGCATGCTCGAATCCCTGCCCGAGCGCGAGACCTTCATTCAACGCGGATACAGTTTCCACGAAACCGAACTGGCTTCTGCCCGCGCCAAGCTCTCGCAAAAGGCCCGCGCCGGAGACAAAAGTGCGACAATGGAACTCACGCGTATCAAGACCCAGCAGCGCGAACTCGGCAATCGGCGCGAATCCGCTCTGGCCGTGATCCGGCGGGAGCCCGAGCTTCTGGCGCCTGGCGATGTGGAGTTTCTCGCCCACGCCCTTGTCCAACCTCCCTCTGAACAGACGGCCGCGGAAGACGCGCAGCAACAATTGATCACTATCGAGCGCGTGGCCATGGACCTGGCCAGGGCCTATGAAGAGGCCGCCGGTGCCAAGGTGCGGTTCGTGCATACGCCGCAGCTGGCACGTGCCGCGGGCTTGCCGGACAACCCAGGCTTTGACATACTCTCCCTCGGTCTAGATGGAGAGCGGCGCTGCATCGAGGTCAAAGGCCGCGCCGCGCTTGGAGAAATCCTGGTTACGGATAACGAGTGGGCCAGGGCGTGCAATCTGCAAGACGAGTATTGGTTCTACGTGGTCTATCACTGCGCGACGCCAACGCCACGGATGGTGCGCGTGCAGAACCCCTTTGACAAGCTCCTGGTCCGGCCGTTCACCAGAACGCAGCGGGTGGAGCGCACGATCAAAGGCACGGTGGAGAGCAGCGGCGTACGGATCGGGTACAACCAGATCATGGAGGTTGGTGAGGCATGAACGACCAGGAGCTGCTCGCGCTTCTCGACGATATTGAGTCCGATCGCGCCGAACGAAAACAATCCGCAACTGACGGCGACAAGATTCGACAAGCGATCTGCGCTTTTGCCAATGACCTGCCGGATCACAGGCTACCCGGAGTCTTGTTTGTCGGCGTCAATGATAATGGCGTCCCCATCGGCCTGCCCATCACGGACAAATTGCTCCAGACCCTGGCTTCCATGCGCGACGATGGAAACATCCTCCCTCTCCCTTCCTTGACCGTGCAGAAACGGAATCTCAAGGGGCAAGACGTCGCTGTGGTTATTGTGCATCCTGCCGAAGCCCCGCCGGTGCGCTTCAAGGGCACTGTCTGGGTACGGATTGGGCCGAGACGCGGGATTGCCTCTCCGGATGAGGAGCGGCGCCTAAACGAAAAACGCCGTTTCAAGGATCTCCCAGCCGATCTGCGTCCGTTCGAGTCCGCCTCCATCAATGACCTCGACGAGATGCTGTTCCGGCGCGTCTACCTTCCATCGGCCTTGTCTGCGGAGGTCCTGGAGCAGAATCAGCGCAGCCTTGAGCATCAGCTCGTGGCCGTCAAGTTCGCGCATCCTGGTCCACCGCCGTGTCCCACGCTCCTGGGCCTGCTCACTGTGGGCAAGAGCCCCACGGACTGGATTCCCGGCGCCTACGTCCAGTTTCTGCGTATCGACGGCGCCTCCTTGACCGACCCCATCAAGAACGCCACGGAAATCCGCGGCGCGCTCCCCGACCTGATGCGACAGATGGAAGAGCTGCTCAAGGTCAACATCCAGACCGCGGTGGACTTCACCTCCGGTCCGGTGGAGCTGCAAACTCCGGACTACCCCATGGTTGCGTTGCAACAACTCACGCGCAACGCGGTCTTGCACCGCTCCTACGAGCATACGAACGCCCCGGTGCGCATTTACTGGTTCAATGACCGTATCGAGATTCAGAATCCAGGCGGTCCATACGGCCAGGTCACAAGGCAGAACTTCGGCCAGCCCGGCGCCTGTGATTATCGCAATCCGAACCTCGCGGCCGTGCTCAAGGAACTGGGCTATGTCCAGAAGTTTGGCTTCGGCATCACATTGGCGCGCGAGGCCATGCACAAGAACGGCAACCCTCCGCCCGAGTTCCAGATCGAGGATGCGCATGTTGCCGTCATCCTGAGGAGGCGCGCATGAGCGTTCCCGTTATCGCTTTTTTCAACAACAAAGGGGGCGTGGGCATGACCGCCATGGTCTACCACCTGTCCTGGATGTTTGCGGACATGGGCCTGCGCGTGATTGCCGGCGATCTTGACCCGCAGTCCAATCTGACCTCTGCCTTCCTGGACGAGGAGCGCCTGGAGCAAGTCATCCCCGCGAACGATCATGCCCTGACGCTTTATGGCGCGCTGCACCCCCTGAAGGCAGGCACCGGCGACATCGCCCCCCCGCACGTTGAACCCATCAGCGAGGGGCTGGGCCTGGTCATCGGCGACATGGCCCTGTCCTCCTTCGAGGATGAACTCTCAGGGGTTTGGCCCAGGTGCATGGACCGTGACGAACGCGCCTTCCGCGTCATGTCCGCCTTCTGGCGCATTCTCCAGGCAGCCGCGGAGGAGCAGCAGGCTGACGTCATCCTGGTCGATCTGGGGCCGAATCTCGGCGCCATAAACCGGGCCGCGCTCATTGCCTCTGATTTCATCGTCATACCTCTGGGGCCGGATCTTTTTTCTCTGCAAGGCTTGCAGAATTTGGGGCCGTCTCTCCGGAACTGGAAAACGGGTTGGCAGAAGCGCCTGAAGGAAAAACCCACTGACCTCGAGTTGGCACTACCCGGCGGCAACATCCAACCCATCGGCTACATGATCCTGCGCCACGCCATCCGGCTGGACCGACCGGTCAAGGCCTATGAGCGCTGGATGGCGCGCATCCCCCCCACGTACTGGGAAGCGGTGCTCAACGAGCCTGACCATGTGGTGGTCAAGGTGGAGGACGACCCGCACTGCATCGCGCGGCTCAAGGACTACCGCAGCCTCATGCCCCTGTCCCAGGAGGCGCGCAAGCCCATGTTCTTCCTGCAGCCCGCGGACGGCGCCATCGGCGCGCACGCGCAGGCAGTGAAGGATTGCTATCGGGATTTCCGTAGGGTGGCGGAGATTATTTGTGAGCGGGCTGGACTGCGTGGGTAGTTTGATTCTGGAAGTGAGAAAGATATGACCAATAATAGCTGGCCTCAGATGCTTAGAATATCAGTAGATTACTATGATGAACTGCATAAGAAGCTGCTGCTTGACTCCTGCGCAGGTCATTATTTGAAAGGAAACGATTTCCCGAAAGAAATCGAAATACCAACATCTGATTTTTTTACATACTATTTGTTTCTCGACTTTCGGACTTGCTCCAACAGGTAACACAACGGTTAGTATCCTGAAAT
>CAZSRS010000088.1:0-7206 GCA_964609625.1 uncultured Desulfovibrionaceae bacterium
CCAAGGACGCCGTGGAGATGATCGCCAGGTCCGCGGCCAAGCACACCCGCATCGGTGCCCGGGCCTTGCGGGAAATCTTCAGCGACATCATCACACCCCTGGAGTATGACCCCTTCAGTTCCGACCTGCTCAAGGAGACGGCCAAAGGTCCACAGCTGACAATCGACCGCGAAGTGGTGGCCGAAAGCCTGAGTTGAGGCCGGACGATCTGCTTGGACCGGGATGCTTCCATTGATCGCGGCAAGGAGCGGCTTGGAATACAGCAGTCCCGGAATCCGTTCAGGCCAGTCACAACCATGTCGTGCAACGGCCTGTGTTCCAGGCAGGATTGACAAACTGCCGCCAACACTTCATCACACCAGCCACGGGCCCACTGCCCACATTCACCATCCAGGAGGCACCATGCACCACTTCGAATACAGGAACGGCGAACTCCACGCCGAAGAACGCAGTGTCGTGGATCTGGCCAGAGAATTCGGCACCCCCCTTTATATTTACTCCGCCGCCACCATCCGTCGTCATTTCGAGGCCTTTGACTCCGCTTTCGCGGAGCTGCCGCATCTGACCTGCTTCTCGGTCAAGGCCAATTCCAACCTCTGTGTGCTGCGCTTGCTGGGCAAGCTCGGCGCCGGCATGGACATCGTCTCCGGCGGAGAGCTGCACCGCAGCTTGGCCGCCGGCGTCCCGGCCAACAAGATCCTTTACTCCGGCGTGGGAAAGCGCTCCGAGGAGATACGCAACGCCCTGAAGGCCGGCATCCTGATGTTCAACGTCGAGTCCTTGCAAGAGATGGAGCGCATTGACCAGATCGCTCGGGAACTGGGCACCACCGCGCGCATCTCCCTGCGCATCAACCCCGACGTGGACCCCAAGACCCACCCTTACATCTCCACGGGTCTGAAGAAGAACAAGTTCGGCCTGGACATGGAGGCCTCGATCGAGGCCTACAAGCTGGCGGCTTCCCTGCCTGGCATCGATCCCATCGGCATCGACTGCCACATCGGTTCACAGCTCACGAGCATCGATCCCTTTCTGGAAGCCCTGGACCGACTGATGCTCTTCTGGGAAAAGCTCACGGACATGGGCCTGAAGATCCGCTATCTCGATCTCGGCGGCGGCCTGGGTATCACCTACAACGAGGAGCAGCCCCCCCATCCTTCGGATTACGGACAGGCTCTCACCAAAGCCCTGGCCGGCAAGGACCTCACGCTGATCCTGGAACCCGGCCGTGTCATCGCCGGCAATGCCGGCATCCTGGTCACCGAGGTCCTCTACACCAAGGACACGCCGAGCAAGCATTTCATCATCGTGGATGCGGCCATGAACGACCTCATCCGCCCCGCCCTGTACGACTCCTACCACCGCGTTGCCGAAGTCAAACCCCAGGGCAGAGCAGAGCGCACCTGCGACATCGTGGGTCCCATCTGCGAATCCAGCGACTTTCTGGCCCGCGAACGCTCCTTGCCGGCCGTGCAGTCCGGAGAGCTGCTGTCCGTGTTTTCGGCCGGGGCCTATGGCTTTGTCATGAGTTCGCAGTATAACTCCCGTCCCAGGGCCGCGGAACTTCTGGTGGACGGAGACAGGGTCACCCTGGCCCGCCGCCGCGAGACTTACGAGAACATGACCGCTCCGGAAATGGACTGCCTGTCCTGAGGCACCTCAAAGGGATTACGGCTCCGGAAATCGCAACGAGAAAGCCCCGCTTCGCCGAACAGGCTGAACGGGGCTTCGTCAATCCGGGCATGGACGTCGCGTTGCCGGCAGGGCAGGGCTCCACGCCTTTTCGGCCGTCAGATCACTTTCTCGAAGTACTCCTTTTCCGCGCCGCAGACAGGGCAAACCCAATCGTCAGGCAAGTTTTCAAAAGGCGTTCCCACGGGAATGTTGTTCTGCGCGTCGCCTTCCGCCGGATCATACACATAACCACACGGGCATTCCCACTTGTCCATGGAGTCCTCCTGTTGAGGGTATTGATTAGTCTGAAACAAGGTAAGCATGTCTGGCGCGGCGTCAACGCGCGCGGCTCACCTTGCCGCGACAACCGCCTTCACGTATTGTATATTACGTCCGCAGCATAGTATATCATACGCACGAGCTGTCCAATTATTTCTTCCGTAATGCGTGAAGGAACGATGCGAGCACCAGCCAAGTCAAAACTTCCCAGCGCCCACCGCGCCGTGCTCTATGCCGCGGTCGTACCCGGTTGGGGGGAAGTCCACGCCGGGTCCTGGCTCTACGGTTGTCTCACCCATCTCGCCTTCCTGGTCGCTCTGGGGCTCTTCACCTGGCAGACGTGGCTGCTTTTCATGGCCGCCTTGGAATCCAGGCAGCAGGGCATGGCCACGGCCACCATCGGTCTGGGCCTCGGACTCCTGGGCATGACCGTGGTTTGGTACTGGGGGCAGTTCCACGCAGCGATCATGGCCCAAACGGCACGCCAACGCGCCGGGTTCCCCCGCCAGCAAAACCCGGCTTGGGCGGCCCTGTTCTCCTGGCTCTGCCCAGGCTGCGGGCAAGCCTATGCCGGCAGGGTCCTCTTCGGCGCTCTGCTTTTGGGCGCCTACAGCGCGGGGTTGGCCTTCAAGGCCCCGGATTATCTGAACCTCTTCCGCGGCATCAGGGAGATGATCCAGAATCCGGCCCTGGCCGCGGCGCCCCTGTTGCTGGTCGCCGACCTGAAACAGCTGTTCATCCATCTCGAGTTTTCAACAGCGGCGGTGTTTCTCACCGCCACCAAGACCATCGCCATCGCTGACTGCGTCCATGGCCTCGTGGGAGAGGCGGACTCCTTCTCCCTTGACGGCGTCGGAAAAGAGCGCTCCCAGGAGGCGGGCAAGCCACCCTGGTACCGAGGCGTGGAGGCACGCAGTTTCGGCTTGTTCGCGCTCGGTTACGCGGCTCCCGGCGCAGGTCAGCTCATGCAGGGGCGTCGGGTGGGCTGGCTCTTTCTTGGGCTCTACCTCTCGGGGTTGCTGTGCATCAGCCTGGCCCTGCGGCATGGACTGGTGCAGGCGCCCATGGCCGAGACACTGTCCTGGGGGCCCACCCTGGTGCTGACCGTGGCCATGTTCGAAGCCCCAATCACCCTGCTCAGAAAAAGTCCAGGATCGTCTTCCAGGAAGGATGCATGATACGCAAACTGGTTTTCATCGTTTCCCTGCTGGCGTTCACCTGCATTACCTTTGCGGTTCTGCTCCTGGTGCTGCTCGACCCCAGGGACTACCATCCGGAAATGGCCACTTGGCTGGCGCAGCAGACAGGCCGTGACGTCAAGATTCTGGGTGGCGTACAGTATGAGTATTTCCCCTGGCTGGGCGTGCGGGCCAACGACGTGCATATTTCCCAGCCCCAGGGCTTTGGCGACGAAGCCTTTCTCAGCCTGAGGCAGATACGCATCCGGGTACGCATTCTGCCCCTGGTCTTCAAACAGGAAATCCAGCTCGACGAGGTGGCCCTGGTCGAGCCCCAAATCTTGCTCCGTCGCACCCCAAGCGGCCGCACCAACTGGGATGACTTGCTGGTACGCCTGGCCCCGGACAGTTTTCGAGGCGATGCGGAGGCGTCTCCAGACAGTCCCTTTCAGATTCGCCCCTTTGATTGGCAGGGGCTGACACTGCTCAAGGGCAGTGTCACCTTTCTCGACGAACGGGATGGTGAGCGGCTGGAGTTCCTGAATCTGCAAATCCAGACCGACCCCGGCATGCAGTTCGGCTATCACATCTCGTTCCGCATCAAGAGCATGCGCCAGGCGGCCAGCGCGGAAGTGCTGCTGCATGGCAAATGCACCGTGACCCCGCATCCTTTCAATGTGACACTCACGAACACCAACTTGAACATGGAGCTGGAGGCGTTGCGGCGGGGGCGAACCCGCACGGGCGCCTTTGCCGGGATTGCCGATTTCGACCTGAGCACGCAACACATCGACGTGCGGGAGGCCAACGCCTCCTTCGAGGGGCTGCGCCTGGAAGGTCGCGTGGAGGGTGCGCGGATCATGGGTCCGGAGTTCAGCCTGCAAGGCAGCATGCGGCTCGTCAATCTCGACGCCCAGGCCCTGCTGGACCTGGACAGCGAGGTGGACAACGTCCAGGAACATGACACCTCCGTACAAGCATTGATCCCAATCCTGGAAAACATCTCGGGCAAGACCGATTTCGCCCTGGATCAGCAATCCCTCACTTTCACCGGGTTTGAACTCCTCACTCCCGGCACCTCCCTGCAAGGGAGTGGGGGGATCGTCTTCCCCACGGAGGAACGACCCGCCGCCATCACCCTGAAAATCAAAGGCAAAAATTTGGACCTGGATGCCTTGCTCCCTGCATCCAAGGCCGGAGAGCCAGGCGCTCCCTTGCTTCCGGAATGGCTGTTGGCTTGGCCCAAGGATTACCCGACAATCGACGCCGAGGTGGAACTGGCCAAGTTGCGCATCCGCAAGACAGACGCCCTGGGAGCCTCGGCCTTCCTGAAGACGGCCGCCGGCATCTGCGATCTGCGTTTCGACGCCAGCGCCCTTGCCGGGGGCGCCCTGCAAACCACCTTCAAGGCGGAAAAGGGAAATGTCACCAGCAAGGGGACCCTGCGCAACGTGGACGGGGCGGTCGTGAGCCGCATGCTCTTCGAGCGTACCACCTTCCACGGCCCCCTGGACTTTACCTGGAACGCCACGGGCAAAGGCATCCTCTCCAAGAGCCTGCGCACCAATCTGACGGCCGAGGCCGAACTGTCCATGCAAAAAGGGGGATTTGACACGGCGTTGGAAGAGGTACCGCAATCACCGCGCGACTGGCTCTCGCTGCGTTTCGACCAGGCCAAGGCCAAGCTCCGTTTCTCCAGCAGTGGCAAGGACCACGCCGCGGCGAAACAGCCCTTCAACTGTACGGCCCACGTCCAGGTCTCCAAAATCGAACCAGAAGGCCTTCTCGGCTCCCCACGTACGGGGAAATGGCACGGCCCGGTGGACATGACCTGGGATGTGCAGGGGGGCTTCCTCTGGGACGTGGACAAGGCCGACTTGTTGCTCATCGAGGGAGACCGCGTTTCCGGTGGGTACAAGGGGCCGTTGCACGCCTTCCCCAGCCGCCGTCTGGAGTTCAAGGTCCTGGGCAAGGCGACCTACGATGTGGACAAGGACGTCCTGCGGGTGCAGGACACGGCGGTGGAATTTCCGCATCTGCGCTGCACCGTGGCAGGCAAGGCCGAGACCCTGGGCTACACGGCCCGCACGCGGTATACGGGCACGCTCTCCGCGCCGTCCTTCATACCCCGCGCGGCATTACCCCATTTCGGTGTCGAATTTCCCGAGTCCAAGGAGGCTTACACCTTGCAGCAGGCCGCTCTTTCCGGCAGCTTCGACATCACCCCCAAAAGGGCGGCCTTCAACATCAGGGAGCTGATACTGGACAAGAGCCTGATTTCGGGGAAAGTGGCTGCCGAAGACCGGGATCGGCCGGAAAAAATGCGCTGGGATCTGGACGTGGGGGCCGACTTCCTCAACCTGGACGACTACCTGCCCCCGCCGCCTCCTCCGGGAACCGAGGCGCCGGTCGAACCTTTTAAAACCGCCTGGCTGCGTGACCTGAGCCTGGCCGGCACCATCCGAATGGGGCGGCTCCGGTTTAAAAGCCTGGACTTCGCCGATTTCCAGGCCACGGTGGAAGCCATGCACGGCACTCTTTTTCTGCAGCCTTTTCGCTCCCAGTTCCATGGCGGCGAACTCATCGGGACCCTGCAGGTGGAGGCCATGCCCAAGGATCGCGGCCTGGCCCTCTCCATGGAACTGGATATCGCCCGGTTCCAGCTCGAACCCGCCATCGCCTCGCTTGGTGGCGGCGACAATGTGGGCGGCACGGCCTCCTGGAGCATGACCTTGGCCGGTGGCGGCGCGAACTGGCGCCAAGTCACCGGCAGTCTGGGGGGCAAGGCCGTGTTCAAGGCCCAGGATGGTTTCTACTCCCACAGCAGGGGGAAAAACTCCCAGGAAACCAAGGCAGCCCCTGCCGCCTCTACACGCGGGAGAAACGCTCAGCCATCTTCGACGATCGTGTACCCCTTCTCCGAGGCCAAGGCCACCTTCATCGTCAAGGAGGGGGTGGTCGCCAACGACGACTTTCTGGTCAAGGGGACTCTGGTCCAGGCCAAGGGCAACGGTACCGCGTCACTCATCACCCGTGGCATGGACTACACCATCCTGGTCCAGATAACCGGCGCGCCGACCATACCGGTCAAGATCCAGGGCCCTCTCGCAAAGCCCAGGGTGGAGATCGGCCAGCGAGAAATGCTCACCGACACCGTGGGCCGGATCGGCGGTTCGGTGTTCGACATCTTCACCGGGGTACTGACCCTGCCCTTCAAGGCCATCGACATGATCGGCGGACAGTGAACAACACGGCAGCAATGGGGGGCGCCTGTTGACGCGCCCCCATCGATGGGCATAGCAAGGGGCATGAACACACGCTCCCCCATCGCACGCTGGTTTCCGCATGTCCTGGCCCTGGTCTTTGTCCTGTTCTGGGGCGTTCTGGCCGTGAATCCTTTTTCCCGCGCCGTGTGGTGGGCCGAGAACCTGCCGGTGATGGCGGTCTTCGTCCTGCTCGTGCTGACCTTCCGGCGCTTCCGCTTCTCCAACACGGCCTACGCGCTCATGGCCTTCTGGCTGTTTTGGCACACCATCGGGGGGCACTACACCTTTGCCAACGTGCCCTTTGGCTGGGTCACGGAGAGCTTTGGCTTCGAGCGCAACCACTTCGACCGCGTGGGGCACTTTTCCGTGGGCTTCTACGCCTTCGCCTTTGCCGAGCTGCTGCAACGCAAGGCCTGGGCCGCGCGCTGGGTCTGCTACGCCTTCGGGCTCCTGGCCGTGATGTCCATCGCCGCGGGCTACGAGATCATCGAGTGGTGGTACGCGGTGCTGGAAGGCGGCGACGCTGGCGTCGAGTTCCTGGGCAGCCAGGGCGACATCTGGGACGCGCAGAAGGACATGCTGGCCGATACCCTGGGCGCGCTCTTCGCCCTGGTGCTCTATCGGTTCAACGAGAAGCGCATCGTTGCTCGCGCCTCAAACTGAACGCGGGCATCGTACCGGCCCTCGGGCCGCGCTCAGCCTCACGAGGCCTCGGAGTAGGGTCTCAGTAATTCGAATCGAGGACAGGATTTTTGTAAGCGATCACAGGGTCTAGACTTTCTCTAAATAGTGCACATTTTTTGTCTATG
>CAZSRS010000089.1:0-7009 GCA_964609625.1 uncultured Desulfovibrionaceae bacterium
TGCGCCGCAGCAAGCCGGATCTGCAGGCCCGCTTCGGCGTCACTCGGCTGGCCTTATTCGGCTCCACTGCCCGCGATACGGCAACCAGCGGCAGCGATGTGGATGTGCTGGTCGCCTTTGACGGCCCGGCCACCTCAGCGCGCTATTTCGGCGTGCAGTTTTATCTGGAGGATCTGCTTGGCTGTCCAGTCGATCTGGTCACAGAAAAAGCCCTGCGGCCGGAGCTTCGTCCCTATATAGAACAGGAACAGGCTAATGTCTGATGCCAGCCAGCGCGAATGGCGCTTTTATCTTGAGGACATGATTGGCTTCGCCGAAAAGGTGCTCACCTACACCGGCGGATTCGACCAGGCCGGGTTCGTGGCCAGCGAGCTGACCTACGACGCCACCTTGCGCAACCTGGAGCTGATTGGTGAGGCCGCCACCCATATCCCGGATGAAGTCCGCGCTACCCATGCTGAGATTCCCTGGCGGATGATCATCGCCACCCGCAACCGCCTCATCCACGGCTACCTCGGTATTGACAATGATGTTCTCTGGAGCATTGTCCGGGACGAAGTGCCTGTACTCTTGCCACTACTCAGGGCGCTTAAGCACAAGGCGCGGCCATGATAATGGGCTCTGGTGTAACAATCTGTTCTCAGCCCATCGCTTTCCCAAGGTACCTGTAGATCGTCGCCTTGGAGAGGCCGTACTCTCGCATTAACTCCTTAATTGGGAGCCCGCTCGCCCTTTTCTGCTGCAGCACCAAGACGCCTTGAGGGCTAAGGGCCTTGCTGCGCCCGAACTTGATCCCGTTCATCTGGCGTTTCGCGCGGATTTCCGTCACAAACTGCCCGATGGCGCCCAGCATGTTGAAGAGAAGCCGCCCGTGGCGTCGCCGGTGTCGATGTTCTGGTCGAGCACCTTGAGGTCGACCTTCTTGCGCGTGAGCTCCTGAGCGATCTGGCAGAGGTGCAGGGTCGATCTTGCAAGCCGGTCCAGCCGCGTCATCACCAGCGTGTCTCCTTCGCGCACATACTTCAGGCAGGCGTTAAGCCTGGCGTGCGACCCGGATGCGCCCGAGGGGTTGCCCACGGCGTCGGCCTTGCGGGTATGTTTCTTGGTCAAAAACGAACGGGTAGGCTACCAGTCGATGAGGGCGTCACCCCCTACTCATTGTAGAGCGGCAGTTTCAGGATAAGCGTCGTGCGTCCCGGGGAGGACGCATCCAGCTCCAGCGAGCCGCCTTGCGCCGTGGCCATACGCAGGGCGGAATATGCGCCAAGGCCTGTGCCGCCATATTTGCCACTGGTGACGTATTTTCCGAAAAAGCGTGCGCGGATGCCTTCTGGCACCTCGCCGGGGTTGCACACCCGCAGCACGGCCTGTCCGTCTTCCTGCGACAGGAGTATTTGCACTATCTGCCCTGGGTCGGGCAAGGCTTCCAGGGCGTTGCGCACCAGGTTGACGAGGAGGGTCTGGCACAGCAGGGAATCTCCGCTTGCCTGGAGGGAGGTCAGGCCGCCCAACAAGACTTGCGCTTTACGATTTTCGGCCAAGTCAAACAGCTCTTCCGCAGCTTCCTCCGCCACCTTGCGCAATTGCACGGCCGCAGGTTGCGGGATATACGCCCCGGCCTCAATGCGGCGCAGGGTCATGGAGTTGTCCAGCACGGACAAGCCGCGGCGATTGATACGGCTGATGCTCTCCAGCACATATTGCTGTCTTGGGGTCAGGTTGTTGGCCCCCAGCAACAGTTCAATGCCGGAGTGCACAGATACCATCGGGCTCCTGAGGTCATGATGGGTGATGTGCTCTATGTCCTTCTGGAGCAATTCGGCTTCCACACGCGCTGTGATGTCCCTGGCGCCCATGCGCAACCCCAGAAAGTCCCCGTTGCTGCCATGCACTGGTTCGCAGAACAGACTTATCCATAAAACCCGACCGAGCTTGTGCACTGCGCGAAAGCGGACGTCTTTGAAAGATTGTTTCAGTATCAGCGACTGGCGCAGCGTTTGTTGCAAGGGCGGACGGTCTTCCGGGTGAATGATGGGCCAGGGATAGTCGGCCATGGCCAGGCATTCGGCCACGGAATATCCTGTCAGATTCGCCACGGCGGGATTCACCCACAGCAAGACCCCATCGGGGTCCAGCCAGCCTTCCCAGCCGATGGCATGATCCGCAATGATTTTGAATCGTTGCTCGCTTTCCTTGAGGTTCGTTTCTGCTTCAATCTGTTCCGTGACGTCAATCACGGCGACATAGCAGGCCCGCTCGACATCTTCCGCCTGGAGCAGACACCGGCTTTCCAGGCGCACGTGCCGCACGTTGGCTATCGTGTCCGAACACCCCGGGCTCAGGCACAGGGAGAGTTCGCACCGGCAGACCGATTCGCCCTCCAGTGTGGTGGCCAGGTGCTTGAGGAATGCGGCGCGATGCTGAGGAATGATGAAGTTGGCCAGAGAGCGGCCTTCGAGGGAGGGGCGAGGCGTGCGGAGCAACACGCCCAAGGTGAGATTGCAGGTTTGGATGTGCCCCTGGGCGTTCAGGGTGGCATAGCCGACGGGGGCCAGATCATAAAGGACGGCGTACGCATCGCGGGAGTGTTCCAAATCCTGACGAAGCTCCCGCAACTCTTCATTTTGCGCCAGAAGCTCCGCCTGGTATACACCAAATTCATAAATGAGCTGCTGTACATCGTATGGAGTAAGTGCTGAGATGTCCGCAGTGTTGCCGTGCGTTGCAATACTGCGCGCCATTTGCCGAAGTTGTAAAGAATCACTATTTCCCTGTTTGGGCATACGGCCCCCTGGTGTTACAGTGCTTCTCTCATATCACGATTCCCTATATGGCGGTAGTGGAAATTTGGGATGCCAACCAACTATTTCAAGATTCCAGCTCTTCCCCCGAAATGGTGAGCAGGAGCAGCGCGGGGCAGCCGGCCACGGGAATGGGGCGCATGCTGATGCGCCAGGCTTGCGGGCCAAGGTGGGGAAACGCGTGCATTAGGGTTTGATCGCGGATGTCCACGCCCTTGCTCAAGGCCTCGTGGGCAAGGGACAACAGCGCCTGC
This sequence comes from uncultured Desulfovibrionaceae bacterium, assembly GCA_964609625.1. Lineage (GTDB taxonomy): Bacteria > Desulfobacterota > Desulfovibrionia > Desulfovibrionales > Desulfovibrionaceae. The sequence goes on from CAZSRS010000089.1 coordinate 3,056, forward strand.
ACGTTCCACTGCCCCTGCCCAAGCTGCGGAAGCGCCACGCCAAGCACCTCTGCGGGAGTCGTTTTGAAGGCGATGTAAAACGCCTTGTTCGCCGATTGCACCACCAGTTGGGCATCCAACACCAGCAAGGGCTCCCGGACAGTTTGGATGATGGATTCCGCCAGGGAGCGCGACGCCACGGCCTCCATCTCGCTCTGCTTGATCTGGGTGATGTCGTTAAAGGTCGCCACCGCGCCCACAATCACGTCCCCCAGCGTCCGGTAGGGATTGATGCGCAGCTGATACCATTCCCCCTGGACGCCCTTGAGCTCCCGGGTCAGGGTGTTCAGGTCGTTCAGCACCTTTTGCACGTCGGCTTCCAGGTCCTTATAGTCCAGATGCAGGGCAATTTCCTGCACCGGCCTGTCCAGATCGCCGGGGCGAAGGGCCATGATGCGCCGCATGGCCGGGGTAAAGCGCTTGATGCGCAACTCCCTGTCCAGGAACAACGTGGCAATGCGCGTGCTGGTAAGCAGGTTGGCCATGTCGTCCCCGATGTGCGCCAGCTCCTCGTTCTTGCTCTGCAACTCCGCGTTCAGGGTGCTTTGCTCTTCGTTGATGGACTGCAGTTCTTCCTTGGCTGTTTCCAACTCTTCGTTGGTGCTTTTCAGCTCTTCGTTGGTAGACTGCAATTCCTCATTGGAAGACTTCAGCTCCTCATTGGCAGCCTCGTATTCCTCGATGACGGATTGCATATCCTCCCGCAGCTGTTGCAATGCGCCTTCCAGGTCTGCAATGCGCTGGCGGCAGACGTCTTCATGTTTTCCATCTGCTTCTGCGTTGGATACGCTTCGTGGCACAGGGACAGCGCTGAAAGTGATGACGCAACAGGTCTCTCCCCACTCCGGCACCTGCACGGGGCTGACCAGAATATCCACATACTCTTCCTGTTCGTCCCCGAGGACCTTGACGGCATGGCGCACCTGGGGCTGATTCTTGACCGTTGCTGCGCTGATGGCCGTGGCGAGGTCAAAGCGCAAGCCTTGTCGGACCATATCCAGCACGTTGGTGGTGAGCAGCCCTTCCCGAAGCTCCAGATACCGGCCCGTGCGGCCGTGAATATACAGCACCTCGCCCGATTTTGAGACCAGCAGCGAAGGCGGGCAGCTGGCGGCAAGCAGAAGCCGTTCGGCGATTTGTCGCATGTTTGCGCCATGCCCCAGGGCGCCCCCGGCCACGGGCAAGTTCACCAGGGTTTCGGCCCTGGCGGCGTCCCGGTGGCCAAGCCCGTCTCCTCCGCCGCCTTGACGAAGCTGCAGGACCTGGACGCCCTGGGCCCTGCGCTCGAAAATGCGGTGCTTTTTGTGCAACTCCTGAAACGGTTCCGCCAGGCTGCTCACGCTTTCCGACGAGCCGAGCATGAACAGGCCCCCTGGGCGCAAGCTGTACTGAAACTGCGCAAGCACGCGTTCCTGCGCCTGGGCCTTGAGGTACATGAGCAGATTGCGGCAGCAAATAAGATCCAGGCTGGAAAACGGCGGGTCCTGTATGACATTTTGCATGGCAAAGACCAGCATGTCCCGGATTTCGCCCTTGGCCCTGAGCTTGCCATCATGGGGAACAAAGAACCGTTGCGTCCGCGCCTCGCCCAGGTCCGTGGCAATGCTTTTGGGAAACATCCCGGCCCTGGCCCTGGTGATGGCGTCTTCGTCCAGATCTGTGGCATAAATCACCACCTGCAGGCCCAGGCCGAGTTCGTCCAGCAGTTCGCGGACGATGATGGCCACGGAATACGCCTCCTCCCCGGTGGCGCAGCCGGGCGTCCAGGCCCGGAACTGGTCGCGCCCCAGGGTGAGCAGCCGTTGGCGCAGCAGCTCCTTGAGCGTCTCGAACGCGTCCGCATCCCGGAAAAAATTGGTGACGCTGATGAGCATGTCCTTGAAGAGCGCGCGGGCCTCCTCGGCGTTGCCCCGTAAAAATTCCACATACTCCTTGAGGCTATCTATGTGGTGCACGTGCATGCGCCGCATGATCCGTCGATTGACGGTATTGTCCTTGTACAGGGAAAAATCCTGCTTGCTTTTGCTCTTGATGAGCATCAGCACCTTGTCCCGGTCGCTGGCTGGGAGCACGGCTTCGCGTACGGTCACCGCGCCGGGGGCCATGTCCAGCTTTTTGGCAAAGGCGGCGATGCGTTTGGGCATTTGCGCCGGGGGCAGGATGTCGTCGGCCAGATTGGCGTCGATGACGCTGCGGGGCATGGTGTCGAACGCGGCCGAGGCCGGAGCCTGCGCCAGCACCAGCCCGCCCGTCTCGCCCACGGCCCGGCAGCCCTTGACGCCGTCTGCATTGGAGCCGGAGAGCATCACCGCAGCGGCGCGGCCGTCCGCCTCCTGGGCCAGGCTGAGCAGAAAATGGTCAATGGCCATGCCGCCGCCAACCTCCCGCGGCTCAAGCTGGATGCGCCCGTCAAACAGGGCCATGCGCTTGTCTGGCGGCGCCACGTGGATCACGCCGGCGGCAATCCGCAGGCCATCCTGGGCCAGCACCACCGGCAGCACCGTGTGCTTGCTGAGCAGCGAAGTGAACACGTCCTTGCCCGCCTCCGAGGACTGATGCTGGACGATAAAAAACGCCCAGCGCCGGGCGTCCTCCAGATTGACCAAGGCATCCAGAAACGCGCCAATGGCGTCCAGGCCCCCAGCGGAGGCCCCAAGGCCCACCAGCAGTGCGGGAGGGGGGGGCGCATCATGGTGTTCTGTCTCAGTCATGGGGCTCACCTTCGGCAAGAGGGGAAATTGGTCGAGAATCGCATCATGAATTCCGCAAGAAGTCCAGCAACTGCAGGGGCGCTTTGTCAGGGGCCTGAGACGGCGCATTGCAAAGATGAATTTGCAGAGAAAATGCGGTATGCCAATTTGCAACAAAAGGAACCCCCATGGCCCGGATTCTCATTGTCGATGATGATGAAATGACCAGCATGGCCCTGGCGCAGGTCATGCGCGGGGAGGGGCATGTGGTGCATGCGGAATCCACCCTGGCGCGCGGGCGTGCCACTGCCGCCGCCACCCCGGTGGACATCGTGTTCCTGGACGTGCTGCTTCCCGACGGCAACGGCCTGGAGTGGCTGCCCAGGTTCACGGCCCTGCCTGCGAACCCGCTGGTGGTCATCATCACCACCGCCGGGGATCCCAATGGCGCAGAGCTGGCCATCCGCAATGGCGCATGGGACTACGTGCAAAAACCCTGCTCAGACGAAATGGTGCAGCTGACCCTCCGACAGGCCCTGGCCTACCGGGAAAAGTCCCTGGAGCCGCAGCCCGTGGAGCGGGGGCTGATTGTGGGATCCAGCCCGCAACTTGCAAAATGCATCAAGGAAATGTCCCTGGCAGCGCGAAGCCATGTGAACGTGCTGGTGTATGGGGAAACAGGCGTGGGTAAGGATCTCTTTGTCAAGGCCTTGCACCAGAACAGCACCGTGCTGAACGGCCCGTTCGTCACCGTGGATTGCTCGGCGCTGCATCCGACAATCGCGGTGAGCGAGCTTTTCGGGCACAAGAAAGGCTCGTTCACCAGCGCAGTATCCACCAACCAGGGACTCGTCCAGCAGGCGCATGGGGGCACGCTGTTTTTGGATGAAATAAGCGAATTGGACCTTGAGACGCAAAAACTGCTGCTCCGCGTGCTGGAAACCCGCCAGTTTCGTCCGTTGGGAGAACATCGGGAGGCGCTCAGCGATTTCCGCTGCGTCTGCGCCAGCAACAAGGACCTTGCGGCCCAGGTGGAGCAAGGTATGTTCCGCAAGGACCTGTTCTTTCGCATTCGAGAAGCCACCATCCACCTGCCCCCCCTGCGGGATCGGCTTTCCGATGTGCCGGAGCTGGTGGCATTTTTTTTGGCCCGGGCCTGCAAACAGAACAAACTGGCCATGAAAACCGTGGATCCAGACCTGATGCGCATGTTTTGCGCCTACAG
>CAZSRS010000090.1:0-6543 GCA_964609625.1 uncultured Desulfovibrionaceae bacterium
TCCTGATCTCGCTTGGATTCATGCTGATATCGGCGCGACCCCGTGAGCGGGTACGGATTTGAGTGGGGTTCAGGGGTCGGAGGTTCAAATCCTCTCATCCCGACCAGAGACTTCATGAGCATTGGCCGGCCATATCCGGATGCAATCAAACACGTCCTGTGGTTTGAGTGCATCTGGATGGCTAATACTTGTTTTCGCCTGATTATCCGCGAGCTTTGTTCGCTGCGAAGCGTCCCGCGGCGCGATACCAAAGTCAAGCGCTTCACTGACAACTCGCTCTCGGCGTGATGCCGACTGCCCCTCTTCTTCACGCGCCTGGGCATGCAGCACCTCTTTTCATCGGCCTCCCGGCCTCTCGGTTCCAGGCGAAATGTCTTGAAAAGGGTTGCCAAGTTTGGCATTGAAGGCAATACAAACCCGTGTTCAGTGGAAGGGCGGTCTTCCATGCAGCCTATGCACGTGGTGCACCAAGAAAGAGGAGATATGTATGGCGAGTCAACTTGAGGAAATCAAGAATACCGCGGTGCAGGTTATTGTACAGCCAACTTCGTTTTTCCAGGGCATGGAAAAGAGCGGAGGATTCGGCCCACCGGTGCTGTTCGTTATCGCCATGGGCGTCATAACTGCATTGTTGACCGTCGTCATGAGTATTGTAGGCCTGGGCATGTACAACTTCGGCATGGCCATCGTGGGCCTTATCCTCATCCCCGTGTTCATGACCGTAGTCGCATTCATTGCCGCTGCTATAGTTTTCATGATCTGGAAGCTGATGGGATCAACGGAGAATTACGAGACCGCGTTCCGTTGCTACGCCTATGTGGCCGCGATCACTCCCATCACCACGGTGCTGAATGAGATTCCATACATCGGGGCGCTTGCGGGCATCGCCTGGATGCTTTACCTCATAGTGATTGCCTCCGAAAAAGTGCATCGGATCGAGCGCCGCAAGGCCTGGATCGTGTTCGGCGTCATTGCCGCCGTGCTGGCGTTGATTTCCCTTGGCGCGCAGCGAAGCGCGAGCAGGATGGAGAAGGAACTGCAAGGTCTCGGCCAGCAGATGGGAAAGATAAACGAAATGACCCCGGAAGAGGCTGGAGAAGCCGTGGGCAAGTTCTTGAAAGGTTTAGAAAAAGGCAGTGAAAAAGAGCAGAAGGAATAGGAACGGCGCATTGCCGTCAAACTCGACGGGGCCCTGATCTTTGGTTCGGAGTCGAGACGCTCGCTCCCAAAGTAGTTTTGCTTATATCGTGGATGATCGGTGGGCACCTTCCAAAGCCCCTCTTCACCACTGGACGAGGCCCGCGACCGCCGGTCGCTGTTGCGGTGGGGCCTCCCGCCACAGCCACTTCCCAGGCGCTCCATGATTCAGTACAAACGCCCCCATGACTGGAAACAATCCTGCAGTGTTGGAGCGCAACCTGCGTGAGATCGCGGTCTGCGTGCTGTTCGGCCTGGTGATCTGGGCCTATTTCCCTGTCCTATCAGCGGAATTCATCAGCTTTGACGACAAGGACTACGTCTACGACAACGCGGTCGTGCTCCAGGGCCTGACCCTGGGCGGCGTGACCTGGGCTTTCACCACTACCCACGCGGCCAACTACCACCCCCTGACCTGGATCTCGCACATGCTCGACGTGCAACTCTTCGGGTTGGACGCCGGGATGCATCACGCCGTGAACCTGCTGCTGCACCTGCTGAACACCGCGCTGCTGCTCTGGGTGGTGACGCGTTACGGCGGGTGGTTTTGGGGTGCCTTGATCGTGGCCGCTCTCTTCGCCCTGCACCCCTTGCGGGTACAGTCCGTGGCCTGGGTGGCCGAGCGCAAGGACCTGCTCTGCTCCCTGTTCTTCCTGCTTTGTCTCGGCGCCTGGCGCGCCTGGGTGCTCAGGCCCGGGACGTGGCGCTACGCACGGGTCTGCGTGCTCTTCGCCCTGGGGCTGTTGGCCAAGCCCATGCTGGTAACGTTGCCCTGCGTGCTGCTCCTGCTGGACATCTGGCCCCTGGGACGGTTGCAGGGACAGCGCGTATTCTCAGGCCGCATGCGCGGCTTGCTGCTGGAAAAGTTGCCCCTGTTCGCCCTGGCCGGAGGGAGCGTGCTGCTCACACTCCAGGCCCAGGGAGTCGGAGGCGCCGTGTCCTCCCTGCAACAGCTCCCCCTGTACTACCGCTTGGCCAACGCGGTCACCGCGTATTGGTTCTACATCTGGAAAACGCTCTGGCCCACGGGACTGGGGGTGTTCTACCCACTGCGCCCCACCTCTGAGATGCTGGCCCTGACCGCGGCCGCGGGTTTGGTTCTGGTCAGCCGAGGACTGTACCGGTTGCGCGGGCGCGCGCCCTACGCCCTGATGGGCTGGCTCTGGTATCTTGGAACCCTGGTGCCGGTAATCGGCATCGTCCAGGTAGGGGGGCAGGCTTGGGCCGACAGATACAGCTACATCCCGTTGATCGGCCTGCTCTGGGGTGCGGTCTGGGCCGGCCGGGACATCTGGCTCCGGCTGTCGGCGCCCGAAAGGCTCAAGACCTGGGGCGCGCCCGGGCTGATTCTGGCGCTCTGCCTGCCCTTGGCCTGGAACACCCGGCTCCAGGCCTGGAACTGGTACGATAGCGAGTCCATCTACACGCAAACCCTCGAGCATACCGAGCACAACTATCTGATCCACTTCAACCTGGCCGTGGAATACCGCAAGCAGGGGCGGTTCCAGGAGGCCATCCGGCATTACAAGGCCTCGCTGGAGGCCGACGGCAGCTATTATTCGGCCATGAACAACCTGGCCTTTCTGCTGGCCAGCGTGCCCGATCCTGCCCTGCGCGACGGAGAACTGGCCGTGCGGCTGGCCCGGCAGGCCCTGGAACTTGGCGGCGGGAGCAATCCCGGGCTCCTGGACACCCTGGCCGTGGCCCTGGCCGAGAGCGGCCGCTTCGGCGAGGCCCTGAGCACGGCCGAGCGGGCCGCGGCCATTGCCGAGCACGTGGGCATGCGGGACGTGGCCGCGGAGATACGCGGGCGGATTCCACTGTTTCAGGAGGGGCGCGCGCTGCGCATCGAGTGACCGAACACACAAGTTGACATGCCCGGCCGATTGGGGTGAATAGACCTGTTTCGCGACGACAAGCCCGCGCCGCGTGCGCGGGAGACACCCGCCACGGGATCGAAGCGATAGTTCCGGAACAATACGGCCGTTGGAGGCGAGTGATGCTCTTGAGCGTGAATTGGCTGCGCGAATTCGTCCCCTTTGAGGGGACCGTGGATGCCCTGTGCGACAGATTGACCATGATCGGCCTGGAAGTGGAGGAGGTGAAGCGCCCCTTCTCTGGAATCGCCGGTGTGGTGGTTGGGCATGTGATCAGCTCCGAAAGGCACCCGGAGGCCGATACCCTGTGGTTGTGCCAGGTGGATCTTGGCGACGGCCAGCCCGTGCAGATCGTCTGCGGCGCACCAAACGTGGCCAAGGGGCAGAAGGTCGCCGTCGCGCCCGTGGGCAGCACGTTGCCCAACGGCTTGGCTCTGAAGAAGGTGAAGCTGCGCGGCCAGGTCTCCCTGGGCATGATCTGCGCCGAGGATGAACTGGGCCTGGGCGGGGACCACAGCGGGATCATGGTGCTCGATCCTTCCCTGGAACCGGGGCGCCCCCTGACCGAGGCCCTGCAATTGGACGACGTGGTCCTGGACGTGAGCGTCACGCCCAACCGGGCGGACTGCCTGAGCATCCTGGGTTTGGCGCGGGAAGTGGGAATCGCCTTCAACCTGCCCGTACAGCTGCCCGCCATCGAGCTGCGCGAGGAGGGACCCGAGGCAGCGAGCTTCGTTTCCATACAAATCGACGACCCCGAGCTGTGCCCGGCCTACCGGGCGCGGATCATCGAGGGCATCCAGGTGGGGCGCTCTCCGGACTGGATGCGCTACCGACTCATGGCCATGGGGCAGCGCCCCATCTCCAATGTGGTGGACGTCACCAACTACGTGATGTTCGAGTTGGGGCAGCCGCTGCACGCTTTTGACCTTTCCTTGATCCAGGGCAAGCTGATCCGCGTGGCCAGAGCCGAGGCAGGCGCCAAGTTCACCACCCTGGACGGCCAGGAGCGTGTCCTGGTGGAGCAGGACCTGCTAATCTGGGACCGCAACCGCCCCGTGGCTCTGGCCGGGGTCATGGGCGGACTGAACTCCGAAATCAACGACAAGAGCACCGGTGTGTTGCTGGAATCCGCGGTGTTCAAGCCCATCAATATACGAAGGACTGCGCGACGGTTGAACCTGCCCAGCGAGGCTTCCTACCGCTTCGAGCGCGGCGTGGACCAGCCAGGTTCTCTGACCGCCCTGAACCACGCGGCTCAGCTGCTGGTAAAGCTTTGCGGCGGCGTTGTGCGGCCCGGCGTGTCTCAGGCCGAACCACGCCCCTGGACGCAGCCCAGGATCCTGTTCCGGCCGGAGCGGGCGCGCACGCTGCTGGGCCTGCCCCTGGCCGAATCCTTCTGCCGCCAGGTGGTGGAGGGCATGGGCTGCACCGTGGCGAACAACGACGCCGCGACCTGGGAAGTGGCCGCGCCCAGTCACCGTCTTGATCTTGAGCGGGAGGTGGACGTCATCGAAGAACTGGGACGGGTCTACGGCCTGGATCGCATCCCGGCCACCCTGCCCAAGGTGGCGCGCTCCGTGGGCGGTGCGGTTGAAGCCCACGGCGACAGCCCCGAGTATCTTTTCTGCCGCAGGCTGAAGCGCTGGGCCGTGGGCGCCGGTCTGCGCGAGGCGGTGAACTACAGCTTCGTGGGGCAGAAGGACCTCGATCTCCTGGGTCTGCCCCAGGAAGGGCGCATCCCGGTCAAAAACCCCCTCACCGACGAGCAGAACGTGCTCAGACCCGTGCTCGCCGCCGGGCTGTTGCAAAGCCTGCGGCACAATCTGGCCCAGGGCAACGAGCGCCTGCGGCTCTTCGAGGTGGCCCACGTGTTCGAATCCGCACCAGAGTCCGAGACCACTGCCCGCGAGCCCGTGCGCATGGGCGTCATGCTCCACGGAGGGCGTTGGGAAGAGCGCTGGCCCTGGCCCCAGGCCAATGCCGAGGCCGACTACCAAGACCTCAAGGGCCTGCTGGAACACCTCCTCGAGCATCTACGCCTGCCTGCCGCGGAATATGCAGTGTCCAAGGGGCATACCTTCCTCTCCCCCAGCGTCGCGGTACTGGTACAGGGCGAACAGGCCGGCGTGCTGGGCCAGGTCCTGCCCGAGGTGGCCGACGCCCACCATGCGCGCAAACCGGTCTGGCTGGCCGAACTGGATGTGGACCTGCTCATGGCCTTGAGCCGCCGACAGGAAATCCACTTCCAGGAACTCCCCAAGTTTCCCCCGGTGCGCAGGGACATCACCCTGGCCGCATCCCGCGACCTGCACATGGGGCGGGTTCTGGAGCACATCCAGGCACAAAAACTGCCGTTACTGGAACGTGCCGTACTTATTGACGTTTTTGAGCCGGAACAGGAGCCAACCGAACGCCGTCTGACCTTCCGGCTCACATTTCGCCACGCACAACGCACCCTTACGGATAAAGACGTGGACAAGGAGATGGAAAAGATGGCACAGTCCCTGAAAAAGGATTTGGGACTGCGGATGTAACACCTGCCTGACAGCGGCGGGGCATGGAGAGGGCAATGCCTGAGAGCAAGACATACCGCATCGGGGAAGTTTCCAGGATGCTCCAGCTCAAAAGTTATGTGCTCAGGTTTTGGGAATCCGAATTTCCCCAGCTCAAGCCCAACCGCACCGACAAGGGGCAGCGACTGTACACCGAACAGGACGTCGCCCTGCTACGCACCATCCGCAATCTGCTGCACGAACGCGGCCTGACCATCGACGGTGCGCGCAAGGAACTCGCGGCCAAGGTCCCCTCCTCCCCCCTGCTGCAGGAGATCAAGGAAGAGCTGCTGTCCATGCGCGATCTGCTGCGCTGTGCCAATGACACCTGAGCCTGTAACGGCCCAGATTCACCCTGTTTTGCCGTTGACCACGTACCTCCCCCTCACTGGAACACAGGGGACGTTTCATCCCCACCCTTTTGGGCTAGGCCTTGATTCTCGCCGCCCCTCCGGGGCTCGCGACCGGTCAAGGCCAATACTCCGCGCCAAGCCCTGAAGGGGCAAGGCGGAATTGAGCATGAAGCAACGCCCTGGGTCCGGTAGATGTCTCCCGACGGCAGTGCGACTCGCGAGCCACGCGGCGTAGAAATTTTAATACCACAACAGCTGTCGGAGCCTGTGGTCCAGCTCACAACGGTTAAATAATTCTTCGTTACATAAATATGTTATGCCGTTCAATAACAAGCCATGGAAGTGACCCGTCCTGAGTCCAAAATTTTATACCGTAAAAAATTTTTTACTGGAGTCAAAAAAAACCTTGCAATTTGGTTTTGCGCGGCGTAGAAGGTGGCTGTCTACTGAGACATGGGAAGAGTCAGTTTTTTGGCAAAGCAAAAGGAGGAAGTTCTAATGAAAAAGCTGATGACTTTGGTTTTCGCTCTCTGCCTGACCCTGGGCATTGCCGCGAACGCC
>CAZSRS010000091.1:0-6381 GCA_964609625.1 uncultured Desulfovibrionaceae bacterium
AGACCGGCGAATGGAATGTCCCGAAGCGACATCCGATTTCCTGCCCGATGAAGACCTGCGCTTCCCGTGCACCTCCCTGGCCCGATGAATACTGGACTGGACCGGGAATTGCCGACAAACCGTGCGTCAGACACAGCCATTGCTTCCTCCTCTTTCGCAAGCGTGCCGAATATGGCACCGAAGCGTAGGGCGGAAAAACCGGCGCTGAGAGGATTACTTAAGTCTTGGCACCAGGGCGCAGAGGTGGGAGGCGATGAGGCTGAAGATGTCCGCATCGCGATGGTTGAAGCGGAACTCCAGTTCCTTGATATACAGCGCGATCCGTCGGCAGGAAAGGCGACGCGTGCTGCGCAGGCGTTTCTTGGCGTACTTCCAGAACCCCCCATGGCCGTCGATGAACAACCCCGTATCCTTATGTGGAGCGTGCGGCAGGTTCAGGATGTCCGGGGCGCAGGTCAACAGGGCATGATATTGGCGGTAACGGTCGGTGTAGATCAGGCTGCCCAGGGAAGCAGTCTTCAGGTAGAAGTTGGTCTTCAAATGGACGATGGATTCGCCAGTGAGATCGGGCAAGAGGTCCACGAACGTGAGCCTATCGTGGGGGATGATCCCGAACACCAGGGAGCGTTGCGGCCCGCCCCCTGGCCCTTTCTTCAACCGCTTCACCCGTGCCGTGCCCAGGCTCGAGCCCAGCCCCGCCTCGAAGATCAGGTTGGCGTCCAGGGCCTGGGCCATGATCGCCCCCCTGATGGACTGCACAGCCTTGGAAACGGTGTTGTAGGACTTGCCGAGCTGCACCGCCATCTGCGGCAGCGGCACCTCCAGCTCGAAGAGCTTGATGCAGCGCAGCCAGTCACGGGCGCCGAGGTTGCCATTGTTGATGAACCTGCGGCTGAAGTCGTGGAAGGTATACCCACACGCGGCGCAGCGCTGCCGCCCTTCCCCGAGTGTGTAAATTTTCTTGCAACCACAGCGAGGGCAACTGCGGCCTCCCCCGTTCCAGCAAAAACCCAGGAAATAGCGCCGCGCCGCCCGTTCTGTCCGCAGCAAGGCTTCATAGGTGCTCAAGTCCATCTGCGTGAATCAAGACTCTCCTATCGTTTTTTTTGATGAATAAATGAGATTTTTGTCTATGGCAATATGCATGTCTTGGCACCATTACACTAAAACAAGTTGACTATTCATCAATAAAAAACAGCATGTTATCGAAAAATCTGGTGCGTGACACAACAATGAAAAAGATGCACCATCAAACACTGCTGTTCAATGCGGGAAATATCTGCACGGAATCAAACAGGAAGGGGAAAAACTCTGGGAGTACGGCGACACCTCCACACCGCACATCCTGACGCCGGGGCAGAGGTGTCGTTGACTGGCGCTATTCGCGCATGCTGTCGATGACCTGGACCAGCTCTTCGGTCACTTCGTTGAGCCGCCGCAGGGCCTCGGAGGAGCGCGTCATGGCCTGGGACGTCTCGTCGGCGATGCGCTGCACCTCGCCCGTGGCGCGGCTGATCTCGTGGCTCGAGGCCGACTGTTGCTCTGCGGCGGTGGCGATGGAGCGCACCTGGTCGCTGGTGTGGCCCACCGTGGCAACGATCTCCCGCAGGGCCTGGCCCGAGCTGGTGGCCATTTCCGTGGACTGGCTGACGATGGATACTGCCTCTTCCACGCCCTCGATGGATTTCTGGGCACTGGATTGGATGGCGGAGATGACCCCCCCCACCTCGCGCGTGGCGGACATGGTCTTTTCCGCGAGCTTGCGCACTTCGTCGGCCACCACGGCGAATCCTCGGCCCGCCTCGCCGGCCCGCGCCGCCTCGATGGCCGCGTTCAGGGCCAGCAAGTTAGTCTGGTCCGCGATGTCGTTGATAACGTTGATGATCCGACCGATTCCCTCGGCATGTCCCCCAAGTTCCTCCATGTTCGCGCTCAGCTGCCTGGCCTTGGCGTCTATGCGGCCGATGGCGTTGACCAGGGCTTCCACGGCCCGCGCCCCTGCCTCGGCCTGCTTGCGGGAGTCGTCGGCCATGGCGGAAAGGCTCGCGGCATTGCGCGCCACTTCCTGCACCGTGGCGTCCATCTCCTCGATGGCCACGGCGGTCTCCGCGAGCCGGTTACGCTGATTTCGGGAGCCGGTGTCGGCGAAATCCACGACACCGGCCAATTCCCGCGCCGCGTCCATCATTTCCCCGGATACCTTGTGCGCCTGCCCGGCTGCCGCCTCGATGGCCTGGTTCTTCTGCTCGATGGTCCGCTGGTCCTGCTTGACAGCGGTCATGTCCGCCAGGATGAGCAAGCCGCCGATGAGGTTGTTGTCCAGGTCATAGAGAGGGGCGGTATCCATGCGCACAACCAGGGGCCTGCTCTTGGCCGTGGTGGTCTCCAGCTCGATATTGCGCAGGGAGTGCCCCGTGCGCATGCACTCTCCGGTCCTGGTCTGGCGCGAGGAGTCGTTGTAGAAGAAATCTGCCAGGGTTCGCCCCCGCACTTGTTCGGCGCTTTCCCCGCGTTCGAACAGGTCCAGATAAGCCTGATTGATGAAGGTGATGCGCTCCTGTGTGTCCACCACGATGCAGGGGGCGGTCAGACCCGCAAGCAAGCCTTCGGCGAAGCCGAGTTTGACCTTGAGTTCCCCGACCATGGATTCCACGGCCTTGATGGTCCGGCCGATGACGTCGTTCGCCCCGTAGTCCACGCATGCGTCGAAATTGCCCTTGGAGACGTCCTGGGCGAAGTCCGCCAGACAATCCAGGGGGCGGGTGGCCTTGCGCAACAGCAGCCAGAGCAACCCTCCCCCCAGGAGCAGGGCCGCGGCCGCAACACCCAGACTGGTGTACAGGATCTTGTTGTCCAGGCCAAAAAGCATTTGCTCGGGCTGGATGGAGAAGCCGTAGTAAACGTCCCAGGGTTCAAAATAGCGCAGGTGGACAAGCCGATCCTCGCCCTGGAAAACATAGTCGGCAAAGCCGTTCCTGGTCTCGGTGATGACCTTCCACAGGGGCTGGTCCGCCAGGCTCTCGCCTTCGGTCGTGGGGTGGATCAACAACTTGCCGTCGCCCTTGACCAAGTAGGCGTAGCCGTTGTTGCCAAAATTCACCGAGGCGAAAACTCGTTTGAAGGCATCGTCCACGATGGCGCGCCCCACGTAGATCACGGCCACCACCTCGCCCTTGAGGGACTTCACGGGCTCGTAGGCCGTGATGAACCAGGCGTTGACCACGTAAGCCATGCCCCTGTAGGTCTCACCGGCCATCACCGCCTTGTACACCGGGGAGTTCTCCGGGATGTAGGTGCCCACCGCGCGGGAGCCGTCCAGCCGCCGTACATTGGTGGAGACACGCAGCAACTTGCCCGGCAGCACCTGGAAGATGGTGGCCGTGCCCCCTGCGGCCGCCTGCACCTCGTCCACCAGGGTGAAGTCGTTGTTCATGCCCAGCCCGCCGAATTCCAGGGTGGGGATGGTCACGCTCTCGGTCGCGTTGGTAACTTGGTTGGTGATGGTCTGGGTGATGGGCTTGTTGGTGTTCAGCGTGGGGAAGCCCATGCGGAATATCTTGTCGTGCATCAGGCTCAGGTCGGCGTTGACCTTGTCCTGCAGTACGCTGTTCTGCATTTCCATGAACGAGATCAAGGTCTCGGAGCTGGATTCGATGGACGTTCTGCCCAGATTGTCCAGGGAATTGGTGACCATGGGCAAGAGCACCCCGGTGAGGACGGCGATGGTCGCGGCCACCACGAAAACGCTGACAATGACGAGCTTGCTGTTGAAGGTGAGGGCTTTCATGATCTCTCCGTCATGCTGGAAGCGATAGAGGCGTTGCAGTATTGAAATAATCACACTGCGCATGCGATACCAGCCAGTACGACACGCGGCAGTACGTACAGCCCTGCGACGCGCGATCCGCTTGCCCCCCCAATGTCACGCCGTGCGGACAAAACAAAACTCATTTTGTCCGAAATGTCCAGGGAAGTGTCCGTGGTGAGGGGCAATCGCATTTCACGACTCAATCTTCAATCTCTTGAAAATAAACAGAATTTCATATATGCTACACACGAAAAATGCCATATCGTGCTGCAGCAATGCCCCCCTCGTTGGTCAGGGTAAGGGCTTCCTTACGCTGGATTCCTCTCCTGTCTCCACCTTGCATTCCCCTTCAGCGCGGAATAAGTGCCTCGGGGCTTGACAAACGTTTAAAGACAGGAGATATGGTTCACATCATGAACGAAGATTTCCGATCATTCGTTTCCGAAGGCGAGCTTGAGCGCTTCCAGCTCGCCATGGCCAAGATGGTGCAATGCTGCCAAGAGCAGAGTCAGTACCGTTGCGAGCGCTTCGGCCTGAACGACGCGGAACAACGGACCCTGCTTTTGTTCCAGACGGACCGCTACCTCACTGCCAAGGGTATTGCCGCACGGCTCAACGTGGTGAGAAGCAGGGTGACCAAGATCTTGTCCGGCCTCGAGGAAAAGGAGCTGGTCAAACGTGTTCCCGACCCCGAGGATTCGCGGTTTCACCTCATCAGCCTCACCGCCTCTGGCCAGGCCAAGGTGCGGGAGGTGACGGCATTCCTCCAATGCATGCACAGTGAAGTGCTTGCACGGCTCGCCCCTCACGAACGCCAGGAACTCCTCGATTCCCTCCAACGCTTGCAGACGAGCATGGAGGCGGTCAAGGAACTGTTGGAATAGCCTCTTCGGCATTATGCCGAGGATATAGTACATAGCGTGAAGCATATGGCTGTCATCTGCTGCGACAATGCTCGGGAGGTCGGGACGAGCTTGTGACCGTGTCAATGTACGATTTCCAGCAAAGAGGAGGAAGGTATGTCTGTTCCGAGGAGTGTTTCCGGTGTCATCGTGACAAGTTTGTTGCTGCTACTTGTGACAGTTCCCGCGCTGGCCACAAACGGCGACAATCTCATCAGTGTCGGTCCCACGAGCAGGTCCATGGGGGGTGTGGGCATCGCCTCCCCACAGGACGCGGTGAGCGCCGTTTTTTCGAACCCCGCGGCCATGTGCTTCGGGCCGTTTTGCCCCAGTTCGAAAATCGATGTCTCGACCACGTTCTTCATCCCCCATGTCAAAGCAAAGGTGGAGCGGGCCGACGGCGTCTTTTCCGAAACGAGCAAGGAAAAGGTCTACATGATCCCGGCCATGGGCGTCTCCGTGCCCTTGAGCGACAAGGCCCCCTACTGGCGGCTGGGCCTGGCCGCCTATGGCATCTCCGGCATGGGTGTCAATTATCGCGACACCCCCATGGCTGGCAGTGACGGCTTCGGTTTTCCCAGGGCTTCGGGCACCTTCACCGAGCTGATGCGCATGAAAGTGGCCCCCTCCATTGCGGTGCGCCCCACCGAGTGGCTCTCCCTCGGCGTATCCCTGCACTTGCAGTACGCATCCCTGAATCTCGACCATGGGTACAAGAGCGGAATCGCAGTAGGCATCCAGCCCGGCATCATCTTCAAGCCCTACAAG
The DNA here is from genome assembly GCA_964609625.1 of uncultured Desulfovibrionaceae bacterium. Classification (GTDB taxonomy): domain Bacteria; phylum Desulfobacterota; class Desulfovibrionia; order Desulfovibrionales; family Desulfovibrionaceae. The sequence goes on from CAZSRS010000091.1 coordinate 5,479, forward strand.
GGTGTTTCCCTGGGCATGACCTATGTCAGCCCGCAGAAGATCAGGCACCATGACATTTCCGATCTCGACGGCGACGGTGTCAAGGATCATCTCGACCTGGAATCCCCGCAGATGTTCGGCTTCGGTGCCTCCTACGAGTTCGAGGGCATCGACCTGGTGTTGGAAGCCAACACCCGCTGGTACCAGTGGAGCACGGCCAAGGGGTACAAGGACTTCGACTGGAACGACCAGTGGGTTTTGGGCATCGGCGCCCAGTGGCGGATCATCTCCCCCCTGGCCCTGCGCCTGGGCTACAACTACGGCAGCAACCCCGTGGCCAAGCACGACAATTTCAATGGCCAGCAGATGCTCCAGGTACAGGGGTACAACATGCCCAGGTACTTCTATGAGACCTTCCGGGTCATCGGCTTCCCGGCCATTGTGGAACACCACATCACCTGCGGCCTGGAGTGGGAGGTCTTCGAGCATTTCTACCTCTCGGCCAGCTATGTCCATGCCTTTAGCAACAAGCTTTCGGAAAGCGGCACGGACATTTATGGCAGAGCCATCAAGGTCAGCTCGACCCTGAGCGAGAACAGTTTCGGTCTCGGTCTGAGCTATGTCTTCTGAATCCTGTCGCTGAACTCCTGATGCGTGTACGGGGGGGAATCCTTTGCACAAGGATTCCCCCCCGTTGCGTTCAGGAGCGGCAGTCCAGCCCGACTCCTTCCGTGTGCACCTCAATATTGTTCAGTCCCCAACATTAACCAGCAGATCTTTGCCGTACTTCAACTGAGCGACACCACATAGCATTTCAATAACTCAACTTTCGGGGTTGAAACTACAGTTCAAGCAACGGTCAGTAGTCAGAAATAACACAATTTTTTGCTTGAAGGGTCCTTGCAACCTTGTTATTCTGTTGTT
>CAZSRS010000092.1:0-6043 GCA_964609625.1 uncultured Desulfovibrionaceae bacterium
TGCTGTGATTATATATGAAAATAGCAAAGAAGGGAAGATGTGGCGAAAGTCCTGTGGACAAACGCTTTTGCGACCGGGACGGCGATCTGGTGGCGGATGCGCCCACGGACACGGCGAAGTTGGTGGATCCCGATACCATCATTTTTGCCTATACACCGGTGGAGGACCCTGAGATCTACCGCGGTGTGTGGGACGACTTCCTGCAACACATGGCCAAGGTCACGGGCAAGAAAGTGGTTTTCTTCCCCGTGCAGTCCAACGCGGCCCAGTTGGAGGCCATGCGCGCCGGTCGTCTGCACGTGGCCGGCTTCAACACCGGCTCCAACCCCCTGGCCGTGAACTGCGCCGGGTTCGTACCGTTCACCATGATGGCCGCGGCTGACGGCTCCTTTGGTTATGAGATGGAAATCATCACGCATGTGGATTCGAACATCCACAAGGTCGAGGACATCAAAGGCAAGACGCTGGCCTTTACCCAACCCACATCCAACTCCGGATTCAAGGCTCCGTCGGCCATTCTCAAGGCCGAGTTCAGTCTGGAAGCCGACAAGGACTTCAAGCCCGCGTTCTCCGGCAAGCACGACAACTCGATCCTGGGCGTGGCCAACAAGGACTACGACGCAGCCTCCATCGCAAACTCCGTGCTGGCGCGCATGATCGAACGTGGCATGGTCGATGCCGGCAAGCTACGCAGCGTGTACAAATCCCAGACCTTCCCTACCACCGGTTACGGGTACGTCTACAACCTCAAGCCCGAGCTTGCCGAAAAGGTGAAGGAAGCCTTCTTCTCATACAACTGGGAAGGATCACCCCTGGCCGAAGAGTTCAGCAAAAGCGGCGAAGCGCAGTTCATCCCCATCACCTTCAAAGAGCACTGGGCCGTGATCCGGACCATCGACAACGCGACCGGTGTCTCCTACGCCTGTCAGTAGCGCCCCATGCTACGCCTGGAAAACCTCTCCAAGAGGTACCCCACGGGAGACGAGGCTCTGAAAGGCGTCACGCTGCAGGTGGCGCGCGGAGAGGTCGTTGCCCTCATTGGTCCCAGCGGCGCGGGCAAAAGCACGTTGTTGCGCTGCGTGAACAGACTTGCCGAGCCCACGGACGGCGCTGTCTACCTGTACGATCAGGAACTGACCCGGCTCAAGGGCGGCGCACTGCGCGCGGTCCGGCGTCGCATCGGCATGATCTTTCAGGAGTACGCCCTGGTGGAACGACTCACGGTCATGGAAAACGTGCTTTCCGGCCGCCTCGGCTATGTGGGATTCTGGCGTAGCCTTGTACGACGTTTTCCCCAGGACGCGGTCGAGGACGCATTCAGGCTCCTCGACCGCGTTGGCCTGGCTGAATTCGTGGACAAAAGGGCCGACGCCCTTTCCGGGGGGCAGCGGCAGCGGGTGGGTATTGCCCGAGCCCTGATTCAAAAGCCTGATTTGCTGCTGGTGGACGAGCCTACCGCCAGCCTGGATCCCAAGACCGCTTTGCAGATCATGCGCCTGATCATCGAATTGAGCCAGGAGCGACATCTGCCGACCATCATCAACCTGCATGACGTCAACCTGGCCAGGACCTTTGCCGCCCGCATCGTCGGTCTATGTCAGGGGCGGGTCGTCTTCGACGGACAGGCCAAAGAGGTGACCACCGCCACCCTGTCGGCAATATACGGCGAAGAGGACTGGAGCGGCACGCTTGTCAACGCCGGAGATGACGAACAGGCGCCACGCCACAAGGATGAACGCAAGCCCGAGGCGGCGCCTCTCGAACAGCTTCTGGCGGAGGCCCATTCATGACCAGGAGAAGCAGCGAACCTGCAAGTCCTGACACCGCCACGGTGGTTGCATGAGCGTTTTTGTCCATCGTACCTGGCGCAGACCGCATCGCATCCCGGATCCCCGGCTGCGCTGGGGGCTCACGCTTTTCGCCCTGATTTACGTCACTGTCGCGATCATGGACGTGGAAGTCAATTGGATTCGGGTCATGGACGGAGCGGTACGCGGCTGGAAATTCATTATGGCCTGCGCGACCCCGGACTTCCTTTCACGACACGGAGAAATCACGCAAGGCATAACCGAGAGCCTGGCCATGACCTTCGCCTCCACGGCCCTGGGCATCCTGCTGTCCATTCCCATAGGTCTGGGGGCCGCGCGAAATCTTGCGTCACTGCCTGTCTATCTTGTCTGCCGCGCCATCATCACCTTGTCCCGCACATTTCAGGAAGTGATCATCGCCATTTTTCTGGTTGCCATGTTCGGATTCGGCCCCTTTGCGGGCATGCTGACCTTGGCTTTTGCCACCATCGGTTTCCTGGCCAAACTGCTGGCCGAGGATATCGAGGATATCGACCCCACCCAGTTGGAGGCGGTCAAGGCCACGGGCGCGGGCTGGATGCAGACCATCACCTACAGTGTCGCGCCACAAGTCATGCCTCGGCTGGTGGGATTGTCGGTATACCGGCTGGATATAAACTTCCGTGAGTCCGCCGTCATCGGCATCGTGGGAGCCGGGGGCATCGGCGCCACCCTCAATACCGCCTTCGACCGCTACGAGTATGATACCGCCGCGGCAATCCTCATCACCATCATTCTGATTGTGCTCGCGACAGAGTACACTTCGGGCATCATCCGCAAAAGGATGCAGTAATGGCTGTTTTCAAGAACAATGGTCAACGCGACTGGCGTTATCGCGAACCCCGACAAAAACTGCTCCTCTGGTTCGGATGGCTGCTTGCCGTTGCCGTACTGGTGGCCAGTTTTCACAATATCGACAAGTCCACCATGTGGCTCTTCGTGCTCGACGCGGGGGTCCATGGCTTCGACATTGCCGAGCGCATGTTGCCGCCGCGGTGGTCATACATGAGCGTATTGTGGAAGCCACTTTGGGACACCATCAACATCGCCACCCTGGGCACCGCGCTCGGGGTTGTCATCGCCTTTCCCGTGGCTTTTCTGGCTGCCCGCAACACCACCCCGAGCGTGCTGCTGGTGCGGCCCGTTGCCTTGCTGATTATCGTGGCCTCACGCTCCATCAATTCCCTGATCTGGGCCATCCTGTTGGTGACCATCATCGGACCGGGTCTTCTGGCCGGAATCATCGCCATCGGTCTGCGCTCGGTCGGGTTCGTGGGTAAGTTGACCTATGAGGCCATCGAAGAAATCGATCCAGTGCAGGTAGAGGCCGTTAGCGCCACCGGCGCTGGTTCAGCCCAGATACTGGATTACGCCATCATCCCTCAGATCTTGCCAGCCTTTGCCGGAATAACCGTCTACCGCTGGGACATCAACATCCGGGAATCCACGGTCCTCGGCCTGGTGGGCGCGGGCGGCATCGGACTGCAACTGCAATCGTCGCTGAACATCCTGGCCTGGAACCAGGTCACGGTTATCCTGCTGGTGATCCTGGTCACCGTCATCATCAGCGAGTGGATCAGCGCCAAAGTCCGTCACGCCGTTATCTGAAGGGGTATGGCGCGGCGCGGTCTCTTCAACACCAGGAATTGGCCGGCCGACTCTGGGCCGCGCTCTTGAACTGGCTGAGACGACTCCACGGCCGTAGCCTTCCAGAAATCTTCCTGTCCGTTTCCGCTCCAGAAAGAGCAATTTGTCAGAGACGACGTTTCGCTGTAGAAGAGAGCGAGGAAACGGGCAATTCCTTGGAGCGCGGTGACATGCTCCTTCTCACATATCATTCTGAAATTTCAATTTTTCGACAACGTTGCCTTTGACCAAACGCCGGAACGACATGAATACTTTACTTACCGACACTTCATACGGCCTTCTCAAGCGCAGCGATGACTTGAGAAAAACTGTCAATACCACAATCAACACAGGAAACCGCTCTTCCTATGCGCAATTCATGACTCCAGCGCCCACAGCAGTGTTCATGGCATCGCTGTTTCCCGCGAACGCCCAAGCCATCCGATTGCTAGATCCAGGTGCCGGGACAGGTAGTCTGACGGCTGCCTTTATCGCGTGTTTTTCCGATCGGTGCGCCGCTCAACGGATGGAAGTTGATGCCTTTGAAGTCGACCACTCCATGCTACCTCACCTTGAGGCGAACCTTAAGCAGTGTGCAGCTATCTGCAAAACACACCGTAGCGAGTTGCAATGGATGGTTAAAAATCATGATTTCATCGTATACGCTTCACGAGAACTCACGCTCTCCAGTGGACTGCTCAATAAAAACACTCGGAAGTACACTCATTGCATCATGAATCCTCCTTATAAAAAAATTTCGAGCAACTCGCAGCACAGAAGATGCCTGCGCACTGCTGGCATCGAGACGGTCAACCTGTATTCTGGGTTTGTGGCGTTGGCGATCGCCCTGCTCCATGAAGGGGGGCATCTGGTTGCCATTATTCCTCGAAGTTTTTGCAATGGTCCGTACTACCGTTCTTTCAGAAAATTCCTATTGAATAACACAGCAATCAGACATCTGCATCTGTTTGGCTCTCGTAACAGTGCCTTCCGTGAAGACAAAGTACTGCAAGAAAATGTCATCATTTATCTCGAACGCGGCAGCAGGCAGAAAGACATCACGGTGTCCACATCCACTGATGATACGTTCTCAGACATCGCTACAGCATCCTATTCCTTTGAATCTATTGTACAAGCCCATGACCCTGAGCTGTTCATACACATTCCAACATCTCCTGACGAGCGCCTTGGCACTCCCTCCAAAATCTTTCACTGTTCTCTCGATGCATTAGGGATTCAGGTGTCCACAGGTCCGGTCGTCGACTTTCGCCTTAAACCTTTTCTGCGTGATCAACCGTCCGAGGACACTGTCCCGTTGCTTTACCCTTGCCACTTCTCAAACTATGGCACCTCATGGCCCATGGCAGGAAAGAAGCCCAATGCCATTGCGTTGTGCAAGGAAACCAGAAAGTGGCTTTTGCCCAACGGCTTCTATGCCGTGGTCAGACGCTTTTCTTCCAAGGAGGAAAAACGGAGGATTGTAGCCAGTACCGTTACTCCCGAAATGTTTGGCACCTCCCTGTTGGGCTTCGAGAATCATCTGAATGTTTTTCACATTGACAAAAGAAGTCTTCCAAAAGAGCTGGCTTTCGGTCTGACAGTGTTTCTCAACGCAACCTGCGTTGATCAATACTTCAGACGGTTCAGTGGGCACACCCAGGTAAATGCGACCGATCTAAGACTGCTCAAATATCCTGATAAAGAAACTCTTTTTTCCTTAGGCACTTGGGCAATGAGTCAGACAGCATTGTCCTTGGAGGCCATTGACAGGATGCTTCGGTTGGTTGCTCAATGACTGAATCCACAGCCCAACGCCGGATGCAGGAAGCCCGTTCGGTTCTTGCCCAACTCGACCTCCCGAGGAAACAACTCAACGATCGGTCGGTCCTTTGCCTGCTCGCATTGTTGGATCTGACTCCGGACAAACCATGGCGTCATTCCGGAAATCCTCTTATGGGCATCACGCCTATCATGGACTGGATACGGAGACACTACGCGAGAGACTACGCTCCGAACACCCGCGAGACGATACGCCGCCAAACAATGCATCAGTTTGTTGCAGCGGGCATTGCATTGTATAACCCAGACAAACCTGACAGGCCGGTCAACAGCCCAAAAGCGGTGTATCAAATTGAGCCGAATGTATTACTGCTGCTCAAATCGTATGGGACACGTACTTGGCCACAAAGGTTGAAACAATACCTTGAAAACAATGCAACGCTGGCGAAGCAATACGCACAAGCCAGACTCCAAACAATGATCCCCGTGAAGATCGCGCCGGACACGAGCATTACCCTGTCTCCTGGCAGTCACAACGAACTGGTGCGGCGGATCATCGAGGATTTCGCGCCGCGTTTCGCTCCCGGCGGCACAGTCGTATACGTCGGCGACACGGAAGACAAGTGGGCCTACTTCGACAATACGTTGCTTGCTTCTTTGGAAGTGGAAGTCGATGCCCACGGAAAGATGCCGGACGTGATCTTGCTTTGCTGCGCCCGCAACTGGCTGTTCCTCATACAGGACTTTCGCCACATCTTCCCTTCTTTGCTATTTTCATAAATAATCACAGC
>CAZSRS010000093.1:0-5978 GCA_964609625.1 uncultured Desulfovibrionaceae bacterium
AGACGGCACAGGTGATCGAAGAATTGATCGCGTTGGCGAAGGACCTGCGCGAGGCCAACCGGCGAGGCGAGAAACTGGGGCTGACGGATGACGAGGTAGCCTTCTACGATGCGCTGGAGGTCAACGATAGCGCAGTGGCCGTCCTCGGCGACAAGACACTGCGGCTGATCGCCCAGGAATTGGTGAAGGCGGTGCGGAACAGCATCACCATCGACTGGACCGTCCGAGAAAACGTCCGCGCCCAGATGCGGGTGATCATCAAGCGCATTCTTCGAAAAGGCTTATCCGACTTTCTAATGGGCCTATACAAGATATAGTGGTTTGGGCATAATGAGCATTATGTCCCGGCCGCTCTGAGCTGGGGGGATTTTTAGGGTCCCCCCAGCTCAGAGCGGCTAAGCTGCTGGCGATGAAACAAACAATTGGATACTGAAGAGGGCGTATTTTTTCCGCATGGACGACAAGCTTCTTTTCACCAAGATTTTAGGGCTACGGCCTCCCTGGTTCATTCAGCAGGTGGTTGTGGATGAACCAGCGCAGCGGGTTGACATCTACGTCGACCATGAGCCTGACATCCGGGTGCGCTGCCCGGTGTGCGATGAGCTTTACGGGCTTTATGATCACGCGCCGGAGCGCGTTTACCGTCATTTGAACACCTGCCAGATGCAGACCTACATTCATGTGCGCCCCCCGCGGGTCAACTGTCCCACGCACGGGGTCAAGCAGATCGGCTCGGAGTTTGGCGAAAACGGCTCGGAGCTTTCCTTCGGCCTTGAGCGCTTTGTGATCCAGGTGGCGCAAGAGTGCAGCATCGAGGCCACCGCACGGCTGTGCGGGCTGAGCTGGGACCAATCCTGGAACACCCTTGCGCGTGCGGTGGATCGGGGTCGGGCGCGCAAACCGCGCCGTGTGCCCACTCGCATGGGTGTGGATGAGAAGTCGATCGCGAAGGGGCACAAATACGAGTCGTTGGTCTACGACATCGATGCGGGCACCGTTGAGTTTGTGTGGAATGATCGCGGCCAGCAGAGCCTTGAGACCTACTACCGGCAATTTAGCCGCGAAGAGCTTTCCGGGATTCAGGCGGTGGCCATGGACATGTGGGATCCGTTCATTGCCGCCACCCGGAAGCATGTGCCGGAGGCCGATAAGAAGATTGTCTTTGACCGCTTTCACGTGATGCGCCACGTCCTGGATGCGGTAGACCATGTCCGTAAAAGCGAACACCGACAGCTTTCTGAGGCCGGTGAGTCTCCGCTGAAGGGCACCAAGTACCTGTGGCTGTGGAGCCAGGAGAACGTGCCAACTTGGCGGCAAGAGGAGTTTGCGGCGCTCCGGGCTAAGGATCTCAAGGTCTGCCGGGCCTGGGCGATTAAGGAGAACCTTCGGCATCTGTGGAGCTACCGGTACCAAGCCCATATGCGCAGCTACTTCAAGCGCTGGTACTTCTGGGCCACCCATTCGCGCCTCAAACCCATCAAGAAAGCCGCCCAGACGCTTAAAGCCCACATCGACAACATCGTGACCTACGCCAAGCATCGAATCACCAATGCGTTGGGAGAGGCGATCAACGCTAAGATCGAGAAGGTCAAGCGCATGGCCTGTGGATTTCGCAACCGCGCCCATTACCGCACGGCCATCTATTTTCATTGTGGCGGCCTGGATCTGTTTCCCAAACCGCCTGCGCTTCCCACTCTTTGTTTCAAATCAGCCGTATCCCAATATGTTGGGGGTACCCATTAAAAAGTCGGATGCGGCTATTTTCATTGTGGCGGCCTGGATCTGTTTCCCAAACCGCCTGCGCTTCCCACTCTTTGTTTCAAATCAGCCGTATCCCAATATGTTGGGGGTACCCATTAAAAAGTCGGATGCGGCTTCGAAAATACGGCTATCCGCCGGACAAGCAGGCTCACGCCACGGAGCTTGTTTTGGAACAAGCGGAAGTTCTTTGCAGGGACTGGACGGAAAAAGCATGACTAACGAGGAAATAGCCAGATTCTTCAACACAACGCGGCCCTTCATCCAGGGCAACCCGGACCTGCGCGATCCCCAGGTCGAGGGATGGTTCCGCACGCGTCAGCATTTTCGGAACAGCTCCGAGCACGCCATCCTCCAGATTCCGGTGGGCTGTGGCAAGACGGGCCTCATGGCGCTGCTGCCTCTTGAGACCGCCCAAGGTCGAGTACTGGTGATCGCGCCGAACCTTGAGCATCCCCGGGGCATCCCCAAAGCATTTGATATTGCGGGGCGAGGTTGTTTCCGGAACTCTCCCCGTGTCTTCACCAACATCTTACTGGAGGTATTACAATGAACACTATCCCGACTGCATCACCAGGAGCATCCGCCACCCCGAACATAACCCTTGTCGGCATTCTGACGGGTAGCCCCAATGATCTGCCGACCGTCGTCAAGGTGCGCGATACTCTGACTGAACTTGGCATCAAAAGCGAAATTGTGGTCGCCTCGGCCCACCGAACCCCCGACAAGGTCCTTGCCTACCTGGACCGTGCTCACCGGGATGGAGTGCAGGTCCTCATCGGCTGCGCCGGTGTCGCCGCTCACTTGGCCGGGGTGATAGCCGCACACACCCGGCTGCCGGTAATCGGGCTGCCACTGGGCAACGGCCCCCTGACCGGACTCGACAGCCTGTTGTCAACCGTGCAAATGCCTCCGGGAGTGCCGGTTGCCACCGTGGCTATAGACGGAGCGCGCAATGCCGCCATGCTGGCGGCCAGGATACTTGCGCTGAAATACCCGGAGATCGACAAGGCGCTGGAACAGGCCGCCAGGCGTGAGCGTGAACGCTACGACCTGACCGCGGACGAGGCCTTGGCCAAACTTGCCACATGAAAGACAAACGGGAGGATACACAATGAAAGATATCGAGCGTTTCATCACCGGCTTTCGTCACTTCCAGAAAGACTATTTTGGCCCGGAGGGTTCGCGGTTCGAGCCGCTCAAACAGGGACAAAGCCCCAAGACCATGATCATCGGCTGCTCCGACTCACGAGTTGACCCCGCCATTCTGACCAACTGTGCGCCGGGGGACATCTTTACCGTCCGCAACGTGGCCAATTTGGTACCCCCTTTCGAAAAAAGCGGCGGACTGCACGGCGTCAGCGCGGCTCTCGAATTTGCCGTCTGCCACCTGAAGGTGGAGCACATCATTGTCCTTGGGCATTCCCAGTGCGGCGGCATCAATGCGCTTATGGCCGGAAGTTGCGGCTGCAAGGGGGACAGCTTCATTTCCAGTTGGATGTCTATCGCCGCCTCGGCCAGGGAGAGGGTGCTGGCGGAATTGCCGGACAAAGATGCGAAGCTGCAACAACGGGCTGCCGAAAAAGCGGCCATTCTGCTTTCCCTGGAGAACCTGCGCACGTTTCCCTGGATTGATCAACAGGTCGCAGACTCTACCCTTTCGCTTCATGGATGGTATTTCGACCTCGATGCCGGAGAACTGTACGAGTATCGGCCGATCTCCGGGCTGTTCCATAAGATTGACTAAACTACCGTATAGAAAGGAGAGCACCCATGTCCATCGTTCTGACCACCAATTTCCCTGATCTTAAACTAGTCGCCCGCGGCAAGGTCCGCGACATCTATGATCTGGGCCACGCCCTGCTGATTGTCACCACCGACCGCATCTCCGCCTTTGACGTCATCATGAACGAGGGCATCCCCGACAAGGGGTACGTCCTCACCCAAATATCCGCTTTTTGGTTCCGCCAGATGGAGGATATCATCCCCAACCACATCATCTCCACCGAGATCAAGGATTTCCCGTCCGAGTGCCGGAAGTACGCCGACATTCTGGAAGGCCGCTCCATGCTGGTCAGAAAGGCACAGCCGCTACCGGTGGAGTGCATCGTGCGCGGTTACATCTCCGGCTCAGGCTGGAAGGACTACCGGAAAACCGGCGCCATTTGCGGCATTACCCTGCCAACTGGGTTGGTGGAATCCGACAAGCTGGAGGAGCCGATTTTCACCCCCTCCACCAAGGCCGACCTGGGCGAGCATGACGAAAACATCTCCTTTGACCGATGCGTAGAGCTGGTTGGTCAGGAGACCGCAGAAAAGATCCGCGATGTTACCATTGCCATCTACAAGCGCGCTCGTGATATCGCCGACGACAAGGGGATCATCATTGCCGATACGAAGTTTGAGTACGGATTCCACAACGGCAAGCTCATCATCATCGACGAGTGCATGACGCCGGATTCTTCCCGCTTCTGGCCCAAAGACGGCTACACCCCGGGCGGCCCGCAGCCCTCGTTCGACAAGCAGTTTCTGCGGGATTACCTGGAGACTCTGGACTGGGGCAAGACCTCTCCGCCACCCCCGCTACCGGATGAGATCGTCCGAAAAACTGGAGAAAAGTACTTGGAAGCGCTGGTTCGGCTTACGGGCGTAGGGAAGTGAAATGTTTAGAATCAAAGGGCGGGGAGGATTTAGGCAAACAAGTCTCAGTAGGGAATTCCTGACAGGGACTCATGGTTTGGCCTTCCCGATCATCAGAAGAGAAGACAATGTAACAATTGCTTTAAGTGGTTCGCTAATAAGTCAGGATGACGGATTTTCATCCTTTATGTTCAATTGTTTAGGAAGCAGAACAAGAATACCCTGTGTCAAGCGGACGCGCGAACGCGTTGCCCGCGCCATCCAATTGGCGGTGGGCGGTCTTCGATTACGGATTCTTTTCTGAAGTATGCCACATGCCGAGCGGGGTTTGTGGTGTTCATGTAAGATAATCGTCAACTTTCACTTATAAGGATGTTCCCAATGAAATGTCCGACCTGCAAAGAGGTAAACCTGGTGATGGCCGACCGGCAAGGCATTGAAATCGACTACTGTCCCGAATGCCGGGGAGTATGGTTGGATCGCGGAGAATTGGACAAAGTCATCGAACGCTCCGTGTCCCAACCGCCTCCGTCTCGGGACCATGAAGCCTACCGCGACCGTTCGCGGAGCCATGACAAGGGCGATCATCACTACAAAAAGAAAAAGTCCCTATTGGGGGAGCTGTTTGATTTCTAAACGCCTCTATTTTTCGACCATGAGCAAACGGCTTTTCTCTGTTTTCGTAATCCTGTGCCTTTTTCTTACAGGCTGTGAAAACACAGATATCGGCATGGCGATCCATGCCGCGATTGACGCTGTCCGGGCGGCAACCCTGGATGACAAGGATGTCGAGCGCTTGGCTCTTGAGATCTCCAGGCAGTCGGATCTGAATCACACTGTGGCACTTCCGGATAACGATTATGCAAGAAGACTGCAAAAGATAGCCGGCAGCCACTATCGGGCGCAAGGCCGTGAATTCAACTACAAGGTCTATCTTTCCTCCAAGGTAAACGCGTTCGCCATGGCCGACGGCACCATCAGAATCTACAGTGAGTTGATGGATATGCTGGACGATGGCGAACTTCTGTTTGTTTTGGGTCATGAAATGGGCCATGTGGTTGAAAAACACATCAAGAAAAAGATCATGCTCGCCTATGCCGGCGGTGCGGTCCGCAAAGCCATTGCCTCCCAGCAAAACGAGGCCGGAGAAATCGCTAGGTCCGCAATTGGCGCATTAGCCGAAAACCTGTTCAACGCCCAGTTCTCCCAGCAGGAAGAGCGGGAGGCGGACGACTACGGCGTCATGTTTTTAAAACAGCAGGGGCACGGCATGCAACCGGCGATTTCCGCCTTGATGAAACTGGCGGCCCTGGGCCACGATCACTCTTTTTTGTCAAGTCATCCAGCGCCTGAAGCGCGAGCGAAACGACTGCGTGAAAACGCTCTGTCACCCAAGCAGATCGAAGACCAATCACTTCTAAGACGGATTGTCGATTGGTTGAAGGGCCTTTGGCCGTTCAAGAGGAAGCAATGAAAACCATGAGCGCAAAGGGAAATGAATCGATTTACTGGCACCAGCTTGATCTTAGGGCCCATCGCCAAATAACCTGAAACGGTCAAAAGAACTCTGGACACGGGAG
>CAZSRS010000094.1:0-5976 GCA_964609625.1 uncultured Desulfovibrionaceae bacterium
TTCGGGGTTCCTTGAGGCGTACCCCGTTTGGAGGGGCGGGGCCATCCCATCATTGCAGACTTTAAAAAACCCAAGTCTGCACCCCGGAGCCAGCGCCAGTGAAGACTTTGCAGACAATGCGGACAAAGCAGACATGGTTTCGGAAGGGTAACAGCATGCTGGATGCCAAACTGAGCCCAATACCCGCATGTCCTGATTCCCACACTCGTACTGGCCCATCTGTCAGCGGGAGAGTCTACCTGAAACAGCCATACTGGTGCCATGCCAGATGTACCAAAGTCATTCTCAGGACGGAGTGAAGCAGGATGCCGCTGCCTCCCATTGCCGACCTTGACATGATGGCCAATATCCTTTGTATAGAAAAGGAAACGGCCAAGAAAGAGTGGCGCTCATGGCCACACTTTTTTGTCACAGGGGGGAGGACGGGGCGGAGTGTTCGTTTTGAGCCCCGGATGGTGATCGACTACCTGCGCAGTCAGACGGGGCGGAACTATGGCCATCGAGAAGTACAAAACCAAGGCGGGAATCCGCTACAAGGCGGAACTCTACCGGCATGGCAAGAAGGTTGCCAGCAAGAGGGGATTCGAGACCAAACGGGACGCCAAAAAATGGCTGGCGGACACGGGAGTCCGGGTCGAAGAGCAGGAGCATCAAGCGACCGTCACGACCTTTTCGGCTCTGGCAACACTGTATCTCGATGACGTTCAGGCCAGGCGACAGAAGAACACCTACACATACAAGCGGGCCACCTGCCGCCGCCTGCTGGCCTTCCAGGGCGACTTTCAGGCCGACAAGATCACTCCCACAGACATCGATGCCTACCTGTTGCATCGCAGGCAAGAGCAAGGGGCAAAGGCAGCCAACAGAGACCTGCGCGAACTCAAGGCGGTGTACAACTGGGGCATTGCGCGCAATCTTTTTCAGACCAACCCCTTCCGCCCCATCGAGCCTTTCGCCGAGGAGCAGTTTGTCAGGCGTATTCCAAGTGCCGAGGAAATCGCCCTTGTACGCATGGCTGCACAAGGGGACGAGCGCGACTTCATTGACTGCCTTTACTACACTGCCGGCCGGCTCTCGGAAATCTGCCGTTTGACCTGGGAGGACGTGAACCTCGAACTGGCCACCATCAGACTGTGGACACGCAAACGCCGCGGTGGTTCCCTGGAATCACGTGTTCAGGGCATGCCCCCCGATCTGGTGCGTATCCTTGAGCGCCGCTGGAAAGTGAGGCCTTCAGAGGTCCCCTATGTCTTCTACAACCAGGATGGGAGCAAGCTGCACAGAAATAGCCGCTTTGTGAAGTTCTTGTTCCAGCGTGTCTGCGAACGCGCAGGGATCGCCCCCTTCACTGCCCATTGTATCCGTCACCATGTGGCCACACTGATCAAGGACAGCCGCAAAGCCACTCCATGGCAGATCAAGACCTTCCTGGGACATAAGAGGCTGAGCACTACGGAAGTGTATCTGCATGAGCTGGATGTGGATCGGGATATTCTAACAGTTTTCAACAGCTCCAATGTTCAAGCAAAATCATGAATGCAAACCCTAGACGATCACGCAACATTTGCTACAATTTATTTTATAGTTTTCTGGCTAATAAATATTTTTATGAAATTGCAGAATTGGACAAAACACACAAAGAACGCGAACAATTCTATTGCTTTTACGTCCAGCCTGGCGGAAGGTGGGGGGCCAACGACCCAAGGATCGTAGAAGTCTTTTATGGATCGAGACCTTACGAGTCATACACTGTGAATGAAAGAAACATCTCAGGATATCCACAAAAAACCATCAAGAATCCTGCTGAAACCGGAGCAAGCATAGTTTATAAAAGAGGACCGGCAGGTCATTGCCTTGTCCAACTTTTCCCACCAGAAACTGAAGACCTCAAGCAACTTGAAAGCTTTGTTATTCTAGAGTTCCGACTCGACCCACGGTTATTGACAGGGAACAACACGCTTAAAAAGCATTGGAAAGCTTTTTCTTCATATCAAGAAACAAAGTCACTCGATGGCACACCGACACTTATGGACAGAATGAGGACTTGGTGGATACTCTTCTCGAAACCACTCTGCATTAACGAAGCAATCCACCAGCCAAAATACAAGACGTTTCTAGCAGCGATAGTAAAATGGGTGTTTATTGTTGGTGGAAGTGGGTTCCTACTAAAGCTAATAGATTTCTTTTTTCCTATGTGCTAATGAGTCATGAAGGCATTTATTTGGGGTGATTCTGGGGTGAACACTTCACCCCTTCACCCCTTTTCCACCCTCTTTCACCCCACTCGCACCCCATGATTGCAGTAACTTACTAAAATCATGACTTGGGAGCACCGCCTGCTAAGCGAGTATACGGGCTTAAACCTGTATCGGGGGTTCAAATCCCCCCCTCTCCGCCATATTTCAAGGGGTTACGATGCAAATCGTGACCCCTTTTTCCGTGGTGAAATGGCCTTTGGGAAAGCTCGTGCAGTGATTTGTGCAGTGATTTTATTTTCGAATGAGCCTATCCTCTCCTCATACCTGTGCTGATCTCCTGCCTAAAAACAAGTCCGCTTTGTCCGCCTTGTCTGCCAACCGGCCTGGCACGGACGCTCCCGGTCGCAGACTTCACGGAATCAATGTCTGCAAAGTCTGCTGTCCTTCCCCTTCGTTCACTCCTGAAAAACAAGTCTGCTTTGTCCGCATTGTCTGTCAGCCCTTGTCCCGCAAGCCCTCCCGGCCGCAGACATGGTCTCGGGCATGTCTGTCAAAGTCTGCACTCTCGTGTGGAACGCCTCATGCTGTGTCTGGAGTAAGAACGTCTCAAGACCAACCTGTGGTCGGAAGCACGCTTCCTTTGCTACGATGCTCCCCCATATGCGATTGTAAGCAACGCTATGTCAGACTTGCTGCACCGTATTGATGCATGCTCAATCATGCAACGTCATCTTCAATCGTACGCAATCATCTGCAAATGGGATCGACGAATTCCATACACTGTCGTATGGTGCAGCGAAGTCTGAAGGCAGGACAGGTGAAGTAGGCCCACCTGCGGCAGCCTCTTCACGCCTTGCCCGGCGATATGGCCCTGCCGGGAGCCTGCTTATTCGCCTTTGGCTCAACGCTGCAACACAGGAACGCCGGATGCCTTCCAAGAAGATCGCCATGAAGACCTATCTGACGTCGGAGGAGTACGACCAGATCATCCAGAGCGCGGACAGGGCCGGACTCTCCCTCTCCACCTTTGCCAAGCGTGTCTGTCTGGGGCAGCCAACGCCAAGCCGCGAATTGGAGCGCTTCCGGCGCGAGCTGCTGCGCATCAACGCCGACCTCGGCAGGCTTGGCGGGTTGTTCAAGCTCTGCCTTGGCAGCTCCGATGCACAGTGGCGGGGGCTGCACCGCGAGGTGCGGCAGCTCTTGTGGCAGATCGAGGCGCGGCAGCGCGAACTCAAGGACGCGGTCGCCAGATTGTGAGACAGACATGATCAGCCGACGCATTGCACGAAAGCCAGCCAACGACAACTACCGCCGCCTGGCCGCCTACATCGCCGGTGCCGGGCACGCGGAGCTTGGGGGCGAGAAGTGTCTGCTGGCCTGGTGCGCGGGCTGCTGGGCCGGCGACGACTACGACCTGGCCGTCAAGGAGGTCGCGGACACGCAGGCCCTGAACACGCGCACGACCAGGGAGAAGACCTACCACCTCATGGTCAGCTTCCGCCCCGAGGATGAAGCCAAACTCACGCCCGACACGTTCAAGGCCATCGAGGAGGCCTTTGCCAAGGCCCTGGGTTTCGAGGAGCACCAGCGCCACTGCGGTGTGCACAAGAACACGGCCAATCTGCACATGCATGTGGCCTACAACGTGATCCACCCCGAGCGGCTGACGCGGTACGAGCCCTTCCGCGACTTCCACACCCGCGACCGCGTCTGCCGGGAGCTGGAGCAGCGCTTCGGCCTGGCCGTGGACAACGGCCGCGAGCAAGTCCCACGCGAGCGCACGCGCTTGCGCGATACTGCGGCCACCGTGGAAGCGCATACCGGCCAACAATCCCTTGAAGGCTACGCCAAGGGACAGCGCGCGACCATCCTTGAAGCGCTGGGCACATGCGAAACCTGGGAAGACCTGCACCGCTCCCTGGCGCCGCTGGGCCTGGAGATCAAGCCCCACGCCAACGGCCTCGTCTGCAAGGACCGCCACGGTCCACGCGCCATCAAGGCCAGCGCGCTCGATAGGAGTCTGTCCAAGCCGAGACTGGAAAAGCGCTTCGGCCCCTACAAGGCGCCATCACCTGCTGTGTTGCTAACGCAATCCAGGCAGCGTTTCCAGGCGCGCCCCCTGCATTGTTCGCCGGAGCGCGGCAATCTCTACGCCGCATACAAAGCCGGCATCGAGCGTCGCAAGGCAGCCCTGGAGCGTATCGCAGCAGCCCGCCGCAAGGGGCGGAAAGCCCTGACCCAACAGTGGGCGCAACGACGCCGAGAAATCGAGGCCATGCCTCTGACCAAGCGGGACCGCTTCAATCTCCTTGGCCTGGCCCGGCAGCACGAGGCCCAAGCTCGCCGCGCCCTGGCGCGGGAGCTGGACGCCCGGCGTCAGGAAATGAAGGCCGCCACCCCCTTCAACTCCTGGAGCGCGTTCCTGCGCATGCAGGCAGAGCAAGGGAGCGAAATTGCTCTGGCCATCCTGCGCTCCCACAAGGCGGAAAGAGCGCCGGAAACGCCCCGCTCATTGCCCCTTGCACCGCAGAAGCAGCCTACACCCCAGAACTGGCACGAGAGGCAGATGGGAATCAGGAAGTCAGAGGCCTTGCACCCCATGGAGCGCAAGGAACTGGCTGCCGTGGCCCGAATGCGTGCTTTAGTCGCTACGGAATCGGCCAAGCCCGGGCTCCAGGCCCTCCAGGCTTCACAGGACACCGCGAATATCACGGACTCCGCAGCCACCACGGACACCCCGATCAGGGACTTCTGCTACCGCGTCGACGGCAAGGGCACGGTGCTCTTCACCCTGGCCAACGGCGGCCGTGTGCTGGATACGGGCGACAGCGTGCACTTCTCAGGCCACGAGCAGGCTGCGGAAGTAGCCAGGCGTCTGGCTCGGATCAAGGGGGGGGCGATGACCGCCGCAATCGGGAACTCCGTTCGCTTCTCCCGCGACGGCCTGGAAACAACGCATGGTGCAGACATGCTTCCTGGGATATGAACCATCTGACGTTTCAGAGGTACTTTCCGACTCCGGCTTGAGACCGCATCCGCTTTGATGTAGGCGTAGGGGCAACGATATTCCGACGTGCTGCGCAAGATGCAAGGAGCAGCAATACCTCCCGGATATTCATGCCCATGACGCCTTCCCCGCCCCCCGTGCTCCGCTCCAAACTGACTCCTGCCCTGGCGCCGGTCCTGCTGGAGCGCGAGCGCCTCAATGCGTTGCTCGCCCCCCTGCGCGGCCAACGGCTGGCCCTGGTGGTGGGAGGCGCCGGCAGCGGCAAGACCACCTTTCTGGCCCAGGCTGTGCAGAGTCTGCCCCTGGACCATGCCTGGCTCGGCCTCGACACCCACGACCAGGACTGCCGCGTGTTTCTGCGCGGCCTGATCTGCGCGATACGGGAGCGGCACGCGGACTTCGGCGCCGGAGTGCTGCGGCTGTTGGAGCGCCTGCCTTCCGTTCCGGGCAAAGACGTTCCGATGCACCCAGGCGGCCCACTCGATGCCTTGCTGCACGCCCTGGAGGCCGAAGTACCCGGCCATCTGGTTCTGGTGCTGGATGACTTTCACCTGCTCCACGCTGAACAGGAGGATTCTCCCGTTCTGGAGGTAGTAGAATACCTGCTGGCGCGCCTGCCTCGCAAGGTGCATCTGGTCATGGCGGGGCGAACACTCCCGCCGCTGCGGCTATCGCGGTTGCGCGCAGCCCGCGAGGTGCTGGACATCGGCCCGGCCGAGCTGGCCTTCACCCGCGAGGAAAGCGCTGCCCTCTGCCGCCTGCTCGCGCCCC
>CAZSRS010000095.1:0-5705 GCA_964609625.1 uncultured Desulfovibrionaceae bacterium
CGTATACCGAGTCTACCTCGCTCGTATACCGAGTCTACCTCGCTCGTATCCCGAGCCTACCTCGCTCGTATCCCGAGTCTCTCAAATTTTTTTCTTCGGTCTGCCCCGAGATAGGTGACGGGTCTGAGTTGGGGTAGCCGGCTTCGTAACCACGACCAGGTCACCATCGAATTCGGTCACGTACCCGGCCACGGCCCCTAGATCCTCAAAGGCACGCTGCAAGGCGGTTCTGAAGTGCCAAGTTGTTTTGGTCGTGCTGCCACTCAGATCGCGCAACGTCTCAATCTTCACCGGAAGGGGTTTGGCGTGAGAAGCAAAGAAGCCATGAAGCCAGAGGGCCAGAGGCTTGCCCCGTAAGGCTTCACGCTGCGACCACTCAATTTGCGTCCAGTCGCTGGGGGCATAGAGTGCCAATGTGTCTGGATCGAGGCGCAGACGGTAGATGCCCGTCTCCTCATCTCGGAGGCACGATGACAGCAAGCTACCTGTGAACACACGGCTTCCGGCTCGAACAGAAACGGCGCAGGCGGTTAGCCGTAAAAGACTTTGGTGCAGCCATTGGTAATTACGCTTCCCTGTGTCACGCCCGATGGCCTTCAGAAAGGTGTACCCTTTGAATCCACAGACGTTGCCCAGTGGATTACAACGGGCCAAATGAACAGCCTGTTCCCATACGTCCAGATCTGCCTGATCAAGACGTTCCCCCGTGAATTTGATCGAATATCCGGCAAGGGCGACGATTGTTCCCTCCCGGACGAACTGGCGTGTCTTCCCTTGGATCGCCGCGAACAAGGCGCTCCGGAGAATGGCGTTCGGCGTGCCCCTGGTCGGCTCAGGCCAAAGGGGGAGCTGAATCACTTGCGCAGTGCGCGGCAGTGGGAATGGGCGAGGAACGTCGTTTTTTGGCGTCATGAGCAGCTCCAGGTCGAGGCGCCATCGTGGCCACAGTGTGAGGGAATCATTTCACCGCGGAGCAGGGGGCGGCGTCAATCAGCATTGCTAAAGAGCCGGGCGAAAAATCCACGGCGGCGAGGCTGCTGCCCCGATGGAAGCGCCAGCTGTGCTTTGAAGTCCATGGCCAACTCTCGCCAATGGTCGCGCTCTGCTCTGACATCCTCAAGCGACTCACGCAGCATCTGAACTAGCTCATCTCGTTCGACAGCGAACAATTCCTGACCCCTTTCCGAACTAGCGTTCTCCTGGGTCAGTTTTCGTTCGCCATCCGGTTCTCCAGAACGAACTGGAGGATAGACGCGGTGCAGTTCCGCAGGGTCTATTTGCCATTCTCCGCTCTCGTTCTTTGATGCAGACAACCTTCCAGAATTGATAGCATCTGAAATAGTACTTTTGCTCTTACTCGTAGCTTTTGCTGCGCTGCTAAGTGTATACATATCTCCGTTCTCCGGGGTACGCTTGCGTTCTCTTCGGACGCACTGAAAGATATCTAGCTATGTGACGCGGGTCAATTGAAAGGAGTTCGCCGCACCTACCAGACGAACCAGGAGGCGAACAAAACCGGACCCACTCAGGACGGGCAGCGAACGGGCAACACTCCATTAAGGGGAGAGTAGCAAAGGAACAAGACCCTTCAGCGCGCCCAAATGACTCCCTTGCCTTGCCGGGAGGAATGAGATACATTGTATCTCAAACAAGGAGACAACTATGGCTACCTCAACAATGGTTCACGTCCGCGTGGATGAAAATGTAAAGGCCCAGGCTGCGGAAGCCCTTGCTTCGATGGGGCTTTCCATTTCTGATGCCGTTCGCGTCCTGCTGGTGCGGGTCGCAGCCGAGAAGCAGCTGCCGTTCGAACTGAAGATACCCAATGCCGCGACCAAGGCCGCGATGATCGAAGCCGAGGACATTGTGAAGACTCGCAGCGCACGCTTCCGCAGTGCCGAGGAAATATTCGATGCTCTCAAAGAAGAAATCAGCCAGCAGTAAGCGGGCCCCACTGCCGCGGGAGACTGATTATGCGAAAGCATTCCTCAAGGACTGGGAGAGGCTAAGCCGGTCAGGCCGGTACGATATGAAGAAGCTGAAAGAGGCCATGCTGCTACTAATTGCCAACGACGCGCCGCTAGGGCCTGAATGGTCAGACCACCAGCTCGTTGGTAATTGGGATGGGTTTCGCGAATGCCACATCGGAGGAGACTTCCTGCTCATCTACCGGCTGGCAGATTCGTCAGTCGCCGGCCTGGTTGTCTTCGTGCGCGCCGGCACCCATGCCGAGCTGTTTGAATAACTCCGCCTAGCTGTGTAAAAAAAGACTCTTATACTTGCTTGAGGTGCCGTCAAACAATACTGCGCCAGGCTTTCTTGACGGCACCAAAGCTTAAGCCCTCAGCCTACGCTTGATGACAAGCTAGGGTACATTCTAGGATGGTGTTGTAAAAAGAGGTATCGAAAGCGTGATCGGTTATCAAAACACATGTCGGGCATTATCTGCTGAGAACAACATTCCGAGAAGTATTTTCAAAAACGGGCAACAGCGCGTCTTCCTGACCTAGAGCCGACCGATTTTTCTTTCTCAAAACAAAATATTATAGAAACCCATTGAATTTCAATAATATTTTCTTTGACACTGAATTTAGTTAACATCCCGCCCCCCTCATCTGTA
This sequence comes from uncultured Desulfovibrionaceae bacterium, assembly GCA_964609625.1. GTDB lineage: Bacteria > Desulfobacterota > Desulfovibrionia > Desulfovibrionales > Desulfovibrionaceae. Next base: position 2,621 of record CAZSRS010000095.1, read on the forward strand.
TATATTGTAACGATATCGCATTTCCCCGGCATACTAAAACCTCCCATCCTCGGACATAAAGAAATGAACGTAGTCACGCTAACCATCCATCGCAGCGCCCATACAATCGGCGGCAACTGCATTGAGCTTTCAACCTCCGGTGGTCATCGGCTGCTACTGGACGCAGGCCGCCCCCTGGACACCCCCGAGGGACAGCCTACGCCGCAGCCTGGCAGTCTGGCCATGGACAGTTCTGTTGATGGCATTCTCATCTCACATTTCCATGAGGATCATGTCGGCATGATACGGGATTTGCCGGGGAATTGGCCTGTTTATTGCGGGAGTGCCTCTGCAGATCTGCTGCGCATGATGGGTGGTTTTCTGGACAAAACCATACCGCAGTCCATGACAACCTGGACGTCGGGAGAATCCATTACAGTCGGTCCATTTCACGTCACTCCCAGGTTGACCGATCACTCGGCGTTCGACGCATATATGCTGGACATTCAAGTTCATGGAAAACGTATTTTCTACACTGGCGACTTTCGGGACCATGGCCGCAAAGCGTCCCTTGTTCGGCATTTATGCAAGCACCCCCCTACAGATGTGGATGTGCTGCTGATCGAGGGCACAAATCTGGGTGCTGACAAGGGCACCCAGACCGAAGAGACGCTGGAGGCACAGTTTCTGGAGGTATTCAAAGAGACACCTGGCCGGGTCTTCGTGAGTACCTCGACTACCAACATCGACCGCATCGTAACACTCTACCGCGCCTGCAAACGCGCAGGGCGGACACTGGTCATGGACCTGTTTGCGGCAAAAGTGTTGGAGACCCTTCATCGTTATGGAAAGATTCCCCAACCCGACTGGCCGGGCATAAACGTGGTCGTGACCTCGAACATGGCTCGATTCTTGAACAAGCTTGAAGACAAGGATCGGTACATTGAGGGGCTGAAGGCCAATGGATGCGCCATTGGTGCCCGCAAACTGAACTCGAAACGGCACAAATGGGTGGTCATGGCGAGAGGAAGTTTAGTAGGCAGCCTTTCTTCGTCACAGGTGATTCCCGATGCTTCGGACACATGGATTTGGTCGCAATGGCGCGGCTACCTGGACAAGGAAGAAGGTCGAAAACAAACGGCATACTTTGCCCTGTGTCGAAAGGAGTTCATTCACACCAGCGGCCATGCCGCCCAGTCCTCTTTGCACACATTGACTCGTAGCATCAACTCAAAATACGTTGTGCCTGTTCATGGTGAGCGATGGGATGACTTTCAAGAGCAATTCGCCAACGTAATGCGTTTGCGCGACGGCGAATCTTTCAGTATCCTATAATATTTTAGGAAATACAATGCCACGAGCCCTTTCCGATTCCATGCTTGAAGCGTTCAAGACTGGTGGCCTGCTCGCCCCCGTCTTGGCCCTGCTGGAGGCAGACTACACCCTGGACCTGCAGTTTCGGGCAAATGATGTAGCTACCATCTACTACCGTGGGGGAAAACTCACTGACCTCCGCATGAAGCAAGGCACCCTCTTTGCGAAAATGGATGCCAATTATTTCAATGGAGCAGCGGAGGTAGCCCGGCGCATTTGCGCCCATGTACTCCCGCCGTTTTTTTCCAGTGAAAGCGTCTCGTGGGAAATTGGCAATGCTGATGCAATGGTTGACTGGATGAAGACTATTCCACACATGAAGATGGCCATTGATCTGCACTTCGCCAAGAAGAGCATGGAAGAACGCGAAATACAACAGCGCGTGGTGCGGGAAAACAATTATGCTCCAGACGCCAACGCCACAGACTACTTCATTGTCGACGTTGAGTACTCTCCTGGGGCAACGGATGATAAGAAATCATCTACATTCGACATGATTGCCTTTCAATGGCCAAGCAAAGGGCATTGTCGCAGCAATCCATCCAAGTACAAGCCCAGGCTCGCAATCATTGAGGTCAAATACGCTCAGGGCGCCATGTCCAACCTAGCAAAACACATCCATGACGCGGCGAAATTCGTTGGCTCCCCGGCCTTCGAGGCTTTTAAGGAAGACATGCTGCAAGTCTTCGCCCAAAAGAGGGCATTGGGGCTCATCCCCATGCTGCGTGAGCGCAACGGGAACCCTGTTGAAGGTCTATCCTCTGAAAAGCCGGAATGCCTCCTGCTTCTCGCAAACTACAGCCCAAATGCTTCGACACTGGAAAGTCAACTGCAAGATATTGCTGGTGACGTGAATGATATACTCGACGTGCGCCTAGTCCGTGCCCATTATATGGGGTATGGATTGTACATGAAAGACACCGTCGCCTGTCGGTAAGCAACGCATGACGCGACATGAAGAATTTTTTGATCTTGCAACCATCATCCCAAGCATTGACTGCCGGGAAACGGACAACATTTGCCCGCAATGCGATGGAGCTGGCTGGGTTGTGGAACCCTGCTCTTGGGCGGAACCGGAGATGAAGTGGGAGGTCAACATGGGCTATCCGGTTAGCGAGACCCGCGTGCATCCCTTTGAATTTTACGATGACGATGATTGCGATTTAGAATTCCAGCGTGATGGTATCCGTTGCCACAAAGTAATTTGTGCTCGTTGTAATGGTTCTGGCAACGTTGATTTATAATTTTTAATACCCATGCAGAACAAACGTGCCGTTTGTTCGTCCTACCCCAGGCATGACATGACGTGTAGTAGTTCAAGCCAGATCTGACACACGCGGCCCTGCAATTGGGAGAGTCCAAATCGGGTTTGAACTACTACAAAATCTGTCTCATCACCGCTCAAACCCATGCCCTGAATCACGCCCCCTGTCCTTGCTCTGTTCACGGGCCGCGTCCTGCTTCAAAGTCTTTTGCGCCCGCTCGAACACCTCTCCTCGATTTTTCGGCCCCGCCTTGGCAATCGCTTCAAGATGCGGTTTGAGCGCCGCCTCCCTCCTCTCATAGCTCCAGAGCATGGGGTTCGTTTTAGTGATCTCGCACAAAGCAGCTTTGTAGGGCTCCAGTTCCATTGTCTTCGATCGCTCCAAAGCCGCCTGCCGTTCACGCTCTTTCGCTTTGGCTACCTCCTCTGCCCGAACCGGTTTTTCTCGCTCCCAAAGGAGAGCCTTGG
>CAZSRS010000096.1:0-5397 GCA_964609625.1 uncultured Desulfovibrionaceae bacterium
CCGATGCGGGTGTGCTTGGCCGCGGACCTGGCGATCATCTCCACGGCGTCCTTGGTGATCTGTAAGTCGATCCCCATGGTCTGGAAGTACTTACGCGAATGATGCAGCGGGGAGTCCTCGGCCACGATCAATATCTTCTTCAACTCTTCCACTCCCAGGTCCTGAAGCACGGCGATGGAGCTGAAACGCGAGATGAACTGCGGGGTCATGCCGTAGGTGAAGAGATCCGAGAGCCTGACTTGGTTGCACAGTTCGAGTTTTTCTATGGCGCGCGTGATGCCGTCGGGGTCAAGGCTCTCCACCAGGGTAAGTTTGCGGTCGTCAAGTCCGCTCCTGATACCGCTCACGATTTGATCGTAAAGACCTTCAAAGGCACCACCGCAGATGAAGAACATCTTCTGCGTGTCGATGGGGAAGCGGGCGCGCCGCTTTTTGCTGTGGTCATGGCGCACCGTCTCGAAGAGGATACGCTCCCCTTCGAGCATGGTCAGCAGGGCCTGCTGGATGGCGATACCCAGCACATTGGGCTTGTCCTTGATATAGGCCGCGATCTTGTCCACCTCGTCGATGCAGACCGTGGCGTTCTCCATGTACTCTTTGAGCTTCTCGTCCGTGGTGAACAGGCCGAAGGTGTTGTTCACGGCCATTTCCAAGGCCTTGAGCAAACGCCCCAGGTTCACGTCCCCGAGCTCTTCACCGGCGAGCATGTTGGCGTTCATGATGGCCATGGCTCTGAACTTTTTCAATGCGGGGTAATGGTGATAGAACTTCTGGATGGTGTTCATGATGGTGGTCTTGCCGGTGCCGCTGTTGCCGATGAGCAGGATGTTGCCTGCCTTGAGGCCATTGATGTGTTTGTAGATGGCCACGGCGACCTTGTGCAGTACCTCCTCCTGCCCCAGGGTCTTGCTGGAAAGGAACTTGTGGATTTCACGCGGCAGGGGGATGTCGCTCATGAGCTGCTCCATGGGTATGGCGGTTGCAGTTGAAGAAGACGCTCGGATCGATGTCGATACCGTTGGAGTGGATTATACGTGACAGACAGCCTGTCCTGCAACACGTCCAGATCCTGGTTATGCGGTTTCGATGGCAGTGGGCACCGTACTTCCCCAGCACGATACGAGCGGCCTCCTCCTGGTCTCGGGAATGAAAAACTTCAGGACAGCAACGCCTCCAGGTCCTCGCGCGTGAGCGTGGCCAGTGTGGAGGTGGCCCCTTGTTCCAGAATCGCGGTCAGTTCCTTTTTCTCCCGCTGTAACAGGAGGACTTTCTCGTCAATGCTGTCGGTGCAAATGAAGCGGTAGGCAAAGACTTTTTTGTCTTGACCGATGCGATGGGTGCGGTCCACGGCCTGGGCCTCGACCGCCGGATTCCACCAGGGGTCCATGATGAACACGTAGTCCGCGGCGGTGAGGTTCAGCCCCACCCCGCCGGCCTTGAGGCTGATGCAGAAAACAGGTGGGCCGTCGGGGTCCTGAAAATCGGCCACGCGCTTTTCCCGTTCTTTGGCTGGCGTGCGGCCGTCGAGATAGGCGTAGGTCACGCCCCGAGCCTCCAGACCCTGCCGGATGATGCCCAGAAACTTGGTGAATTGCGAAAACACCAGGGCCTTGTGCCCCTCGGAGACAACTTCAAGAATGATCTTGATCAGTTCATCCAGCTTTCCCGAAGAGACGCCCTTCATTCCCACCAGTTCCGGATGGCAGGCGACCTGGCGCAGCCGCAGGAGCCCTTCCAGCACCTTGATTTTGGAGCGGTTCAAGCCCTGCCTGTCCACGGCGGCCAGTATCTCGCTGCGATAGTGGTTGCGCAGGCGATCATACACGGCGCTCTGGTCAGCAGCCATCTCGCATCGAATCACCACTTCCTGTTTGTCGGGCAGGTCCGCGGCCACAGCCGCCTTGGTCCGGCGCAGGACAAAGGGTTTGATGACGCGTTGCAGCAGCTCGCGGGCCTTTGTGTCTCCCTGGCTGAGGGGTTTGGCAAAGCGGGCGTCGAACTGCGTGCGTGAGCCCAGCATGTTGCTGTTGCAGAAATGAAACTGCGACCACAATTCGTCGAGACGATTTTCCAGAGGAGTACCCGTCATACACAGCCGCCTGTCGGCCTGCAGTATCCGCGAGGCCTTGGCCGTCTGCGAGTCGGGATTCTTGATGGCTTGACTCTCGTCCAGGATCACACAACGCCAGTGCATCTGACGCAGGATCTCGATGTCGCGTCGCAGAAGCCCGTATGTCGTCAGCACCAGGTCATGTTCAGTAAAACTACTTTCCAGGCCGCTCCTGTCCAGTCCTGCATAGGAGAGCACGGACAAATCAGGACAAAACCGGACCGCTTCCTCCCGCCAATTGAAGAGCAACGAGGTGGGCGCCACAACCAGCGCAGGGCCGCCACTGCCACGCTCCTTTTCCAGCTGCAGCCAAGCCAGTACCTGAACCGTCTTGCCCAGGCCCATGTCGTCGGCCAGCACCCCCCCGCAGCCAAAGTCCGCCAAAAAGTCGAACCAACCCAGGGCCTCCTGTTGATAGGGGCGCAGTGTTCCATTCAGCTTGCTGGGCGGTGGCGGTGGCTTCAACCCGTTGAAGGACTTGATCCGACTCCGCAGGGCCATGAAATCACGATCCATGGCCTGGATCTCCACTTCCTCGAGCAGGGCGTCCAGGAGCATGGCATGGGCCGAATGGAAACGCAGTGTTTCCTCCTTGTTCGATCCCATATGCCCCATCTCCAGAAGATGGGCGTGCCGCTCAAGCCACTCCGTGGGGAGCACTCCCAAGGAGCCGTCCGGCAACTCGATGCTCTTTTCCCCACGCAGGAAGGCTCGGATGGCCTTGGGCAACGGCACGATGGCGTTGCCGAAATCCACGCCTCCCCCCACGTCGAACCAGTCCAACCCGCTGCTGATACGCAGTCCAGTGGCTTGACCCGCGAGCAACCGGCGCTTGTCGCGCCCCCTGATGGTCCAGCCCTGTTCCGCCAGGGGCGCCAAGAACTCCAACGCCTGCCAGGGAGACCTGTGCGGGGAAACGAACAGCCCTTTGTCACTGCTTTGCAGGCCACAGTTCTTGACTTGGACGAGAAGCCTTTCCTCGGCCTCCAGGTTGCGTTCGATCCGCGTCCAGGAGCCGACGTCCAGAATGGTGGGGCGCTCGTCATTGGCCGTGATTTCGAATCCGTCGTAATCCAGCCAGAGTTCCGCCGTGATCGCCTCCTCCCCGAACTCAACTTCCAGGAATGGTCTGGGGTCGATGGCGCGGCGATGTTCGGGCGCTATATCCTCCGGCAGTTCGAGCACCGATGACCGTATATTCCCGTGCTGGGTACCGGGCTCGGCCATAGACGGTTCGAGAGCGGTCAGGATCAGCTCTCTGGCATCGCTTTCAGGTACGATGACGCGATGCTTATTCCTGCGGATGGTCTTGATCCACTGCATGTCGGGGCCGGGCAGAACGTGCAACCCTTGGTCGAGAACGAAGGAAAGTGGCGTGGTGCCGATGAACAGCGGTACCTTCGACACGGGGAGCAGGGTCTCACCCAACCGGACATGCGGTTCGTACACGATATTCCGTTTGGGGTTGGGGAGGGAATCGCGCAGAAGCACGAACTCGAGGCCTGCCTCGTAGGGTTGCCCGATGTGCACGGGGTCGGCGAGGGTCTGACCGGAAGAGCTGATGCGACATCGTTTTGTGCTGGCCAACTCACGCAAGAGCAAGGTCAAGATCGAGTTGGAAATCTGGCAGGGCTGAAAGCTGCGGGGAGACCAGCGACGGGACCAGTAATACTCGCCGTGGTTGTTGTACTCCTTGATCAGTGTTTCGAGGATGACGCGGTCATGACGGGGAAGATCGGGTTCGTCCAGGATCTTGTGTGGAGCGGGTGATGCCTGCTTGCCGAGCTTGCCCGACTTGAGAATTTTTTGCTTGAAGGCCCCCAGTGAGATGGTTCCGCCCTCGATGTCCATCTCGTAGCGCAGCATGAATTCACCGGGCACGCCTTCCCAGCGGTTCGGGCCGGCGGCCTGGTTTTTGCGCAAGGGGAAGAGCAATTCACGCCACAGGTTAGGGATCTCCGTGCCGCTCTCGTTTGCCACTGTATTTCTTGACAGGTCGATGGCCGCGTCCGTGGCGAGAATGGCTGCCCACAGGTGCTTGCAGGCGTTGCCGCTCTGAAAATAGGGGCAGCTGCAGAAGACATGATAATAAGGATCCTTTTCCGTGGTTTGATCCTGTAATTCGATGGAATAGAGTCGCGAGCCCCGCACAGTGGCGACAATTTCGTTTGGGGTGGCTTTCTTCAGGGTGACACGCCTCTCTTGAAAGTACCGTCTGCCCTTGCTCATGATTATGGAAGGAAAAAAGAGCAGCATTCGCTCCTGCCATGTGGAAGACGGGGATCCAGGGAGTGACTGTGACATAGGCTCGCGAAAAACGGGAATGAAGTTCAGCGTAGGCAACGATGTACTGCTCTTTTCGCGGTGATGTCAAATCAGCTGCCCCAGGGAAATGAACAGCCTCCTCGTCCTCGTATCACGAGGCCAAGTCGAGGAAATGCCCTTGCCACAAGGGCCGGTGCTCCGCCCCAAAGCAAGGGGCACTAGGGCTTTCTTCCAGATATCAATAACGTTCTGGTCGGGCGACTGGGATTCGGGGATATGACGATATCTGGTATTCGATAGCACGCTCACATCGAGAAGTGCGACGTAATAATGCACTGCAGGAGGTCGCTTTGCGAGTGAACCTCCATGAGCTGGCCGTTGAAAAACCGCGATTTCGTCAGGCAGCGGCAATCAAAGCGCAGAACGTGATTTGGTTGCGTCTTTGCAGGAAGACTTGAGGAAGGCGATGTAGACTATCAAAAGTACGAACATTTATTTGTTTATGAACATTTTCTGTTCATCGGACACAAGCATACATTTCTGCATGGGCTATAGTGCCATACCGGACAAATTGTGCATAAATCGGCTGGAAGAAGTCCTGCTGCAGCAGGTCCCTGGTCAGGGAGGTAATACTGCCTGAGTAAACGCAGAGGTTGTAGTGAATCCCTTGGTACACGAAACCGCAAAGGAACTCAGAAAGCTCATACAACACATAGTTGCACAGGGTGAGAAGCTTCTCTGGGTTGAATCGATTGACAATGCTTCCCAGGTTTTCGGAAATCGCTTTGACAATATAATTCCTGAGCGCTTCCTCTTTATGAAAACAGTCAAAGATACGTTGTGTGTTGTGTGCATAGACCGAATCCACGATGTCCGGCCATTCAAGGATGAGAACCTTGTCTCGTTGTCTGAGGGGCAGTGTAGCAACGGCTTTACGGCAAACGTCCAGAATGACGTCGGATTGTCGAACAGGAGTTTCGCCCCACAGACCTTATTTTCCGAATAATAGCAATGAAATAAGT
>CAZSRS010000097.1:0-5220 GCA_964609625.1 uncultured Desulfovibrionaceae bacterium
GTGCAGGATAAACGACTCTCTTCGCGCCCTGCCAGACCTCTGCCCGGCAAACCGGCAGCCATCCGGGCCGGAGTCATCGGTCCCGCCCACAGGACCACGGGGGGGCGCGATCAGGCGCCGTCCCGCTCCGTCATTGCGCGAAAATCGCGTGTGCTGTCCTTTGATCAGGGCCCCATAGCGGAGGTCGTGGACGCCGTGCTCGGCAAGGAACTCGGGTTGGAATACGCCGTGGCGCCGGAAGCGACTGGGGAAATGAGCTTGCACATAGAAGGCGATTACGGGGCGGACGAATTGTTGCTGCTCTTTGCCGAGGCCCTGGCCGTTCAGGGGCTGGACTTGGTTGAGCGCGAAGGGCTGTTAGTGGTGCGCCCTCTGCTGGCGGCTGACGGTCTGGAACTGGCCGCTCCCGGCACAACAGGGGGAGCGCCCCAGGTTGTGGTCTATCGCCCGCGTTACGTGGACGCCGAACAGGCCGCAAAAGTGATCAAGGGCTTTCTGGGCAAGGATCGCCCGCTTGCTGCGTATCCGACAACAAACACGCTGGTCTTTGCCGAACGTCCCCTTGCGGCAAGACGGGTTGTGCAATTGCTGCGCGCCTTGGATATGAACGTGCTCGGCGAAGTGGGCTTCGAGATCGTGCCCCTGGCTGCAGTACCGCCACAGGAGGCAGTAAACCGGCTGAAGGAAATCATTTCCGGCGTGGGGCAGTTGAAAGGTAGCGTAATGGATGACTCCACCGTGTTCGTGCCCCTTGAGCGACTGCCCGGCGTGCTGGTGGTTTCGCCTCACCCCGAGGCGTTGCAATCTGTCCGGCAGTGGCTCGCTGCCCTGGACGTGCATACCGAAGCGGCTGGCGAGCAGGTCATGGTCTACCACATGGAGAACGGGCTTGCCGCCAAAGTCGCGCCCATTCTGCAGGAGCTGTTCGCATCCCAAGGGAAAGGCGGGGGCAGGGCCCTGGCCACAGAAGCGGAGCCTTCCCGGAACGGCGAGCCTGCGGTTGCCGCCTCAGTCGCCGAAGGCTCCGACCTGTCCAGCCTGGTGGCCGAGCTCAGCGGTAAGGCCCTGATCATTGCTGATGAGGAGAACAACGCCATCGTGGTCCGCGCCAACGCGGCCGACTTGGCCCGCATCCGCGAGATCATCCAGACCCTGGACATCATGCCCCGGGCCGTGCTCATCAAAATGGTCATCGCCGAGGTCGAACTCTCGGACGAACTGCGCTACGGTGTGGAGTGGTTCCTGCGCACCAGCAGACGTGATATCTCAGGCAGCGTCGCCCTGGATACGGGAACCAGTTTTGCCCGTGATTTTAAACTGGGAGATTCCGCATCCGGGCTCATTCCCGGGGGGCTGTCGCTCTTTGTTGGCTCGATCGGCACCTTGGACGACTTTGCCGCGCTGGTCAACCTTCTGGATGCCAAGAACAAGGTGCATATCCTTTCAACGCCCACCCTGCTGGCCATGGACAACACGACTGCCTCATTCACCGTCGGGGGACGCGAGCCTACAATATCGCGCGTTTCCAAGGACGCGGCCACGGACTCGTCCATCGTCAACGACATCAGCTACCAGGACACGGGCATCATTCTCAGCGTGACCCCGCACATCAATTCCAGCGGCCTGGTTCGGCTCGAAGTGGACCAGCGCATCACGAACGTGAATCCACAGGCCGTACCGGGCGTGAACTTGAACACGCCGCGCTTCACCGAACGCCAGTTGCAAACTTCCTTGATTGCCGAAAGCGGGGCGACCATGGTCATCGGCGGCATCATCCAACAGCGCGCGACCAACACGCGCACGGGCGTGCCGATTCTCTCGGACATCCCGATACTGAGCTTTTTCACCTCCACCACGGCCAAGGAACGCGAACGCACCGAGCTGCTCATCGCCGTGACGCCTTACGTGATCTCGCACAATTCCGACCCTGTCTCCCGGGAACTGATCGACAAGTTGGAGCGCATGCATCGCCTGATAGAAAAGGGCATGGCTGGGGAGTGAACAGGTCGTGGCGGTGCGCTTACAGGAGTCCTCCGCGTGACAGGCTGGATGATGCCTACCGAATTTTCCCGCAGTTGCCGCATGCAGCCCCCCCAACATTGAAGGGTGGAGCACTGTTCTCAACCGGGAGACCTGAAATCCGCCTTTCCCCCGAAGACCAGGAGCCGCTTCAAATCGGCGCGCGCACCTTTTGGAGGCAGCTTGAACTCCTCTTGCAACTGGAACAGAAAGAACTGCGCGTACTGCTGTTCGAGCAGCGGTTTTTCTGCCGAAGGCAGTGGCAAACGCCTGCCCGTGCCCAAGGAACGCCAGTTCTCGAGTTCGCGCTTGGCCCAGCCGTATTCCCCGTTGTTCCTGAGCCCCGTCGAGAGAACGGCCGCATACCACTCGCCGGCGGCCCTGAAATCTTCACGCAACCGTGCTGCAAAACCCAGGTAGTAGCCCATTTCGCAGGCCTGCTTGGGCCCCGTCATCAGTGGCAGTATGTCCTCCTCGGACGACAGGCCGAGCAAGAAGCGCCCGATGGCGTGATAGTAGTCGACCGTGTCCCGGGCGAAGTGCTCCTGGAACTCTTGGGCCAGTTCGGTGGGCTTCTTCCCCAGGGCAAGCCAGGAGACCAGCCGTTGCAGATGGACGAACTCGGCGTGCCTGGGATCCCGCAGCTCGCGCGAGAAATCGTGTTGCAGCACCAGTTCGTATTCTTGCTCCGCGAAGAGAAACATGGACAAGGGGCCCATGGCCCTGGGCTCGACGCCTGCATAGAGCTCCTGTCGGGCCTCTTCCTCGCCCTTCCAATGTAGCGAGCTGGCGTAGCGCTGCACTCGATAGGGCAGTTGGTGGTTGCCGCCGGAAGCGATGAGCAGGTCCAGGAGCTTGCTGGCCGCCTCATGGAGCCCCATGTACGCCAGCCTGGAGGCGAGATGCAGGATTTCATATTCAGGTGCGCCGTGCTCGCGCAGGGCCACGGCTGCACTCGTGATCCGGTCAGCAGGAGCGTCGGCAAGGGCATTGCAGAAGGTCGTCCCATACCAGTAACGATCGCTCCCCGCCGAGGGGCGCAGCAGCGCCAGCACTGTTGCCGCGTCCTGATCGCGCCCCTGTCGCCAGTACATGCCGGCCAGGCTCGCCAAGATACCGAGTGAGTTGGGGTAGCGCCGCATGGCCATGCCGAAGAGTTCCTCGGCGTCCTCGTCCTCGCCCATAGCCTCGAAGGCCTGGGCGGTGGAGACCATGGCCAGGGCCTGGGCGCTCTTCACTTGTGTCTCCGCATAGGCGCGGACCTTTTCCGGCTCGCCCTGCTCGATGAGCACATACGTCAGGGCCGAAAGCAGGTTGTTGCGGTCCAGGCCGGTGGGATTGCCGGCAAGCAGTGCCTCGATGTCCTGTTTGCACTCTGCCAGACGCCCCATTTTACGCAGACGGTTGATGCGTTTCCGCTTCAGTTCGAAATCCTCGGGGGCCAACTCGATGGCCCTATCGTAAAGCGAAAGTACGAATTCGTGGTCCGTGATTGTGGGTCGGTTCGCGTAATACAAGATAGCGTCCTCGAGCAGTTGTAAATTCTCGGGTTGATCCTGCAACGCCTGACGCAGCCGACTGTCGTCGCCTTCGAGCACGGCCAGCCGCGTGTAGGCATAGGGCTGCCTGGGGTCCAGGGCGAGGGCCCTTTCCTGCAGGTCCTTGGCCTGGTCCAGGAGGCAGGCTTCCTTGCACAGGTCGCCAAGGTTTTTCAGACCTTCGGGCCGCCCATCCATATGTCTCGCCAGCACGGCAGGGGCCGCGCCCGATATTACCGCATCAGCCAGAACCTGCTTCACCTGCCCGGCCATGAGCACCGAGAGTCCGGCGTCATCGAGCAGCGGCCCTGCCATCTTCGCCGCTTCCTCGCCCTGTCCCGTTGCATTGTTGATCCTTGCCAGCATGATCCTTGCCAGGGTGCTTCCAGGACTCGTGGCCTCCACGTCCTGGGCGAAGGCAAGGGCCATTTTCAGCACGCTCCATCGGTTGAAAAGCAGATTGAAGCGCTGCCAGACCGCGTTGTCGGCATGCCCCCTGAGAAAGAGACGCAGGCGCGAGTTGTCGATGAGGACACCTTCCGCGGCCGCTCCCGAGAGTGGCGACCAGGAAGCGATGTCCTTCTCGAATGCAGTCATGAGTTCAGCCTCGTTACCCTCCGTGGCTTCTTGTAGACGCCTAGTCTTTTCCTCAAGCAAGGCTTCGGCATCCAGGTCCGCGAAGCCGTCCAACTCCGCCACTGCCTTGGCCAGAGCGAAATAGAGTCGTGTCGTGACCTTGGCCATATTCAGTTCTCCACACTGATTGCCCAGGGCCAGCAATGGCAGAGACGGCGGCTGGTCCTGGATCAGACGAACGGCAATCCGCGCGGCATCGTCCCAGCGGTTCTGGGCCATGCGGGCGCGAGCAAGGAGGATGCCAGGGAGCAGCGCCTGTGCGCGATCCGAGCGCCCTTCAAGTTCGGCAACGTCGCCGGCGGCAAAGGCCAGTAGCGCGGAGCGGACCGGATCGCCCTGATTCGCTTCCCCCTCGAGAACTCGTACCGCTTCGGCGCTACGCCCCATGACAAGCGCCAGAAGACCCTGTTCGCGCGCAAGGTCAAGGGTGGGATCAAGCCTCTTGGCCAAGGCGAGTAAGGCCAGTCCCTGGGCGGCGAGGGCGTCGCCGTGCCCCATGTAGTCCGGATACAGGGGATAGGCCATGAGACCGTAGCCGAACGCCGCGAGCCGGCAGAGCCCGGCCGACATGCCTTGCTCGGCGCGAAGCCCTTCCAGCATGGCCATGCCTTGCACCATGGACGTCAGATCCAGGGACAGGAGCAGTTCCTCGACCTTACGCGACGATTCATCAGGCAACGGAGCATCCCGCCCGGTTATGGGTCCGGCCGCGTTTGAAAGAAGGTCCAGCCACTGCTCCAGGCCGGCCAAGCCTTCCTGCATGGTATGTGGCAACGCCACTTCCAATTTGCCGATACCCTGGCCTTCGTTCATGAGGAAAACCACCAGCCGCTCCCCATTCCAGAGGGGACTTCCGGCCGTCAACGCCATGGGACGCTCAACAGCCCTGCCAGACATTCTTGCCAGTGCGTCATAAGCCATGACAAAGCGCCTGTCCGGTCGAGGGGCGAACTGCAGGGCCACGGCTCGGCGTAATTGCCTCTGGGTAAACCCCCGGCTTTGCCGGGGGACTCCCAAAGTTTGACAG
>CAZSRS010000098.1:0-4884 GCA_964609625.1 uncultured Desulfovibrionaceae bacterium
TTTAACCGCTTTGAGCGGTTCAAATCTTTCAAGCCACCGGCTTTGCCGGTGGTAAATGACTTCTACTCCACCCAGGCGTCGTCCTCGGTGATGGGCGCGAAGCCTCGGCGCATGGTGTTCTCCGTGATCACCCGCGGGTCCATGAAGCGCAGCAGGTAGTCCGGGCCGCCGGCCTTGGAACCCACGCCGCTCATCATGAAGCCGCCGAAGGGTTGGTGCTCCACCAGGGAGCCCGTAGTGCCCCGGTTGAGGTAAAGGTTGCCCACGCGGAAGCGCTGTTTGGCGCGCTCCAGATTTTTCGGGGAGCGGCTGAAGACCCCGCCGGTGAGGGCAAAGGCGGTGGACTCGGCCAGTTCCAGGGCATGCTCGAAGTCGCGGGCGCGCATAACGGCCAGCACCGGGCCGAAGATCTCTTCCTGGGCCAAGCGGTGTTGTGGTTCGATGTCCCGGAAGATGGTCATGGGCACGTAGCAGCCCTTGTCCGGGACTTCCCGCTCCACGAGCACCGTGCCTTCCTGCTTGCCGATCTCGATGTATTTGAGGATGCGCTGCCGTGCTCCGGCGTCCACCACCGGCCCCATGTAGTTGGAAGGATCCTCGGCTGGGCCGATCTTCAGGGAGCGGGCAGCCTCCACCAGCCGTTCTAGACAGCGGTCGTAGATTTCCTCCAGCACGATGAGCCGTGAGCAGGCGGAGCACTTCTGCCCCTGGAAACCGAAGGCCGAGTATAGGGCGTGGACCACTCCCTCGTCCAGATCCGCGTCGTCGTCGATGATCAGAGCGTTCTTGCCCCCGAGTTCGCAGATAATTTTTTTGAAGTGTTGCTGCCCCTCGCTGAGCACGGCCGCGCGTTGCATGATCCGCGCCCCCACTTCCAGGGAACCGGTGAAGGCGATGACGGCCACGTCCGGGTGCTCCACGAGGTGGTCGCCCATGACGCTGCCGCGCCCAGGCAGGTAGTTGAACACCCCTTCGGGGATGCCGGCGTCGTGGAAGACCTGGGCCAAGGTGTAGCCGATCACCGGCGAGAGGTTGGAGGGTTTGTAGACCACGGTGTTGCCGGTGACCATGGCGGCGGCGCTCATGCCGGTGGATATGGCCAGGGGGAAGTTCCAGGGCGCGATGACCGCGGCCACGCCGCAGGGCTCGTAGAAGTAGTGGTTCATCTCGCCCGGAGCCTTGCCCATGCGGCGCTTCTCACCCAGGCGCAGCATCTCGCGACCGTAGTACTCGAGGAAGTCGATGGCCTCGCCAACGTCGCCGTGGGCCTGATCCCACTGCTTGCCCACCTCGAGGATCTGGAGCGCGCAGTGCAGGTGGAGGTCGCGGCGCAGGATGTCGGCGGCGCGGAACAGGCATGCGGCGCGCTCGGCCACCGGGGTGTCGCGCCAGGTCGGATAGGCTTTCGTGGCGGCGGCCACGGCCTGGTCTGTCTCGGCCACCCCGGCTTGGCAGACGCGGCCGATGACTTCGCCGGGATCTGCCGGATTCAGGGACTCGATGCGGTCTTCCGTCCAGACCTCCTGGCCGGCGATAAGCAGGGGCACCTCCCGTGGCAGCAAGGCGCGCTGTTGGGCTATGGCTTCGCGGAAGGCGTCGCGCACCTGGGGCAGAGTGAAGTCCGGGTTGGGTTCGTTGTCAAAGGGCTTGAGCCCTTGCTGCGTGTCTTGCTGCCCGGCAGTCGTCCTTTTCGCACGGCGTGCGTTCCGCTCGCGCTCCACGATGTGTTCCGGGTTTTCAAGGAGCTTGTCGGCGTCCAGGTTATTGCAGAAGCTCTGGCGCAGGAAGCTCTCGTTGGCCGTGTTTTCCAGGAGCCGGCGCACCAGGTAGGCCATGCCTGGGAGCAGTTCCCCATAGGGGCAGTAGAGCCGCACGCGATGCGCCACGTTCTTCAGGCCCTTGCGCACGGGTTCGGCCATGCCGAAGAGCACCTGGAATTCGTAGCGCTCCTCGGGTACGCCCAGGGCATTGGCCGACTCCAGCACGGCGGCGATGCTGCGGACGTTGTGCGAGCCACAGGCCAGGTGGCAGATGTCGGCGTTTTCGAGGATGCGGCGGGCGTGGCGTTCGAAGGCCGCGTCGGATTCTGCCTTGATGGTGTACACGGGCACGGGCAGGCCGTGCTGCTTGGCGGCCACGGTCTCGTAGTCCCAGTAGGCGCCTTTGACCAGGCGGATGGAGATGGGCAGGGATTCGCCCCTGGCCCAAGAGAGCAAGCCGTCGAGGTCCTTGTCGGTCTCCCGCAGGTAGGATTGGAGCACGATGCCCAGGTGGGGGTAGTCGCGGAATTCCGGCGCGCCGCGCAGCCGCTTGAAGAGTTCGATGGTGATGTCCTTGTAGGCGCGCTGCTCCATATCGATGCACAGGAAACCGTTGATTTCCTTGACGCGCTTGTAGATGGGGGCAAGGCGGTCGAGGATGGCGCGCAACGAACCTTCCGGGTCTACGGGCTTGGCTTGGGAGTAAAAGGCCGAGGGTTTGACCGAGACGTTGAGCATGGGCGCGTGCCCCCAGTCTTGTTGTCCATTGCCGCCGTCAAGGGGCTTCCATTTAAGTTGCTCACGCTCCAGAGCCACGAGGAGGTCCATATAGCCGTCGGCGTAGCGCTCGGCCTCGTATTCGCTGACCGTGGCCTCGCCCAGGAGGTCCACCACCACGGCGAAGCCGTCCTTGCGCAATCTGGCGATGTTCTTCACGGCGTCCTTGAGGTTCTCGCCGATGATGAACTGCCGGGCCATTTTTTCGATGTTGCTGCGGATAGTTATGGCCAAGACCTTGGCCGCGAGCTTTCCGCCCACGCCTTCCGCGCCCCACTTGAGCACGGTGGGCATGTCGGTGTCACTGCCGCCGAAGTACTCCTCGATGTGGCGCAGCAGGGAGTTGGAGGAGTTGAGGTAGGGCAATACGTCCACGAAACGGAACATCTGGACCTTGAAGGATTCGTTGGACATGCACCAGTCCATGACCTTTCCGGTCCACCAGCTCTTGTTGAAGATGGATGGGGATTCACCCTGGATGGAAGCGAAGAATTCCTTGCCTCTCGTGACAATCCTGGATTCGAGATCAAAGGTCTTGGACATGTTCGATTCCTCTGGCTCTGGATGAAATTTTCCATTTAAGTACAACAGCTTGGTTCTTGGTTGTTCAATACTTGCAAAAAATGGCATCTGCAAGTACTAACTCCAAGCTGCCTCTCAGTGCTATGTTCCGGCATATATTATGGAAACACAACTTTTTTTCGATTCCGTCAGCGTCAACTTCGGCGGGGTGAGCGCCCTGTCCTCGGTGAGTTTCGGCGTGCCCCCCGGTGAGATCGTCGGACTGATCGGACCCAACGGTGCGGGCAAGACCACGGTGTTCAATGCCATTACCGGTGTGTACAGGATCAGCTCTGGTACGGTGCGGTTCGACGGCGCTCCCCTTAAGGGATTGAGGCCCCACAAGATTCTGGCCCGGGGGATTGCCAGGACCTTCCAGAACATCCGGCTGTTTCAGAACATGGCGGCGGTGGAGAACGTGATGATCTCCCAGCACGCCCGGACCAAGGGCAGCGTGCTGGGCGCGGTGCTGCGCACCCCTGCCCAGCGCCGCGAGGAGCGCATGGTGTTGAAAAAAGCCCTGGAAGCCCTGGATTTCGTTGGCATGAAGCACGAGGCGGACGTGGTGGCCAAGAATCTGCCCTATGGCCATCAACGCCGTCTGGAAATCGCCCGCGCCCTGGCCTCTGAGCCCAAGCTGCTGCTTCTTGACGAGCCGGCCGCCGGCTTGAATCCGGTGGAGACCAACGAACTCATGGACACCATCCGCCGCATCGTGGACACGGGGGTATCCGTCTTGCTCGTGGAGCACGACATGCGTGTGGTGATGAACATCTGCAGGCACATCGTGGTTTTGGACCACGGCGTGAAGATCGCCGAAGGCAAACCCGAGGAGATACAGCGGGATCCCACGGTCATCGAGGCCTATCTGGGGTGTCAGACCGACTGAGGAACAACAACCTTACACATCGGGATGGAGGAACGCATGAAAAGATTCGTACTGTTCTGCTTGGTGGGCGCGCTATTGCTCGTGAGCGCTCCGGCCCTGGCCAAGACCCTGACAATCGGCACGTTGAGCCCCCTTACCGGCCCCTATGCGGCCGACGGCAACGACATCGCCAACGGCACCAAGGCGGCCGTGGCCCTGTTTGAGGCAGAGGGCGGCATCCCCGGCTATGACAAAATCGTTGTCGTGTCCGAGGACAGTGCCTGCGATCCCCGGCAGGCAGTGGCCGGTGCCAACAAACTGCTGAGCCAGGAAGTGTCTGCGGTGGTGGGAGCCTATTGCTCCTCTGCCACTATTCCGGCTTCAGAGGTGCTGAACGAAGGTCCCATTCCCATGATCACCCCTGCCTCCACCAACCCCCAGGTGACCTTGCGCGGCCTGCAATACATGTTCCGCATGTGCGGCATCGACGAGCACCAGTCACAGGCCGCCGTGAATTTCATGGCCAACGTGCTCAAGGCCAAGACGGTGTTCATCCTGGACGACAAGACCACCTACTCGCAGCATCTGGCCGAGTACGTGGCCGAAGAGGCCAAGGCCAAGGGCATCGAGGTGGTGGCCCACGACCACGTCAACGAGGGTGACATGGACTTCTCGGCCGTGCTGACCAAGGTCAAGCAGGCCAACCCCGACGTCTTCTACATGAGCCTGCAGAATTCCTCATCCGGCATCCGCATGATCAAGCAGTTGCGTCAACTGGGCTTGCAGAGCAAGATTCTCAGCCAGGACGCCGTGTATCACCCCAACTTTATCAAGGAAGCCCACGACGATGCCCAAGGCGTGTACTTCACCTTCGGTTGGGTGGACAAGGCCTCCGACACGTACAAGAAATTTATCGAC
>CAZSRS010000099.1:0-4704 GCA_964609625.1 uncultured Desulfovibrionaceae bacterium
GCTTTGAAAGGTCCAGAGACTGGTCCACGACTCGCCAGGGAGCTGTGAGGCCAAGATGCAACGTCAGCGAATTAGCAGCACCCACAAAATGTTACCACCTAGTAAAGGGTAGGCGTTATGCTGCGTCAGGCAGTAGAGTCAAAGGCGCTGATATTCCACACCTTGCTTCGAACAACCGCTTTAGCTTACACAGTGTCTAGCAACACTAAGCTCTTTCAAAGTGTTCACCTTGCTACCAACCCCTGACGGTCTCCTCGGACACCACTGACTGAGTTCCTCATGCTAAGACTCGAAGATATTAAAAAAAATGCAGCGCTTTCAGGCATAGAGCCCGGTCTTGTGGTCCGTATTGTAATCACTGAACCCGTGGGCCCCGATGCCCTTACGGTTTATTACAAGACCCCAGATGGCAAGCTTCGTGAGCGCATGCTCTTTCGCACCGACGAGGCCAATCTGTCCCTTGCTGAAGCGGGTCGGCCGTGGGCTTTTGATGCGCCGGGAGAGGACTTCAAGTTGGCGGCCGAGGCCTACCGCATCAATCTGGCGCACCTCTTCGACCCCATGATGGCCGTCCACACGTCCAATCTGGAGCCCCTACCCCACCAGATTACGGCGGTCTATGAATCCATGCTGCCGCGCCAGCCTCTGCGGTACGTGTTGGCTGATGACCCTGGCGCAGGTAAAACCATCATGGCCGGATTGTTCATCCGTGAACTGCTAATGCGGGCCGATGCCAAGCGCATCCTCATTGTGGCCCCTGGCAGCCTCGTTGAGCAGTGGCAGGATGAAATGTTCGAGAAGTTCGGTCTGTCCTTCTCACTCTTCTCCCGTGAGCAGGTTGAGCAATCCCGTAGTGGCAACCCATTCGATGATTTTGATCTGATGATTGCCCGCGTAGACCAGCTTTCCCGGAATGAAGATTTGCTGGAGAAGCTGCAGCTATCTCGCTGGGACCTCGTCGTCGTCGACGAAGCGCACAAGCTCTCTGCCAGTTACTTCGGCAACAAGGTCAACAAAACAAAGCGGTTTCTGCTTGGCGAACTGCTTGGCTCCATCACCAGGCACTTTCTGCTCATGACGGCCACGCCGCACAACGGCAAGGAAGCAGACTTTCAGTTGTTCATGTCTTTGCTGGACTCCGACCGTTTTTATGGCAAATTCCGCGATGGCGCGCACAAGGTGGACGTGACTGACCTCATGCGGCGCATGGTGAAGGAAGAGATGTTGCGCTTCGACGGCACACGTCTGTTCCCGGAGCGTCGGGCCTACACCACCAACTACAAGCTTTCAGACCTTGAAGCGGCCCTCTACGCCTCGGTCACAGATTATGTGAAAGAGGAGATGAACCGGGCTGACAAACTCGACGGCCAGCGCAAGGGCACCGTCGGATTCGCCCTCACCGCCCTGCAACGACGTCTCGCCTCCAGTCCTGAGGCCATCTATCAATCGCTCAAGCGTCGCCGCAACAGGCTTACTCGACGCGTTGAGGAGGAAAAACTACGCCAGCGCGGCCATACAGTGGCCGAAACCCTGAGTCCTTACAGAACAGGCAACGGAACAAATGGCATCCCGGAGGATATTTATGAATCCGATGAATCCATGTCTGCCGAAGCCTACGAGAGATTCGAGGAGGCCGTAGTCGATGAAGCCACTGCCGCGCAGACCATCCAGGAGTTAGAGGCTGAAATTCTCATTCTGGAGGGGCTTGAAGAACAAGCTCGGCAAGTGGTGCATTCCGGTCAGGATAGGAAGTGGGAAGAACTCTCCAGTCTGCTGCAAAATACGCCTGAGATGCGCGATGCCAATGGCCGTCAGCGCAAGCTCATCATCTTTACCGAGCATCGAGACACCCTAAACTACCTCCAAGAAAGGATTCAGGGCCTCCTCGGCGAGGTCGGCAATGATGATGCTGTCGTGCTGATCCACGGTGGGATCAAACGCGAGGAGCGCCGTAAGACCCAAGAGATGTTCCGAAACGATCCAGGCGTACGCGTACTCATCGCCACGGACGCAGCTGGCGAAGGTGTGAACCTGCAAAACGCCAACCTCATGGTCAACTATGACTTGCCCTGGAATCCTAACCGATTGGAACAGCGTTTCGGCCGTATCCACCGCATCGGCCAGACCGAGGTGTGCCACCTCTGGAACATGGTGGCTGCTGAGACCCGTGAGGGCGATGTTTTCCAACGTCTTTTCGAGAAGCTAGAGGTCGAGCGCGCAGCCCTGGGCGGCCGGGTGTTCGACATCCTGGGTGAGGTCTTTGAAGACAAAAGCCTCAAGGACCTGCTGATCGAAGCCATTCGCTACGGCGCTGACCCTGAAGTGCGTGCCCGCTTGCACCAAGTAGTGGAAGGCGCACTAGACACGCAACGCCTGGAATCCATCATCAAGCGCAACGCCTTGTGCGAGGAGGTGATGGACGAACGCCGCCTCTTCGCCGTCAAGGAAGAAATGGAAAAGGCCGAGGCGCGTAAGCTGCAGCCCTATTTCATCCGTTCCTTCTTCAGTCAGGCGTTCCAGCAACTCGGTGGAGAGCTTCGGCCACGGGAGACAGGCCGCTACGAGATCACCCATGTCCCTGCTGCGATCCGGGAACGCGACCGTCTGGTCACGGGACGTGACCGCCGCAATCTTGATCCGGTGCTGCGCAAGTACGAACGGGTCTGCTTCGAGAAGCAATATGTACGACTCATGGACCGTGTGGGCGCGCCCATGGCCAGCCTGCTGCACCCAGGCCACCCGCTCATGCAGTCCGTCATCGACATCGTGATGGAGCAGCATCGCAACAAGCTCAAGCAGGGGGCAGTGCTGGTCGACCCCAGCGACATGGGAATCACCCCCAGAGTTCTCTTCATCGTCGACCACAGCGTCAGGGAAGGAGCCGACCCCAGCCGTGTTGTCTCCCGGCGGATGCAGTTCGTCGGCATAGACCCTCAGGGTACCGCAACCAACGAAGGCTGGGCCCCGCACCTTGATCTGGAGCCTATTGAAACAGTGGACATGGCCCAGATCGAGGACGTGCTGGATGCGCCTTGGATTACGCAAAACCTGGAGCAGGTCGCCTTAGCCCAAGCCTCGACTCACCTGGTGCCGGAACACTTCGGCGAGGTGCGATCAAGACGAGAGCGCGATGTGGATAAGACGCTTAACGCTGTCCATGAACGTCTGGTCAAGGAAATCAATTTTTGGTCCGACCGGTACATCAAGTTGCAGGAAGATTTAGCGGCAGGCAAAGACGTCCGGCTCACCCTGGAGAACGTCCGTCGCACCATTGACGATTTGACGGCCCGTCGCCAGTCTAGAGAGAAGGAACTCTTGGCGATGCGGCATGTTATTTCGGCCACCCCAGTGATCGCGGGCGGTGCCTTGGTCATCCCGGCCGGGTTGCTCGCCCAGCGTAAAGGGGAACCGCGCCCAGTCGAAGCCTGGACCGCTGACGCTGATGCCAGAGCGCATGTGGAGCGGATCGCTATGCAGGCGGTTATGGACGCGGAAAGCGCCCTTGGGCATACGGTCATCGACGTCTCGGCGCAAAAATGCGGCTGGGACGTAACCAGTCTGCCTAAGCCCGTAAACGGAAAGCTCCCACCCTCGCGCCACATCGAAGTCAAGGGCCGAGCAAAGGGAAGCACCACGGTGACGGTGACTCGCAACGAAATTCTCTATGGCCTGAATCAGCAGGACAAATTCATCCTTGCCATTGTCCTGGTCGATGGCGACACGCACGAGGGACCGTTCTACGTGCGTGAACCGTTCACCCAGGAGCCTGATTGGGCCGTGACAAGCATTAACCTTGATCTTAATAGCCTGCTCGCTCGTTCTCAGCGGCCTGCCGAAGGAATATAATGTCGACTATCAAATCCCCTAAGAAGCTCATCGAAGTTGCCCTACCACTGGACAAGATCAACGCGGCGGCTGCCCGTGAAAAATCCATTCGCCACGGTCACCCCAGTACCTTGCACCTCTGGTGGGCGCGTCGTCCCTTGGCTGCGGCGCGGGCAGTCATATTCGCACAGATGGTCAACGACCCCGGCTTTCAGTCTGGAGAGGGTTTTCGCTACGGGATGAACAAGGAAAAAGCCGCCATCGAACGGGAGCGGCTTTTTAAGATCATCGAAGACCTCGTGCTCTGGGAAAACACCACCAATGAAGAGGTGCTTGATCGAGCGCGGGCCGAGATATGGCGGAGTTGGCGCGAGACCTGCGAATTGAACAAGAACCATCCTCAGGCAGCGGAATTGTTCAACCCGGAGAAGCTACCAGCCTTCCACGATCCCTTCGCTGGTGGCGGGGCGCTCCCCCTTGAGGCGCAGCGGCTTGGATTGGAAAGCTATGCAAGCGATTTGAACCCGGTGGCCGTCACCATCAATAAGGCCATGATTGAGATACCGCCCAAGTTCGCGGGGCGTGCTCCCGTGGGCCCACGACTGAGGGAAGAACGACAGGGTAATCTGCACGAGGTGGGTTGGAAGGGAGCCCAGGGACTGGCCGAGGACGTGCGCCGTTACGGGGCATGGATGCGCGACGAAGCGTTCAAGCGCATCGGTCACCTGTACCCCAAAATCGAAGTTACTGCCGCCATGGCAACTGAGCGCCCAGACCTGAAGCCTTTGGTGGGACAGAAGCTGACGGTGATTGCTTGGCTGTGGGCTCGCACCGTTAAAAGCCCGAACCCGGCCTATAGCCATGTGGATGTGCCGTTGG
>CAZSRS010000100.1:0-4556 GCA_964609625.1 uncultured Desulfovibrionaceae bacterium
TACTTCCTGAAGAACGCATCATGGGGGTTGTTGATCTTCTGCTCCATGGCTGAAACATACGCACCCGGCAGCGATCAGGCAAGGGAAGTCGAAGTGATTTGGATACTGGGCCATTATGCATGAACTTCGGTCTTCAGCTTGCGATCAACGCTCACGGAGGTATGCCCATGCACACCTTCATCGGAATGTTCCTCGCCTGGGATTCCCCCTGTTCGTCCGCCTACCGGCCTGACACCACCTCCAGCGCCCCGCCGATGGTCATTGCAGAGCCGCGTCAAGCCAGTCGAGGATCCTGGAGTTGGAAAACACGGGCGCGCCGATCTGGCAATGCTCCTCTGCGCCGTCCTCCTTGGCGAAGAGCATGAATTCCTTGGGCGCGAGAAGCGCGTCGTAGAGCATTCTCGACTGTCCGGACATGTCCCTGTCGCCTTCGGAATCCACCACCAGGGTCGTGCAGGCGATCGAACCGACCACGTCACGCAGGACGTAGGCGCGGGTCTTGCGCATCCAGTCGCTGGGCGAGACCGCCTTGAAGGTGAACATGGCGTTGGACATGGCCCAGCGCAGGGACGGGTCATGTTGCATGGCCTGGAGAATGGCGGTGTCCACCTCCGCGGAGGCCTGGGGATCGTCAAGGGCGGCTTCGGTTTCCCTGCTCCCCCGCGTGGCCACCATGTGGAAGTCGTAGACTCCGCCGTTGGCCACCAGCGCCTTGATGCGGTGCTCGAAGGCCGCCGCCCTGGGCGCCAGATACCCCCCGAAGCTGATGCCTATCAGGGCGATTTTGTCCGCATCCACCTCGGGGCGCGTCAGGGCGAAATCCACCACCGGCGTGACCACGGTCTCCCAGTCGGGGCGGAAAGGAATGCCCTGTTCGCGGATGACCTGCCCCTGCCCAGGTCCTTCGAAGAGTAGGACGTTGTAGCCGCGCTCCAGGGCGAACACGGCCTGGGAGTAGTACAGTTCCTCCTTGGTGCCGTCGAAGCCGGTCTGGATCAGCAGCAAGGGGCGTTTCCAGCCCGAGTCGTCCTTCAGGCAGAGATAGCCGGGCAACGCGCCGCCTTCAAAGGGGATGTCCACGGCAATGATGGGATGGGGGGCGAGTTTTGCGAATTTCAGGAACGTATCACGCCCCTTGCGCCAAGTCTCCAGGATGCGCGGATCGTCCGGCTTGCCGTGCAGGAAAAATTCCGCGGTGCGGTAGTAGTTGCTGGCGCGCAGGTATTCTTTCCCGGCGCTGGTGACATACCCCTGGGCAAGGAAATCGTCGCCGGTCCGCTCGCGCCGCTCGGCGGTGCCCAGCCACTCGGCGTACCAGCTCTCGTCGTCCCCCTCGATGATGCGCGCGGCCGTGGCCAGGCACTCCCCGATGTCCGCGCCGCCGCCGGCCGTGGCGGATATGGCCCTGAGCATCTGGAAGGAGTATTGCCCGTTCTTGAACAGGAAATCCATGGACCAGGCGTGACAGCTCCAGGCAACAAGCAGGACGACTGTCGCGACGATGTTGAAAACCGGATGTTTCATGCTCGCCTCCGTGCGCTGGATTGGTTTGTGTCAAAGCCGCCTTGGGTGCTTCCCGAACTAATGGTTCACTTCGTGCTCGTGCTCCGATCATTTCCATCTCGCCGTGGGAACCGCGAATCAAAGGCAGTAAGCGTGGGGGCGAGGATCAGCCTTGGAGATACATCACGCAGTAGAATAGCCCAAGCCGTCGTTTTTTTCCACCCTTCCAACCACGGAACAGGCCCGCCAATGTCGGCGACCGTCCATCGACGCCTATGGAATGCGTTTGCGTCGATTGACCGGAAAGCTGTTTTGGGTAATGAGGGTAGTCACATATTGCAAAAAACACGCGGACCTAGCCATGCGGCGTGCGCGGTTGCGAATCGGCGCCGACGGCATCTCGCATGGAGCGGAGATGCTCACGACCGCACCGAGCCGTGGCGGCACCACGCCGCCGGTTGGGAAACAGAAACTGGAAACCCCCTGCACACAACAGTCGAACATGGAAACACCAACCCGGAACTTTCGGGAGACGCACGCTCCCATCGTTGACATCCAAGGGGTGAATTTCACCTTCGGTGTCGGCGAAAGCAGCAGGCAGGTGCTCTTTGACAATCACCTGACCATCCATCCCGGCGAAATCGTGATCATGACCGGTCCCTCGGGCTCGGGCAAGACGACCCTGCTCACGCTCATCGGCGCGCTGCGCGAGGTACGGGAGGGCAGTCTGCAGGTCATGGGCAAGGAACTCAGGGCAATGCCCCCCATGGAGCAGGTCGCCGTCCGCAGGAACATCGGGTTCATCTTCCAGTCACACAACCTGTTCGATTCCCTGACCGCGATGCAGAACGTCATGCTCTCCCTGGAGATGCACGACATCCCCGCCGCCACGGCCAAGCGGATGTCCTTGGACATACTCCACGATTTGGGAATCGGGGAGCGGGCGCACTACAAGCCGGCCAACCTTTCCGGGGGGCAGCAGCAACGCGTGGCCATCGGCCGCGCCCTGGTACACAGGCCCAGGATCGTGCTCGCCGACGAACCCACCGCGGCCCTGGACAAGGACACGGGCAGGATGGTGGTGGAGCTTTTCAGGAACATGGCGCGCGAGCACCTGAGCACGGTGTTCATCGTGACCCACGACAACCGCATTCTCGACGTGGCCGACCGCATCGTGAGCATGGTCGACGGCTACATCATCTCGGACACGGACGTGGCGGCCAGCGTGAGCATGGTGAACTTCCTGCTTTCCTGCGAGCTGTTCAGCAAGTTCTCGCCCGAACTTCTGGCCAACGTGGCCGGAAAGATGGTCCCGGAGTGTCATCTCCAGGGCAGCGACATCGTGGTCCAGGGGGATGTGGGGGATAAATTCTACGTCATCAAGTCGGGCCGGGTGCGCGTGCTCAAGGAAACTGACGGCCGGCGGGAAGAAGTGGCGATCCTCGGGGCCGGGCAGTTTTTCGGGGAACTGGCCCTGATGCGCGACGAACCCCGCGCGGCCACGGTACAGGCCATGGAAGGCGTGGAACTGCTCTCTCTGGGCAAGGACCTGTTCTTGGAGGCCATCGAGACCAGTTCGAGCTTTGAGCACCAGTTGAAGAAAGTCTACTTCTACAGATAAAATCGCATTCAGTCAGTCGCAGCGCATAGCAACCGAGTATTATTATGCTTCAAATGCCCGTTGTGCAGTTCGTAAACTGTCATTCCTGTTTTGTGAACGTAGGATCGTGCGCGTGTAGCGATAAATGTGCAGTTGAAATAAATACACACCGCCACGTCCACATTATGGGTAGGACTGCGCCGGACCAAATGATTGATCGCGGCATGCTATTTATTCTATCTAGAGAAAACTTGAACAAGCCTGTAGCAAGATCACCATAATCTATGTGAGATTTTAATGAAGCGAATTTACAGCCAAGTGTAGTAACGTGATCGCGGCCATCGCGGTCAAGGCACTTGTCCACGAAAGAATAACTTATTCTCTCAATACTATGGGCAAGGTCATTCCTGAAATGACCCAAGGCAGCCATGAAGTCTTTTTGGAAACTATCAATGCGATTTTTTTGTTCTAAATAGTTCAACTGCTCACTGTATGGGACGAACTTATGATTAGCTAACTTCGTTGGAACATCTTCTGACTGTTTACCATACTTACTAATCTTGTATGAGACAAGTGACTCGCACACCGCGTTCATCTTTATAGTGAACGACCAATCGCCTTCATCATCCAATAGAGAAATGATCGTACCTTTACGGACCGTGAAATGGTCTTCCATGCTTTCGATGGAGTGCTCCAAATGCTTGATGCTCTCTGCGTTCGCCATTGACAGGTCCTCCACATAAGCCCCTCACCCCTTGCGGTAGACGATGCCGGCGTCCACCTGCTCGGAGCGGAATCTGTCCGTGATGTTGTAGAGGTCTTCCGCGCTGCCCAGGATCAGGATGCCGTTGTCCTTGAGCCGGCGGTTTTCCTCAGGCCTACTGGAGTGGCGTGACAATACCATCCTGTTGTCCAAGTTGAGCGCTTTCTGCCAGCTCACTGCCGCCCCCGCTCCACGATCTCTTGAGCGCCCTTGAGCAACATCCCGGATCGCGTGTAGCCGTGCGCCTTGGCATAGGCGTCTATGCGATCGAGTTGGTCTTCAGGAATGGTGATGTTCACCCGCACGTGCCGCGACAATGGCTGCCTCTTCACGAAAATGAAGGCGTCGGCGTCCTTGCACAACTCGCACTGCTTGGCCGCCCGCAAGCCCATGGGCCTGGGGATTGCCTCCCCGTCCTCGGCCATGCCGCGCACGTGCAGAGCCAACGCTTCCTCCGCCATGGCCTTGGCGTCGTCCAGATTCTCACCTTGGGTCACGCAACCCGGAAAATCCGGGAAAACCACGTCAAACATCTCGCCATGTTCGAAAATCGCCGCAATGTATTCCGCCATGCTTGTCGCCTCCTCAGCGCAGTCGCACACCAGATTGTCTCTCGATGCTCCTGACCAGCCCAATGCCCAGGTCTTTCTTGGGATGCGGCACCGTGACCCTGCCGGGCCTCTCCTGGTG
>CAZSRS010000101.1:0-4370 GCA_964609625.1 uncultured Desulfovibrionaceae bacterium
CGGCGCAAAAACGGCTTGAGATCAAGGGCATTGACTACATCGGAAATGAACCGGGCCATGTGCTCCTGAGGAAGCCAGTCATCCAGGTTGGGGGCAAGCAGGAGAAGTTGGTTCGGATTGTAGTCCCGGAAGTTATACCCCATGGTGCGCTCCAAATGATCTAACAGGCTGAACTCATACTGAATATAACGGAAAATCGGGGGGCCTTCAAGCATTGGGTTTGCCATTCACGGGACAGGCTCTGAAGTTGCCCGGTCGTGTGATTTCAGCATGTTGGCGAAAATAAGGGGCGAAAATGTGCCTACAACTGTCGAAGTCGGGAGAAAGATCGGAGTTGTTTACGGATAGACTCTAAATATAACGGAAAATCGGGGGGCCTTCAAGCATTGGGTTTGCCATTCACGGGACAGGCTCTATTAACGGTAAATTATTCAAAAATCATGCAATTTCTAGCTTGTCGTATCGTTCTTTCATCTTGTTCCAAAATCCGCTGCTGTAATCCATTAAAACTACTGCACTCCATCTTTCTGGCAATGAGTTGATGACCGCTTCAACCATTCTCCCACCGTATCCAGGTTTTGGAGAATTTATTTCGAAAAAATCGACGATGTTGCATTGTGGATGAAAAATCAAACGAACGCCAACAGCAGTCTTGTGGTTTGGTGAAGTAACGATCTTGCGTCCAAGCATCTCACTGGAAGCAGCGATGTACTCCGGACTAATCCTGTAGTACTTCAAGACGTCAACAGCTGACAAGCTAATCAAAATGCCTATTGCCACTGGATGAATTGACTTGAAACTACAATTCAAGAACAGCTTCTTGTTTTGACTTTCAAAATGGGTAATCAGGTCTTTTCGTTTCATCTCAAGTTGAGATTGAGGTTTAAGACGTCTTTCGTTATTCATTTTTGGTGAGTAATCGCCATCACCTGCCGAAATCACCTCAGTGCAGCCTGTTGCGACTCACTAGGCCCCAGGCTACGAGCATCACGCACGCACCAACAATGAAAGCCTCAGGCACAGCGAACAGCAGCTTGCGTGCACTTTCCTCCTGCCAGTTGTTCACCCGAGCTGTCACGTCAGCGGCGACCAGGGGGACAAGTGCCCCGTCGTCTTGCTGGAGAAAAAGCTGCCCAGTCTGCAGACGATCATTCAGAGGCTTACCAGCAACAATCACCTGGAATCTGTCGGAGGTTTGGTTAAGGGCCAGTGGCATCGCCGCATGCGTCCACCAGATGTCTCTGTTGCCCCAGAAGACCTCGGCAAGGTTCGAGGCCAGGGCGCTGCCGATGGTCAATAGACCAAGGACGCCGATGAAGAGGACAGGATTGTGTGTCTTGGACATGACGACCTCCCCTGTTGAAGTGCCAGGATCGAAGACAGCACATCAGGGCTGTTCAGGTCAATGCCCAGCTGCTCTGCGTTGGCAAACAACGCCGCTCCATGTCCCGTGTCAAAGAGCAGGCTGGCAGACGCGGTCTGCACATGCACTGCAAACCTATGCTCTGATTGCAGTTCGTTGCCAGCCTGGTTGTCTGAGAGGATGGTCAGGGTGGTTGACATGGGAGACGAATACGGCAAAGACATGAGGGAGGCAAGCCGGCGGGTATTGGTCAGGGCGGACCAATTTTGACATAGCGGGGTGGAACTATGCCATTTCTGCTGGACCGAGTCGACTGTTGCCGTGGCATGCTTGAGAAAGGGCTGGAGCCTCAAGCTCTTCCAATGCAGACGTGGCACGGTGATGCCATTCCAGAAGCCGTTGCTGCGGCGATACAACGGGAAAATCTGTTTGTCCTCGGTGGCAAATTTGGCGACAAGGGCGCGTCTCTGCCGGTGCAATATGTTTTTTGAGGATACTTTCGGCCAATCTCGTTGTTGAAATTGAAGTGTACAACATTGCTATTGCATTGCTTTTTTCTGAAGATGAGCGGATTCGCCGTATACATCGTGTCCTCTGTGTCATAGATGCTATCTGCAGGTGACGACATGTTCGAGCAGACGTTCAAGAACATTGATGACGTGCTCTGGAAAGAAGCCGGGTGCTCATCAGAGCTGGATTACACCGAACAGACCTCATGGATGCTCTTTCTGAAGTATCTTGATGACCTGGAAGCTGAACGCGCCATGGAAGCGGAGCTTCTGGGCAAGGGCTATTCCTACATCATTGATGAACCGCACCGCTGGTCCAAGTGGGCGGCTCCCAAGAAGTCGGATGGCAGCTTCGACCACGATACTGCCCTCACCGGCGATGACCTCATCAACTACGTCAACGATGAGCTGTTCCCGTACCTCAGGGGATTCAAGCAACGGGCATCCTCACCGGATACCATCGAATACAAAATCGGTGAAATTTTTGGCGAGATAAAGAGCAAGTTCCAGAGCGGCTACTCCTTGCGCGATGCCCTGGAGCTGGTGGATCAGCTTCGTTTCCGGTCGCAGAAGGAAAAGCACGAGCTGTCCCACCTCTACGAAGCCAAAATCAAGAACATGGGCAATGCCGGGCGCAACGGCGGCGAGTACTACACGCCTCGACCGCTCATTCGGGCCATGGTCCGGGTGATCAAGCCCAGGATCGGCGAAACCATCTACGATGGCGCGTGCGGATTAGCTGGATTCTTGTGCGAAGCCTTCGACTACCTGCGCTATGGACCTGAAGGCAAGGCAAGCGAAAACGGCAACGGCTCTACCTTGACCGTGGACCAGCTTCGGACGCTCCAGACGTCCACCTTTTATGGCAAGGAGAAAAAGAGCCTCGCCTACGTCATCGCCATCATGAACATGATCCTGCACGGGATCGAAGCGCCCGACATCATCCACACCAACTCCCTGGCGGAAAATCTCGCCGACGTGCAGGAGAAGGATCGCTTCGACATCATCCTGGCCAATCCGCCGTTCGGTGGCAAGGAGCGCGGGGAGATTCAGCAGAACTTCCCCATCAAGACGGGGGAGACCGCCTTCCTCTTTCTTCAGCATTTCATCAAATACCTGAAGGCGGGTGGCAGGGCGGCGGTGGTCATCAAGAACACCTTCCTGTCCAACTCGGACAACGCCTCCCGAGCCTTGCGTCAGGAATTGCTCCAGAGCTGCAACCTGTTCACCATTCTGGATTGCCCCGGCGGCACGTTCCTCGGGGCGGGCGTGAAGACGGTGGTGCTCTTCTTCCAGAAGGGAGCGCCCACGCGGAAAATCTGGTATTACAAGCTTGATCCGGGTCGCAGCCTGGACAAGACCACGGCCTTGAATGACGATGACCTGACCGAGTTCGTGAACCTGCAGGAAACCTTTGCGGATTCCGAGAAATCCTGGACCGTGAGCGTGAAGGACGTGGACCAGACGACCTTTGACCTCTCGGTGAAGAACCCCAATGCACCCGAGGAAGCGCCCTTGCGTGATCCGCTGGAGATTCTGGACGAGATTGCCGCGCTGGATGCGGAGAGTGCGGAGTTGCTGGCCGGCATTCGCGCACTTGTGGGCAAAGGCCAGGGAGGCTGACCATGGCCGAAGACATTCGCTGGATGCAGCGCTTTGACAACTACCTGAGGGCCTTGCAGACGTTGCGGCGCGGGGTGGAACTGGCGGCCACGCGGGAACTGTCCGAACTGGAACAGCAAGGCCTGGTGCAGGGATTCGAGTTCACCCATGAGCTTGCCTGGAATGTGCTGAAGGACTATCTGCAGGATGCAGGCGTTGCCGGCATTGTCGGTTCCAAAGGGGCCACCCGGGAGGCGTTCAAAAACGGGTTGATTGCCGATGGCGAGGCCTGGATGGAGATGATTCGCGCACGCAACCTCAGTTCCCATACGTACAATCAGGAAACGGCCGAGGCCATTGTGCAGGCTGTTCTGACCCGATTCTTCCCGGCGTTCGAGCAGTTCGCTAGCACCTTTGCCGCTCTGGCAGAACAGGCCGAGCAGGCCGATGCAGAAGGACAGGACTGATGCCCTACGGCCTGAGCGAGCAGACCATTGCCCGAATTCGTGGCGTGTTTGCCGCGCACCCGTCCATTGAACGGGCGGTGTTGTATGGCTCACGCGCCAAGGGGACGTACAAGCCCGGTTCGGACATTGACCTCACCCTCCATGGCGACGCCCTGACTTTCCAGGAGCTTGGCATGATTGTCGAGAAATTGGACGAGTTGTTGCTGCCGTACCAGATAGACTTGTCCCTGTTCAACCAGATTGAGCATGACGGGCTGAAGGAGCATATTGCACGGGTGGGGGTGGTATTTTATTCGCGGGAGGAGGCGGAGAGTGCGGAGTTGCTGGAAGGGATGAGGGGGGTGATGTGAGGCAAAAGTGGGAGGAGCATCATTTTTCCTGCTTACCAACAATCCTCAGCTGATTGCCAAGTCTCGGCCTCTGGAGTAT
>CAZSRS010000102.1:0-4191 GCA_964609625.1 uncultured Desulfovibrionaceae bacterium
TTCTTGTCGCATGATCATCTCTCTTGACTCCAGGGCGGGGCCATATATGTCTGCACTCAGGCAATGAACTCATGCTCAACTTCCGCATCGGGTTTAGCTACCGAAAACCATGTCTGCATTGTCTGAGTTGTCTGTCAGCCCGCCAGTGCCAAGGGCTCCCGAGTGCAGACTTTCAAATCTCGAAGTCTGACTTGTCTGCATCGGTGTCTGTACGTAGTCCTCTGTCTTGGAATCCCAGACCATGCAGCGCGTTGTTCGGCGTTCGTTGGCGTTGTGTTTGCCAGATGAAAGCGTGAGGCCCGCTCTGCGCAGCATGGCGCCCATGGCGTGGGGGGATTTGATTCGGGCCTCTGCGGGGGCGAAGGCGTTGAAGCGCTCCTGAATGAAGCCCACGGCCAGGCGGCCGTTGTCCAGGTGCGGACGCAGGGACGTGAGCACCTTGGCCAGGAGCTGCATGCGATCCGAAACCTCAGTGGGGCGCGCGCCCCCTTCGTCTGCAAGAAGGCGCACCGCGTCTACTGCCTGGCCGAGGTAGAATTCAGCCACCTCGATGCCGTTCTCGATGCCTGGTTTGTCCAGGACGGGCGCAGGCTCGCTACCGGCGTGGAAAGCCGTGATGCAATGCAGGACGCCAGCCAGGCGCAGGGCGTAGCTGAAGGCCTTGGGCAGGAAGCCGCGCAGCTGTGCCGGCAGTTCATCACGCTGGGCGTCCAGGCTGTTGCGCCAGTCCAGAAACGCGGCCCTGGCTTGAGGGGCGAGGTGAAGATCCAGGGGCTCAGCCAACATCGCGCGCTGATCCGCCCAGGCCATGGCCGCGGCGAGGGTGCGCTCCCACGCCGTGCGCTGGGCGGCAGACCAGACCTCCTCGGTCTGTTCGTAATGCGCCGGTGGCTCAAAGGTCAGCAGGCAGCGGAAAGCTGTGCCGTCGCACAGATACAGCCCTTTCTTGGCCGTGAACGCGGCCTTGAAGACCTCGGGCTGGATGCCGCCGCAGACCTGCACCCGCGCCCCTTTAAGGTAGACGGTCTTGCCCACGCGCACCACGCGCACCGGGTGCCCATCCCAGAGGCAGAGCCAGGCCTCGCGGTCCGTGCCGCGCGCCTTGTACTGGTTGTGGGAGTTGAGCAGGAACGAGGCCTCGTTGAGGAGCATGGCCAGCCCCCCGGTGGGGTGCGCTTCCAGCTCGCAGCGCAGCCCTTCGAGGGTGGCGTCGGTCAGGAAGTAGCCGCGCGCCGGAGCTGGCTCTGGCTCGGGGTGTTTGTCGTCCCTGGGCAGGAAGCGCCAGGCCGCGTACTCCTCGGCGTAGCGTTCGTGGGCCTCGGCCTGCGCCCGCTTCATGACCTCGGCCAGCAACCACATGGGGGCGGTCTTGCCGCTGCCCGACTCCTCGATGTCCAGGTGCCAGAAAATGAGTGGTTCTCGCCAGGACGCCTTGGGCAGAACAGAAATGGTGCGGCCCAGGGCCGCGCCCAGGAGACAGAAGGCCGTGCCCGGCAACGGGTTCGGACTGCCGGCACAAGAGCGCGCCAGCTGCCGCATGCTCTCGGCGATGGAGGAAGGGAAGACCTGCCAGGGAAAGGAGCGACGCGGGAACAACTCGCGGGAGCGGTCGAGGTCCTGGGCTTTGTCGAGGTCGGGTGGAGTCAGGTCCTGCCTTATGGCGAATGTGCGCCTGGGCTCCAGTGTGTCCAGGCACTTGGCGCAGGCAGCAGTGATGGTGCGGGCGCCGTAAGTCTGGCCGGCACCGGCGTTGCGCTCCCATTTGGGGCGGTAGAGTCCGGATCGCCGGAATAGACTGTCCATGCGGGAGAGATCGCGGCCCGTCCAGAAGGCGAGCATGGCGCAGAGCGCCAAGTCGGCCTCGCTCTGGCTGGCGTAGCCAGCCCCTTGCCAATCCCCCCGCCAGAGGATTTCGAACCGGGCAGCCTGGTGGGACGTGCGAATACGCTCGAACAGCACTGCGTCCTGGTCCTCGGAGGGGCCAGGTGTTGGCCGGGAGGATGCCGACCGGGCATTGCCCCAGATCAGGTTCAGAACCTGGCTCAGCTCGCCGTTGCGCAGGTGGATATCGTTGGGGGCGCCAGGGAAGATGCGCCCACTGACGGTGAAGAAACGGCGCTCGTCGTACCACTCGAAAGCAGAGTCGGCAGGGGCGCCGGGAATGCGGGTCTGCTTGCAGCGTGGGTCAGGCTTGCGCCCCTTGACGATGACGTGCAGACCGGCGCCACTGGGGGAGTACTCGGTATAGCTGTCGAGAAGCTCCACTACTTGCCTCGCCCAGGGCATGAGCGCGCCGGTCTCGTGGGTAACGCAGTGGTCAAGATCCACGCCCACAAACCCGTCCTCCTTGGCAAAGACAAAGCCGAGGCCGGTATACTCGTGGGGCGCTGCCCGAAGCCGATGGAGCGCGTCCTCGAAGGCGGCCCAAGTGGCCGGGACATCCGTTCGCGCACGGTTGCCTCCAAGCGCATAGGGAACTTTGGTGCGCCGTCCGTTGCGCTCCTCGCCCTTCCAGAGAACCCACCGTGGGGCATTGCGCAGGACAGCCGGGATGGCCGCAATGTGCTCAGGCTGCATACGCGTCCCCTTGCAGTGGGAGTGATGCGCCTGAAAGAACCCTTGGGCATTGCAACCCCTCACAAGATGTCAGTGCATTCCTATGCAACACTTCAGACAAGAACAAATTTCCCGTCTTGCATATGTTGACATGCCATATGGCAGTGTGCATTATGCATAGCGAATGTGTTTTGACTTTTTGTGACGGGCGGGCCTGGCGGGGTCCGCCCTTGTCTTTCTCGCTCATTTCATGTTCTCTCCTCGTCTATACGGAGTATTGCCCCAAGTGTTTTTGCGGCTTGACTCCCTCTTCATGCAGTCATTGCGGTCGTTGTCTCTTTTCAACCGCACCACCGGACACCGCACGAACCAAGGACTGAAAGAATTTCATTCCATGGCAATTTACTATACAAAGGAATTTCCTATTTCAGTGGGCCATAAAAAGCCCGCGTACTGCGGGCTTAGCGGCCAAGTGGCGTCAGCGTGAAAACGAGCGGAGAATCTCCACAAACGATTTCACAGAGTTCTGGACCGTAAGCGCAGCCGCGCTCAGCGCGTTGTGTAGGTTCGTGGGGGTGCCGTTGACCAGGGTCATATGGTGATCGCTGGCCGTGAAAATCATTCGGACCAGCTCTTGTGCCTGTTTTTCGACGTCTTCAACTTTGGGTTTACGCACCGATGCCTCCCTTTCGTTATGCAGTGACCACCGTGTGTCTTCCGCCTTTGCCCACCCCCCCCTTGCTTGGATGGCCGGCAGATATGCTTCCCTATGGCCAAGGTCGTCTCATGCCAGATTATGAGAAGAATGCAATATAATTGTGAGTATTTTCTCAAGCAAATTTGCTGAAACTGTAAAAAATCGACGTATCACCATGGGGATACACTCGCCCCCTGCCTCCCTGGGAGGTGCGCTGAAGGCGTGCCTTGGTCTATCGCTTGGGTGTCAGCCCTGGATGGCAGGCCCGCTGCGGGCTTGCTTGGCATTCTCCTTGGCCACGGCCAGCAGATAGGCGAGGTCCTCTCCGAGCACCTCGGCCATGCGCTGGGCATCGGCAATGAGTACGCCTTGCGGTTTGCCGGTGTTGGTGGCCCTGCCGCGAATGGCCGACCAGCGCGCAGCGGCGGCCTTGGGTTGTGTTTCCGGCCAGACCATCCGTGCGAATTCGCCTTTGCCCCAACCGCGGGCATCCGCGCGCTTGTCGATCAGTTCCACGAATGACCGCTCCAATAGGTGTGCAAAATTATCCATGGCGTCCTCCCCCGCCCTTGTCTCTGGAAATTCCTTCGTTGTCCAGCGAAAATTTCTTGTTGCCTTGCACCGGAAATTCTTTTAGTCCTTTCGCACAAGGAGAGCGACATGAAAGATATCTTCGACCAGCTCCTGCACCAGCTCGGCACCTATGCCGCCGTGGCCAGGGCGCTTGGCTACACGGAAAGGCAGTACCTGAACATCCGCAGGAAGGTCGAACGCGGAGAGGAGCTGCACCCGCGCGTGGACACGTTTATCCGGATTCGCGCCCAATCCCTGCAAGGAAATTCCATGCATCCGCCTCGGCCGGCCATGGCGTCGTCGGCAATGGCCGCATGCCTGCGGGCCGGATCGGAGCGTTAGGTCATGTCTTCCGGGAAAGGCAC
>CAZSRS010000103.1:0-4089 GCA_964609625.1 uncultured Desulfovibrionaceae bacterium
GTCTTGTTGAAATCCTCGATGGGAAAAACGGAGCGGAACACGGCTTCGAGCCCCACGTCCTCGCGCCTCGTTTCAGGGTCCAGTTGGAGGAATTGCAGGTAAGACTCCACCTGGAGGTCGAGCAGATGTGGGATGGGCAACATGTTCTCGACTTTGCCGAATTGCTTGATAAGCTGGGCCATACGCTCCTCTGCGTCAATCTGTTTCACCGGCGGTACTTACGTGCCGGGTCTTGCGGACGAGGTCCGTTTCACCTGAAAAATGTAGTTCGTGCTGTGGGTGACAGGCGTCTTGGTGCTGGTCGATTGCAGGAACAGCGGCGGGCTGGGAAAAGGACAACGCCGAGCGCACACACCCAGGTCCTCGGGGCCGGGAAATTCTTAGCGCCAATGCGCGGGCCAAGTGCCGTAAATGCGTTCACGTATCGTGTCATCAGTATGCTGCGAGCAGGTGCGTGTATGCGCACGGCCCGACAGTTTGCACAGGTGGTTTACGCATGCCCCCCGAATGTGCGCGAATGAACCGTTCGCGTTGAGCGCCCCTCCGGCTGCGTCATACCCTGCACGAAAGTACGTAAACGGCAAGTGAGGCAGACACCCCCCCCTTGCCCTTTCCCCGGGTTCATTAGCCGCGGCTCGGCGTCGCGAGCCGCGGCTTGTATTGCGATAGAGAAACGGTGCCTACTTGACTTCGACTTCAGCACCGGCCTCTTCGAGCTGCTTCTTGGCGTCTTCGGCCTCATCCTTGGATACGGCTTCCTTGATGGCTTGAGGTGCTTCGTCCACCTTGGCCTTGGCTTCTTTCAGGCCCAGACCGGTGAGGGCGCGCACGACCTTGATTACGGCGATCTTGTTGCCGCCGGCGGACTTGAGCACAACGTCGAACTCGGTCTTTTCCTCTTCCTCGGCGGCTGCCTCGCCGCCGCCCGCGGGCATGGCCGCCACGGCGGCCACGGGTGCGGCAGCGGAAACACCGAACTTCTCCTCCAGCTCCTTGATGAACTGGGACAGTTCCAGGACTGTCATGCTGGCAATGAAATCAACTACTTGTTCCTTGGTGATATCGGCCATGATGGATACTCCTTGAAGTCTCTTTGGCTTGTTTGTGCTTGTTTACGCGGCTTCTTTCTGTTCCTTGATCGCGTTGAGCGCATAGAGGAAAGAGCGCAGGATGTTCGCGAACAGACAGACGAAGTTGGTGGGCACGGCGTTCATCGTGCCGAGGGCCTTGGCCAAGAGTTCGGGTTTGCCGGGAAGCTTGGAGAGTTCCTGCAAGGCGTCGATCTCGAGAAACTTGCCCTCGAGACTGGCGAAGCGCAGCTGGAACTTCTTGTTCTCCTTCGCGTATCCGGTCAAAACCTTGGCGGTCGCCACGGGGTCTTCGAGCCCAAAGGCCACGGCACAGTTCTCTTTCATCTTGTTCTTGAGAACGTCGTGTCTGCCGTCGGTAAAAGCGATCCGCGCCAGAGTGTTCTTCACGACCTGGTACTCGACCTGGGCCTCGCGAAGCTTCATTCTGAGCTGCGTCAGTTCTTCTACCTTCAAGCCCTTGAAGTCCGTGACCACTGCGATGGAAGCGCCTTCAGCCTTCTCTTTCAGCGCCTTGATGACCGCGGCTTTTTCCGTTCGTTCCACGGTGTCACTCCTTCAGCCTGGGGTTGCAAGGGAGAAGAAACAAGCCAAAGCATCGTCTCGGCAGGAAATTAAGGGCACGGCCCGCCTGCTGTCTCCGACTCGTTCCTTCCGTATCACACATTCCGCTCCGATACATCGGAAGCGAAAAATAACTACGCGCTCTCCAGGAATTTCCGCACCGAGAGCGTATCGACCTTGATGCCGGGGCCCATGGTGGTGGTCACGGCCATGGCGCGCAGGTAGGCGCCCTTGGCCGAGGCCGGCTTGAGCCGTTGCACGGTTTCGATAAGGGAACGCAGGTTGTCCAGGATCTTTTCGGGTCCAAAGGACACCTTGCCCAAGGGCGCGTGCAGTACGCCGGCCTTGTCCACCCTGAATTCCACCCGGCCAGCCTTCATCTCGCGCACGGCCTTGCCGATGTCAAAGGTGACGGTGCCGGTCTTGGCGTTGGGCATCAAGCCGCGGGGGCCCAGAATGCGGCCGATCTGGCCCACCTTGGCCATCATGTCCGGCGTGGCCACGGCCTTGTCGAATTCCAGAAAACCTTCCTTGACCTTTTCCACCAGATCGTCGCCGCCCACGATGTCGGCACCGGCCTCCCGGGCCTCGGCCTCTTTCTCGCCCTTGCAGAAGGCGGCCACCCGGACGACCTTGCCCAGGCCGTGAGGCAGGGTCACCGCGCCGCGAACCATCTGGTCGGAGTATTTGGGTTCCACGCCCAGGTTCAGGGCCAAGTCCACGGTCTCGTCGAACTTGACGTAGGAGGCCTTGAGGGCCAGGCGCACGGCGTCTTCAACAGAGTGGCGGACCGAGAGATCCAGGCCTTCCACTGCCGCCCGAAACTTTTTTCCATGTTTTGGCATGATCACACCCTACCTTTTCATCTCGACTTCGACACCCATGCTCCGCGCGGTGCCCATGATGGTCTGGACCGCAGCGTCCAAATCCTTGGCCGTGAGGTCCGGCATCTTGAGCTTGGCGATCTCCTCAACCTGGGCCAGGGTCAGTTTGGCGACCTTGGTCTTGTTCGGTTCGGCAGAACCTTTGTCAAGGTTGGCCGCCTTTTTGATCAGGATGGCGGCGGGGGGGGTCTTGGTGATGAACGTGAAGGTCCGGTCGGCGAAGACCGTGATTTCCACGGGGATGATCGTTCCCTTCTGTTCCATCGTCCGTGCGTTGAACGATTTGCAGAATTCCATGATGTTCAATCCGTGCTGGCCCAACGCGGGACCCACGGGTGGGGAGGGGTTGGCCGCCCCCGCAGGAATCTGCAGCTTGATCTTGGCGAGTACTTTCTTTGCCACGGTGCACTCCTTGCGGCATGGGTTCCGAAGCTGTCCGGAGCCCGCTGATGATTGATCTGCCTCGTGCTGTCCGGATTATCCCTTGGTCACTTGGACAAAGTCCAGTTCCACGGGAGTCTGTCGGCCGAAGATGGATACTTCCACCCGCAGCTTGCCCTTGTCATAGTTCACGTCGTCCACGGTGCCGTTGAAACCCCCGAAGGGGCCGTCGATGACGCGTACTTCGTCACCGCGTTCGAAATGAAATTTGGGTCGCGGCTGTTCCTGCCGCTGTTCCATCATCTTCAGGATGCGCTCGGCGTCGCTGTCGCGCATCGGGGTGGGGCGGTTGCGCCCGCCAATGAAGCCGGTGACCTTGGGAATGGACTGGATCATGTGCCAGGCTTCATCGTTCAAAGCCATTTTGATCATCACATAGCCGGGATAGAACTTGCGCGTGGAGGTCTTTTTGGCTCCCTTGACCAGTTCAATAACCTTTTCCGTCGGTACCACCACCTCTTCGACCAGGTTCTTGGCCTGTCCGGTGCGTATCATCTCTTTGATGGTCTGCTCCACGCGGTGTTCAAAACCGGAGTAGACATGGAGGATGTACCACCTGAATTTGATGGTGGGGGTCTCTTCGCTCATACGACCTCACGCTTGCCAGCCGCAAAGGCAGCCTTGATTAGGAGAGGATGAATTCCACAACCCTGGAGAGGGCGAAATCGACTATGCCCAGGTAGAGGGAGACGATGATGGTGAGCACGACGACGGCAATGCTCGTGGTGATTGTCTCCTTGCGTGTGGGCCAGGTGACTTTCTTGATCTCGACCTTTGATTCCTCAAAAAACTCACGAAGTTGCGTCGCCTTTTCGGCGATTCCCCGCTTCGCGGATTTTTCCTGAGGTTTTGACGCGGCCTTTTTTGGAGTGGATCCTGTTTTCTGGGCAGCCTTGTCAGCCTTGGTCGAAGCCTGTGCAGCGCTTTTATCCGGAGCGGGTTTCTTCTCGGGCGCTTCGCCGCCTGGAGCCGCGGCAGTGCCTTTGGCTTTGTTCTTGGCCATGTACGTTTCGCCGCCTCGCTGAGATTTGTTTGGCAGGCCAGGAGGGATTCGAACCCCCAACATCCGGTTTTGGAGACCGGCGCTCTAGCCGTTAGAGCTACTGGCCTGC
>CAZSRS010000104.1:0-3681 GCA_964609625.1 uncultured Desulfovibrionaceae bacterium
CGGACCGCTACGAAGTGGATGCCCAATGCGGGACAGTGCCCTGTGCTGGACTCCACCGGCGTGGCAAACTCCCCTCTCTCTGGAATCGATCACCACCATGCAGCCGCAGGGCCGAAAAAAAATCCCCTGCTTGTTTTCGCCGAAAACTGGGCCGATGGACCAGGGCCACTTCACCAGGCGAAGCCGGTCGCCCTGGCACGATCAATACCCGTGGCGAGTCAGATATGCATCCAGCGCTTCGCGCACCACCGGCGCTTCCTTGGCGCGCCGCTCAAAACAAAACACCCGCAGCCGCTCGGCCAGCGGCTCGGGCAGAACGATGTGTTTGCGCACCTCTGCGACTTTGTGCAACGCCACATCTTCCGATTTGCGCAATTGCACATCTGCGGAAATGTGTTCAGGCGCAATTGCGGCCTCCGGTCCGGGAGACGGCACTGGATACCCTGCTGAATCAACAGGCAATACATGGCCAGGATCCGCATGGCGCATTGCTGCAGATGCGGGTTTGGATATTTGCGCAGATGCAGGAATGTGCATTTTCACATCTGCATCGGGCTCCAGTGCGGGGGCTTCGGTCCGTTTGAACAGCACATTGCCGCCGGCCTTGAGGCCTTTGCCCAGTCCTGCTGCCATACTCAGGTTCTCCTCATGATCTCATTGGCCAGGGCTTCATAGTCCTGCGCCCCGGCGCTGCCTGGCCGGTAGGCCAGGATGGTTTGCCCGTGGCTGGGGGCCTCGGCCAGGGCCACGGCATCGCGAATGCGGGTTTCGAAGAGCAGGTCGGGAACATTGCGGCGCAGCTCGTTGAAGACATCGCGATTCAGGGTCTTGCGCTTGTCGTAGAAGGTCACGACAATGCCCAGCACGGTCAGGCTCGGGTTGAGCTCGCGCACCAGGGCCACGGTGTTCTGCAGCAGTTCCAGCCCGCGCAGGGCATGGTATTCCGCCTGCACGGGGATGATGAGTTCCCCGGCGGCCACCAGGGCATTGACCGTGACCAGCCCGAGGTTGGGCGGGCAGTCCAGCAGGATGAAGTCATACCCCGTCACCGGCGCCAGGGCCTTTTTGAGCATGTTTTCGCGGCCAATGCGTCCGGCAAAGGCCAGATCGGCCTGGGCCAAACTCATGCCCGCGGGCGCGAGATCCAGCCCCTCGCACGACAGCAGCACATCGGCCAGCGGCACTTTGCCGTCAAGGACGTCGTATAGGTTCTTCTCCAGCTCGTCCGGATCAAACCCGCAGGAGGCCGTCAGGCTGCCCTGGGCATCCAGATCCACCAGCAGCACCCGCGCCCCGGCCCGGCCAAGGGCCGCGCCCACGTTATGCACGGTGGTGGTCTTGCCCACGCCGCCCTTCTGGTTCACAAAGGCAACAATCCGCATGGCTGCATCCTCCCATGTATGCATTTGTGAACATGCTGCAACGCCCATTTGCAGTCAAGCGGTAAATCACAAATGCGCATTTGTGCTGATATGTAAATGTGACAGTGTGGCAATGCGCAATTCCGCATCACGCCAAAAAACGTCATGATTAGGGGGTACCCCAACAATCATGCAATGGGGGGCCATCTGTGAATTAGGGGCAAACCCAACATTCATGTCACCAGGTATCAAGTAGTTTGGAGCTGACCCTTGCATGTGATGATGAAACAAAACATATCATAAAATTTCAGCCTATTGCATCTGACTGCGCGTTCTTGTCTCGGTGGACGATGTCCATCACCGTGTTCTTGCTGAGCTTCACCTCCTTGGCGATATCCCGATAGGACCAGCCCTCCCCAACGAGGCGGAGCACCTTGGGGGCCAGGCGGTCGGATTTTGGGCGATGGCCGGGCCTGCGCCCAAAGGTCTTGCCCCGCGCCTTGGCAGCGGCGATGCCGGACCGCACCCGTTCCCGGAGCAGATCTCGCTCGAACTCGGCCAGTGCGGCCATCATGGACGCGATCAGCTTGCCCTGGGGCGTGCTCAAGTCAAATTGGAGGCCGGTCTGCGCGATCAGGGAGACGTTCCAGGCCTGGAGATTCTGGAGGGTCTGGACCAGGTCTGTGGTGCTGCGCCCCCAGCGGGTAAGCTCGGTCACCAGGATGGCGTCAATGCGCCGGTCCTGGGCCAGGGCCATGACTTTCTTGCGTTCCGGCCGCTGGTCCTTGGTTCCTGACGAAATCTCCCTGCGAATCTCCACCACCTCGAATCCTGCTCGATCCGCATAGGCCAGCAGATCCTGCTCTTGCCGGGCGCAGGACTGATCGGCCGTGGAGACCCGACAGTAGATGGCCACCTTCTGTCCCAATTGAACCTCACGGGTTTTGCAGCTCGGGAACCCTTGTGGTGCATGGCTCGCCCCGTGTACCATTCTGGGTAGAGTTCAATGTGCACAATTCGGAGGGTTTTGTGAAGCGACGCTGGGAGCGGGACGAGCTGGAGCTGCACTGGGGGCTCCTGCCCCCGGAATCGGGTCTGCTCCGCAACAAGAGCAGGGCCACTCGCCTGGGGTTCGCGTTGCTGCTGAAATTCTTCCAGCTGGAAGGGCGCTTTCCGGCGGCTGCTCATGAGATTCCAGACCAGGCCGTCGCCTTCCTTGCCGAGCAGACCCAGGTCTCTGCAGCGGACTGGTGGCAGTATCCCTGGGGAGGCGTCACCATTCGTCGGCATCGAGCCGAGATCCGCAAGTGGACCGGGTTTCGCGAGGCCACCGTGGAGGATGCGCGGGCGCTGGAAACCTGGCTCCTGGCGGAGGTGCTGCCTGCGGAGCAGCGCTACGACCGGCTGAAGGAAGCGGCCTTGGACCGCTGCCGGACCCTGCGGATAGAGCCGCCTGCTCCGGAGCGACTCAAGCGCCACATCCGGGCTGCAGCCCATGCCCACGAAGTCCGCTTCGGCCAAAGCATCCACAATCAATTGCCCCCGTCCGTCTTGGCGCGCCTCGCCGAGCTGTTGACGCCCTTGCCATCCGCGGCCGAAGCCTCCGAATGGACGGCCTGGCAAACCCTGAAGGCTGATCCGGGCAGGCCAAGTGTGGCGAGCGTCAAGGAGGCGGCCGCCCGGCTGTGGCTTGTGCGGGAAGTCGGACTTCCGGCCGGAATCTTCGCAGGCGTCCACCCCAAGACCGTGGACCGGTACGCCAAACGGGCCTCCGTCGAAGAACCTCATGAGCTTCGCCGGCACAGCGGGCCGCTCCAGGCTACGCTCATGGCCACCTTCCTGCATCGCAGAGGCGAGGAGCTGACCGACCATCTCGTCGATTTGCTGGTGGAAATCATCCACAAAATGGGCAAGCGGGCCGAGAACAAGGTTGAAGAGGGGCTGGCTGGCCAGCTCCAAAAGGTCCCCGGGAAGCTCGGGCTGCTGGTCCGCATGGCGGAGGCCTCCCTGAGCGCGCCGGACGGCGTGGTCAACCAGGTCATCTTTCCGGTGGCTTCGGAACAGCTCCTGAAGGCCCTGCTCCAGGAAATCCAAGCCTCCGGACCGGGCTACAAGGAGGCCGTGCGAACGGTGCTCAAGCGTTCGTACCGGTCCCATTACCGCCGGATGCTCCCAGAATTGCTGGACGTCCTGGATTTCAGGTGCGGGAACGCTCGACATCAGCCGGTGATGGAGGCCTTGGCCGTACTCAAGGCCCACCTGGGATACAAGGGGGCGTCGTACCCCAAGGGGACGATGGCGGTTACCGATGGAGTGGTGC
>CAZSRS010000105.1:0-3669 GCA_964609625.1 uncultured Desulfovibrionaceae bacterium
TCGATGCACTCCTCCACGTAGTCCAGGTGCATGAAGTAGTCGTCGCCGGCCACGGCCACGCGCAGACAGTCGATGATGGCCAGGGACACCGGGAGTTGAATGCTGAAGATGGTGCCCTTGCCCGGCTCGCTGGAGACCTCGATCTTGCCGCGCAGGGCCGTGACACTGGCCTTGACCGCGTCCATGCCCACGCCACGGCCCGAGACCTTGCCGACGCTCTCGGCCGTGGTCAGGCCCGGCAGGAAGATCAGTTCGAGCCGCTCCCGGTGGGAGAGATCCTTGTCCGGGGGGATGTGCCCATTTGTCACGGCGATTCGCTGGAGCTTTTCGGCGTCGATGCCCTTGCCGTCGTCCTGGATCTCGATGAGCACCTCACCGCCGCTCTGGGAGGCCGTGACCGTGACCGCGCCCACGGGCGGCTTGCCCAGTGCCTCGCGCACGACGGGCGGCTCGATGCCGTGGTCGATGGCGTTGCGCAGCAGGTGGATCAAGGGGGTGTTGAGTTCCTCGATGAGTTTCTTGTCCAGCTCCGTGCTCTGGCCGCGCATGCTGAATTCGGCCTTCTTGCCCAGGTCGCTGCACAAGTCGCGCACCAGGCGGCGGTACTTGGCGTAGCTCACGCCCAGGGGCAGCATGCGCAGGCCCAGGACTTGGTCGCGG
This sequence comes from uncultured Desulfovibrionaceae bacterium, assembly GCA_964609625.1. Classification (GTDB taxonomy): domain Bacteria; phylum Desulfobacterota; class Desulfovibrionia; order Desulfovibrionales; family Desulfovibrionaceae. Next base: position 661 of record CAZSRS010000105.1, read on the forward strand.
AGCAGGGCGCAGAGGGATTCGATCTCCTCGGCCACGGGCAGGAATTTCTTGTCCTGTTCGGCGCGGGCCATTTGGCTGAGGCGAGTCTGGACAATGGCCAGTTCACCGACACGGTCGACGAGGATGTCCAGCTGCTCCGCCTGGATGCTGACCCTGCTGATCCTGTCTTCACGGGCAAAAGCCTCGGCGACCAGGGTGAGTTCCTGGTCGGCCGTGTCGACGGGCTGCGTTGCCCCAGGCCGCTGTTCCAGGAGGGTGGGGGCGATGGTTTGCAGCAGGCGCTGCAAGCGCGTCTTCTCTTCGGTGAGATCGGTTTCAGCCTCGAGGTCCTTGGCCATGATCAGTGTCTTGAGGCGGTCAAAGGCGAACAGCAGTTCGTCGATGAGCAGCTGCTCCAGGACGAGTTCGCCCTCGCGCAGGTGGTGCAGGACGTTCTCGATGGCGTGGGCGTAACCCGAGAGGGTTTCCAGGCCCATGGAGCCGGCGTCGCCCTTGATGGAGTGGGCAGCGCGGAAGATGCGCGTCACCTGTTCCTGGAGGTTGGCGCCGTCGGCATGTTCGAGGTCGAGGATGTACTCTTCGATGTTCGCGAGTTGTTCCAGGCAGCTTTCAACGAAAATTTCCCTGACTTTGTCATCCATGGCGATCCTTCGTCATGCTGGGCGGTGCGGAACAGGCCACTGAAAGGCGACATCCATGTCCGGACGGGTGCCCTCTGGTCAGGTGCCGGCCTCGTGCCTGCCCGGCAAGAGGCGGTCTATGGCCCGAAGCAGGCAGTCGAAGGTGCCGAGCTGGAAAAGGATGATGATGTCTCCCCCGATGGAGTGTTGCTCCAGGGTGAAATGCGTGCGTGCAAGCAACACGGTGAGGTTCGGGCTGTCGCCGTCGGCGTGCAGGAACGTGGCGAAGTCCCCTTCGAAGTAGTCCAGCGGAGAGTAGATGATGTGTTCCTGTAAGATGTTGCCCAGGGAGCCCATGACGCCGTTGAGCACGATGTTGCCTACTTCCTGCAGCGTGCCGATGCGCAGTGAATCCATGTCCAGTGGAAGATCATCCTGGCCGATGATGATGGAAACGAGCTTGGCGGCACTGTCCGGCGGGAACACCAGGGCGCTGCTGCCGGAAAAATCCCCGGAAAAGGAGAGTTTGACAGCCGCGAACGTGGTGCTTTCCTTGGCTTTGTAATATTCGATCAGATCGTTGGCCGCCAGCACCTGGAGTTGTGGTACCTGGAGCTGGATGTGGGTGTCCACCATGCGGTTGAGCATGCTCGCCGCCCTGCCCACGCCGATGTTGATCAACTCCTGCAGGACGTCGAGCTGATAGGCGGTGAGTTCCATGGGGGTCCCGTCTTCCCGCCGCTCAGGCTAGGGCTGCCTTGAGTTGCAGTTTAAGTTCGGCCTCGTTCACCGGCTTGGTTACAAACCCTTTGACCCCGAGCTCCAGGCAGCGTTTGCGGGTGGTGTCCTGGATATCCGCGGTGATGATCAGGATTTTTGTGGCGATTTTCTCTTGGGCCAGGATCTGTAGGACTTCCATGCCGTTCATCTCGGGCATGTTCAGGTCCAGAAGTATGATGTCGGGCGTGTTGGTTCGGGCAAGATTGATACATTCATGCCCGTCCTTGGCCTCCATGACCTCGAAGCCCTCTTCCTTGGCCGCCTTGGCATGCATGAAGCGCTGAAACATGGAATCGTCCGCGATGAGCAGGCTCGGCATGAAACTCTCCTTGGATCCTCGGTCTTTCGGCGGGATCTACTGTGTAACGCGAAACATCCACCCCTGGGGGCGGTCGAGGCAGCAAAAGCCGCAGCGGCAACGCCAGGCTTGGACGCATTCAATGCATACCGCAAAGTCCTGTGTCCTTGCAACCGGGCATGCAGCATGCGGTACATTCCAGGACAAGAGCAGTCGTGAATGGGATCGCGTGGATGACATTCCGAGATTGTCCTGCTATGGACGGAAACTGTATCAATCGACAGTATGCGAATACAGCGCACGGATTGTCGTGCCGCCTCATGGTGTCCGCCCGGACACTCGGCGTGGTCTTCATTGCGGGACGGCATGGCGCGGCAGGAAGAGGACACTGCGGCGCAGTCCATTTCCCGCCTCGACGACAAGCAGGATATTCGAATTGTCGAGAAAGGCCTATAGCACGGGGGAGAGGTGGATGCTCAAGACGCTGATCGTGGACGACAGCAAGTACCAGAGGTACATTATCGAACTTTGTTTGGCGCCCTTCTGCGTCTGCGACCAGGCCGGGGATGGAGAAGAAGCCGTGTTGCTCTTCGAACGCGCCCTGCAGGAAACCGCCCCCTACGATCTTGTCGTTCTGGATATCCTCATGCCGGTCATGGACGGCCACAAGGCCTTGCAGCACATCAATGCCTTGCAGGAGCGAGCCCACATCCCGGAGGGACGGCGCAGCAAGGTCATCATGCTCTCCAGCCTGGACGATCCGCACAACATGATGCGCGCGCAGTTCGAGGAGGGAGCCCATGCTTACGTCACCAAGCCTTTTGAGGACGAAACGCTTATCGAGGCCTTGCGCAACCTGGACCTGATCGAGAATCCACTGAAGCTCGACGCGGACGAACCAGCCGGCGATGCTGGCGAGAGTGGGGTATGAAAAGGATACTCGACCGCTATCCCGACATAGCGATGCGTTACATATTCGTGGGCGAGGGCGGGGTGTTCGCCGTGCCCACGGCCGTGAGCACTGTTCTCGGGTCCTGCGTCTCCGTGACGTTCCACTGCCCCAGGCAGCGCATCGGCGCGGTCTTTCACGCCCTGCTCCCCAGAAAGGTCGACTACGAGCGGGATGCGCCTTCCATTCAGAATTACCGCTACGTAGACACGGCCGTGGCCGCCATTTGCGACAAGCTGGCCAGGAAGGGCGTGCGCAGGCAGGACATCGAGTGCAAGATATTCGGGGGCTCCAGCGCCATGTTCCAGCACGAGATCAGCGTGGGGCCGAAAAATGTCCAGGCAGCCTTCGAAACCCTGGCC
>CAZSRS010000106.1:0-3362 GCA_964609625.1 uncultured Desulfovibrionaceae bacterium
CCTCGAAGGCGCCCATGAACTCGGCCACGTCCGGGTCCACCGGGATGCCCAGGTCGGGATTGGCAGCAGCCTGTGCATCCACGATTGCTGCCGCAGCAGCGAGGTATTCCTTGTCCATTTCCTTTCTCCTTGTCAGTCAAAGGTTATGACCGGCCGCGCTGGGCGCAGCGCGCGCAGGTCCACCAGGCCGAAGTAGCGGCTGTCGAAGCCGCCGGTGTGCCCATCCGAGAGCAGCAGGGCCTTGTTCGCGGGGATGGTGCCGGAGTCCAGGGCGCCACGCGGCAAGGGGCGGCCATGGCTGTCCAGTGTCCTGACCTGGCTGCAAGGCTGGAGTTGGCCGTTGATGCGCACCCCTTCCGGGGCGATGGCCAGCTGATCGCCGGGCAGGCCGACCAGGCGTTTGAGCAAGGGGCGCGTACCCGAGGCACAAAGGCCGGGGCGCAGATACCTCCGCTCCAGAGCCAGTGCTTTAAGCGCCCCTTGCTGTGGGCAGAACGCAACGAGGTCGCCGCGTTCAGGCGCTCGGGATTCCAGGCGATAGAGACCCACGGCCACGGACGGGGTGAGGTTCAGGCGAAAGCCCAGTGCCCAGAGTGTCCCGAGCCCGAAAATCAGGACCAGGGCCGGGACCAGGGCCGCAAGCGGCAGGCTAGACCTCGGCCAGATAGCGTTCATAGGGCTTATCCTCCCTGGGCTTTGGCTGCGGCTTATCCGAAGATCCAGGGCGCGTGCGCTCCGGTTGCAGCGAGTCAGACTTGCTTGGCGCCGGGACCTGCGCCCACTGGGAAAATACCGGGTCCAGGAAGTAGAGGATCTGCTTGCCATAGATGGGCGGCTGACCCGCGCAGAAGACGAGCATGTCGCCCGGCGCGGTAATGCGGCCGGCCGCGTCCTTGGTCGGGCCGGGCAGGCGCATGCATTCGTCTTCGGTCAGCAAGGCCCGCGCGGTCTCGCTCACGCTGACCGAGGCGTTCTTCAGGCCGCCACTGCGCGCTCCCGAGAGCGCGGTCTTCTTCTCGATCACCGTGGCCTTGCCGGTCATGGCAGAGAGCACGCGCGCGGTCTCGACCGTGTTCGGGGCAAAGGCCACGCGCACGTGACAGTTGGCCATGAGTCCGTTGTCCTTGCCGTAGACCGCGTTGAGCTGCACGATGTCCTGAACGATGAAGTAGCCCTTGAGCCCGTAGCCGGCCATGTAGGCGATGGCGCGCTCCACGATGTCCAGCTTGCCCAGGGCCGTGAATTCATCGAGCATGAGCAGCACGCGCCGGTGCTGCGCGGCGGCGCAATCCAGGCGCGCGGTGGCGCGGTTGAGCAGCATGGTCAGCACGATCCGCACCAAGGGGCGCAATCGGTCGATGTCCGCCGGGCTGATCACGAGGTAGAGATTCACGGGGCGTTCGTGCCGCGCGAGGTCGGCCAGGCGGAAATCGCAGCGGGCAGTGTTCATGGCCACCACCGGGTCGCGGTAGAGGTTCAGGTTGGCCACGGCCGTTGAGAGCACGCCCGAAAGCTCCCGGTCCGCCTTGTTCAGCATCTCCCGCGCGGCGGCCGTGACAAAACGGTGGATGTCCGCGCCGTGGCGCCCAGTGACACCCGCTGGCAGCAGCCCGTCGAGCATGGCCGCGTGGTCCGTGGCGATCATCTCCTCGAACACATCCTGAATGGGGCGGTTCTCATCCGCCAACAAACAGGAGAGGTCGCAGAGCGTGCCCGCCCTGCCCTCGGCGTGGTGCGTGACCACCAGGCAATGCAGCAGCGCGCCGGAGAGGAAGCCGAACGCGGCCTTGTGCCAGTAGTCGGCCAGCCCCTTGCCCTGCGGATCGAGGATCATGCTGACCAGGTTCTGGGCGTCCTGCACCGCGTGCACGGTCTCCAGCCGGATTTCCTCCAAGGGGTTGAAGCAGGCGGAATTGCCGCTTGCGTCCGAGGGATCGAAGCGCAGGACGCGGTGCCCCTGCGTGGCGAGCCAGCCGGCGGTGAGGCTCCAGTTCTCGCCCTTGATGTCGAAGACGACCGTGGAATCCGGCCAGGCCAGCAGCGTGGGGATGATCAGCCCCACACCCTTTCCCGAGCGCGTGGGCGCGAAACAGAGCACGTGCTCCGGGCCGTTGTGGCGTAGATAACGCTGCACGCGCACCGGCCGACCGCGCAGCGTGCGCCGCAGGCCATCCAAGCCGCGATGCTCCTGGAGCCAGCCGCCCACATACACGCCTTGCCCGTCGAGCAGGCCCATGGCGCGGATTTCGGCAAGCCGTGCCCAGCGCGCCGAGCCGTGCAGGTCCTCGCAACCCTTGCTGAGCTTGCGGCGCCCCACAAAGAGACTGAGGATGAGAAACTGCGGCAGGATGAACAGGGCCTGGGCAAAGGACAGGGACTGCTCCACGTAGCCCTGGGGGTCGGCCAGACCGGGCATGGCCTGCCAGGCGAAGATTGACCACGGCGCGTACCAGGCCAGGTCCAAGGCGCGGCCGAGGGGCGCGCCGAGGGCGGGATGGAAGCCGTAGTGCGCGGCCACGCGCTGCGTGGCAAAGCTCATGGACGCCAGGGCAAGAATGGTGACGAAGACGAGGTAGCACCAGAGCGCGGCCCTGGAGCGCGCGGGCTTGGCCTGGCCGAGGCCGTAGGGTTTCTTGTGCTCAGGCATGGCGCTGCAGCCTTGACTTGGCGCCGCGAGGTGGTACCAAGGCGCAATGAACACCCTGCATTACAAAGGCTATCAGGGGCGCTTCGAGTACGATCCCGAGGCCGACTTGTTCCACGGCGAGGTGCTGCACCTGTCCGACGTTATCACCTTCCAGGCTGGTAACGAAGGCGCAATGCAGCAGGCCTTTGCCGATTCCATGGACGACTACCTGGAATTCTGCGCCCAGAAAGGCCGCGCGCCAGATAAGCCCGCTCCATCCAGCCGAGCCTGAAGCTTCAAGGCTACTGCCACGCCGCATACGGCGCCTCGAACACGACGTCCTTGGACGACTACCTGGAATTCTGCGCCCAGAAAGGCCGCGCGCCAGATAAGCCCGCTCCATCCAGCCGAGCCTGAAGCTTCAAGGCTACTGCCACGCCGCATACGGCGCCTCGAACACGACGTCCTTGGTCACGATGAGGTTGAAGCGATAGCCAGGGCGGATTTCCAGCGTGGGCTTGATGTTCAGGTTCTTTTCCAGGAGCTTGGTGGTAGTCTGGCCCAGCTGGCTGGACAGGGCCGAGACCATTGCATCCTGCATGGAGGGCGCGCTGCTGCTCGTGCTCAGGCCGGCCGTGCCGCTGTCGTTGAGCGAGTCCATGGCATAGGCCGTGCCCCCGGAAATCAAACAGGAGTTTCGCCCCACAGACCTTATTTTCCGAATAATAGCAATGAA
>CAZSRS010000107.1:0-3167 GCA_964609625.1 uncultured Desulfovibrionaceae bacterium
GAGCTGGCCTTCACCCGCGAGGAAAGCGCTGCCCTCTGCCGCCTGCTCGCGCCCCACGAGCCCAAGCCCGAGTACCTGAACGCACTGCATGCCGCGACCGAGGGTTGGGTAGCAGCCCTGGTCCTGGCCTGCGGCGACGCCACACTCCCAATTCCGCTTCCGGGCGGCAGCGTGCGGCAGTATTTTGATGAAAACGTCCTTGCCTCGCAGCCAGAGGCGATACAGGAATTCATGCTCGCCACAGCCGTGCTGCCCTGGCTGGAACCGGAGTTGTGCGACGCGCTCCACGGCCCTGGCTCCCAGGGTATTCTGGAGCGCCTGCGCAACCACTGTCTGCTGGTGCTGACCAGCCAGGGAGAGGAGCGCCCCTTGCGCTATCACCACCTGCTGCGGGCCTTCCTGCTGGAGCGGGGCGAGCGGCTCGGGGGCAGGGAGCGCTATGCAGTGCTGCGCCGGCAAGCTGGGGACTACTTCCTCGCACGGGGTGACCTGCACAACGCCCTGGAGCAATATCTCGCGGCCGAAGCCTGGGAGCCCCTCCTCGCGCTGCTTTCCGGTCTTGTCCTGAGCGATCTTGCCCGCTGCCCCCTGCACTTGGTGGTGCGGACGGTGGAGGCTCTGCCCCGGGATTGCCTGGGGCGCAGCCCCGCGGTGCTGCACCTGCGGGCGCGCATCGCCTCCATGCAAGGCGACATGCCAGCCGCGCTGCATGGTCTGGAACAGGCCTTGGCGCGGCTGGATGCCGAGGCCGATCTGGCCGGAAGCATCCGCTGCCGCAAGGACCTGGGCTTCCACCGCTACCTCGTTGGAGACGTGCAAGGGGCGTACGCGACGCTGCGCTCCCTGTGGCCCGAATCCGATCTGGACACCTGGTTCTATGGCGAGGTTGGCGGACTGCTGGTGTTTCTCTCAACCTTGCTCGGGCGTTTCGACGAGGCCGAGGCTTGGCGCGACGCAGCCCTGGAACGCGTCTCCCACAGTGCGGCCCCGCCCGCGCTCATGGCCCGGCAGTGGGTCATGTTCTGTGACAGTGTGCGGCTGCAACTGGTCGGGGACTTTACCGGTGCCGAACTGCTGCTCTACCGCGCCCTGGAGACCTTCGCCGCCGCGGGCGCCGACTTCCTGCTGCCCGTGGTGCACATGCAGGCAGCCTTGAACGGGTTGCTGCGGCAACGCCCCTCCCAGGGGCTGGAGCACGCGGAGCAGGGATTGCGCCTGGCCCGGCAACTGGGCATCGCCGACCACCAGTTGGCCTGGCTGCTCTGTGCCAAGGCCGGCAATAGCTTTCTGGCCGGAGACGCCTCCACGGCCCAACGCTGCGCACAGGAGGCCCTGGAAATCTTCACGGCCCTGGGCAACCCCTGGGGGCAGTCCACGGTGCGCGAGTTGTTCGGCCAGCTCCATCTGCGCGCGGGGCGCCGCGCCGACGCGGTGGATGCATTGCGCATGGCGCTCAAGCTGGTGCGGGATACGGGGCTCGTCGTCTGGCAGGAGCAGTTGCGCCTGGGGTTGGCGGAAGCGCTCCTGGCGGCGGGGCACCCCGAAGAGGCCGGAGAGGTCCTGAACACGGTGGACGAGCGCCCTTCGGCGTCCGTCTTCAACCGCTTCCGCAGCCAATTGGTGCGCGGCGCTTTGGCAGTGCGTCAGGGGCAATGGCCCCAGGCCGGAGACTCCCTGCATCAGGCCCTGTCCCTGGCCGAGGAGCGCGGCTACACAGCCTGGCTCGCACAGTACGCAAGCCTGCTGCAAACCTTGGCGGGCGTGTGTCCCCAGAATGATGCTGGCGAGAGGCTGCGCGCCCTGATCGCCCGCTGGCCCAGGGCGCGGGGAGGACACTTGGTGTCGGAGGAGGTGACTCCCCCTTTGCGTGTCAACTGTCTGGGGGGGTTCAAGGTCGAGGTGGGGGAGCGGGTGATTGCGCCTGATGCCTGGCGCAACGCCAAGGCCCGGCGCATTTTCCAGTATCTGGCCCTGATCCAACCGCTGGACTTCACGCCCAAGGACGTGCTGCTCGAACTGGCCTGGCCCGACGAGGACCCGCAACGCACCGGGGGGCGCTTCCACGTGGCCCTGCACGCCTTGCGGCGTCTGCTGGAGCCGCACCTGCAACGCGGCCAGCAGTCTTCGTACCTGCTGCGACGCGGGGAGGACTACCGGCTGGAACTGGGGCACGGGGGGCGGGCGGACGTGCCCGACTTCCTCCAGGCCGTGGAGCAAGCCCGACGCAGCGAGACCATGGCCCCGGAGCATGCGCTGGAGCGGTACCTCGCGGCCGAGGCCCTCCACACCGGCGAACTGCTGCCGTCCCAGAGCCACGAAGAATGGCTGGACGACCTGCGACTGCGGGTGCGCTTCGCCCACGGCACGACCTTGTCCCGCATCATGCGTCTGCTCGAAGCCAGGCAGGAGTGGTCCGCTTGCATCGACTACGCCGAAAAACACCTGGCCTTGGAGGAGCACTCCGAGCCAACATACCGCGCGCTCATGCGCTGCCGTGCGGCGCTGGGCGACACAGCCGGCGCCCTGGAGGCCTTCCGGCGTTGCGAGCGCGCCATCGTCCAGGACCTGGGCTACCCTCTGAGCGCCGCCACCGTGGCCTTGCAGGCCGCGCTTTGCGGTTCCCGTTCATGACCAGACCTGGCTTCTGCTTAATTCCCGCTTAATTCTCGCGGCATACACTCACGGCTCCGAACAACCACAGGAGCCGGGGCGCCGGTCGGCTCCGCAGCACGGAGGGTACAGGCATGCTGGAGCTGGCATTGCGGGGAAACGGAAGATACTGGGCCTGGCTGGCCTTTCTGGTCGCGGTCATCGGGGTGGGGGCGCTGTTCTATGTCTGGCAGTTCATCGCAGGGTTGCAAATCACGGGCCTGTCCAGGGACGTGACCTGGGGCTTCTACGTGGCGCAGCTGACCTTTCTGGTGGGCGTGGCGGCCTCGGCCGTGATGCTGGTGCTCCCCTACTATCTGCACGACTACAAGGCCTTCGGCCGGATAACCATCCTGGGGGAATTCGCGGCCGTGCCCACCATCGTCATGTGTCTGCTGTTCCTCTTCGTGGACCTGGGGCAGCCCCAAAGGGCGCTGAACATCTTCCTGCACCCCACGCCGGGGTCCGTGATCTTCTGGGATGGCAACGTGCTTTTCGCCTACATGCTGCTGAACATC
>CAZSRS010000108.1:0-3118 GCA_964609625.1 uncultured Desulfovibrionaceae bacterium
GGCGAGGTTTTCTCAAGTTCACGGCCGCGACCACCGCGGCAGCGGCCTTTGGCGGTCTGGGCTTCGATATGAAGCTCAGCGAAGCCAGAGCCGCCGAGCTGGAGAGCAACATCAAGGAAGCCAAGGAAAGCACCAGCATCTGTTGTTACTGCGGTGTGGGCTGCGGTCTTCTCGTGCACACGGACAAAAAGACCAAGCGGGCCATCAACGTCGAAGGCGATCCCGACCATCCCATCAACGAAGGCGCGCTCTGCGCCAAGGGCGCGTCCTCCTGGCAGCTGGTGGAAAATGATCGGCGCCCCACGTCACCGTTGTACCGGGCGCCCGGCTCCGACAAGTGGGAAGAGAAGTCCTGGGACTGGATGCTCGATCAGATCGCCCAGCGCGTGGTCAAGACCCGCGAGGAGACGCTGGTTCTGAAGAACGAGAAGGGGCAGTTGGTCAACCGCTGCGACGGCATCGCCTCGGTAGGCTCCGCCGCGCTGGACAACGAAGAGCTGTTCCCCTTGCAGGCCATCATGCGCGCTCTCGGGCTCTTCTACATCGAACACCAAGCCCGCCTCTGCCACAGCTCCACGGTGCCGGCCCTGGCGGAATCCTTTGGTCGCGGCGCCATGACCAACCACTGGATCGACATCAAGAACAGTGACTGCATCCTGATCATGGGCAGCAACGCCGCGGAGAACCACCCCATTTCCTTCAAGTGGGTCAAGCGGGCCCAGGCCAACGGCGCCACACTGATCCACGTGGACCCGCGTTTCACGCGCACCTCCACGCAGGCCGACATCTACGCCCCCATGCGTTCGGGCTCGGACATCGCCATCCTGGGCGGCATGATGAAGTACATCATGGACAATGACCTGATCCAGAAGGATTACGTGGTCAACTACACCAACGCGGGTTTCATTCTCGTCGACGCCTATTCCTTCGAGGACGGCCTGTTCTCGGGTTTCGACCCCAAGACCAGCAAGTACGACAAGAGCAGTTGGGCCTTTGTGTTGGACGAGAACGGCATTCCCAAGAAGGACACCACGCTGCAGGATCCGCGCTGCGTGTACCAGATCATGCGCAAGCATTACGAGCGCTATGACATCGACACGGTCTCCGCCATCTCCGGCACACCCAAGGACAAGCTGCTGGAGGTCTACAAAGCTTACGGCGCTACGGGCAAGCCGGACAAGTCCGGAACCAGCATGTACGCCATGGGCTGGACCCAGCACACCGTGGGCGTGCAGAACATCCGTGCCATGGCCATGATCCAGTTGCTGTTGGGCAACATCGGCGTGGCCGGGGGCGGTATCAATGCCATGCGCGGTGAGTCCAACGTGCAGGGTGCAACGGACATGGCCCTGCTGGAGCACATCCTCCCCGGCTACCTGGCCACGCCCAGGGCCTCGATCCAGAGCTTCGAGGAGTACAACAAGAAGTACACCCCAGTGTCCAAGGACGAGAAGAGCGCCAACTGGTGGGGCAACTTCCCGAAGTACTCCGCCAGCCTGCTCAAGGCCATGTGGCCGGACGTGGACTGCAACGAGAGCTTCAACTGGCTGCCCAAGGGCGAGGACGGCAAGGGCTACACTTGGCTCCACCTCTTCGAGGACATGTTCAACGGCCAGTTCAAGGGCCTCTTCGCCTGGGGCATGAACCCGGCCTGTGGCGGTGCCAATGCGGTCAAGACCCGCGAGGCCCTGGGCAAGCTCGAGTGGATGGTCAACGTCAACCTCTTCGATAACGAGACCGGCTCCTTCTGGCGTGGTCCGGGTGTGGACCCCAAGAAGATCAAGACCGAGGTCTTTTTCCTGCCCTGCTGCACATTCATGGAAAAGGACGGATCCCTGGCCAACTCCGGCCGCTGGTTGCAGTGGCGTTACCAGGGGCCCGAGCCCAAGGCAGGGACCGTCTCCGACGGTCACATCATGGTGGACCTCATCGAACGTGTGCGCCAACTCCTGGAAAAGACTCCGGGCAAACTGGCCGCCCCCGTGCTCAAACTGAACATCGCGGATTGGAAGGACGACCACGGCTTCAATCCCGAGAAGGTGGCCAGGTTGATCAACGGTTACTTCCTCAAGGACGTGACCATCGGCGACAAGACCTACAAGGCGGGGCAGTTGGTGCCCGGCTTCCCGAATCTGCAGGCCGACGGCTCCACCTGCTCGGGCAACTGGCTTTACTGTAACTCGGTTTCCGAGGACGGAGGCCTCAAGTCCAAACGCCGGGACAAGACCCAGACCGAGATGCAGGCCAAGATCGGGCTCTATCCCAACTGGACTTGGTCCTGGCCCATGAACCGCCGTATTGTCTATAACCGCGCCTCCGTGAATCTGGAAGGCAAGCCCTACGCCCCGCAAAAGGCAGTTATTGCCTGGGACGGCGAGAAGTGGCAGGGCGACGTGCCCGACGGCGGGTGGGCTCCCGGCGCCAAGCACCCCTTCATCATGAAGACCGACGGCCATGGCGCCTTGTTCGGACCGGGACGCGTGGACGGTCCCTTGCCCGAGCACTACGAGCCCATGGAGTGCCCTGTCGTCGAGCACCCCTTCTCCAGACAGCTGCATGTACCAACCGCCGTGCAGTTCAAGCACGAAGAAAAGGCTGTCTGTGACCCGCGCTTCCCCTTTGTCTGCACCACCTACCGTGTTACGGAGCACTGGCAGACCGGCCTGATGACCCGCTATCAGGGCTGGCTCATCGAGGCCGAGCCACAGATCTTCTGTGAGATGAGCGAGGAACTGGCGGAATTGCGCGGCATCAAGAACGGCGACAAGGTCTGGCTGGAGAGCGTGCGGGGCAAGGTCTGGGCCAAGGCTATGGTCACCAAGCGTCTGAAGCCCTACACAATCATGGGGCAGACGGTGCATCTGGTGGGGCTTCCCTGGCATTTCGGCTGGGTCACCCCGAAAAACGGCGGCGACTCCGCGAACCTGCTGACGCCTTCGGTGGGTGACTCCAATACGGGGATTCCGGAGAGCAAGGCCTTCATGGTTAACGTGACCAAAGCCTAAGGAGGATTCCATGGCTAAAGGCTTTTTTATCGATCTGACAAAATGCACAGCCTGCAGGGGCTGCCAGGTGGCGTGCAAGCAGTGGAAGAAACTGCCTGCCACCGAGACCGAAA
>CAZSRS010000109.1:0-3082 GCA_964609625.1 uncultured Desulfovibrionaceae bacterium
CCGCGGCCGTCGCCCATGCGGTAGGTGCCGGCGCTGTGCCAGGCCATGCGGATGAACAGGGGGCCATAGTGGCCCCAGTCCGCGGGCCACCAGTCCTGGGAGTCGGTCATCAGCGCGATGAGGTCCTTCTTCACGGCCTCCAGATCGAGCTTCGTGAACTCCTCGGCGTAGTTGAAATCGCCCCCCATGGGGTTGGATTTGGCGGAATGCTGGTGCAGGATGTGGAGGTTCAACTGATTGGGCCACCAGTCGCGGTTGGAGGTTCCGCCCCCCGCGACCTGTTTACTGGTTCTCCCCGTAACAGGGCACTTGCTTTCTTCACTCATGGTTCACCCACCTTCTGTTTTATGATGATTTCCTCGATTGTTCTTTGACGCGGTTTCAGTTTTTGCCGCACAGGCATGGCAGATTCCCTTGACCTCGACCTGCGTGTGCTCGATGGCGCCAATGGCCGCGACATCTTCGGGCAGCTCCAGCCTGTCCAGGACCTCGCTGTAAAAATCGCGGGTCAGCCCGCACCTGGTGCAGACGAAGTGGTGATGCCGGTTCAGGTTGGCGTCGAAACGCGTCCTGTCCTGAGTCGGCCCCAGCGTGGCCACCAGCCCCAGCTCGGACAGCCACCAGAGCGTCCTGTAGACGGTGTCCAGGGAAATGGTCGGGAGCCTCTCGCGCACGCGTTTGTAAATCAGCTCCGCGTGAGGGTGCTCCTCGCTGCTCGCGATCTCCCGAAATACTTCGAGCCGCTGGGCGGTGATCTTTGTCCCCGCGTCCTTGCAGGCCCGCATGAACGAGTCGAGCCGCCGCTGGATTTCATTGTTGGTCAAGGTCATAAGCCATTCCTAGATAGGAAAGTATTCCTAGCAGGAGGATATTCCGGATTCTGGGACAAACGTCAAGTAAAATTTCGGCGTAGGGGGTGGTTTCTGCTCATGAGTGGACACCGGTTGGCAAGAAAGGTCAGAAGACCCTGGCATACGTCTCCATCCGGATCGCTCGGGGTCGTGGAGCCTGGGCTCGGTCGTGGCACCCCACCCTCTCCGTTGGTCTGCCAAAACACGCCTTTCATCAAAAAGTTTTGTCACCTCCCGGAAAAGCTGCTAGTGGTACAGGGGTGCAAGCACTGTCTCATCCCGCACATATTCGGCATCACTTGGAGCCAACCAAGGAGGAAAAGCATGGCCAAGAAAGCTTTGCAAGCCTGGCAGGACCTGGCCCTGGGCGCGGCGATCTGCGATCCGGGCAACGCCGCCGGGCTGAAAACCGGTGACTGGCGCTCTCTGGCGCCGCGCCTGGACGAAGAAAAGTGTATCAAATGCGGCCTTTGCGCGGTCTACTGTCCCGAGTTCTGCATTTCCGAACGCGAGGATGAATTCTTCAGGCCCGATTTCTACTATTGCAAGGGCTGTGGCATCTGCGCGGCAATCTGCCCCAAAGCCGCCATCACCATGGAGGTGGAATAATGGCCGAGCGAGTTGGAATCGAAGTATCGCTGGCTGTGGCCGACGCGGTGAAACTGGCCCGGGCCGAGGTCGTCTCCGCGTACCCCATCACGCCCCAGACCCACATTGTGGAGGAACTCTCCGTCTATGTGGCCAACGGTAAGCTCGACGCCGCCTTCATCCCGGTGGAGTCCGAGCACTCGGCCATGAGCGCGGCCATCGGCTCCTCGGCCACCGGCGCGCGCACCTACACCGCCACCTCGTCCCAGGGCCTGGCCCTGATGCACGAAATCCTGTTCATCGCCTCGGCGCTGCGGCTGCCCATCGTCATGAACATCGCCAACCGCTCCCTGTCCGGCCCCATCAGCATCTGGAACGACCACTCCGACATCATGTCCGAGCGGGAGATCGGCTGGGTGCAGATCTTTGCCGAGAACGGACAGGAGGCCCTGGATCTGACCGTCTGCGCCTTCAAGATCGCCGAGGACAAGCGCGTGCTCCTGCCCATGGGCGTGAACCTCGACGGCTTCATGCTCACGCACATGATCGAGCCCATCGAGTTCCCGGAGCAGGGAGACGTTGACGCGTTCCTGCCCCCCTTCGCGCCGCAGCTCGTGCTGGACCCGGCCAAGCCCGTGACCATGGGGCCCGTGGGCGTGCCCGAGGTCTACGCCGAGGCCAAGGTGCAGTGCGAGCAGGCCCTGTTCGGCGCCAAGCCCGTGGTCAAGGAGGTGCTGGACGGCTGGGGCAAGGCCTTTGGCCGGCAATACGAGTTGGTCGAGAAGAACGGCAAGGCCGGCGCCGGGACCCTGTTCGTGACCATGGGCTCCCTGGGCGAGACCTGCATGACCGCGGTGGACGGCCTGAACGACGCGGGCAAGGACGTGGGGCAGGTACGCATCCGTCTCTGGCGCCCCTTCCCACAGGAAGAGATCTTGGCCGCCACCAAGGGCGCCAAACGTCTGATCGTCATCGACCGCGCCCTGAGCCCCGGAGGCGTGCGCGGCCCCGTGGCCTCCGAGCTGGTCAGCCTGTTCTACGGCCGCCCCGACGCTCCTGAAATCGTCAACGTCATCGCCGGTCTCGGGGGGCGCGACGTGTCGGTGCAGGAGTTCCAGGAGATGTTCGACAAGGCCGAAACGGGTGAACTGACCGGGCACTACACAATCTGGGGAGTGATGAGCCATGCTGCATGATATCGACCTCACGGGTTATGAAAAGGTAACGGCCAAAAACCTGCCCACGGAGTCCATGATCAGCTCCGGGCACCGCGCCTGTCAGGGCTGCGTGGAGATCCTGGCCATGGGCATGGTCACCAAGGCCGCGGGGCCGAACATCATCGTGGCCAACGCCACCGGCTGCATGGAGATCGTCACCTCGCCCTATCCGCAGAGCGCCTGGAAGGTGCCCTGGATCCACGTGGCCTTCGAGAACACCTCGGCCGTGGCCTCGGGCATCGAGGCGGCTCTGTCCATCAAGGAAAAGCAAGGCAAGCTCAAGGGCGAGAGGCCCAAGGTCATCGCCTTTGGCGGCGACGGCGCCACGGCCGACATCGGCCTCCAGTCCCTGTCCGGCGCCCTGGAGCGCGGACACGACTTCCTCTACGTCTGCCTGGACAACGAAGCCTACATGAACACCGGCAT
>CAZSRS010000110.1:0-3057 GCA_964609625.1 uncultured Desulfovibrionaceae bacterium
CCCCTGCAGCATGAGCAGGGTCGGGCCCATGATATGCCCTTTCCTGCCCACGGCGGAGAAGGCCGTCTGCAGCAGATCCGCTACAGGGCTGACACGCGGCTCCACAAAGCTGAGGCCGGTGAGCTTGCGGTACATGGTCCGCAAGGGGGAAAGGGCCTTGCGGGTCACCTCGGTCTTGCCCACAAAACTCTTGTGCCAGGTGTCCGTGGCCGCCTTGGCGATCTCGCCGAACAGGGTCTGACCAAGTCCGGTCACAACGTCTTCAAGGCCAGTGTTCACTATTGACTCCGGCGAGTCGTCCCGTACCGCAGGAGTCTGTACCTTGAACATCTGCCAGGCGAACCCGAAACGGGAGCGCACGTAGTCCGCGCTGACAATGGAATTGGCAATGATGGATTCCCAGCCGGGGTTGGTGCGTATCCAGTCGCGTATCGCATCGTCGTACCGGTCAAGGAAGGCGTCCTTTTCGCGCAGGAATTCCGTTGCGATGCCCTCCAGCTCCGTCTGCACCTCCGCGATCCTGTCTTCAGGCAGTGCCCAGCCACCCAGAAAGCGGACCCCGTTTCTGTCCAGCAACGTCGTAGCCCGGCTTTTGAGGGTGCCGAACACTCGCAGATCCGCCGGGTTGCAGATACGCTTGCTGCCCAGCGAGGCCAGTTCTTCAGGGGGGAGATTGGTGGTGTTAAAGTCCGAGGGCACGAGCTTTCTGCGTGCGGTCCAGATGTTCACGGTCAGATGCACAGCCACAAGGCTGTCGAGCACAGTGATGTCCGTATGCATGATGTCCTCCTTGAAAATGTGAAGGGGAGCCGTTTCCGACTCCCCTATGGTGTGTTGGTTGTGGTTCCCGCTGTCGGGAACATGCGCTGTGATAGCTCATGAAGCATAGCGCGGGTTTCGCGTGAGGCACGGAACCCCAGCGCCCGGTCGAGTGCGTAGCGTATGGGCTGAATGCCTTGCCGAGCGAGAGGCTGGAATCGAATGGTCAGAGTTGCCCAACGGATAAGCGTCCGGGTGGAGAACGTCACCTCGATGATTTCGCCATGCTTCTGGGTATCGCTCTCGCCGACGAACAGGCGGCGCACCTCGTTGGCGAACGAGACCATGCCCTTTCGGGTGTCCTGCGGGATGCTCGAAGCCACCCGTTCCAGCAGGAGCTCTTCCGTTGCCGGTGCGGGGTAGCCGACTTCACAGAGCCAGAAGCGATCCATGAGCGCGATGTTCTGTCGTAGCGTGCCCTGATACAGGCCGCAGTCGTCGGAAGCGCCGTTGGTGTTAGCTGTGGCCACGAACCGGAACATGGGGTGCGGATTGATGATTTCACCGCCGTTTTCGGGAATGCACAGCGGGCCGCCATCCAGCACTCCGTTGAGGCCTGTGGCGGTAGCCGGATCGAGAAGATCTATCTCGTTCAGAAGAAAAATGCCCCCGTACCGCATGGCGAGCGCGAGCGGTCCGTATTGAAAGGCCATGCTGCCGTTGTGCAGGCTGAGGTGCCCGGCAAGATCAGGGAATTCCAATCTGCCATGGCCGGTCACATCGAACACGGGATAGTTGAGCCGGGCGGCGAGTTGACGCACAAGGCTGGTCTTCCCGCTTCCGGTGGGACCGAAGATGTACAAGGGATCACTCCGCTCTTCGGGTGTGGTAAGTAGCCAGACCACTACCTCGCGCATGGAGTCGTGGAACAGGTAGTCTACGTCAATGCGAGGTGTGAAGCCACAGGGCGTGGCAAACCCTTTAATGGCACGGCCTGACGGGCTACCGCTGAAGAGTTCCCCGGCATCCATGTCGATGACGGAGAGATTGTCGAGTTCGTTCTGTATCATGTGCTTATTCCTTGTTGCTGTGGTTGTGCTGGGCGTGGGCTCACATAGAGTCGTTGTGAGGGCTTGCCGGTCTTCGTGATGCGGGCGAGCAAGTCTTCTGCCTCTTCGTCTCCAAGGAGATTTCGCAATTCCAGATCAAGCTTGGCGGAATCAATGGTTTTTCTCCCGGCCTGCTTGGCTATTTTAAAGCGAAAACCTGCCGTAGCGAGCCATTCTGTAGTGGTACCCAGATGGGCGTAAAAGGCGCGTATTCGCTCCTCTTCCGTGGTGATGGACTCCTCCAGATCGGCCTTGCGGGTCTTGAGGTTGGTGAACTCTTGCAGGGTGCTATCGTATGCCGGGTCATCCAGTTCTTGAGCCGTGAACTTGGGGCACCCTTCTGCATAGTCACACCAGTCGCAGAGCGGGTGGAACCCCTTGCAATAGGGCACAGCATCGATGGATTCGGTTCCGTTCCTGACGTTCCGGGAGATCCCCCAGATATCCCCGGCAATGCGGTGACACATGCCGAGCATGGTGGTATCCGGTCGGTATGGCCCGAATGCCCGTGCGTCGGACATGGATATGCAGAGTACCCAGCCTTCGATGTCCAGGTTGTCAGCATGACGCGGCAGGGAAATGCCGAACAGGAGCTTGGCCACCTGCGGGAAGGTCAGATTCTCGAAGACGATGTTGCCGTCCTCATCCCGCATGGCAAAGACCTGGGCCGCCCAGTGCGTTTTGAGCAAGCCAAGTTGCCCGTACAACTGTGTCTCGTAGGCCGGATACAGAGTGTCCGGAATACGCTCAGTGCTTTTCAGTTCCAGAATTCGTATTGCAGGCCTGGGCCAGCCCCAGACGAGCGTGAAATCGAGGTGGGCGCGGATAGGAACGCCGTCATGCTCCACTACGATTTCCAACTGGTGTATGAGGTTTGAGCCGTTGGCGTGCAGCACTTTTGTAAGACCCGCCTCGATCCAGTGCCCGCGTTGCAAGATGAGGTTACGTCGAAGCGCGGCACGGATGCGCTCATGCTCTCCTGCCCGGAACCATTCCGCAATATCCAGCGTGGTGGGCGTGCGGGCCATATGCAGCTTGCACGCCACGGCGGCCCGCAGGCATTCCGCGCCCTTGCCGATGTCGGACATGCCCACGTAGGTGGAACGGTCGCCAAGCTGGGCGGTGGTGTGATTGTTATCGTGGGCAATGAGCCCTCGTGCGACCTGCGCCAGCAGCGCAAGTCCCTTGT
>CAZSRS010000111.1:0-2765 GCA_964609625.1 uncultured Desulfovibrionaceae bacterium
GCGCCGGGTAGTGCAGCTGGAGCTTGATGTGCCGCAGCCAGACCTTGCTCATGAGTGGGTCGGCCTTGGCCATGCGGCGCAGCACAAAGACTGCCAGCACCCAGAATCCGAAGCCGACCAGACTGGACAGCAGGCTCAGGCCGCCGACGGCCACGAGCAAGGCGATCAGGCCGCTCATAAGCACGAGTTCGCGCTCCGCGCCCATGACGTGGCTGTGCCGGTGCAGGGATTGATGAATCACCAAAGTACGCATAGCAACTCCATATTTTGATATTCCGAACCCCAACTGAGGGGGTTTGGGGGGAATCATTCCCCCCAACGGGGAGGGTCCAGGGAGGGGCGGCGCCCCTCCCTGGTCAGACCACTGCGCCGGAGAAGGAGAAGATGTTGTCTACGATGCTCGCGGCAAAGGCGATGAAGGAGATGCCGAAGACCACGCCCAGCAGCAGCTTGAAGCCGCCGGTGAGGTCATCCTTGTTGAAGATGTAGATCACGCCGCAGAGCGCCATGGCCACGATGGAGATCCAGCGTCCGGCCGGGCCGGTGATGGTGCCCACGACCTTTTCCAGCGGCCCGGAGAACTCGGAAATGCCCCCCGAGGCGTGCGCGAGTTCGGGCAGCAGAGCCATTGCCATTGAAGCGAGAAGCAGCGGGAGCAGCTTTTTTGTGCGCATGCAGATACTCCAGTTCGAAGTTGCGGGTTTTGGGATCGATGCCCTTTACGCGGGCGATTTCCGAGACGCGCCGGCCACCAGCTTCGGTCGTCGCGCGTTCGATGAACACGATGAGGTCCACGGCCTCGGCAATGAGCGCCTGCATAGGGGCGGGCGTGGCCTCGGCAATGAGCTGCTCCAGGCGCACGAGCCCGGCCGCCGCGCTGCCCGCGTGCACCGTGGCCAGGCCGCCGGGGTGGCCGGTATTCCATGACTTGAGCAGGTCCAGGGCCGAGCCGTCACGCACCTCGCCCACGATGATCCGTGTGGGGCGATAGCGCATGGTCACCTTGACCAGACGCTGCATGCTCACGAAGTCCGAACTGCGCAGGAACACGGCGTTGCGGCTGCGGGATTGGAGTTCGGCGGTGTCTTCCAGGATCAGCAGCCGATCCTCGGGGCACTGCACGGCCACAGCCTCCATGAGCGCGTTGACCAGCGTGGTCTTGCCCGAGCCCGTGCCGCCGACCACGAGGATGTTGCGATGCTCGGCCACGGCCTGCTTCAGGACGGCGCGGTCGGCATTGGCCAGGATACCGGCGGCCGCGTACTCCTCCAGGGTGAAGACCTTGCTGGCGCGCTTGCGGATGGTGAAGGACGGGCCGGCCACCACAGGGGGCAGCAGGCCTTCGAAACGACTGCCCCCTCCTGCGCTGATGGCGGGAAGCTCGCCCTCCACGATGGGGCGCTCCACAGTGACCGTGGTTTCCAGCGCGCTGGCCATGAGGGAGATGATCAGCCGCCCCTGGGCTGCGGAGAGGCTGCCGTGCTGCGTCATGCCCTGCCCGAGGCGTTCGATCCAGAGCGTCTGGTCCGGATTGAGCATGATCTCGATCACATCCGGATCGCGCAGGGCGTCCATGATCACGGGACCGAGGTTGTGTTCGAGGCTGGCGTGCAGGCGGTCCACGCTAGCGCCCCCCGAGGAATACGAAGGCAATGACGTTGCCCAGGGCGGACGCGACCACGATCCCCGCCAGCCACAGCAGATGCAGACGAAAGGCCCTCAGGGCAGCGCTGTGTTGTTGCAGGACGCCGCGCATGGATTCGATGGACGCAGCTGAGAGGTCCTTGCCCAGGGCCTCTGTCGCCTGGAGCACGCCGGCCACGTACCCGTCCGTCTTTTCCGCGAGCAGGGCGGTAAGCGTCTTGTTGTGCCTGGCCAGGAGCCTTTCGTACTCGCCGAGGAAGGCGTTGTGCAGCGTCACGAGCATGAGCACCGGATCGTCCGCGCCGATGATGGTGTCGTGTTGCTTGGCCAACAACGCGCGTACTTCGTCCAGCGTGAGGCCGATGCCGTCGGGAACACAGTAGTCTTCTGCGTGACTACTCACATCCAACTGAGCTTCATCCATTGACTCACTCATCAAAACCCCCATACTCAGGGGGTCTGGGGGAGATGATCTCCCCCAGCCGGGGTTTGGGGTGGAACCCCAAGACGTTCCGCCTTTGCCGCTCTCTCCGTTCAAAACAGCTGCGCCTTGTCGATTTCCGCGACCACGTCACGCCAGAAACCGGCCAGGCGTTGGCGCACCATGAGCGGCAGCGTGGAGTTGATCGCGCTGTCGAAGCTCTGGCGACGCGCGTAGAGCTCTTCCAGGTCCTTGCCAAAGGTGGCCTGCTTGCGGTGCGGGATGGCGACCACGGCGTGGAAGCTCGCGGCGTGCTCCGCGTAGACCTTGAACTCGTGGAAGGTCTTGCCGTCGAGCGTGATCTCGCCGAAGAAGCGGTTCAGCCAGACGACTATCCGATTGGCGGGCGTGGCCGGGAAATGCGTCACCAAGGACTTGAGCCCGGAGAGCGTGTCCAGGATGGCTTGCCCGCCGGTGACTACGGAATGCAGCATGACCGTGTGGCCCTGGTCCTGGAGCAGCGGCAGAGCCTCGTTTTCGAGGAGGTAGGAGCCGAGCGGCACAAAGGATGATGCGCCGTTGTCCACGACCACGTGTGCGTCCTCGCCCAGGTCGAAGATGCTTTCCATGAGCCGGTCGAAGCGGCGCGGATCGATGTCGTCTCCGCTCATGATGTCCAGGGCGGTGACCTGGAACTCCG
>CAZSRS010000112.1:0-2598 GCA_964609625.1 uncultured Desulfovibrionaceae bacterium
GCTATACGCAAAAACTCTTAACCAGGTTTTCTGTTCCACTACTCCCCAAACCCCTAATTCCAACATACTCCCTTGCTCGGAGAATTGAGCACCATGACCGCCCCCTTCACCATCCGCATTTTCGTGCCTGACGGCGACCCCGAAGGCGTTCGAATTATTGATCGCATGAACTGGACCGGCCTGGGGCTGGTGTTTCCTCGCGCCAAGTGGCCGGACGTGCGCCAGCGGCCGGAGATGCAGCGCACCGGGGTCTACATCCTCGTGGGCTATCGCGGCGAGGAGGACGACCTCCCCACGCTGTACATCGGCCAGGCCGACGGCGTCGGCAATCGCCTGGATTCCCACGCCGCCAAAAAGGAATTCTGGGACTGGGGCATCATTTTTGTCTCCAGCAGCACCGGCCTGAATCGCGCCCATGTCACCTGGCTGGAATACGCCCTCCTCAGGCAGGCCGCTGCGGCCAATCGCTGCCACCTGGACAACGGCAACGCCCCCCAGGAGCCCGCCTTGAGCGAGGCCGAAAAGGCCGATACCCAAGGCTTTCTTGCGGAAATCCTGCAGATTCTCCCCCTGGTGGGCCTGCGGGCCTTCGAAATCCCCAAGGCCGTGGTGCCCACGGGATCCCCGTCCCAGCCCCTCAAACGCGGCGAGCAGGACACCGTCATCGTCCCGGCCCAGAAGGACGGCTTCGAAAAGGCCTTTCTGGGCGAAGGGGCCTGGTACGCCATCCGCATTTCCGGCGGCATGCTGGACAAGATCAAGTATATCGCCGGCTACCAGACGCATCCCATCTCCGCCATCACCCACTACGCCCCCGTGGCCCGCATCGAACCCTATGGCGAGAGCGGCAAGTACAAGATAATCCTCGCCGAAAAAGCCACTCCCATCACCCCCATCCCCTACGGCGACGCTCCCCCAGGCGCCATGCAAAGCCCGCGCTACACCACCTTCGCCAGACTCCTGGAGGCCAGAAAGCTGACGGATCTGCTGGGGAAGGGGTAGGGGAGCGAGCGGGCCGGCGCCGAACTGCGCGCGTTCATTCGCGTTCCGCCATCTCTGGCATTCCTGGCAGTTCCGTCCCGCGGCTCATGAGTTCCACATAGCGCCCGTAGCTAAAGACCCGGTTTCGCTGCTGTCCCGTGCGCTCGAGGACAATGCCGAGCCGCTCCAGATGGGCCAGGGACTTGTAGACCGTGGCCGCAGTGAGGCCGGTTTGTTCCACCAGGCGGCTGGCCGTGGCGATGGGCTGGGCCAAGAGCGACTGGTGAATCTGCAGGGCGGATGCCGCAGCGCGACCAAGGCCGGCAATCTGCGCGCGGTCTGTCTGAGCGAGGGCATGCAACTGCCTGGCCGTCTCCACAGCCTGCGAAGCCGTGGCAATGACCGCCTCGGCAAAGAAGGCCAGCCATGCTTCCCAGTCCCCTGTGAGGCGGACGCCATTCAACAGCTCGTAATAGTACTGCCGATGCGTCTTGAGGTAGAGACTGAGGTACAGCATGGGCGCCCGCAACACCTGCTGTTCGCACAGCAGCAACGTGATCAGCAGACGTCCAAGCCGGCCATTGCCATCCAGAAACGGGTGGATGGTCTCGAACTGCACGTGGGCCAGGGCGGCCTTGAGCAGCACCGGCGTCGGCTCGGGCTGGTCGTGCAGGAAGAGTTCAAGCTGTCCCATGCACTCCAGGACGCGTTCCGCAGGCGGCGGCACAAAGGCGGCATTGCCCGGCCGCGTCCCGCCAATCCAGTTCTGACTGCGCCGGAACTCGCCCGGCGACTGGGCCGCGCCGCGTCCCTTGGCCAGCAGCACCCCATGGATTTCCTTGAGCAAGCGCAGGGAAAGCGGGAAGCCTTCGGCCAGCCGTCGCAAACCATGCTCAAGGGCGGCAACATAGTTGCTGACCTCGCGGACATCGTCCAGCGGCACCCCGGGCTCCTGATCCAGCTCGAAGAGCAGCAGGTCCGAGAGCGACGACTGCGTGCCCTCAATCATGGACGAGAGCACGGCCTCCTTGCGGACGTACATGTACAGAAATAATGCTGTGTCTGGCAGCAGGGTGGACACGCTATCCAGCCGGCCCAGGGCCAACAGGGCCTGATCGAAGGCGCTGCGTAACTCCGGCGTCCACTCAATGGCCGGCTGCGGCGGCAACGGCGCAGGCACAAACGCCCGGACCGTCTCGCCGGCCGTGGTGGAGTTCTCGTAATGCCCCTGGAGCGTGCGTTTCATACGGAGTGAGGGAAGGTAAAATAGCCGAGTCGAGTAGTTTATGATTCGAGTTGAAGGTAAAATAACTGGCCTTGCGTTTGAAGGCAAGCCCCATCTTGTCTTGCCTGGATTTCGCATTGCACGTAAAGAAGATCGCAATAAAAAGCGAGGACTGGGCATGGACGAGCAGGCAAACGAGCATGTTTTTCTCAGGAGCATGCGTCATAGCCCACCACCTTGCCGTCTTCGTACGGATCATCCCCGCGCACGCGGGGAACACACGACGTAACGCGCCTGGTTGCCGAGCTCGGTCGGATCATCCCCGCGCACGCGGGGAAGGGGGTACCCCAACAATCATGCAATGGGGGGCCATCTGTGAATTGTAGTGTCAA
>CAZSRS010000113.1:0-2508 GCA_964609625.1 uncultured Desulfovibrionaceae bacterium
CAGGATGTTATGCACAAAAAACGGCGAAAATGTGCCTATCACTGTCGAACCTGGGGGAAGGGGCGTGCGTGTTTTACGTGCCAACAGTGGGTTGAGACGAGGCGGCTGTGCGGGAATACATCACAAGCTGCAAGAGGCGGAAAACAAACAGCTGGATCAATTCAAGCTGCTTTAGCGACGGCTGCCTTTAGGCGGTTCAAGGTGTTCAACGCTTTGAACGGTTTTAGGCGTTGCAAGCCTCCGTCTTTGCCGGGGGGATCTGACATAAAATATTGCATGCCAACAAGCAGGGGGAAGCGGAAAAGTCCAGTATGCGTCTCCTGTCTGGGGCTGTTTCACGGAAGTCGGACGCCTCGAACAGTTTGTCCGAGGGGCATGATGGAGCTCAGAGGTCCTCCCATTGGATGTACTCCCCTTTACGCTTAGCCGTGGACAGCCGACGCCCCGAAACCTCGTCCCAGAATTCGACCCCGATGCCCTTGCGGGGTTTGCCGAAAATGATGTTGTCCTCGTTGATTTCCTCCCCTGAAAGAAGGTCGCGGGCTGCGGCCAGGGCCACACGGTGCGGACTGGCGGGACGCAACCCCGGCCCCATGGAACGGGACCGTTTGCCGCGACACTGGTGGAAGCGCCGCATGGTGGCGAGAACCTCGGCGAGGTCGTCACGGGAAACAGCCCAGTTGTGCTCGCACTCCTCAATGAAGCGGTCCTCTGAGACGGGCTTTTCAATGGTGTTGGCGCCAAGCGCCGCCGCGGCGTAGACCATTTCGTAGCCGTCGTAATGGTCGGAGAGACCCACTGGGGTATCGAAAAGTTCTTTGAAACGTTGGATCGTCAGGAGGTCCTGCTTGTCGGCAGGGGCCGGATGGCCCTCTGGGTTGTGGTTAACCACCAGCCGAGTGCAGCCGGCCGTGCGGGCAACATGCACGGCCATTTCGACCTCATACTGCCAAGCCCCTCCGGTATCGAGGAACAGCGCCATGCCGGATGCGGCAGCGTGGTGGATGAGCGGGTAATGCACAATGTCTGGAGAGGCGATCTTCACTGCGTCGGCCCCGATCTCGCGCAGAAACGCGACACGCTCCCGGTCATGGGCAGTGGCCATGAAGGCAACGCCGAGTTCGTCGCAGAACTGCTTGATGACGCGGTGCTCTTCAAGAGTGAACTGGTAGCGGCGCATATGTTCCACCAGGGGGACCTCGAAGCGTTTGCCTCTGATGGTGTAAGTCTTCATGATGTCCGGATCGAACACTTCTGTTTCGTAGAAGAGTTCGGTCTTGACACAATCGGCGCCTGCTTCAGCGGCGATGCGTGCGTTCTCCTTGGCCACCGCCAGGTCTCCTCGGTGGCAAATGCCCAGTTCGGCGACAAAATAGGGGGCACAGTCGTCACCGATCTCGCGGTTTTTTATGTTGAAATTGATCATCGCTTCTCCTCGTCGTGCTGCGGCGTCTTGTCCAGATAGCGAATGATGTTCACTTTTCGTCCTTCGACCACGAGACTGTCGCCTTCGAAGCTGCCCCCGTCAGGACAGGTGCTGCAACATTGGTATTGCAGGCGTTTTTTGGAGCGCATGTGCTTGCGGAAGGTTTTGAAGCGCGGTGAGTTCCAGATTGCTGCTATGGTGAGTTCGCGGACGTTGCCCATGACGTTGTGCAGGCAGTAGTCGCCGTGACAGGGCACCACCTGTCCGTCGTGGGTGATGAAGATACGCTGGAAGGGAGCCTGGCAGATAAAGTCTGGGTCATGGACGATGCGAGTCGGGTCCTCGCGATGCTGTTCCGCGATGACGGAGATCCTGTCGCAGCGTGGCTTCCAGAACTCGAAATAGTCAGCGTCTTCCGCCACCACGCTGGAGATGGTCTGTATCCTGATCAAGGGCTTGGACATGTTGCGTGTTTTTCGTGCGTTGGTAACAGCCTGAACCGCAGCCACGATCTGGGGGAATGTTATTGGCTTTCGTATTTTTTCGTAGGTTTCTCCCATGCCGTCGATGGAAAATGATATCCAGTCCAGGCCGGCATCGACCAGGGCATCGGCGTAGGCCGGGGTTATCAGACCGCCGTTCGTGAGAAAAGCGACGTCGCGTATCCCGAGCTTTTTGGCCATGCGGACCATGTCCACCAGGTGAGGGTTCAGGGTGGGTTCGCCGCGCCAACTCAGCTTGACGGAAAAGACCTTATTATCAGCGCACTCCTTGATGATTTTCGCGAACAGCTCCATGTCCATGATTCCGCGTTTGGCCTCTCCGGGCATCTGTTCACGCATGCACATGGGGCATTTGAGCTGGCAGCTCAGTGATGTTTCGATGTCCACCGTCTGGGGAAAGGAGGGTACGATGTTCAGCCGTGGAAACCAGTACCAAGCGAACCTGTCCCAGAGCAGTGCTGGGAGGTGCCCTCTCTTAAGAAAATAGCGTAAATTTTCCAGTCGGTTGTTGAGGATGAAATAATTATAATTGATGCGGATGGGCACTGCCAGATCCCCTTTTGGTGTGGTGCAGCGTTG
>CAZSRS010000114.1:0-2502 GCA_964609625.1 uncultured Desulfovibrionaceae bacterium
CCGGTGATCCTGCTGCTGGACGAGGTCACGGCCCACACCCGCGAGAAGATCGAACTGCCCTTTCCCGACGAACTGGAGATCTACTCCCGTGTGGTGCCCTCGGTGCCGCCGGAGTGGTTCAAGCCCTACGCGGAGACCATCAACGGCGTCACGCCCATGCCGCCCATCGGCTCTGGCTACCGCATCCACCACACAGGCCTGACCCACGACGTCATGGGCTTCCCCACGCAGCGACCCGACGAGGTCGAGGCAGCCATCACCAGGCAGTTCCGCAAGATCGACAACCATTTCTCCGACATCATGCTGGTGGAAGAGGTCCTGACCAAGGACTGCGAAGTCGGCGTGGTGGCCTACGGCAGCGTGGCGCGCTCGGCCCACCTGGCCGTGACCGAGGCCAGGGAACTGGGCATCAAGGCCGGGCTCGTGCACCTCAAGACCCTGTTTCCCTTCCCGCGCTCCGCGGTGGAAAAGCTCATGCGCGGCTGCAAGTGCGTCATCGTGCCGGAAATGAACATGGGGCAGATCTCGCGGGAGGTTAAACGCGTCAACAACGGCCGCACAAGAGTGCGCACCATCAACCGCGTCGACGGCCAGATCATCACGCCCTCCCAAATCCTCAAATCCATCTCTCAGGTGTAGCCATGGCAGAAGTCACCCAACTCATTCACGAATATCTCCGGCACAACAAGAAATTCCCCCATGTGCTCTGCCCCGGCTGCGGCCACGGCGTGGTCCTGGGGTCGCTGATCCGCAGCGTGCACGCCCTGAACCTCACCAAGGACGAGGTCGTGGTGGTGGCCGGCATCGGATGCTCCGGCCGCCTGGCCGTGTACGTGGACTTCAACACGGTGCACGCCACCCACGGCCGCGCCCTGACCTTCGCCACCGGCATCAAGATGTCCAACCCCAGCCTCAAGGTCATCGCGATCATGGGCGACGGCGACGCCCTGTCCATCGGCGGCAATCACCTCATCCACGCGGCCCGCCGCAACATCGGCATCACCGCCCTGATCCTGAACAACAACATCTACGGCATGACCGGAGGGCAGTGTTCCTCCACCACGCCTCATGGCGCCTTTTCCATGACCACGCCTTTCGGCCAGCTGGAAAAGTCCTTCGATATCGTGGAATTGGCCAAGACCGCCGGTGCCAATTTTGTCGGTCGCGCCACATCCTTCCACGCCAAGCTCATGGATCGGCTGATCACCACGGCCATCAGCCGCCCCGGCTTCAATCTGGTGGAAGCCTTCTCCCCCTGCCACACGCAGTACGGCCGCAAGAACAAGTTCAAGAACATCGTGGAGATGTACGAAGAACTCAAGAAAAAAAGCATGGACGTCGAGGCCTACGACAAACTGCCAGAACACAAGCGCGCCGAGCGCGTCCCCATCGGCGTCTTTGTGGAGCGCGACGAGCCCGGCCTCGAGGAACGCTACATGGAAATCTGCAAGCAACTTCAGGGGCAGGCGCAATGAAAGCATCCACCGAACTCAACCGTTTCGAGCTGCGTCTCTCTGGTCTCGGCGGCCAGGGCATCATCACCCTGGGCAAGGTCCTGGGCTACGGCCTGGCCCTGGGGCACGGCTACCACGTCACCCAGACCCAGAGCTACGGACCCGAGGCCCGGGGCGGTTCCAGCCGCGCCGACCTGGTCATCAGCTCCCGGCCCATCAGCTACCCCAAGACCGAAAGCCTGGACCTGCTGGTCGCGCTCAGCCAGGAGGCCTGCAACAACTACTACCGCAGCCTCAAACCCAACGGCGTGCTGCTGGTGGACAGCTCCCTGGTCAAGCAGGCGCCCACCAGCCTCTTTCTCGGCCTGCCCTTCACCACATTCGCCAAGGAGCGCATCGGCAACCCGCTGACCTTCAACACCATTGTCTTCGGCGCGGTGACACACCTCCTGCCCTTCGCCGAACCGCGCGTCATGCGCAAGGCCTTGGAGGAGAACATGCCGCCCAAGATCCTGGCCATGAACATCAAGGCCTTCAACCTGGGGCTGCGCGAGGCCAGGAAACAGCTCGGCGATTCCCCGGACATCTGGCGCGTGGCCGAGGAAAAGGCCCTGCGCGAGGAAGAGGCGGAGTCGTCGCTGGAATAGACGCGAAGGATTTCCGTGCGGACGCCAAATCTCCCGCCCCGGCCGAGTTTCCTCCGGCCGGGGCGGTTTTTTCTCCAAGGAATTGCGTGCCGGGCTTTACAAGGACTTGGTCAGCGTCGATCCATTGCCCCCTGGACATGGAGGACATCAGAGGCAGGGGAACGTTTGGCGGACATCCAAAGACGTGCCGTATCGTCCATCTTGCACAGCTACTTCCAAGTAAAAGAATCCGACAGAAGGTCCAAGACTTTGATGAGCGCATCCCAGGAATTTGTCATGGTTAAGGCACGGGGCGACAGTTCGACACACCATTGACGATATGCACCAAACATAAAACAAAGTTGCATTATATTCTCGACTTTCGGACTTGCTCCAACAGGTAACACAACGGTTAGTATCCT
>CAZSRS010000115.1:0-2055 GCA_964609625.1 uncultured Desulfovibrionaceae bacterium
AGAGCCTGCCCCCTGCCGTTGTCCACAGCCAGGCCGAAGCGCTGCTCCAGCTCCCGGCAGACGCGGTCGCGGGTGTGGAAGTCGCGGAATGGCTCGTGGCGCGTCAGCCGTTCGGGGTGGATCATGTTGTAGGCCACGTGCATGTGCAGGTTGGCCGTGTTCTTGTGCACGCCGCAGTGGCGCTGGTGCTCCTCGAAGCCCAGGGCCTTGGCGAACTCCTCCTCGATGGCCTTGAACATGTCGGGCGTGAGTTTTGCCTCATCCTCGGGGCGGAAGCTGATCATGAGATGGTAGGTCTTCTCCCTGGTCGTGCGCATGTTCAAGGCCTGCGTGTCCGCGACTTCCTTGACGGCCAGGTCGTAATCGTCGCCGGCCCAGCAGCCCGCGCACCAGGCCAGCAGACACTTCTCGCCCCCATGTTCCCCATGCCCGGCAGCGGCGATGTATGCGGCCAGGCGGCGGTAATTGTCGTTGGCCGGCTTTCTGGCAATGCGGCGGCTGATCATGCCGGCCTCACAACCTGGCGACCGCGTCCTTGAGTTCGCGCTGCCGTGCTTCGATCTGCCACAGGAGCTGCCGCACCTCGCGGTGCAGCCCCCGCCACTCTGTATCGGACCTGCCGAGGCAAAGCTTGAACAAACCGCCGAGCCGGCCGAGGTCGGCGTTGATTCGCAGCAGCTCGCGCCGGAAGCGCTCCAACTCGCGGCTTGGCGTTGGCTGCCCCAGGCAGACACGCTTGGCAAAGGTGGAGAGGGAGAGCCCGGCCTTGTCCGCGCTCTGGATGATCCGGTCGTACTCCTCCGGCGTCAGGTAGGTCTTCATGGCGATCTTCTTGGAAGGCATCCTTTGTTCCTGTGTTGCAGCGTTGAGCCAAAGGCGAATAAGCACGCTCCCGGCAGGGCGTGAAGGAGCACACCGCACGGTGGGCCTACTTCACCTGTCCTGCCTTCAGACTTCGCTGCACCATACGAAACAGTATGGAACTCGTCGATCCCATTCGCACATGATTGCAGTTCTTTGCGTAAGATTGAACATGGTATTGCATGGTTGAGCATGCATCAATACGGTACATCAAAACTGACATAGCGCTGCTTAAAATCGCATATGGGGGAATATCGTAGCAAGGGATGGAGCTTCCGACCGCACGCTGATCTTGCGGCTGTTTGACACCAGACACAGCATGAGGTGATCGGATCGAGGTGCAGACAATGCAGACTTGCCCGAGACCATGTCTGCGGCCGGGAGGGCTTGCAGGACAGGGGCTGACAGACAACTCAGACAAAGCAGACTTTGTTTTCAGGAGTGAAAGAACGGGATGGACAGCAGACTTTGCAGACATTGATTCCGTGAAGTCTGCGACCGGGAGAGTCCGTACCAGGCCGGTTGGCAGACAAGGCGGACAAAGCGGACTTCATTTCGGGTAGAAGATCCACTGCAAGGGGGAGGAGAGTAATTCGTCAGCAGGGGCGGTTTGCTGAAAATCACCCCACAAATCACCCCACGAAGGAAAAAACACCCCATTTCACCACGGAAAAAGGGGTCACGATTTGCATCGTAACCCCTTGAAATCTGGCGGAGAGGGAGAGATTTGAACTCTCGATAGAGGTCTACCCCCTATACTCGCTTAGCAGGCGAGCTCCTTCGGCCGGCTCGGACACCTCTCCAGGTCGATCCATTGCCCTGCGCACGGGTTTGCCAGAATAGTGGGCGATGGAAACGCCACCTATACGCTTTCTTTTGCAACCATGTCAAGCGCATGGAAATGGTTGGCAATAATACATGAAAAGGGACGACGCAAGCAGCTGTTCTCGTTTTGCGCCTGGGTATGGCGTTTCAGCATTTCCGCTGGCTACTTCACCTCTGATTCGATCGACCCGCGACTGTTCGCTCTGGTGTGGGGGCATCCTCTCGTCCGTGCATTGAACATCTCCCAGGGGCGGAGTCCTCCCACATTCGTACCCGCTCACACCCCTACGTCATGTGAACCAATCCAAGTGAGATCAGGATGCTTGCCAGAGAAGAACGATTCCACCGCGTTGGCCAGAACAGGGTAGG
>CAZSRS010000116.1:0-1743 GCA_964609625.1 uncultured Desulfovibrionaceae bacterium
ATGGAACAGCAGGCACAGCAAAGGCAAGTCCAGGACGCACAGGGCCAGTTCTTGCAGCAGTACCCGGATTTCCAGCAGTTCGCACAGTCTCCCGAGGCCAACGCGCTTGTGCAGCAGAACCCCGTGTTCGACCATGTCAGCGCCTACTTCGCCACCCGGGAACAGAAACAGGCAGCGGAGAATCAGCAGTTGCGGGCTCAGATCGCGGAGCTGCAAAAGCAGATTCAAACATCAATCAAGGGCGCGGCAAATACTCAGGGCTCTGTTGTCGGCAGTGAGTCCGGAGACATTGGTGTTCCGGAGCTCTATCGCGGCGACGGCCTTGATCCGCAGAAAGGCGGCATTGCCGCACTGCGCCGTGCCCGAAGCGCAGCAAACTAAATTTTAGGAGGCCAACATGGCTCTGACTCTCACTGAACTGCAAGCGGTAACGGATGATTACATCTACAACCGCACCCCCGAAGATGTATATTTTCGGGACAACGTCCTCATCTACAAGCTGATGAAAAAGGGCAAGTCGTATGACGGCGGCCTGAAAATTCAAGCGAACCTGGAAATCGGCAAGCAGCACGCTGGCGCCTACGGCCCGCGTACTGAATTTCCGGTTGCCAAGAAGGAAATCCTGACCGCGGCCTTCTTCGAGTATGCCGCATATTTCGGCACCTCGACGTACGACATGGAAGATGACCTGCTGAACAATGGCGATGCCGCCATTGTCAACATCATCCAGACAAAGCTCAAAAATATGCAGAAGTCGATCCGCGACGATATGGCCATCGACATCTGGCGCACCCGTGCAGCCAACCTGGCCGCCGCCGAGTACGATGATCCCAAGCCTTTCTCCGGCGTTGGCGACCTGTTCGACCAGACGGCCTCGACCAAGTACGGCGAGATTGCTCCGGAAGACCTGCTCAAGGAAGATGGCGTCACTTCCATGTGGAAGACTGGCTTCACCTCTGACTCCATCACCATGGGCTTCAAGGGCCTGCAGGCTATTCGTCGCCTTGCCTCTCTCGGACCCTCCAACTCCGACAAGCCTGATTTGTATATCACGACCGAAGTGCTGAAGGACGCTTTCGAGGCCTCCGAGTATGCGCTGACTCGTCACTCCGACAAGAACATGGTCAACGCCGGCTTTGACAACGTGCTCTTCAAGGGCGCGGCCGTTGTTGCCGATGAGCGCCAGACTGCCGGGTATGTGGACGGCTACAACCTGCGCTTCCTGGACATCATCCATCACAAGGATCGTAACTTCACCAAGCCTGTGTGGAAGGCTGAGATCCGGACCCCTGAAACCTTTACCTGCAACATCCGTTGGATGGGACAGCTCGTCTGCACGAACCGCCTCGGCCATGTCCGCGCCACGAATGTCGTAGTTCCGGCATAATGGAGGTATGAAATGAAGAAATATTCCTACGTGATTCCGGGCACGACTAGCTCGGTGAAACATTACCTGCCGATCCCTGACGCGGGCAAGATCGTCGGCCTTTCCGCCGTGGTCAACTCGGCTCAGACCGCTGGCACCGCCCTGGTCAAGGCCGGGAAGAAAGGCGCGACCAATGCGCTGTTTTCCGCCAATCTCGGCACGACTGGTGCCAACGGCATTGGCAAGGTAGCCAAGGGCGCGGCTGTTGCTGCCGCGACCCAGGCTGAAGTCAACCAGATTTTCGACGGCGAGACTCCCGTTGAGCTGGACATCCAGCTCACCGTTGCCGGCTCGGTGGGCATCACGATTCTGGTCGA